>NZ_CP011382.1:5541633-6283267 GCF_000734895.2 Calothrix sp. 336/3 | reverse complement strand
CATCAAGTGCTTCCATAAAAAAAGCAAAGTATAAAAGTAGCAAAGACCTTAAATATTATACATGAGGTTTCGATGATTTTGGCTTGTATAATTTATAGCGAGTAGATATCTCATGGCATAAATCAGGAAAGTATTTGTACAAATCTCTTGAATCATAGCCAATTTGAAGCGCAAGCTCTTTTAACGACTGAGGTGGAAAGGATTCTTGATGCTGTTCCAAAAATTCCTGTACCATTTGTGCATCAAAGGGACGATTAGTTTTAAAGTATTGTTCGGATAATGGTAATTCCTTTAAATATATAGGAGCATCTAATTTTAGCTGACCTAAATAAATGTCAATTAAAGGGATAGATAGTCGATAGCAAACACGTAATAATTTATCGAGTTGAGGAAGTGCATTACCAACACGCCAATCCCTGGGAACAGTTGAACTTAAAAACATTTCTTGTGCAAAGGCTTTAGCATTTCCTTTGGTTAAAACTTCAATACACTTATCGATAGCAATAGCAACAAATTCTCGTTTGGGAATTTCAATCAAATAAGGAGTATTTGCGATTAATAAACCAACTTGTTGTGCAATAAATGAGTGCCATTCGATATCTTGTCTATTCACATTGTACAATTCAATAGTTGAACAACTGCTGCCTAACCAATAATGACATCTACAGCAAAAGCCATTTTTAGTGTTCCAAGCTAATAGATAAATATGCTGCCCGCAATTTGGACAGTAATTCATCAAGGGATATTTGTGTATAGGGCAAATTTTCACTGCGGACACGCACCAAATTAATGGTTCATAAAGCATTATTCCTTTCTGGCTAGATTCTGAATAACATAGTGGACACCAAGCTTTATATTTACGTAATAAATTCCGAGTTGATAAAACATTCTGCCAATGAATTAGGGTGAGATATTTTAAATTTGGTTGTTGAGTCAGTTTCTGTAAAACTAACACAGGTTCAAGTGCCATAGTTCCAGTCCCATTCCATGCACCTGTTTGACTAAAAAAGGCGTGGAAAAATAGATTAGATAAGTGATTAGAGTTTTTGACCGGATAACGACTAATCGTTGGAGCTAATTCTTGAGCTAGTAAAACTCCTGTTGGTACTCGGTGAATTGCAGCTAAACGTGTTACATAACTGGTAAAACTTTCAGTTAGTGGTGTGCCTAATAATAATGGTTGTAATGGATATAAATGACTGCGTTTTGGTAGGTTTAATTGCTGAGTAAAATCCGGCGATTGGAAATTGAAATTATCAGAGAGCATTTCCACCACCTCCAACGATATCCCGATTTATTTTTCGTTCCCCAGGACGGCGTTTCTTTCGATTGTTTTTGGTTTCTGCACTTGTAGATAAATTGTGATGGCTTGATGTATCCCGAACAGATATATTTTGGTTATCACGAACTACTAAGCCTAAAGATGAACGAAGTTTTTCTACTTGATTTTCCCCAGATGATAAAATATTCTCACCCTCAATTGCTTCGGTTAACATTCGCACAGATTTAGAGACAGCAGGTGCATAAGCTTGTAAATGCTTGTAACTTAAACAATTTGATGATTCAGACAAAGCTTTTCTGAGTGACTGTGTGAGCCAATCTTTAACTATTCCCACACAGCCAATGCTACGCTCATAAAAGTAATCCCAGTGTTTTTCTAAATCAGGAGTTTCAGGTAAAGGCATTGCAAAGGAGAAACTTTTTAATACCCTTTGAAAATCTTTGATATCTTCTGGATTCTCACTTTGATAACGAGGAAAATGTATATCTATACTTCTGCGACTAAGCTGACCGCTTAAATTTCTTAATTGTAATAATTCATATGTACCAAATAACCCGTGTCTTGTTTGAGTAAAACTAGCCATTGATTGAATTGCATCCATTTGGTCTTGTTGTTTGTGACCGGATGTAATTTTGGCAAAACGTTGTGCTTCGTCAACTAAAAAAACTTTTAATCTTCTTTGCTGAAAAATATGTTCGACATCTGCTCTTAAATCTACCAAATTTGGCTTAACTTTTACTGTTTTTTGCTCGCCACCATTCCCATACACTCGATGACTACCCGTTCTAGTTTTATAATCAGCAAATGGTTCGCTTAAAGCAATTAAAACACTTTTATAGTAAACTTTCCAATCAAAAGAACCTGTATCTGGAGAACGTGCTTCGACACCAGCTATTGGAAGAAATGACAAATCCTGTATCATTAAAGCTTGATTTTGCTCAAAGATAATTTTCATGACTTGAGCCATTAGAGTTGTTTTCCCAACCCCAGTTGGACCGAATAGAAAAATTAATGACGCACCTCCAGGATTATTTATTGCATCTAAAAATTCTTCATAGACTTGTTTTAGAAGTCTATGTACAACAGTAAAATTGATAAAATAATTAATTTTTTCATTATCTGATGCGGTGAGTATTTCTTGGGAAATATCTGAGGTAGAATGCATTACCAAAACTCCTCGTATGGTTTAATATCTTCTGCAATCAATTCCTTCTCTTCTGGCTCTTGAATTGGTAATTCCAGCATCTCAATCATAGTTGTTTGTATAACTGGAGTTTGATTGTTTGGAGTTGTCGCATATATTTCTTTTGCTTCGATATCCTGCATTCTTTGCAGTAAGATTACCTCTTGTTGTTCTGACTTATTCAAAAACTCAGCTAAACTCGATGCTGTAACGACAAATTGTCTATTTGCACAACTATGACGCTGGCGTATTTCCTCAGATGCAATTCTAATTTCCCTTTCTGAATGTCCAACTAAACTACTGTAATGCTGTGAAATACAAGTTACCCATTGATTGTCAACATAAGCATAAGCAACTCCCATATCATAAGGGTCGTAGCGCACAGGTACTTGAGTTTTTTCTATTTCTGGATGGCGAAAAATATTGTGCCAATAATAAATATTATTAATCTTAATTCCATTATTAGGGATTACTTTTGCAGTTCCCTTTGGCGTTGTTGGTAAAGTAAATATTTTAAAATTGCCATCATATTTAATTACTTTATGGCTGCGTAATCCCGTTCTTAAAAATCCATCCTCAAACATTGAGCGAGGGCTTTGGCTTAGTGCTGGATGTTCTTTATTGTCGTAAAACTCATAAGCCCAATCATATAGGTTTTGGTATAAACTACCTAGTGTCCAAATTGCTAAGTTTTTTGGATTTACACTTTTAGTTACACCTCTAGGGTTACGAGTAATTTGTGTATTTCCTTGAAGGTTATGGATTAGCATTGTGTTTGCTGTACCAAAAATCCTTTCACATACACTCCCAAACCTTGGTTTTGCTTGTGGGCGAGTTTTTTTAGTACAAGTATAGGCTGCGAGCAATGTTTCAAAATAGATACTTTCAAATTCTTTTCCACCATCTACTACTAAAGTGGATGGGAAACGTCCATAGCGACGGACGCATTCCCTCATCACCATCATGCAACTGCGGTAAGAAGGTGGGTCAAATGTTAAATAAATTGCTAATATTCTTCTGGAGTAAGCATCTATCAAAAATGTTAGCCAAGGACGACCTAGATTGACTTTTGAGTAAGAGCTTACTAGTTCAATGTCCAATTCTGTATGGTCTATATGGCAAATTTCAAATGGTCTATCACCGTGCCTTGGCGTTGTTAGCTCTAGTTCCCAATAAAAACATTCATTTTTATAGGCTATGCGTTTCCCTTGTCTATGTAATTTTGTTTCAAACTGTGGTATTTTTTTCAAGTTTTTTAAAAATGTTTTATAGCTTGGAGGTATCAATCCTTTATCAATACAGGTTTGGCGTAAACTACAATATGTTGCATATTTACCTTTCTGCTTGACATTCAGATAATCATTTTCGATAAACTCATCAATTAGTTTTTGTGTTTGAACTGGTAGTTTTCCTTGGTTGGCTGTTTGATTTTTGTGCTTTGGCAATAATCCTAAATATCCACAACCGTATTGCTTATCCGCCTCAAGCCACTTTCTTACCCATCGGTAGAATGTTCTTCTTGGTACTTCTGTAAAATCTGCTTTTTCACCTTGTAAATAACCAGATATAATTGAATAACGCCTCGACGCTTCTATACAATCTTCAACTGATGAACATTTGAAAAATTCTTGTATATCTTGAGAATTTTGAGTATTACTGATTGCTTGAAACTTATCTTGCTCTATTAACCTTCTCCATTCCTGATTTGGTAATGAGATTATTTGTGAAGATTCTGACAGTAATGAGATACTTTTTTCTCCTACATTTATTACATGCCATATCTGTCCATCCCATTTTCCAATTGCTCCAACATGACTTAGGTCTAGAAATTTTCTTGGACTCCAAGCTATATCATTTCTTGATATATCTAGTGCTTCAGCCGTTTCTTTATTTACAAATACACTAATTCTTTCTAACTCTGTACTCAGGGAAAATGAATCTAAATCAACATATACCGTCTGGTCTGCAATTAATTTGTATATGTAGTCTGGATTAATACCTTTTTCTAATAATTCTGATAATTTTATTCCTGGAAATATGGAAATTATTTTGATTATTTTTACTATATCTTCTCTTGGTACTTCGAGATTAATCGATAAATAGTCAGATAAAAAATAGATATTTCTTTGCTTCTTCCAATTTATTTCTTTGTCGGAGCGAACAACATAATATAACCCTAAATTTAAAGCAAACTCCTCTCCGGGGGGACATCGCCATTTTCCATTACTATCTAATTGATAGCGATTCGGCATTTTTGATGCTAAAGCTGATAGCTCTGATGCTGTTTTACATTCTTCCCAACCTGCACTTTTACTCCTAATTACAAAAAAGTCTGCTGTATGCAGTACTCCTATTCGTCGTCCATTTAAACAAGTGTATTGCAACTTTATTTTTGGTGGCTGGTCGTAATATTCCAATACATCTGGGTCATATTCCATCTCATATATTCGCGCTAGCTCATTGTGATGACTCTCAAATTGAATCACCACACCCATTTTTTTGCTTGGATATCGACCGACTACGTTTCCAGCATTTCCCCTCACCCGTCTTGATGGTGGAGAACTACGTATCGACTGAATTATTGTATACTGCGCTGATGATAAATCGAGTGATGCAGACCACTCTTCTAACTCAGATTCTGTCAGCATTGCTACTCCGGTACGCAATGTTTACTTCATTGCATACTTCTATTCAATCTAAATTTTTTGCTTTCAAAATTTAAGAACTATGAATTTTTTTCTACTTAGTGCCACGAAGTGCTTCCACAAAATCCGGCTTATAATTGCTCAAGCTATTGTCTGGACTATTATTCAGCGTTTTTAAATACAGTGTTATTTTATACTATATTGTCTATTAAATTTTACATTTTCTCACGATTTCGTACTATCAAATAGTAGTTCAAAAGTTCCTATGTACTAGCTTTTATGTCATTTTTACGTCGTTTTTGAGAATGCAATCAAATCTAATTGTCTAAATATCCTATGACTATTCGCCCTGAAACCATCTCTATACAAAGGTTTCATCTGTTTGTCTGTCTTTTACATACTTTGTGCCATTTTAGTCGTCCTATTTTTATACTTTGTGCCATCTACTGCTTCCATTATTCTCAGAATCGCCTCTTTCGCGCAACGTAATCATCAGCTTTTCAAGCTTTTTTAGTGCCATAAAGTGCTTCCACTTTAGTGCCATTACCTGGGTAAAGTGACATCTTCAATTTGGGTTACCTAGCGTTTCCGTCCCCGGTGAAGGGGAATAGTTTGTAAAGGCAATTCACCAATCCCCAGCGTCCGAATGGCACCTATGGGTTTCCGTCCCCGGTGAAGGGGAATAGTTTGTAAAGTCGAAAGATTGAGAGCAACCCACTGCACCTGGGAGTTTCCGTCCCCGGTGAAGGGGAATAGTTTGTAAAGGAACCAAACGAGGAAACCTCTATCGTTTGTTTTCAAGGTTTCCGTCCCCGGTGAAGGGGAATAGTTTGTAAAGTGTTCTTTTTGTTTCTGTTAGTTCTGCTTTGTCTTTGGTTTCCGTCCCCGGTGAAGGGGAATAGTTTGTAAAGTGTTGTTGAATACTTCAAAAAATTCTCTGCCAGCCAGTTTCCGTCCCCGGTGAAGGGGAATAGTTTGTAAAGAATTGCCCAACTAGGCAAAGGAAATTCTCAAAACGTTTCCGTCCCCGGTGAAGGGGAATAGTTTGTAAAGACCGGGGCGGGTGGCACGCTGCTCACCAGCAGCGACCCGTTTCCGTCCCCGGTGAAGGGGAATAGTTTGTAAAGCACCATCTCGGATGACGGCCGCTGGACAACAGTTAGTTTCCGTCCCCGGTGAAGGGGAATAGTTTGTAAAGTCGTAGCGGCGGCAGCATCTGTCGTTGAGGCTCTCATTGAAGTTTCCGTCCCCGGTGAAGGGGAATAGTTTGTAAAGCCTCTTCTCTCTCGACGGAAGAGGAGCAAGAACTACAGTTTCCGTCCCCGGTGAAGGGGAATAGTTTGTAAAGCTGTGGTGGAGGGATTGTGGAATTTGCTATTTCTCTGGTTTCCGTCCCCGGTGAAGGGGAATAGTTTGTAAAGATGAGGTGCATAAATGGGAAAACAAAGGTTGCCGTCAAATCGTTTCCGTCCCCGGTGAAGGGGAATAGTTTGTAAAGTTCCACAGTGCTTTTAATCGCTCTTTCCGTGTTTCCGTCCCCGGTGAAGGGGAATAGTTTGTAAAGAGTTCACTTTTGGAAGCCTTGCTGTGAGAGGGTTTGAGATACCCCAATCGACACCACTCGAAAAATCTGTAAAAATTTCTCAAAAAATAGTCGATTTTGCAGCCTGGAAACCTTGATGCGTAAGGCATCGACACCAGTCAACGAAGTTATGCGGTTTTCAAGGTTCGGGGGAGTGGTGTCGATTTCTCGATACAATTTCCATGTATAAAGCTACCAAATCCTTACCCCACAAGCAATATAGCCCATATATTTCTTAACAAAATTGCCGAAAGTCGGGGGATGATTTGTGAGGAAAGGTAAATGATAGCCTATCGCCGCTTCGGTGGAGCGTAGCTCTATCGCCATTAATACCAAGTTGGGTGCTGTTGTGGTAGGTTCAGGATAATGGGATTAGTTCCCCGCGATCGCAATGACAGTACAGAGACGACTACCTCCAATAGGAACTTAGTATCATTACTCCTTACTCATTCCTCATTACTCATTCCTCATTCCTCCTTACTCATGACACGGGATGCGAGATATTCGTACATTTGCCAGCGTTCATTAACTGCTGCTTGTGCTTGTTGGAGTAATGCTTTGGCAAGTTTGGGTTTACTCTTCGTCAACATTTTGAAGCGGTTTTCTTGATACATTGACTGTTCCACTGACTGCTGGGGGGGACGCATATCCAATTGCAGGGGATTTTTACCCTGTTGTCGCAGGGTGGGATTATGACGATAGAGTAACCATCTACCGGATTCGACAAGGGATTTTTGGTGAGTCATTCCCGTTGTCATGTTAATCCCGTGGGCTATACAGTGACTATAGGCAATGATTAGGGATGGACCATCATAGGCTTCTGCTTCTAAGAATGCTTTCAAGGTTTGGTCATCTTTAGCACCCATGGCGACACTAGCTACATAGATGTTTCCGTAGCTCATGGCAATCAAGCCTAAATCCTTTTTAGCGGCGGGTTTTCCACTGGCTGCAAACTTGGCGATCGCCCCTAGAGGAGTGGCTTTGGATGACTGTCCGCCTGTATTGGAATATACTTCTGTATCCATAACTAGGACGTTAACATTGCGACCACTTGCCAGGATATGATCTAAGCCACCAAAATCGATATCATAAGCCCAACCATCACCCCCGACAATCCAGACACTCTTTTTCACTAGGTAATCTGCTAAGGATAGAAGATTGTTTGAGATGTGGTGTTGCTGGAGTAATTCCTTTAATTGTGCAACCCGTTGGCGTTGTGCGTGGATATCTGCTTCTGTTTTTTGCTCTGCGTTTAAGATTGCTTGGGATAATTCCCGGAATTCTTCCCGATTTCCCAATTCTTGCAGTAATTCTGCCGCATATTCGGCTTGTTTATCTATAGATAAGCGGAACCCGAAACCAAATTCTGCGTTATCTTCAAACAGACTATTTGACCAGGCGGGACCTTTTCCCTGAGAATTAGTAGTCCAGGGGGTAGTGGGTAAATTTCCCCCATAAATAGAGGAGCATCCTGTGGCGTTAGCAATTAAAGCGCGATCGCCGAACAATTGGGAAAGTAATTTTAAGTAGGGTGTTTCTCCACAACCTGCACAAGCACCGGAAAATTCAAACAGGGGTTCGAGAAGTTGTTGCTGGCGAATTTGGTTAATTTTTAGCTTGGTTCTGTCGGGATGGGGTAAATTCAGGAAGAAATTCCAGTTTTCTCGCTCCTGCTCCCGCAAAGGTAACTGAGGCTGTAAATTAATGGCTTTTTTCCCTGGTTGGGTTTTATCCTGGGCAGGGCAAACATCTACACAGACACCACATCCGGTACAATCTTCTGGTGCAACTTGGATAGTAAAATATTGTCCGCGAAAATCCTTATCTTTGGCAAGAATCGACTTAAAACTAGGTGGGGCAGTTTGTAACTCTCCCTCTGGATAGATATTACTACGAATTGCTCCATGGGGACAGACCATCACACATTTACTACACTGTACGCAGATATCTGTATTCCATCCAGGAATTTCCTCAGCGATATTGCGTTTCTCCCATTTTGCCGTTCCCGTGGGAAAAGTTCCATCCACAGGTAATGCACTCACAGGTAAGTCATCACCCTGCCACGCCATCATTTTACCCAGAACATCCCGGACAAAGGAGGGTGCATGCTCCGCAACTAAAGCAGATTTGCTGATTTTACTAGTCACCGTGCTGGGAATATCCACCTTGTGCAGATTCTCCAGGGTATTATCCACCGCTTGGATATTTTTCTGCACCACATCCGCACCCTTTTTCCCATAGGTTTTTTCAATTGCTTGCTTAATCTTGGCGATCGCCTCATCTTGAGGTAACACCCCAGCTAAAGCAAAGAAACATACCTGCATAATGGTGTTAATCCGTCCCCCCATACCGCTATTTTTGGCAACTTGGGAAGCATTAATCACATAAAACTTTAATTTTTTACTGATAATCTCTTCCTGAACATCCCTGGGTAGCTTCTCCCAGACAGTTTCTGCACCGTAGGGACTATTTACTAATAGAGTTGCTCCTGTCACCGCTCCACTCAGTACATCCACCCGTTCCAAAAACGTCCACTGATGGCAACCGATAAAATTAGCTTGATTAATTAGGTAGGTCGAGCGAATTGGTTGGGAACCGAACCGCAGGTGAGAAACCGTCATCGAACCCGACTTTTTCGAGTCGTAGACAAAATATCCCTGGGCATAATTATCAGTTTCCTCACCGATAATCTTAATGGAGTTCTTATTTGCTCCCACCGTACCGTCGGAACCCAAACCAAAAAACATGGCTCTGACAACGGTATCAGCTTCCGTCGAGAATCCCGCATCATAGGGCAAGGAAGTATGGGTGATGTCATCCTGGATACCCACAGTAAAGTGGTTTTTCGGATGCTCCTGAGCCAAATTTTCAAACACCGCCCGCACCATCGCCGGGGTAAACTCCTTGGAAGACAGACCATATCTACCACCGACAATGACTGGACGTAAAGAGGTGGGTGATTCATGGATTGCTGTCACCACATCCAGGTATAAAGGCTCACCTGCACTTCCCGGCTCCTTGGTACGATCCAAAACCGCGATCGCCCTAGTAGTTTCTGGTAACTCCGCAATCAATTTGTGGACATCAAAGGGACGGAATAACCTCACCTTCAAAACTCCCAGTTTTTCACCCTGAGCATTCAAGTAATCCACCGTCTCGTGTACCGTCTCCGCACCGGAACCCATGATCACAATTACCCGCTCCGCATCGGGTGCGCCATGGTATTCATAGATACGGTAATGTCTACCTGTCTGTTTCCCGAACTCATCCATCACCTGTTGGACTATTTCTGGGCATTGATTATAGTACGTATTTGCCCCTTCCCTTGCCTGAAAATATACATCCGGGTTCTGTGCCGTTCCCCGAATTACAGGGTTGTCAGGAGTCAGAGCGCGATCGCGGTGATTTCCCACCAATTTATCATCAATTAATGCCCGCAAATCCTCATCAGATAGTAATTCCACCTTCTGCACCTCGTGGGAAGTGCGGAACCCATCGAAGAAATGCATAAAGGACACCCGTGACTTCAGGGTGGCAGCTTGAGCAATTAGGGCAAAATCCTGTGCCTCCTGAACAGAAGCTGAACACAGCAGGGCGAAACCTGTACCCCTAGCTGCCATGACATCACTGTGATCGCCAAAAATCGATAGAGCATGGGTTGCCAACGCGCGGGCAGCAACATGAACGACCGTACTAGTTAATTCCCCGGCTATTTTGTAGAGGTTCGGTATCATTAATAACAAACCCTGGGAGGAAGTAAAGGTAGTTGTCAGGGAACCCGTTTGAATTGCACCATGCACGGAGGCGATCGCCCCTCCCTCACTTTGCATTTCCACTACACTGGGAACCGTTCCCCAGAGGTTTTTACGTCCATCTGCTGACCAAGTATCTGTCCATTCACTCATTGCTGAGGAAGGAGTAATCGGGTAAATCGCAATTACCTCACTCAAACGGTAAGCAACCCTGGCTACCGCTTCATTCCCGTCAATTGTCGCAAAGCCTTTCTGCATTCTTTTCTCCTGTTTTCCACAGCTAAGGTAGGGAACTTGTAATTAGTTTTTTTATGACTCATGAGTAATGAGTAATGAGCGACTCTAACGTAATTAAGAAATCACATCAGGTGTGACTCACAACCCAAACACAAAGAGAATTTGGCCATGGGTCGGGTATACTTGCAAAATCAAAATAGTAAATTAAGAATCACCTTAGCTGTTGGTAGTAATACGAAAAAATATTTACATTTCAGTCTCTCATCCCATCAAAATTATCTATATCTATCTATTAGGAATGTACTCAAGAAACCGTTGCTTACAATAGGTTAGTATGTGTACTTTCTCCAAGCTAGTTCCAGTTATCATCCCCAATTTACCTCAGCAAACATTTTTCTCTGTTATCAGCACATATTTCCCTAGGGGTAAGCAATGCTCAAACCTAACTAAAGCTATATTTTGCTGAATTTGACAACAAAAAATCTAATTTCCCTATCTATTTCCTGACTACGATAATTCCCATGGAAATTACCTACTCACCAAGGGATTTATCTCAATTTAATTAAGTGATTTTATTTAGATACCCAAAACTTTTATTACCTCAATCCTCTTTGCTTTTGGGGTAGAGGTACGGGAGAACAGTTATTTTTAGTTCTTATTTTACTTATTAGGAATCTGTATAGATAAAATTATAGGAAAAAGCTGAACCCCTAGCCATGCTATCCCAAAGTGCAGTGAGACGGGTTCAGCCTAACCTTCGATTGGCGCAGAAGGTTTATTGCGATTGTATGAGTAGTAGCTAGTGTATCACAAGCTTATTGAGATTTTATAGCATAATTTTAGTAGTATCTCTCCCCTCAGATGATATCTACACAGTAAAAACACTGTATTTAGGCACTTTTCAGCCCATAGCTAACAAGATTTACAAAAATTAATCTAAAAATAATGAGAAATACTATCAATTATTCTGCTAGGATGTTTTTGCAAGTAATTGAGATATAAACTCAATAAGCTAAATTTATTTGTGACTTAGAGGTCAAGCTATGACAACCATGGCAGCGCAAAAACTAGAGTCCATACCCTGGTGGTCAGGAAATGCTCGCTTAACTAACCTTTCAGGGCGATTATTAGGGGCGTACGTAGCCCATACAGGTTTGATAGTATTCTGGGCAGGAGCGATCGCCCTATTTGAAATTTGTTTATTTATCTACGGTAGTGTGGCTTTTTCAGGAAAAAATCCTCAGAGTGAATTGCCAGACAATATGAAATCCACAAAAGCTTGGAGTGAGTTCACCAGTGCTTGGACAATTGGTGGTTGTGGAGGTGCATTGTTTGCCTTCTTATTAATTAGTCAAGGTGGGCCATTATTACAGTTTTTATAGTCATTACCACTAGAGAAATCCCGAAATTTACCTACAGGCAACAAATCGCAATTTTCAGGAGGAAAAATGTCAAAAAATATTGGTCTATTTTACGGTACAACTACAGGTAAAACTGAATCTGTGGCGGAAATTATTCAGAAAGAGTTTGGTGGAGATATTGTCACCTTAGTGGATGTTTGTCAAGCGGAGACTAGTGACTTTGCAGAATATGAATATTTAATTATTGGTTGTCCTACCTGGAATATTGGTGAGCTACAAAGTGATTGGGAGGGACTATACCAAGAGCTAGATGATGTGGATTTTAGTGGTAAAACTGTTGCCTATTTTGGCACTGGTGATCAAATAGGTTATGGTGATAACTTCCAAGATGCAATGGGAATTTTAGAAGAAAAAATTGCTGCCCAGGGTGGTAAAACGATTGGTTATACTTCCACCGATGGTTATGATTTTAGTGAGTCGAAAGCTGTCAGAGATGGTAAATTCTGTGGTTTGGCTCTCGATGAAGATAATCAATCTGATTTAACTGATACTCGGATTAAAGCTTGGGTATCTCAGTTGAAAAGAGAATTCGGTATTTAGTCAACTCTGATTTATATAGAAGTTGCGGTGGAAAATTTACAGGGGAAATTCTAGTTTCACTAGAACGTGTTTACGAGAAATTGTGATTCCAGATTCCCATTCCATAACGCCAATCTTATAGACGCTTCTCTTAGTGCAGGGATACGTCATAACTACAACTATCAGGGAATGGTTTTCCCTTTCCCTTTCCCCCTTTCCCCTTAAAAAATCATGTCTAATTTTGATGTTCTCTGGTTAACCGCTAGCCCAAGTTTGAAACGTTTTGATTTACCTTTACTGAGATATTTATCCACAAAACAGACCGTTGCCCATTGGGAATATATACAATCAGAAGATGAGGCTAGTTCCATATATCAAGCTGTCGATTTGTTACACGACTTCTTAAAATCATCCCCCCAACCCGTGCATTTAGCAGGACATGGAATTAGTGGGGCGATCGCCCTCCTATTTGCCCGTCGTTACCCCGAAATGGTGCGATCGCTCTCCCTCCTCGCAGTTGCCTCCCAACCAGCAAATACCTGGCAAGCACACTACTACACCCAACGCCAAATTTTTACCACCAGTCAGGAGCAAATTTTGGCAAATAATGTTCGCAGTCTCTTTGGTAATAATCGTCCCTACACCATTGAAACCCTCTCCATTGCTCTCAAACGCGACTTAGAACTTTCACCCTGTCAACATTCCCTGTTTCGACTCATTCATCTCCCCAAAGGAGGGGTTTCCATGCCATTACTCGTTTGTGGTAGTAAAACTGACCCTGTAGTCAGTTCCCCCACCCTCCATGATTGGACAAACTGGTTTAAACCCCAAGATACCCTTTGGGAATGTCCTGGAGGATATCACTTTTTCCATTACTTCCATCCTCAAGAAGTCGGTCAAAAAATGCTCAATTTCTGGAGGACACAAAATCAAAATTTACTCACAAATTCCCTGGCAAAATGTTGATTTGAATGTGACATTAAAAAGGCTCAAGCATTCTTGCCTGAGCCGCTACTAAATCCAGTAAATTTTTTAGACTAGTGAGGTTAGCTGAAAACAGCTATTTTTAGAGATGAATCTTAGTAGCGGTTTCCACCACCGAATCTGTTATTACCTCTATTACCACCGAAGGAACCTCTGTCTTCCTTGGGTTTTGCTTTATTAACTTTAAGGTCACGACCCATCCATTCAGCACCATCAAGAGCTTCAATGGCAGCAGCTTCTTCAGCTTCTGTACCCATTTCTACAAAACCAAAACCGCGTAAACGACCTGTTTCACGGTCAGTAGGTAACTGAACTCGTTTTACGGTGCCGTATTCTGCAAAAACTGCATTCAAACTTTCTTCAGTAACTTGGTAAGAAAGGTTGCCTACATAAATTGACATATAAAGTCTCCAAAATCATAAGTTTGTAGAGATTTAGATTTCGGAGAAAAGTCTGTGAAGACTAAGAGGAAAAAGCCTATCAATAACAAACGCCGTCGCCGAATTAACTCTCAATAAACAGGATAGCACAACGAATGCCCCTATTAGGCAAAAAAATAGAGAAATTTTTGTAAAATTTTATATAATTATACCTTATAAGTGACTGTACAGAGCGATCGCGTAGCGGAACGGAGTTCTATTGCTTTAGCGGAGCGTAGCTCAATCGCCTATCATCGCCAATTTAGCTATTAGGTTGGCTAATACGGGCTTCAATGTCTTCAAAAGTCTGTAAAAGTAAGCGTTTTGCTTGTAACTGCCAGCCCCACTTTTGAATTCTAATGGCAACAACAGTACTGATGACGGATGCCACAATTCCCACAGGTTGATTGAGAGAAATACCTAATAGTAAACCTAAACCAGCTATTCCCCAGAATGGCAGAGCCACAGTTTGTCTTTGTTCTTCAACTATTTTGCTCATCTGGTCAGATGGCATTATCTGTAATAATTCTGCCTTGAGTTGTCTTTGTTGCACAAGGGGAATTGCCAGACTAATCTTACGGCGCAGTTTTTCAATTTTGCGAGCATCGGTGCTGTACTCTGTCAGTTCATCTTCTGCCATTCTCAGTAATTGCTCTAGTTGCGCCATGCTTTCTCACGTCTGGAATTTCGATACAAATCTTATCCTAAAAGGGAGTACTAGTACCAGTATGGGGAATTCAAAATTTTCAAGTGCAAAGTTCAAAATCTGTGCAGTATATAGGTTTCACTCATTTTGCAGATGCAAAGCGGTGAGAGCTTCCATTGCTGAATTAATCTTGCTACTCCCTACTGAACAGCTTGTCGTTCCAGATTACCTTCCATGGTACTGATAAGGTAATGACCCGCCATAATTCCACTAGTGAGGTAATAAGTATCATCACTGATACGGTGTAGAGTTTCAAAACCACTACGACGTTGGCGATCGCTCAGTACCCAGTAGCGTTGCACAATCGTATCTAAACCTACCCAACCTTCCCCTTCTGCCTGTCCTAGGAGATTATTTTGCAATAAAAATGTATATTGTCGCTTGCCATTATCCAGACGACCTTTGTACTGTAGGGCAATTTCTGGGCGATCGCCAGGAAATATGAGTTTTGTAATCATAGTGAACCAATTATCTCGATGCCAAGCAACCAAAACTAAACCTTTGACACTAATTGGCATTCCATCCCGTTCTAACCAACTGCCTTGTAGTATCCACCGTCCTGGTTCTAGGATAAAAGTATGAGCCACTATGATTAAGCTTCCTTGCTGATGATCGCCTATCGCCACGTATGCAGCAAACTACAGTATAAGAGAGGGATTATTCATGGGCAATCAGGAAAAAGAGAGATAATTCTCCTGCCACAACATTTTCACCAATATCTCATATTAAGTTTGCAGAATCTATAATAATTAACTATTTGTGATTTTGATATGCCAAATAAATCGCTTCTAAAAAAATATCATGGTTTATAGATGAGGGAAAATTTTCTAAATGCAAAATTGCCTTCAATTGGCTACTTAATTTTTTAGCAACAGAGCTTCTTGCCTTTGCTGACATTCCTTCCCGTCTCAGTAAATATTCTCGCACAACGGCGAAATCATCGGGTAACAAGGTAGATAAATCACTAGTTTGTGATAATTCCTCGGCGATGGCTTGGGATGACTCAGAAATTTGCAGTCTAGTTGGTTTTTTGGCTGCTTGAGATTGAATCACAACTGTTCCAGCTACCCAATCACCTAAACGCTTTTCTCGACGACTAAAAGCAATAAAAAATGCTCCTAAAAATAGGGTGTCATCAATTGGTCGGAGAAGGGCACGTAGTCCTGACTGCAACAAACTCACAGGTCTACCATTATCTCGAATTACCCGAATTTTCGCAATCCGTTTACCAGGTGTTTGTCCTTGCCAAATCGTTTCAAAAAAAACAAAATATCCACTATAAACAGAGTAGTAAATGAGAATAAAAATCGCTGTTAACCAATTGGCAATTTTATCTCCTTTAACAAAACCACCCAACCAGTCAATTAACTGGAGAGAAACCGTTGACCAAACTATCAAAAACCCGATTAAAATGATTCCCAGAATCTGATAATCAATAATCAGTGCCCAGGAACGGCTACCAATACCAGCCAGGACAAATTCTAACTCAACACTTTCAGGAGTTCGGTATTTAATTTTATTGAAAATATGCATGAGATTATGTTGATTTTTGATAGTAGATGAAAAAATATTACATAAACCAAACTACTATATAAAAAATGTACCAGGAGCAAGTTATAATATTTGATTATTCTCCGTGATTAGCTGGTCAGTAATCATAATTAAAAGCTACGCAAGGATGATGTCTGATTCGTGATTTTTTGTACAGGGTTAAATGCTGTGTATTATCACCAGAATCTTTAACCAAGGGAATTATCCGTTTCTAGACTTCATAATCACGTAATTTCAAACCTAACCCTTCTCGACGACTTCTTAAATCAAAATAGATAACAGCTTTGATGGCTTGCCAAAAAGGACTAATTAGCATACTAGCAAACAAAATCAAAATGATGCCAATCCCTAAACTTATAAAAAAGGTTGCCATTGCAGCTTCACTGGGAGTGGAATTAACATTATTGATATTAGGTACAAAGATGACAAAAAATGAGGTAAAGGCAATAAACAGAGGAATCATCGCAATGACCATCAAAGGTAAAGTAATTAAAGATGCGACTACAATAATTGCCTGAATCCGCCAAACATGACCTTTTGTTAACTCCCAACTGCGGGCGATCGCCTGCCCCGCATCCAACATATCTTCCACACCGACAGGTAATTCAGGGATAAAAATTCGAGAATAAAACCACAGATATCCCACCATCCCAACTAACTGAATAATTAGAGAAACTAATCCAAAAACTATCGGAGAATCTTTCGCTAATAAACCAATCGATACAATTAGAATTTGCTGGATAATACCAATACCAAAATTCACCCCGAACAAAGTTAAACCCATGAGTAATTGTGTTAAGAAAAAACTCCATAGTCTTGGTCTTAACTGACTTTTTACCATCCCCACTGTTTCCGGTTGATTAACTAATTCGCCATATGCCATACGAGCAATTACACCATAAAGCATATGTCCTTTTGCCCAGCCATATACAGGAACCATCGCCCACAATAACCCTTGACAAGCTAAACCTAAATACTGCTTGAAGTGGGAACGGTATAAGCGTAATGCAGCTGTCACCACATTCCCAATACTTAGTGGTTCCATAAAACCGCCGCTTCCTAAGTTACTAGACATATCGGTAAGTTCTCCGTGTCGATACAGTAGTGATTTTGAGGTTATCTTAAAGTAACTCAAATATAAGTATTCCCAAAATTTATGAATATTCAACGTTGGATTGCCCGTCGAGAGCCAAATTGGCAGCGTTTAGATACCTTACTACAAAAAGTAGAAAAAAAAGGTCTCAAGTCCCTAAATGCCATCGAAATACGTGAATTGGCTAGTTTGTATCGCTCCGTTACCGCAGATTTAGCCCGTAGTCGCACCCAGGAAATTAGTAACACATTGTCTCAAAATCTACAATCTCTAACTACTCGCGCCTATGGGCAAATATACCAGGGTTCCCGAAGACAAGAATGGCAAGCTGTTAAGCATTTTTACTTGTGGGGTTTACCTAGGGTGATTCGACAAACTTTTCTATACACAGCGTTGTCTACAGCCTTGTTTCTCCTAGGAGCGGTAATTGCTTGGTGGTACGCATGGCAAGATCCAACTTTTATGTCTTTGATTGTACCAGAACATTTGATTTCCAAGGTTAGAGATGACCATGAATTGTGGATGGGTTCAATAGTTGGGGTTGAACCTTTGGCATCTAGTAATATTATGACTAATAATATTTCGGTTTCTTTAACTGCGGTGGCTGGAGGAATTACGGCTGGATTATCGACAGTTTTTTTATTAATTTTTAATGGGCTATTAATTGGTGCAATTGGTACTTTAGTGGCTCAAAATAATCTGGCTTACCCTTTTTGGGCATTTGTATTTCCCCATGGTTCCTTAGAATTGCCGGCAATTTTTTTTGCTGGTGGAGGTGGTTTTTTAATTGCCAAAGGATTAGTTTTCCCCGGAAAATATCGCCGAGTTGATGCTCTCAAATTATATGCGTCGCAAGCAATGCAACTTGTCTGTGGGATTATTCCAATGTTAGTTATTGCCGGAATTATTGAAGGTTTTATCTCACCTAATCCGGTGATTCCGGGAATTTTTAAATATTTCTTTGGTATAGTTTTATTTATAGGTTTAGTTGTCTATTGTAATCGTCGTCAGGAAACCAGGGAAAAATCGTCTTAATTCTGAAAACTTACAAAAAACAAGACGTTATAGCATAACGTCTCTACTGAGATTTTCCTTGGGTTGTGATTTCAAATTTATCTCATCTCTACATCTTAATCTTTAAATAAGCGCTGGTGAATTGCTGTTGCTAAATCATCTACAGTAACTTCTATTTGTTCTCGACTACGTAAGTCTTTGATAGATGCTTTTTGATTTGCGGCTTCCTCAGCACCAATAATTACACAGATGGGGATACCTTGTTTCTCTGCTAACTGAAATTGTTTCCCTAGAGGACGTTGTTCAAAAGCAGTCACTACATTCAATCCTGCTTGGCGTAATTGTTGAGAAATATTGAGGTAGAGGGGAATTAAATCAGCTTGCATATTCATCACCATCACTTGGGTAGGAGTTGGCGAAAGTTGATTTAAAATACCTGCTTTTAGGAGACGACTAATTAAACGAGTTAAACCGATAGAGATACCAACACCGGGCATTTTTTCTCCTAAAAATACACCGACTAATTCCTCATATCTTCCACCAGAACAGATGCTTCCTAAGGCTTCATGTCCAATTAATGTAGTTTCATAAACTGTACCTGTATAGTAGTCTAAACCACGGGCAATAGATAAATCTATACAGAAGCGATTTTCGGCGACACCTAAATTTCTCACACCGGAAATGACAGTTTGTAATTCGGTGACTCCAAGTTGGAATTTTTCGGCATCTGGTAAAGTTTGGCTGAGATATTGCAGTTTTTCTAATACCTGATCTACAGAACCCTTGATATGAATAAATTCGATGATTTTCTCTGTAGCTTCTGAATCAATTTCCTCTTTGTCTAATTCCTGCTTAACTTTGGCTTCTCCAATTTTTTCCAGGTTATCAATGATGCTAATGCAAGTTTTGATTTTATTTTCGGCAACACCTACAGATTGAAAAAATCCGGTGAGAATTTTACGATTATTTATGCGGACGAGAAAATCACCAATATTAATTTTTTCAAAGATTTCTGTGATAATTGCTGGCATTTGAGCATCATATAATAAGCTCAATTCTTTTCTGCTAATCACATCAATATCACATTGGCGAAATTGACGAAAACGTCCATCTTTAGCTCGTTCTCCTCTAAAGACAACATCCATTTGATAGCGGGCAAAGGGGAAAGTCAAATCATTTAAATGACGGGCAATATATGCAGCGAGGGGAACAGTTTGGTCAAATTTTAAAGCTCTTGCTTCGGAACCCGTTTCCCCAGCTTTGTCTTTTTCTGCTTGGCGATTGGGTGGTAAGATAGGGTGAATTTCATAGATAATATTATCTCCTTGATTGCCCTTAGCTTGGAGAACCTCTAGTCGCTCAATAGCAGGGGTTTCGATGGGGGTAAAACCGTAGCTTTCATATACTTTGCGGATAATATCGAGTAAATATACTTCTAAGCGTTTTTCTCCAGGGAGAAATTCTGGAAAACCGCTAGGTGTGGAGAAGTTAATTTTTTCAGATTTTGACATGGATTAGGGAATGGGGAAGAAATTTAATTTACTTGATATTTTATGGTGCTAACAACTCAAATTATTAAACCACCAAGGGTCGTTAATTGGTTGATTTTTGACTAAAAATGCTTTTTTCCGTAAGAATCGTGTTAATCCAGCAGCACCTGTGGCAGAATTACCCATACCGGAAAAATTAAAAGCATTATTTTCGCCTTCGTGAATTAGGGTTGTTAATGCTGCATCATTAATACTAATTGCACCTGCGTTGATTTGTTGGGCAACTTCTAATGCTTGTGTATCGGAACCTGCAAAGATAGCTGCACTTAACCCATAGATACTATCGTTTGCTAATTCTATACCTTGGGAGATGTCAGAAAATGCCATTACGGGTAGGATAGGTGCGAAGGTTTCCTCTGTCATCACTTTCATGTCATGATTGACTTGAGATAGAACCGTGGGACGACACCACCAAGCACCCCCGTAATCTTCAATTTCTCCCCCACAATGTAAGACTGCTCCTAAATCTCGCGCATCGAGGAGATGATCGCTGATAATTGCGGCTTGTTTTTCTGAGATGATGGGTCCAATATCCCCACTTTCAAGGTTAGGGTAGGCAAGTTGTAAACGTTTTGCCTTGGTGACTAACTTGGCGATAAATTCTTCTAATATGGACTGAGCCACATAAATTCTGGCGATCGCAGAGCAAGATTGTCCACTATTAAAGACTGCACCCCAAACAATCGCTGATGCTGCTAATTCTAAGTCTGCTGATTCTAAAACGATGGCTGGATTTTTGGCTGCTAATTCTAAACAAGCTGGGATAAAACGTTTGGCGGCAGCTTGGGCAACTTTCTTGCCTGTAGCAATTCTACCTGTAAAGCAAACCATATCGACATTATCAATTAAATCGGCTCCGGTTTCTCCCGCTCCTTCCACAAAATTCAGCACATCCTTGAGGTGAGGTATCTGACTTAGGGAGTTAACTAGGGGTGCAACGAAACGGGGAGCGATTTCACTAGGTTTGACAATGACTGCACATCCTGCAAGTAAAGCAGGGATGGTATTAATCATGGCTAGGAGTAAGGGAAAATTCCAGGGGCTAATTACTCCTACTAAAGGATAGGGTACAGCAGTTTGTTGCAGAGTGATGAAGGGTACTCCTGTTTCTGTGGTTGTATCCTCTAGGATTTTTGGTGCTAAATTACACCATCTATCAATATTGTTGATGAGTAAATCTAGTTCTAATTCTGATATGGCTAATCTACCAGTATCAATAATTAAAGCTTCTAGTATTTTGTCTTTGTTGGCAAGAATTTCCTTTTTCCACTGTTTGATGGCGATCGCGCGATTACCTATACCTAATTCCTGCCAGTTTTTTTGCGCTCTGCGAATCCGGTGACATTGTTGTGCTAAAAGTTTTGCTGGTGGGGGAATAATGACGTAATCGTATTTTCCTGTGCGGGGATTACGGACTTCTATCGTTTTAGACATCAGGAATGGTTGAATCTACAGTGGGAATCAGGGGGAATAGAAGAATTTTTAAAGGTTCACGATATGTGACAAATTCTGTTCTAATACACCCTACATTACCTAATTTGTTGCAACATTCCAATAGCAACTCTAAAGTTTGTCTACTTTGAGAACTTTTCAGTCAAAATTGCGGGATTGCTACATTAAGTCGTAATGACAAGACTTCGCTTTTGATGATGAATGACGTTTAGATAAGATTGCTGATATAATTCGCTGAAAAGGGCAAATATGAATTTTGTAAATAATTTTCACACCCATGAATCAAGAATTAGATAATAGCTTAAATGTTGCTAACCTAGCTTTTCTTCACTTTCGTCATGGTTTGGAAATGGGAGAATGGCAAAATTTTTTGGATATGCTGACGGATGATTTTTGCTTTTGGTTTCCCCTGGGAAAATTCGCTGGTTTAAATGTGGGAAAAGAACGTGCCGAGGAATTTTTCACCTACGTTTCCCAAGTCTTTCATCCGGGATTAAAAATTATTGCGGTTGATAGAGTCACGAGTAATGCAACCAAAGTTGTATTTGAATTTCGGGACGCAGGTTTGTTGTTAGGAGAAGGTTATCAAAATCGTGTGGCAGTTTCTTTTGATATCCGAGGTGATCAGGTTTGTGGATATCGGGAGTATTTTGGCAGTGATGGCAGGTTTAAGATAGAGTTATGAGTTATGAGTTATGAGTTATGAGTAATAAGTGAGGAGTGATTTGAATAAATATTGAAAACCTCATGAGGTAATAAGAGGCATTTTTAATTCACATCAGGAGGTAATTTTAAATAAATATTTCAATTATTTTCGAGATTTTGTTGATTTAATTCCTGGCATTTTGCCGCAGCAGCTTGATGTGCTTCCAGATAATTTTTCCCCCCTAACATCACATCCCCATAATATTCATAGGGTGCATCACCATAAATTGGTAGGGGATCGTCTTCGGGATAATCTTCTTCGGATTCTTCAATAATTGCTTTTAATTTTTTAACGGTTAAAGTATGTGCCGCAAAATACCAAAGCTCTGAGGGAGACTTTTTTAAATGGGGTAAACTAGGGTCAAGAATACGGATAATAGGTTCGTTATCTGAGGTATCACTGATTTCAATCCAAGCGTGTTCATAAGGTTGGTAAAGTTTACCTGGCATAACTAAAAAACCTTGAACATATTTTGCTCCCTCTGTCACCAATGCTGCTTTATAAGCGTTTTCAAAGGGTTTTGTGGATTTACTTTTAATTTTTCTGGCAAGTTCGAGGGAGAGGGTTTCGTCTAATTGCTTGTTCATGCACGGGCAAAGATAGCAGCAACTCAAACATCCTACCACTGTCAGGAGAGCCTAACCAAGTTTTGGGGAATGAAACTGGCTTTGGTTTCTGATAATCTCTTTTTATAGAAGGTCGGGGTCAATATTCAATTCCCGTAACTTAGCTGCTAACCTTTCTGCGCGGTGTTTTTCCTGCTCTGCGCGTTGTTTTTCCTGCTCTGCAAATTCTGCTGGTGTGGGTAATAACTCTCCTTGTACTGTAAAATATCGAAGTTGATTTTCCTGTACACCTAGATATAAATCTAATTGCTGACTCCATAACCAACCTTGGGAGTTCGGTTCTATTGGTTGGTATATCCCATCGACTAAATGGAACCCTGCAAATTCTAAATTATTAGGGTCAAACCAAAAATATTCTGGTGTGCGAAATACATCTTGATAAATTTGTTTTTTTAAGTTTTGGTCTGTAGTTTTTGTGGATGGTGATAGCAACTCAACTATAATATTGGGATACTTGCCATCTTCTTGCCAAACTACCCAACTTTTGCGTGGTTTTTTTTCACATCCCAGAACAACAAAAAAGTCTGGACCACGAAATTCTTCTGATTTGAGTTGACGTTGACTGTAGTAAATTGTCAAATTTCCGGCAGCATAAAAGTCATTGCGGTTTTGCCACCACAATTCTAAGCATTGTAATAACAGGATAATCTGGCGTAGGTGTAAATCGCTTTCCAATGGCGGTTCGTTACTGTATATATCTCCTGGTGGGAATATTATATCTTGTGCTACTTCTAATTCTTGGGCAACTGACATAATTTTACGGAAATTAGGGGTAATAAAATGCTTGGTATTTGTGTTGCCAGGGATGAGGGTCAGAAAGAGTTTGCCAGTATTTTTATCATTCCCTCAACCACTATTTTAGGATAATTTTTGGAGAAATCCCAGGAGTTTTTGCGTATTCGGGGTGAGTAAAGTACGACGATAAGCGTCTGCGGCTTTTTTTATGGCTTCGGCTTGGGTAGGATAGGGGTGAATTACGCTGCTCAGTTTACTTAGTCCAATTTTATGGACGATCGCGGTGGTAATTTCTGATATCATTTCCCCGGCATGGGGAGCGACAATGGTTGCACCAAGGATTTCATCGGAACCTTGTCGGTGGAGAATTTTCACAAAACCTGCTTCTTCTCCGTCAGCGATCGCCCGATCTACGGAACTGAAAGGAATTTTAATTTGATTGCATTTTATACCTTTCTCATGGGCTTCTGCTTCGTACATTCCCGTATGGGCAATTTCAGGGTCAGTATATGTAACCCAAGGCATAACGAGGCTACTTAAGCGCGATCGCCCGAAACCGAAGGGAGAGAATAGGGTATTTTTAATTACTATCCTGGCGGCAGCATCCGCAGCATGGGTAAACTTCCAATCCATACAGATATCCCCCGCAGCATAGATATTTGGGTTTGTTGTTTGCAGGTAATCATTCACCTTTACCCCCCGACGGGAGTCATATTCCACACCCACAGCATCTAAATTCAATCCCTCCACATTGGGAGTTCTCCCCGCACCGGCAAGAATTTCCTCCACTGTCACCGAATCCCGATGCTCTCCCACGGAGAAGTATATTCTTTTACCTGCTGTCACTTTAACTACATCTTCCAGTTGACAATTTAAGACTAAACGGATACCTACCCTCTCCAAGGCATTCTGAACAATTTCCGCCGCTTCCCTATCTTCTTTGTTGAGCAAATGCCCACCGCGATGGAATAAAGTTACCTGACAACCAAGACGGTGAAAGGCTTGTGCTAATTCGCAGCCAATGGGTCCACCACCAATTACAGCTAGACTGCGGGGACGCTGTATCAGGGAAAATACAGTTTCGTTAGTTAAATATCCGGCTTCTTCTATACCAGGGATATTTAAGCGTGCGGCTCTGGCTCCAGTAGCAATTACCGCTTTCTTAAACCGCAGAATTGTACCATTGACTTCTATTTTATTGCCACTCACGAAGCTGCCATCACCTAAAAATACATCTACACCCAACTTTTTAAACCTTTCTGCGGAGTCATTATGGCTGATACCTGCTCGTATACGTCGCATTCTAGCCATAACTGCGGGAAAATCCACATCTATATGTTGGGGGGTGGATACACCAAATTCCCCTGCTTGCCACATTTCTCCGACAACCCGTGAGGAACGAATCAGACATTTTGATGGTACGCAACCGACGTTTAAACAATCACCACCCATGAGGTGCTTTTCAATCAGGGCAACTTTTAAACCCAAACCTAAACCCGCAGCACCTGCGGCAACAACTAAACCTGCTGTACCTGCACCAATAACTACTAAATCGTAACAGTCAGCAGGTTGGGGATTCATCCAGTTCGGTGGATGTACGTGAGAGATAAGTCTTTGATTATACTCATCTAGGGGACGTATTTGATAATTTTCGGAGTCAGACATGGGAAATTTGGGGGAAGGATGAGATATTTACTATTGACTAACTTCTGCTAAAGCTTTGCGGGCAACACGGGTGACGTATAATGTGACGGCAAGGGTAGCAATAAAACCGATGATGCGGATTGCCCATTGTAGAGTCGGGTTTGTCGGTTGAGTTTGACTACCAATCATTGCCAAATTACCAGCAAGGGAACCAATGTAGACGTACATAATTGTTCCAGGAAGCATCCCAATGGAAGCAAGAAAATAATCTTTGAGGGAAACTCCTGTAATTCCTAGGGCGTAGTTTAATAAATTGAAGGGAAATATGGGAGAAAGTCGAGTCAACAAGACGATTTTAAACCCTTCTCGACCAACGGCAGTATCGATTGCCGCAAATTTGCTGTTACCAGCGATTTTTTGAGAAACCCAATTTCTTGCGAGATATCTACCGACTAAAAAAGCTGCGGTTGCTCCTAGGGTTGCACCCAGGAAGACGTAGAGGGAACCCCAGACAACACCAAATACTACCCCTGCTCCTAGGGTGAGAATGGAACCTGGAAGAAATGCAACGGTGGCAAGAATATATAAACCGATAAAGGCGATCGCCCCAATTACACCTAGGCTTTCTATCCATAGTAGGGCATTTCGCAGCCATCCTTGGGGATTCAATTGATTGAGATTATTTTCTTGAGCAATTGCGGGATGGGTTCCCCATAGGAGAATAACTAGAAGGGTAAATAGAATCAGGTAAAAGTTTTTTCGCATATATTTTTGATGATTTTTAAATTGTAGTGGGAGCGTCTGGCTCGCTATTTATGATTAAGGGGTAAGATATTTTTTATTTGGGGGTTAATTTGGGGGTTAATAATTTAAAAAACAGTGCAAGATGCCATCTTTTTAAAACTCTCTGAGAAAACAAGATGCGTCTCTTTTTCCAAAATTGTGCGCAAGGACTAATCATAAATTAATCCATATTTTCTTGTAATGCTTTCTGAGCAATTCGAGATATATATATCGTCACTGCAATGGTGGCAACTAAGCCAATTACTTGCATAATTATTTGCCAAGTTTGCGCTGTCCTATCCATGGGTGTTGCTGACATATTTGCCATTACCACATCACTGGCTAAAGAACCAATGTAGACATACATTAAAGTTCCCGGAATAATACCAAGGGAGCCAAGAATATAATCTTTTAAAGACACTTGAGTGATGCCAAAGGCATAGTTTAATAAGTTAAAGGGGAAAATCGGAGAAAGTCGCGTCAGTAAAACAATTTTTAATCCTGCGGTGGCTACTGCTCTATCAATAGCTTGAAATTTGGGATATTTTTCCAGCTGTTGACAAACCCAGTTGCGAGAAACATAACGCCCTAGACAAAAAGTGATGACAGCACCAATAATGGCAGCAATTATCACATAAACGGAACCCCAAAATAAACCAAATAAACATCCCCCTTTAATCGTAAGTATAGAGCCAGGGACAAATAAGAGAGTCGCCAAATTGTAAAGAATAATATAGGCGATCGCCCCCCAGATGCCTAAACTTTTTACCCACATAGCGGAGGATTGCAATATTTCGGAAAAATTGATTTGCCTACCGATGAAAATTAGAGCGATGACTAACAAAAATAGACAAATATATTTAACTGTTGTCAATTGACTTTTTCGAGACATCATACTCATAAAAATCCGAGAACATATTTAATCTAACTCTCTCAATTACAAAATTCCTGACAATTCTAGAATATTGCCCAAACCTGAGAAACAGCTTAAGACTATCTAAATTTTCCCTGACGATACCAGTCACGGATTCTATCGGGAGAAATACCCAGATAATAGGCGATAATCACAATCTGATTGATCAGGGTTGTTTGCCAAATTCCTTTTTTTAACCATCTTCGGGGTGATGTGATGACTGATGCAGATATAATCGTGATTTTACCGATTTTTTTTAATCTCTGTATCAACTCAAAGTCTTCCATAATCGGAATTCTTGGGAAGCCACCAATTTTCTCAAATGTTTCCTTCGTCAGAAATATTGCCTGATCTCCATAGGGTAACTGAAATAACCGCGATCGCCACTTCACCCCCTTTTCTACCCACCGCAAACTTGGTGCATTATCGTCAATCTGCAATGTAAATGCACCTGCAACCACTCCCGGTTTCTGGATTGCATCTCTCACCATGTTCTCAAAATTACTTGGTAAACGAGTATCCCCGTGCAAAAATAGTAGAATTTCTCCTGTTGCGACGGTTGCACCCCGATTCATTTGCTCGCTACGTCCGGGCAGAGAATCAATTAATTTTATACTAAATTGCCTAGTTATTTCTACTGTGTTATCCGTGGAGCCACCATCGACAATAATTACCTCTATATCATGCCTAATAGGTATCGCACTCAAGGTAGAGGCAATATTAACTGACTCATTCAGTGTTGGAATAATTACAGATATTTTTGCGAGCATTGGTGAAAAAATCAATTTTTTTATGTCAAAGTATAAATGAAAATCAGCAATTTTCCCTCCCATGAATGGAATTTCCGTACTGCGATCGCAACAATTAGATTTTATCCAGAGGTTGGCATCTTCTAGCTCTGTACTCCATTGTCAAGTTGAGGGTAAACATAGCGAGTTGACGGTTATTTCTGGGGAAAGACTCAAAGTTTTACGGAATTTCTGTTGGGAAATGGCAGAAAAATATAAACAAGTCTCTCCCGTCAGGGATGTATTTATTAAGTATTTGCAGGGGAAATTAGCAGAGGAAGTTGTTCAAGAACGTTTATCAGATTTAATTACCTCTGTAGATTATGAAAAACGTCTCGGTGGTGATGGAAAAACAGATTTTACTCTGAAATTTGATGCTAAAATTGGGATTCAAGTAAAGTCTCGTCGTGGTAAATTTAATCAAGTTCAATGGTCGGTGAGTGCAGAGGAAGTTGCAAATAATTATGTGATTATTTGTGTCTTTGTTCAAGAAGAAATTAATGAATCTCAAAGGGAATATCATTTGTATTTAGCTGGTTTTTTACCAACTCAGATGATTAAGTTAAACAGAGGTAAAATAAACTTCGGTATAGAACAATTACTCTATGCTGGTGGTTTGAGATGCTATTTAGAACAGTTTCATTCCCAAAGTCTAGGAAATTTCTCCCCATCCCATTCCCTAACCCAAAATTCTATCCCATCCCTAAAATTAGCCGCTATTCAAGCTTATCAAAACCAAGACTTTTCAAGGGCGATCGCTACCTATACCGATATCCTCGAAATTCAGCAGCAAGACGCAAATATCTACTATCACCGAGGTTTGGCGTATTTAGCTGTGGCAGAATATGAAAAAGCAATCCTCGATTTTCTCCACAGTCTCAACCTCAATCCCCATGCTCCCCAAGTTTATAATCAGATGGGAATTGCCCGATATCACCTCAGTGATTATTCAGGGGCGATCGCCGATTTTAGTCAAGCAATAATTCTCTCTCCTGATCATATCTCTTTTTGGAAAAATCGCGGAGATACTTATTACCTAATTGGTGATAATCAAAGAGCTATCGAAGATTATGGACAGGTTCTACAACTAGAAAGTAAACAGAGCTGGATAGACTATACAACATTGCCCGAAATTACTTTATTCCCTGCCTTATCAGAAATAGAATATTGTGATATTCAGCAGTATTTAAATAGGGGAATATCTCGCGTTGAACTAGGATACTTTACTGGAGCTATATCTGATTTTAACAAAGTTATCCTAGAAAATCAAGACAACAAAGAAGCTTATTATTTACGCGGTAATTGCTATTTGGAAATCACAGAATTAGAGATGGCGATCGCTGACTATAATCAAGCCATTGAACTAGGATATAAAACTAGGGAAATCTATCAACAACGTTCCCAATGCTTCTATGAATTAAATCATCTGGAGAATGCCATGGCAGACTTAAAAGTTGCCCAAGAATTATCTACTCTGGAAGGGAATATTACTGCTAGACAAAATATTCAAGAAATGATAGATGATTTACAATTAGAAATGTCCCTGGATGAATTAAATATATAAAATCAGCCTATTGTCACCACCCCTATTCCCTCCTTCGTCGCCACAATCATTTTTCCAGAAATAGGGTCAAATTTCATCCCATTCATCACTGCATCTAAATTATAGGTTGCTTCCACCTCACCAGTTTCTGCCTGCACTAATGCCAGAGTTTTCCCCACACCAAACACCAACCTCTGATTATCCAGCCAAACAATTTCACTTTGCCAAGGATTAAAACTATCATGTCCATGGTGTAGCATCCAAGGTTGTTGCCATTTTGTTTCCAGGGGTTGCTCAACAAAATCATTTAAACTTGCCAAAAACTGGCGATCGACCTGCAAACAAGCTAACTCAACCCGATTATATATATAGAAACTGTAAGCCAAACTCTCACCATCTGGGCTAAAACCCAAACCACCCCGATGACAACGCGCTCCACCTGCAAATTCTCCCAGATAACTCAATTCACCCCTGAGCATATCTCCAATGCGAAATACATGATGGAATTCATCCATATCCACAGAATTGATAATTAAAAATTGCATCTGTGCATCCATGGCAAATCCCGCATTATAATCTCGCCAACGACACAACCAACGTACCTGTTCACCCGTTTCTAAATTAACCAAGTACATATCCCCCCAACCCTCAGCAATCAGTAAATATCGCTGACAAGGAGTCACCCCCAACCATGAGATATGGGTACATTTCTGATGTCCATGATATTCATCCTCCAGGGAAGTCTCCCCATAGGGTGCATGGGGTAACTGAACTGTTTGCAAAACGGACAAATCATCCCAATGACGTATTTCAATCCCAAATTCTGGCGTAACCTCAGAAGGAGTCACAGCAAACCTTTCCCCATCCGGTAATAAAACAATACTCGGTACTGGCTCAAATTTGTAAGGTAGTTCGATTTGCTGAATAATTCGCGGCTCTTGGGAGATATCCCATTTCACCAAATAATTAGGATATATGGGTGCGATCACTTGTTGTTTCCCAATTTGATAAATTAGCGCTTTGCAATCCATAGCTATCTTTCTGTTGTTATCTAGGCTGTGTACTCTGTGCCTTTTTTGAGTGATAAATTCATACAAAAACCGTGAGGGGGAAAACTTGTTCCAAGACTCTGGCTTGGAATACAGGTAGGGAAGCTCTGCTTCCTGATTCGAGGCAGAGAGCCTCGTGGAATGCGTCCCCACGCGGAGCATGGGGACGAGAAAATCACAAAAACGGCATGAACTAAATCATGAACTAAATATGGATAAATCCCAACAAAGTACACAGCCTAGTTGTTATCCACATTTCACGAAATGCTTGATACAAAACCATAGTCTCCCTAATTTTTTCACCCTGCTACCTATTTGTATTAACTTTAAAGTCGAACGATATTATCCACGTCTACGCAGTTTGATGACTAGCACCTGACTTGAAAAAGCAGGGGACAAGGGGGACAAGGGGGACAAGGGGGACAAGGGGGACAAGGGAGAAATAATTAATGCCCAATGCCTATTTTCATCTGTCCTGGTGTACGCAGTTCATAATGGCTACTTAACAAAACTTAATGATTTTTTGATAGTTCCAATGGCAGAACAGTAAGGATAGGATAGGCAGTAAGAGAATCAGATGAAACTACCACAAGGTCCCCAAACTCCGGCGATTGTCCAAATGCTTCAGTGGATTGCTCGTCCCATGCCATATATGGAAGAATGTGCAAAAAAGTATGGCGATATTTTCACTCTCCATCTGAGCTTTCCCATCCTCTTTGTCAGTCACCCCCAGGCAATACAGCAAATACTGACCAGTGACAATAAAGACTTTACTGCTCCCAGTCGCGCCAATCAACTATTTGCCCCCCTGCTAGGCAAAAACTCCGTGATTACCTTAGAAGGTGAACCCCATTTCCGACAAAGACAACTAATTACTCCACCCTTTCATGGGGAACGGATGAAAACCTATACCGAAGTCATCACTAAGATTACTGAGTCAGTGATGGGGCAATGGCGTATAGGTCAAAGTGTAGATGCTCGTGCTGCCATGCAAGCAATTACCATGCGAGTCATTATGCAAGCGGTATTTGGTTTGCATGAGGGAGAAAGGGCTGAAGAATTAGAACGTCTTTTAGCGATTATGTTAGAAGAAGGGGGAAGCTCTCCCCTGCGAGCAGCTCTTTTATATATACCTATTCTCCAACAGGATTTAGGTACTTGGTATCCTTGGGGGCGCTTCCTGCGTCGTCGTCAGCGTGTAAATGAATTAATCTACGCCGAAATTCGGGAACGTCGCGCTCAAGCAGATACCTCTCGGACGGATATCCTCAGCTTGTTGATGGCAGCTCAGGACGAAAACGGTGTCGGTATGACTGATGAGGAACTGCGAGATGAGTTGATGACCTTACTCACCGCAGGACATGAAACTACTGCGACAGCTTTAGCTTGGGCACTTTACTGGATTCATAAATTCCCGGAGGTGAAGGAAAAATTACTAGCAGAATTGGATACTGTACCAGACAAGTCTGATTTAAATACCCTGCTGAAATTGCCCTATTTGAATGCGGTCTGTAACGAGACTTTACGGATATATCCGGTAGCTATGTTGACTTTCCCCCGCTCCGTGAAAAATACCCTCACCCTTTCAGGGCATGAATTACAACCCGGTACATTAGTTATGGGTGCAATTTATTTAACCCATCAAAGAGAAGACTTATACCCCAACCCGAAACAGTTTCGACCGGAACGTTTTCTAGAAAGACAGTATTCTCCCTATGAATTTGTACCTTTTGGTGGTGGTGCTAGACGTTGCGTAGGTACGGCTTTTGCTCAGTTGGAAATGAAGTTGGTTTTGGCAACGATTCTCTCTAGTCTCAATCTAGATTTAGCCACCAAGGGGGATATTTTACCCCGTCGTCGCGGTTTAGTTACAGGACCAGACCGTGTAATTGAGTTGGTGGTTCAGGGTCAGCGTCAGGTGAAAACATCTTTACTGGAAAAGGTTTCTAGCTGATTGTGTTCCTTATGAAATCAGGGAGCGAGACGCTCCCACTACATATTTGTTACCCATCAAAACTTATGTGATAAACCAACGGAAATAAAAAACTAAAATAATAAATGTAAGCAAATGTAAAGAAGTATAAAAAAGCCATGAAACGTATAGTTCTGGTAGCAGGATTTGAATCGTTCAATGCTGACTTGTACCGCAAAGCAGCCGAACAGGCTAAGTCACGCTGTCCAGAATTGGATATTCGGGTATTTAGCGATCGCCAGTTAGCCACAGATACAGAGGAGGTTGCAGCAGCATTACAGGGAGCGGATGTATTTTTTGGGAGTCTGCTATTTGATTATGACCAGGTTTTGTGGTTGCGCGATCGCGTTAAAAATATCCCCATCCGTTTAATCTTTGAGTCTGCTCTGGAACTCATCAGTCTCACCCAAATAGGTGCATTCAGCATTGGAGACAAACCCAAGGGAATGCCCAAACCTGTAAAATTTATCCTTGACAAATTCAGCAACGGACGAGAAGAAGATAAACTTGCTGGTTATATTAGTTTCCTGAAAGTTGGACCCAAACTATTAAAATTTATACCCCTAGGAAAAGTTCAAGACCTGCGTAACTGGTTAATTATCTACGGTTACTGGAATGCTGGTGGTACGGAAAACGTTGCAGCCCTGTTTTGGACAATTGCCGAGAAATACCTGAATCTGCCAATTGGAGAGATTCCCCCACCCATCGAAACCCCAAATATGGGGCTACTTCACCCCGACTATCAAGGATACTTTGACTCACCCCAAGCATATATAAATTGGTATAAAAAACAACTATTACCTGCCGCCTCTGCCCCCACAGTTGCCATCCTCCTCTACCGCAAACATGTCATTACCAAACAGCCCTATATCCCCCAGCTTATCCGTAGGTTTGAGAGGTCAGGTATAATTCCTCTCCCTATTTTTATTAATGGTGTAGAGGGACACGTCGCCGTCCGTGATTGGCTGACAACTGAGTACGAAATACAACAAAGACAAGGGGGGAATATAGAAACACCTTCCCTATCTTCCACAGCAGTCTTAGTAGATGCCATCGTCTCCACCATTGGTTTTCCCCTAGTTGGGGGTCCCGCAGGTTCCATGGAAGCAGGGCGACAGATTGAGGTAGCAAAACGTATTCTCACGGCGAAAAATATCCCCTACTTTGTAGCTGCACCCCTATTAATTCAAGATATTCATTCCTGGACAAGGCAAGGAATTGGAGGATTGCAAAGTGTAGTTTTATACGCGCTACCAGAATTAGATGGGGCGATCGATACTGTTCCCCTGGGTGGTTTGGTAGGAGAAGATATTTACCTGATTCCCGAACGAGTAGAACGACTAATTAACCGTGTCAAAAATTGGGTAAGTTTGCGAAAAACACCCCCTTCTCAGAGAAAAATTGCCGTGATTCTCTACGGTTTTCCCCCTGGATATGGAGCGACAGGAACAGCCGCATTACTAAATGTTCCCCGCAGTTTATTGAACTTTCTCCATGGATTAAAAGCACAGGGTTATACCGTTGGGGAATTACCAGAAGATGGGGAGGAAATTATTAATTGGGTAAAAGCAGCAGATGAAAAGATTACCCATACCGTAAATGTGAGACAACTGGAAAAATGGTTAGGCTATCTGCAAACATCTCGCATCGAAAAACAATGGCGATCGCTGACTGGTACAGGGATTAAAACCTCCGGTGATGAGTTTCAAATTGGAGGAATTAACTTAGGAAATGTTTGGATCGGAGTCCAACCACCCTTAGGAATTTCTGGCGATCCTATGCGCTTAATGTTTGAGCGAGATTTAACCCCCCATCCCCAATATGCAGCCTTTTATCAATGGTTGCAGCATGATTTTCAAGCTGATGCTGTCGTACATTTTGGTATGCATGGAACCGTGGAATGGTTACCAGGTTCACCCCTAGGAAATACTGGTTATTCTTGGTCAGATATTCTATTAGGAAATATCCCTAACTTATATATCTATGCGGCAAATAATCCCTCAGAATCAATTTTAGCCAAGCGTCGTGGTTATGGGGTGCTAATTTCTCACAATGTTCCTCCCTATGGTAGAGCCGGATTATATAAGGAATTGCTAAATCTACGAGAGTTAATTGCTGAGTATCGGGAAGAGCCAGAGAAAAATTATGTTTTAAAGGATGCCATTTGTAAGCAAATTATTGATAGTGGTTTAGATGCTGATTGCCCTCTAGAAGAGGCAAAAAAACTCGGTATTGCCTTTACTTTAGAAAATATCAAGCTATTCAGTCATCACGTATTTGATGATTATTTAGTCAAGTTATATGGCTATTTACAGGTTTTAGAAAATCGCCTTTTCTCTTCAGGTTTACACGTCTTGGGAGCGGTTCCTAATGCAGAAAATATGCAGGCATATTTAGAGGCTTATTTTGGTCATCAGACCCAAGATAACCTAGAAGAAGAGGCAGAAATCCGAGAATTACTGCATAGAAATAGTGAAGAATTAACTAATTTACTGCGGGGTTTGAATGGGGAATATATTCCTCCTGCTCCCGGTGGTGATTTGCTGCGAGATGGAGCCGGAGTATTGCCCACAGGGCGTAATATTCATGCTTTAGACCCCTATAGAATGCCCTCTCCTGCTGCTTATGCCAGAGGTAAGGAAATTGCCAAGAAAATTATCAGTCAACATTTACAAGAACATGGAGAATATCCAGAAACTGTTGCGGTGATGTTATGGGGTTTAGATGCGATTAAAACTAAGGGTGAATCCTTAGGAATTCTCTTGGAATTGGTGGGCGCAGAACCGGTGAAAGAGGGTACAGGTAGGATTGTGCGTTACGATTTACAACCTCTTCCGGAAGTGGGACATCCACGCATTGATGTGTTAGGAAATCTCTCAGGAATTTTCCGTGATAGTTTCGTGAATATTATTGAATTATTAGATGATTTGTTTCAGCGCGCGGTGGATATTGATGAATCGGTGGAGGAGAATTTTATTAAGAAGCACGCTCTGGAATTAAAAGCACAGGGTGTTGCAAATATATCAGCAAGACTATTTTCTAATCCTGCGGGTGATTTTGGCTCTTTAGTAAATGATAGGGTGGTCGATGGGAATTGGGAATCGGGTGAGGAATTGGGGGATACTTGGCAAGGTCGTAATGTCTTTAGTTATGGGAGAAAAGATAAGGGAGAAGCGCGTCCTGAGGTGTTAAATACCCTGTTAAAAACCACTGGGAGAATTGTCCAGGAAATTGATTCTGTGGAGTATGGATTAACAGATATTCAGGAATATTATGCCAATACTGGCGGTTTAAAGAAAGCCGCAGAAAAGCAACAGGGGAAAAAAGTTACTGCCAGTTTTGTAGAGAGCTTCTCTAAAGATACAACTCCTCGAAAATTAGATGATTTGTTGAGAATGGAGTATCGCAGCAAATTCTTAAATCCAAAATGGGCAGAAGCAATGGCTAATCAAGGTTCGGGAGGTGCTTATGAAATTTCTCAGAGAATGACTGCGTTGATTGGGTGGTCAGGAACTGCGGATTTTACGGATAACTGGGTATACGACCAAGCCGCAGATACTTATGCCTTGAATGCAGAGATGGCAGAAAAGTTACGCCAAGCAAATCCAGAAGCATTCCGCAATATCATTAGCAGGATGTTGGAAGCAAATGGACGGGGTTTTTGGCAAGCAAGTGAAGATAAATTGCAGCAGTTACGCAATTTGTATGAGTTGACGGATGAGGAGTTGGAGGGAGTAGGGAGTAATACCAATTCGTAATTCGTAATGCTCCCTGCGGGAGAGCTAACGCTAACGTAATTCGTAATTAAGAAAGTCTTATCTAGTCAGACTTTCAGGGTTTGTATCTGTTTCACTATTTTCGTGAAATGGTATAAACCCTCTTTTGTTACTACGGGGAGAGTATAATCAGAAAAAAAGCAGACAAAGTAAGTAATAGGAATGGTTACGCCGCGCAGACAGCCAGTAAGCACAGTGGCATTCATAGATAACTACTGCCAGCACTATTATTCAGTATTTGAGGATGTGAGGCATTTTGAAGCTTTCAAATTCTTACATTTGGGCATAGTTTCAGAAATCCCACGAAAAACCCTACCCCTAATAGCTAAAACAGTGGGGTTAAAAGATAGCCAAACACTACATCATTTTTTGAGAGATGCACTGTGGGATGTCAAAAAGTTAAGAGAAATTAGGCTGTGGTTGATCAAAAGGTTTATTGGAGAAAGAGAAATAATTTTATGTATTGACGAAACCGGGGATAAGAAAAAGGGAAAATCAACAGATTATGTGACTAGTCAATATATCGGAAACTTAGGCAAGACAGAGAATGGAATAGTATCTGTAAATGCTTATGGTGTAGTAGATGGGATTACTTATCCTCTAATGTTCCAAATATTTAAACCGAGAAATCGCTTAAGAGAAGGCGATAAATATAAGAGTAAACCCCAAATAGCAATAGAGATTATTCAAGAGTTGAAAGAATGGGGTTTCAAAATTAAATTAGTGTTAGCGGATAGCCTATATGGTGAGAGTGGAGATGTAATTAGATGTTTAGAAAAATTAGAACTAGAGTTTATCGTAGCAATTCGCTCCAATCATGGAGTGTTGATGCCCCCAGGAAGCCGAAAACGTTATAATCGCTGGAAAGCTTATGAGCAAAAGCTTTCACATCGTCAAACTGAAACTCGTTACTTGAGAGAAATTATTTTTGGTAAACGTCGCCGTACCAGATACTACCAAATCAGTAAGATGAATACACCCGACCCTACGGGAGATGAAAGTTGGTACATCATGACAAATTTATCAACTGATTTGTCACTGAATGTCGCGCAACTTTATAGTTTAAGAAATTGGATTGAATATGGTTTTAAACAAGTTAAGAATGAACTAGGTTGGGCTGATTTTCGTCTAACTGATTATGAAAGTATTGAACGCTGGTGGGAAATCATTTTTAGTGCTTACCTTTTCGTTAGCATTCAGGCTACTTATTTTCAACTTCATGTCCAAAATCAATCAACATCTAGTTCAGAATTACCTTCCTCAATAGACTTTAATAGTTCTCAATATAGTCAACATCCTAATTGGGAATCTGGTACCACATGGAAGAGTGCCTTAAATAATCTGAGATTGCTCATTCAACCCTATATTTTTTACTGTTTGATTCAACCTTGGCTCACAGTATTTAACATTCCTGGTATGAAGCGTTGCTTTTTGAAATTAATCAACTTTATGAATGATTTTCGCGCTTCTCCAGTCAGTTTCTCTGTTGCTAGTTGAACCTCTTGTCAATTTTTCTCTTCCTAAAGTAACAAAAGAGGGATAAAGAGTAGGGAGTAGGGAAGTAGACTGTGTACTTTGTGCCTTTTTTGGGGTGAAAAATTCATGCGCAAACCGTTGCAGAAGAATCCTAGCAGTTTGAAGTGAGATCCCAGATAAACATCATTTTCTATTTCCCTTGTTACAAGCCTGTATTGATACTAAGTTGCTTTCTGTCGTAGTGGTTTCAGGATAACGAGATTGCTTTCCGACCATCGCAATGACAGTATAGAGACTACTACCTCTGACAGCAAATTAGTATCAGATATCAAACTTTCCTTATCTTGGGGTGTTCAATCCATCCAAAATAGTTAACACTTCCCTTTCAAAGGCTACCTGAGCGCGGTTAGTTTTCGCACCCACATATAATTTTCCTCCTTGTTGGAGTGCCCAAATTTGGGAATGGGAGAAGTAGCTCATAACTACACCTGCCATCAGCAGAGCGAAACCTGCATAAACACCAGGAATTCCTGGATCTGCCTTAATTTGTAAACCCGTACTTCCCACAACTTCCAATACTTTCAGCGTTACCCCATTTACCTGGGTAGACATTCCACTTCTTACCGTGTCTACTAATTTGCCCTCAGCATCATAAATCAATACCATACCCTGTAAATCTTTTGCCAAAAGAGATACACCAGCGCTTAAGTCGGGTTTTGTTGGTATCCAAGTACCCCAAAGTCGTCCTTTGCCTTTTGTATCTAGGGCTGCCATGGGTAGTTGAAACACAGGACTATTATTTAATTTGACCCGTACCGCAGAGATTCCCCAGTCGGTTTGGTAAAAAGTAATACCTTTGTATCGCAGGGGTTGATTGACAAAAATCGTTTTGTGGTCAATTTCCTTACCCTGTTGATTGACAACGGACATATCTGAGTAAAATTGGTCAATTCCGCCACTGGGGGTGTAATCAATCCAGAAGCGATTCACGCGCACTGACCAATCTCTGGGAGTTTGGGCACTTGCCCAGGGACCAGCATCGATAATATTTTTGACTTGGAAAGTATTCCCACTAGGAACCATTTCCTGAGCCATAAATCCAGTCATAGCTCCCCAAATTGCCCCTAGTAAAATCACAACAATGCCAATATGCACAATAATTGGTCCGATGCGTCCGATGATACCTTTGCGAGCGTAGAGAATGCCTCCCTCTGAGGGAAACACTTTGTAGCGGCGTTTTTGTAATGTCTGACCAAGGGTTTCTACGGAAGCATCTTGTATTTTTTCGATATCAAATTCAGCACTTAGAGCCAGCTTGGCAAATTGTCGTGGTTGGTCGTAAAATTTCCAGCGTTGGGCAGCTTTGAGAGCGGGTAATTGTCGGGTAAAAGTGCAGGCAACGAGACTAGTACCGAAGAAGATTAACAGAGCTAGAAACCACCAGGTACGGTATACGTGATCTAAGCCTACCAGAAGAATCACTTTCCAGGTCAGAAAGCCGAAAAGGGCAGGATGTTCGGGATAATTAGCTTGGTAGAAATCAGGAGCTTGTCCTTGTTCGATGACAGTACCGCTAATACTAAAGAGGGCGATCGCCAGTAGTAAAAGAATTGCTAATCGTAAATCCGTGAGGATAGGCAAAAATTCCTGGCGGATAAACTGCCAGAAACTCACGAAAACATTAGATTCTTTGGAAGTTGGATTGTCTAAAGTCATTTTTTTATAGCAATTTGAAGAGTGACAGCAGGTTCATTAACTTAAATCAAACGGGTTAGCAGGGAAAAAACACCAAACCCCACCAATAAGACACCACTCACAGGGTTAATCCAACTTGACCAACGGCGTAATTCTAATATTTTTTTGATAGAAGCAGTGAAAGTCCCTGCCAAGATTAAGGGAGCAACATAACCCGCAGTATAGGAAATTAGTAATACCCCACCGAGAAGTAAATCCTGGGAATTTGCCACCCAACCCAACAAACTAGCCAAAACAGGAGTGCTACAGGGAGAAGCAACCACCCCAAAACTTAAACCGATTAAATAAGCACGAACACCAGATGGTAATTCCTGGGAAATCCATTCTGTTCCCCCAAAGGAAGGAAAAGTCAGGGGTAATGCTTCTAAAAGATTTAAACCCATGAGAATTGCCAAGATACTGACAATAATCGGTAAACCAATTCCCACCTGACCGTAAACTTTACCAACTAGGGCAGCGATAATACCCATAGCAGCTAAAGTCGTTGCTAAACCGAGAGCAAACCAAGTGGATTGAGCAGCAGCTTGCCAACGAGTTTTGGCTTCATAACCGCCAATATAGCCAATAGTAATCGGCAGCATGGAAAGCATACAGGGAGTCAAACTAGTCAACAAACCTGCCATAAAAATCACACCCACACTCACCAGACTCAGATGGGTGAGTTGGTTAGTCACAAGGGTGTTAGCGAATTGTTCTAATTGATAAAGTTGGGTTTGTAAATTTTCAAGCATGGGGTTAGGTAAAGCCGAAAATGCTTACTCAGCTTGAATTTTAACGTATTTTGGCATTGGGCGATTGTTTTTGAAGCTGGGAGCGGGAGAATTTGCTAGGGAGTAATGAGTAATGAGTTAGGAGTAATGAGTTAGGAGTAATGAGTTAGGAGTAATGAGTTAGGAGTTAGGAGTTAGGAGTAGAGACACGTTAGGGAAACTCCTCTGTTAGCGTAGCTCTCCCAAAGGGAGCAGGGAGCAAGAGGCTATATCACGTCGGTATGGGATTAATAGGTTTGCACGCTTCTTAAAATTAGGGAGCGAGATGCTCCCACTATGCATTTTTTACCGATCACAAATGATATGAACTACTGGCTGACTATTGCCTATTCTTTTGTTCTACCTAAAAATCTTCGTGAAACCTTTCTTACTGCGTTGTCTATCATTAATTAACTCTTTACCCCGAATTGGTACTACCTCAGCTTCGTTACTTTCTCTGGCAACACGAACCAATAAAGCAGTAAGTAACATACTGGCAATCATCGAGTTACCGCCATAACTAAATAAAGGTAAGGGTAAACCAGTGGTGGGCAAAACTCCCGTAGTTACGCCAATATGTAAAAACGACTGCCCAACAATCACAATCGTGACTCCCATTGCCACTAATCGATAAACTGGTTGGGTAGCTCTCAGAGCCACAATTAACCCTAGGGTGGCATAAATAGCCAGAATAACTAGTAAGACAACACTACCTATAAAACCAAACTCTTCGGCAAAAACAGAAAAGATAAAGTCTGTATCTTGAATGGGTAGATAAAACAGTTTCTGTTGCGATTGCCCAAATCCAGTTCCCCAACTACCACCGGAACCAACAGCTAGTAAACTTTGTACTAACTGATAACCGTCTCCTGTAGCATCTGCCCAGGGATTGATAAAGGACATTACCCGTTTACGTTGGTACTCGCGGATACTAATACTCAAAGTAGCCAATAATAAACCACTCAGAGCAGTACCCCCTAAATATTTGTATGGTAAACCGGCGGCTAGGGCAATCAACCAAATTGTCATACCACACAAAGCAGCTGTACTCAGGTTCGGTTGGGCAAGAATACCCAGAATCACTAGGGCAAAAATTCCTAACCAGGTAAAGCGTACACCCCAACTGAAGCGTTCCCACATTCCGAAGACGCGGGCGCTTTGCAGTACTAAAAATGGTTTAATTAATTCTGAGGGTTGAATGGGAATGGGACCGAGTAGCCTCCGGGCAGCACCTAAGTCGGTTTTACCTAAACCGGGGATGAGTGTGACAAATATCAAGCATAACAGGAGAATTACTAGCCAGTGGGAAATGCCTAGTATTCTCTTCAGGGGCAAATTAACGATGAAATTAAAGCCGAAAAAGGCAACTACAACCCAAATTAATTGGCGTTTAAAGTAATAGAGTCCATCATCATGCTTAACATCTGCAACAGCATAGGATGCAGAGAAAAGCATAACTAATCCAAAAAAGAGCCATGTTAGTGTTAGCCAGCGCAGCAATCTGGCTTCTAACGCCCAACTGGATACAGAGTCATCTAGAAATGGAATCAAGCTACGTAGATTCACGATTCTATCGGGGTAAGGTGTAATTTGACATAATTGACGTTCATCATATTATGCGAAGGAAGCAGAAGGGGGAAGGGGGAAGGTTAAATAATATAGATGTGGGGGGCTGGAAGCCTATCGCCAAACTATGACAATCTTGATGGGTGATAGAGCTACGCTCCGCTAAAGCGATGCTCCCAAGGGGAGCCGCGCAAAGCGCGATCGCTAAACTATGCCGATTTTGGGACTCAAAGTCAGCGAAGACGGAAGGTGCGGGTATACGGAAGCGATAAACCCTAGGAATCACCCAATTATTTATTTTTGTAACAAGTCGTATTGGCAATTCTTCCTGGATGTGGGGGCTAAAAGTGCTTTCACATCTGCTTTTTGGCGATTGTAAATGATTGTAAACTTTCCTGCCAAAATGTCGCGCAGAGCTAGGAAGATAAGGAAAGAGCAAAGTTGCGCTAGTTAAAGAAAAGTAATATTTTTTCGGTTGACTCGTGACTGTTTTGCGATAATATTATCTGTAGAAGCATTTTTTGCCGCTATATGGTTTTGGAAATGTGTACTGTATTTCTAAATTACGTCACTACCTCCGTACATCGGCGCAACTGTACCTTGAAAACTAAATATATCAACGGTTTCCAATGGGTAGGGTTTTAGACCCCCATAACCCCGCAAGGGGACGGAAACCGGAAGGAATACGAGAGTTTTCAATCTGACTGGTTTGCGTTTTAGACCCCCATAACCCCGCAAGGGGACGGAAACACGAACAACCACAACTCAAGGGAGCGGGGAACGATCATCGCGGTTTTAGACCCCCATAACCCCGCAAGGGGACGGAAACGAAATTGAATGCTACTCTTATTGGGTGGGAGGCGATCGTTTTAGACCCCCATAACCCCGCAAGGGGACGGAAAAAAATGTATTTGGACCATTTGCTGTGCATTTTTTCGCCCGGTTTTAGACCCCCATAACCCCGCAAGGGGACGGAAACTCAAGTATGAATATTACTACAGCAGAATAAGCATAGTTTTAGACCCCCATAACCCCGCAAGGGGACGGGTACGGCTATCAATCGCTTACAAGAGTGAGTATCTTAGAAATAGTCCTGGTTAATGTCTAAACCAGTACCTGTCCGAAGCGGTATTATATGAAAATCCATCAACGTCATGACTGGGATTTGAGTTTGGAGGATGCTAAAACCATCCAAAAGCAGCTGCAAGCAGAGGTGATTACAACTGATCAATTCACCGAACCTGTAAAATATGTGGCTGGGGTAGATATGGGTTTTGAGGCTGATGGTACAATTAGTCGGGCTGCGGTGGCTGTTTTAAGTTTTCCTGATTTAGAGGTAGTGGAAACTCAGATTGCCTATCGTCCTACTTCTTTCCCCTATATTCCAGGTTTTCTATCTTTTCGAGAAATTCCGGCGGTATTAGATGCATTAGAAAAGATACAAACTATACCAGATATTATCCTGTGTGATGGTCAAGGGATTGCCCACCCTCGGAGATTTGGCATTGCTTGCCATTTGGGTGTGATTTTGAATTTACCGACGATTGGTGTGGCTAAGTCTTTGTTTATTGGTAGTCATGGGGAGTTGCCGGAATCGCGAGGAAGTTGGCAACCTTTGATACATAATTCTGAAACCATTGGTGCAGTTTTACGGACGAGAGTGGGGGTGAAACCTCTATATATTTCTATTGGTCATCGTATCAGTTTAGCAACAGCGATCGCCTATGTTTTGCGTTGTACTCCTAAGTACCGTCTACCGGAAACCACGAGAATTGCTGACAAATTGGCTTCCGATCGGTAGTAGTTTGCCCTATCATGTCCGCTCAAGCACTTGTCATTGCGAGGGAAGTTAAGCAACCGCAAAATCTTGGGATTACTAAGTCTTTCAGACACCACAATCACAACTTTTGGATCAATCATGCTGTGGAGTTACCTTAGCTAAGATATCTTTGAGAATATCCACTGCAATATCTATCTGTTCACTGTCAATGACTAGGGGAGGGCAAAAACGAATGGCAGCTTTCCCACAACCGAGGAGTAACAAACCCCGTTGAAATGCTTCTTGAAGTACGCGATCGCGCAATGTACTATCTAATTCCCCTGACTCATCCCACAAATCCACTGCAACCATCAATCCTTTACCCCGTGAGGGGGAAACCCTGGGAAAGATTCCCTGTAACTCTCCTAACCTTGTTTGCAGGAATTCTCCCATCTTGGTAGCGTTTGCCATCAAACCATTTTCTAGAAGTTTCAGGGTGGCAATTCCGGCAGCACAGGCGATGGGATTACCGCCAAAGGTGGTAGCATGGGAACCCGGTTGCCATGTCATGATTTCCGGACGTGCCAAAATTGCACCGAGGGGTAAACCACTGGCAATTCCCTTAGCTGTGGTGATAATATCCGGCATGATTCCCCAATGTTCGATGGCAAATAATTTACCTGTACGTCCCATTCCTGATTGCACTTCATCAACTACCATCAAAATACCGTGGCGATCGCAAATTTCTCGAATCCTTTGTAAGAAACCTGGGGTGGGTACAATATACCCTCCTTCCCCTTGAATCGCTTCTACCACAATCGCTGCGACTTCCTGGGGTGGCAACATTGCCGGAAATAACTGATTTTCTAAGTAATCTAAACTTGCGTGATTACCGTAGGGTATATGAGTAATACCAGGCACCAAGGAACCAAAGCCTTTTCTCTGAACTGCCTTGGAGCCAGTCAGGGACATTGCCCCGTATGTACGCCCGTGGAAGCCGCCGAGAAAGGCAATCATTTGGGAACGTCCGGTATAATATCTTGCCAGCTTCATTGCACCTTCGTTGGATTCTGCCCCGGAGTTGGTAAAAAATACCTTCGCACCATGGGGAAAGGGGGTACGATCTGCGAGCATCTCCGCAAATTCCACCATCGGCTCGTAATAAAAATCAGTTCCGGACATATGTATTAAATTAGCAGCCTGAGCCTGAATTGCTTCCACTACCTGGGGGTGGGCGTGTCCGGTAGCTGTAACGGCTATACCTGCGGTCATATCTAAAAATACATTACCATCCACATCTTCTACCATGCACCCCTCACCCCTTGCCACTACTAGGGGATAATCACGGGTATAGGAAGGGGAGGTGACTGCGCGATCGCGTTCGACTAATTCCTGGGCGCGTTTTCCTGGTAAAGGTGTAATAATTTGTGGCGAGCGGGGTAGCGATCGCGTCAGGGGAATACTTAACATATTTTTATCTCAGAATCTTATTATTTATTGATGAGAATTTAAACCTAAGTAATTATATTTTGCAGTAGCTTTTGATTCTATTTCCATAAAATCGGGCTAGTCGTTGCATAATTAATAGGTGCATCCGTTCTCAATCAATACGGAGTTAAAAAAGTGACTGGTAACTGGTCTTAAATTCAGGCAATTTTGATTTTTGTTGAGTTAAAAACTGACTTTTTGGTGACTGTATGTCTTTTGTGCCTTTACATATCCATAGTGATTATAGTTTGCTAGATGGTGCTTCCCAATTACCCGCTTTGGTGGATCGAGCAATTGAACTGGGAATTAAGGCGATCGCCATCACAGATCATGGTGTCATGTATGGGGCGATCGAACTGATAAAAATCTGTCGTAGCAAAAATGTCAAACCCATAATTGGCAACGAAATGTATTTAATTAACGGAGACATTGGTAAACAAGAACGTCGTCCCCGTTACCATCAAGTTGTCCTCGCTAAAAATACTCAGGGCTACAAAAATCTAGTTAAATTAACTACAACATCTCACTTAGAGGGTGTCCAAGGTAAAGGTATTTTTTCCCGTCCTTGCATTAATAAAGACCTACTTAAACAGTATAGCGAAGGATTAATTGTCACTAGTGCTTGTTTGGGTGGTGAAGTTCCCCAAGCAATTCTGAGTGGTAGGGTTGATGCTGCGAGGAAAGTTGCAAAATGGTATAAAGATATTTTTGGAGATGACTATTATTTAGAAATTCAAGACCACGGTTCCCAGGAAGATAGAATTGTCAATGTCGAAATTATAAAAATTGCCCAAGAATTAGATATTAAATTTATTGCCACCAACGATTCCCATTATACATCTTGCTATGACGTAGAAGCCCACGACGCATTACTTTGTATTCAAACAGGAAAGAAGGTATTTGAAGAAAATCGGATGCGTTATAGCGGTACGGAATATTTAAAATCTGCTGATGAAATGCGGATGTTATTTCGTGACCATTTACCAGAAGATATTATCGAATCGGCAATTAATACGACCTTAGAAGTTGCCGAAAAAATCGAACCCTATAGTATTATGGGGGAACCAAGAATACCCAATTACCCTATTCCCCCAGGTCATACAGCAGATACTTATGTGGAAGAGGTTTCCTGGGACGGACTATTACAAAAACTCAATCGTAAATCCCGTCATGAAATCGATTCTACCTACAAAGAAAGGCTAGAATATGAATTAAAAATGATTCAGCAAATGGGATTTTCCACCTACTTTTTAGTTGTGTGGGACTACATCAAATTTGCTCGTGACAATAATATTCCTGTGGGTCCCGGTCGAGGTTCCGCAGCAGGTTCCCTAGTTGCTTATACCATGGGAATTACTAATATTGACCCCGTACACCACGGTTTATTATTTGAAAGATTTCTCAACCCCGAACGTAAATCAATGCCAGATATTGATACAGATTTCTGTATTGAGCAACGGGATAAAGTGATTGATTATGTCACACAAAAATATGGCAAAGAACGGGTTGCCCAAATTATTACTTTCAACCGTTTAACATCGAAATCAGTCCTCAAAGATGTGGCGCGGGTATTAGATATTCCCTACGGGGAATCAGATAAAATGGCGAAATTAATTCCCGTTTCACGGGGTAAACCTGCCAAATTAAAGGTGATGATTTCCGATGATACCCCAGAAGCAGAATTTAAGGAAAGATACGATAATGACCCTAAGGTACGTCACTGGGTAGATATGGCAATGCGCATTGAAGGAACAAATAAAACCTTCGGTGTTCATGCTGCGGGTGTGGTAATTTCTGCTGACCCCTTGGATGAAATTGTTCCCTTACAGAAAAATAATGATGGTTCTGTAATTACTCAATATTTTATGGAGGATTTAGAATCCTTAGGTTTGTTGAAAATGGACTTTTTGGGATTAAGAAATCTCACCATGATTCAAAAAACCATCGATTTAATTGAAAAGAATCCTAAGCATGGTTTTAAACTTGACCCCTACGAAATTACCAGTCAGGAAAGAAAAGCACAAAAAATTCTAGCGAAGGGGGAATATGCAAATTTACCGAAGGATGTGCAAGCTACCTATCGATTATTAGAAAAGGGTGAATTAGAGGGAGTCTTTCAACTAGAATCTTCCGGGATGCGGCAAATTGTGCGAGATTTGAAACCCTCAAACATTGAAGATATTTCTTCCATTCTCGCTCTCTATCGACCAGGACCCCTGGATGCAGGTTTGATTCCTAAATTTATTAATAGAAAACATGGTCGGGAAGAGATTGAGTATGAGCATAGTTTACTCGAATCTATTTTGAATGAAACCTATGGGATTATGGTTTATCAAGAGCAAATTATGAAAATTGCTCAAGATTTGGCTGGTTATTCCCTAGGACAAGCTGATTTGCTGCGTCGAGCAATGGGTAAAAAGAAAGTTTCGGAGATGCAGAAACAGCAGGAAAAATTTATTGATGGTTCGACAAAAAATGGTGTGAAAAAACAGATTGCCGAAAAATTATTCGACGATATGTTGAAGTTTGCGGAATACTGCTTGAGCTATGATACAGAAATTTTTACCGTAGAATATGGGTTTTTACCTATTGGTGAAATTGTCGAAAAGCGTCTGGAATGTACGGTGTTAACTGTAGATAATCATGGTAATATCTATAGTCAACCCATTGCCCAATGGCATCATCGTGGACAGCAGCAAATCTATGAGTATGGTTTAGAAGATGGTAGTGTGATTCGGGCAACTAAAGACCATAAATTTATGACTACCGACGGACAAATGTTACCGATTGATGAGATATTTGAGCGCGGTTTAGATTTATTACAGGTGACTAACTTGGATAATATTTAAAGAATTGGGATGTATGATGTTAATACCTACAGATTTAGCAATCAAAAGTTTGTACGAGAAAGATTATTATCTTTGGCTCAGAACAACGATTAATAAGCTGCAAGCTGCCCATTTTGACTCAGTTGATATAGAGAATTTGATTGTAGAGTTAGAAAGTATGGGTAAACGGGAAAAGCGAGCGATAAAAAGTTATTTAATTCGGTTGCTAGAGCATATGTTAAAGTTGAAATATTGGCAGCAGGAAAGAGAAAGGAATCAAGGACATTGGCAAGCAGAAATAAGAACCTTTCGTCAAGAAATTAAGGATGGACTTAAGGATAGTCCCAGTTTACAACCTTACATTTTAGAAATTTTTGATGAGTGCTACCAACAAGCAAGAGCAGTAGCAAGCGATCGCTCTCAAATACCCCTAGACAAATTCCCTGTAAACCCGATTGCTTCCCTAGAGCAAGTTTTAGATGATTCCTGGTTGCCAGAACCTGATATTACGGAATAGGTACAAACTCGCCATTTTTTGGTGTCACAAGAAACATCAGCTTATCCTTGTTACTGTCATTCACTAGGCGATCGCCACTTTCATTAAATTGAATTTTGACATTTTCGATAGCAGATTTAGCAGAGAAAGTATCAGTCTCTCTCAACTCTTGATAAAGCTTTTCACGGGTAATATCACCCTGAATATTTTTCAACCCTTGAATGATAGTTTGGGTAGCATCGTATCCCACCACAGCTAAAATATCAACATATCTAGTTCCCCACAGAGATTTAGATTCTTCCTCAAAGGGGGAAAGGTTATTTTCATCTATACTTCTATGCCAAGGGATGGCAATGATTGCTTTCCCATCGGGCAGATTACGAATATTTCTAGTATACAGAGTACTGCCTGAGAGGAATCGGATATTTCCAGCATTTCTAAAAATTTCTGAGACTTCTTCCTCTGCACTCTCATTCATAATTGCAATCAACACCACTTCAGCTTGTCTCTGTTTGGCTTTGGCGACACATTTTGAGATATTATTTGTTCTATCAGAAATATTACAGTCTTCGACAATTTGACCACCTTGCTTTTTAAAGTTATCACGAAATGTTTGCCGCATTGATTCCGGGAAAGATTTACCTTTCTCATAGATAATTGCCGCTTTCTTGATTCTTTGACTACTGATATAATCAACTAGTTTTGATGTTGTTAAATCGGCAGGGGGATAAACACGTAAATTATCGTTTTGTAAAAGAAAATTTTCACCTCTAACTGCCGTACTAGAGGGAGAAACAGAAATAATTTCTTGATGATAAACCTGATTTGCTGCTAGGGTAGTATCACTACTGTAATGACCAATCACACCGAGAATACTGCCATCATCAACTATTTTTCTTGCGACTATTTTCGCTTGTCTCATTTTATTTCGGTCGTTACAAATTTGTAGAAATAGTTTTTGCCCTTGGATGCTATCTCGGTTAATTTGTTCCTGTGCTAAAGCGACTCCCCGAAGAATTTGCTCTGTGACACCATCCTTAGAATTACGACTAATTCCATCACTAAAAATAGGTACACACACCCCTAATTTTAAAATCTGGGGATTATATAATATAGCTTTGGCATTATTCAGATAGATTCTAGCTTCTGGTTCATTAGGTTGTTGTTCTAAATATTGACTAAATTTATTCACCGCATCGGAATATCGTCCCTCTTGAAACGCTTTGACTCCATCATCAAATAGTTGTTTATCTGTGATATCAATGCTATTTTTCGCCGCGATTAATCTTTTCTCTCCGCAACTAAATTTATCGTCATCAATGCAGCGAGTAAGATTAGGTTTATTCCCAACGAAGAATATGTTTTGTAAAGAGTCTTTGCCAGAATAGACTATTATTGAAAGAAAGCAAGCAGTAATAGCGAGAATTATCCAACGCCACTTGAAAATCTTATTTTTTGATGTCGATTTAGGAATCTTGTTTCTTGATTTTGATTCGGAAGGGGGTTCGGTAATATCTCTTTGTGGAAGAGTAGATTCTATCGGTAAAAAATCTATTGGGGGTAGTATTGTACCACCACCCAAAACAGCAAGCACATCATCCGCAGACTGATACCTATCAGATGGTCTTAAAGATAACATTCTGTCTAGTATTTCACCTAGGCGATCGCCAACATCAGTACAGTATCTTCTCCATACACCATTAAGTCTTTTCGGATGAGTTGCTTGACGTATTTCCTCTGGATGTCTACCCGTCAATAAATGAATACAGGTAGCAGCTAAAGCATATAAATCTGCGGAAGCACTGATATCCTCTCCATCCAACTGCTCTGGAGGTGCATATCCCCTCGTACCAATGGCAATTGACTGATTTACAGCAATTCCTGGCTCTAGTTCCCGTTTAATAGCTGTATCAAAATCAATTAAATACAGCATTTTATCAGTACAATTACGACGAATAATATTTGCAGGCTTGATATCTCTGTGAATAACACCTTGCTTATGAGTATATTTCATCACCTGAAGCATAGAATGCAAAAATTCTAAAACTTCCGACTGGGAAAATCGCCTTTTATCCCCAAGCTCTTGCATCAGGGTAATCCCTGGAACATATTCCTGCACCAAATAAAATAACTTTTGTCTAACTTGGTTTTCCTGGGGAGTTTCCCACGGTTCATCAGGTACTGGTAAACTAAAAAAATCATATACCGTAGGGATTTGGGAATGCTTGAGATTACATAAAATTTTGGCACCTTTTTCAAAGGATGTTTGTACAGAGAAAATTTCTGATTCCGTCAGGGAACTTTGAGGATGGAGCAATTTTACAGCACACTCTCGCCCAAACACCAAATCCTGAGCGCGAAAGGTTCTACCAAATCCACCCCTACCAATTTCCTCTAAAGGTAGGTAACGTTGATTGAGAATTAACCGCATCCCGCAACTTTGGCAATATCTCTGCAACCCAGGAGTCTGTTGAGAAGTCCGTAAATCTCCTGAAAACTCATTGTGAGGATAACGACACCGAGGATTTGTGCAGTGAATTCTCATTCAAATGACCTTTGATGCTGATATAGCTGAGTATGTTAACTAGAAGCTGAATTATTAATAGATACATCATAAAGCTAAATACCAGATTCCTTAACACTGTTACAAATCCAGAATCTCCAGAAATTAAGTAACAAGTATGATGAAATAGTCCAGGAGTGATACCAATTCGTAATGCTCCCGCAGGGAGAGCTACGCTAACGTAATTACTTTGCTGCAAGTGTTTCAGACATTTGGAATAGGTGGTTTATTTTAGCCACCCTGTACTAGGTAATCAGAAGCTCGAAAATCTCACGACTCAAGCAAGATGCCATATCATACAAATCCTAGGTGATGACTCAATAAAGCTCTCAATTTATCTATGATATGGATGCTAATTTTCTAATGCTTATCAATTTTTAATTTTATGTAACTCCCCAATATGCTTGATTTTTGGCTGGTAATGTCCCTTGGTTTTCTCGGTAGTTTTGGACATTGTTTAGGAATGTGTAGTCCCCTAACCGTGGCTTTTTCCCTTTCCCACCCATCAGCAAAACCCTCTTGGCAACAACAACTATGGTTTCATTTGTTATTAAACCTGGGGCGTGTTCTCAGTTATACCTTGGTTGGAGCCGGAATTGGGGGGTTAGGTTCGGTGTTAATTGCTGGTGGGCAAATGGCAGGGGTAGGAAGTCAGTTTCGTCAATTCATGGCGATCGCTACAGGAATTATGTTGATTTGGTTCGGATTAACACAAATTAAACCCGACTTTTTACCCCGGATTCCCCTCCTCCATCCCCTCCTCTCAGGTTCCTTACACAACCATCTCAGCCGTATCATGGGGCGCTTTTCTGCCCAAAAACAATGGTGGACACCCTGGATTTTAGGAATGATTTGGGGTTGGATTCCCTGTGGCTTTTTATACGCTGCCCAAATTAAAGCTGCCAGTACAGGAGATGTAGCCATAGGTGCAATTACAATGCTCAGTTTTGGTTTAGGAACTTTACCCACCATGGTAGGGGTAGGTTTTTCCACATCCTTTCTTAGTCAAGATAAACGCAGTCAATTATTCCGTCTAGGTGGGTGGATAACCCTAATTATGGGCGTAATCACCGTGGTGCGTACGGGGGATACCATGACAGACTACACTGGACACGCAGCCCTATTCTGTTTAATCTTGGCATTAATTGCCCGTCCCCTGAGTGGTTTCTATGCAGCACCCCTGCGATATCGACGGTTACTAGGAGTCAGTGCATTTATCCTAGGAGCAATTCATACCACCCACATGATAGAACATTCCTGGCAATGGAATTTTGCCGCCTTTTGGTTTCTTACCCCCGATTGGCAAGTAGGTATAATTGCCGGAGCGATCGCCCTCCTACTCATGCTACCAGCCACCCTCACTAGCTTTAATTCCCTACAAACCTACCTCGGTAAACGCTGGCGACAAATACACCTTCTAACCCTACCATCCCTATTATTCGCCGTATCCCATGCCATCCTCATCGGTTCCCATTACCTCGGTTCCACCCCAGGAAACCAACCAGCAGCTATTATTCTCGCAATCACGACATTAATGATTTTCCTCCTCAGACAATCTTGGTTTTGGCATACCCTAGGATTATCTCGATTTTATACACACCCAAAAAATTAACGGTAGGTTTTTTACATTAAAATCTTGTCTACTTTCCCTCCTGTCTGCCTTGTCTAAGTCGTAAGCCAAATTTGACAAACCTACCCTTATCAAACCTCTTCCCCCCCACCCAGACCTTTTTTTGTAATACTGGTACAGAGGGAGAGCAGTAAAACCACTCCCAGATGTCTAAGGCGTGAAATTAAGCGACAATGAGACGTAAACCCACTGGTAGAACATCCACAAATTCTCGATCCCCTGCTTTCCAAGCTCCTATCTTTAACATCACTTCCATTGCTATCCTCGGAGGTGTATTCGTCTTGGGAGTGGGAATTGGCATTGCATTTAGTTCCACTGCCACCTTTACCCCCACCAACGTTGCTTCCCGTGAATTTATTGACACCAAAGCACCCAACCCCGATATTTGTGTACAGTATGGTGCTAGTGCCATGGTCATGGATACAAGATTATTTGTCACCCTCAACCCCTTCAATGTCTACGTAGCTCAACCGAGTATGCGCCCAGGATGCGTACTGCGAACCAATAACTGGGCAATCTTAGAACAGCGAAAACTCATCTCTGGCGATCAAGTCAGAGAATGTAAAAATCGCCTGAATACCTTCGGTTACACGGGAGATTTGGGACAAAAACCAGAAATTAGCTGTATTTATCAAAACGAAGCTGCTAAAAACTTCTTTATCACCGATCCCGGTGCTGTTACTGCTCCCCAAGAAACAGACAGATTTTAGCAATACAATCACCTAATACCGATTCAAAAAATGTTTACGACAGATACCCCACCCGCCCTATCGGGCACCCTCCCCGAAATTGGGGATGGCTAGGGAGGGGCTTTGTCTGTTTGTCGTATTGTTTTTTTCAAATTGGTATTAGTACGGGGAAGGATATTTTTCCATATTTTGCAAAAACTCAACTAACCAATCTTTGACGCTACGGGTGGCGCGGCAATCATCTTCGTTGTAACGTTGGATAGTTTCTAGAAGAGTGCGATCGCCAGTTTTTAACCACTGATCATACCAGTAAATACACTTAGCTCCACTAGCTTCTTTATCACGCCACTCAAAGCCTAACCACCGAGCAATAGTTTTTAAAGCATAGCTTTCCACAGGTAGAGCCACAGTTTGGGTTAATTTTTCATAAACATCTACAAACCGATTCAGTATGGGTGATATGTCAGAGTAGGGAGTACGATATTGTTTTGCTAACCGCTTGACAGTATCCACCTCATAGACACAGAAATGATAAATTGGTGCGTCGGGGTACTGGTTGACTAAATCGAGAAATTGCTGCCAAATGACTTTTTCATCGGCTGGAGTTTCTGCCAGTAAAGAATAAAATTTTTCTGTATGATTTTGCCTATCCATGACTAAAACACCCAGAAGATAGTCTAAATTCAAATCAGGCTGGGCTTCAATGTCAAAATACAGTTCTATAGGTGAATCATGATGGTTGATACCATTTCTTTTATTGAGTGACATATCCACCATGTCATCCTCATTATCTTCTCCATCATCCCCTAGTAAAATCAGGGGGCGATTTTCGTAGACTGCTTTGGCTTGTAAGATTAATTTTGGTGCTACCCGACTGTCAAAACCAGGGAGATTTTCTAATTCTGTGGGATGGGTTGCTGCTAAGGATTCCAGGGTGGTGATATCTAACCCTTGAAGTTGAGCATAACGTACAGGAGTGACTCCTGGTAACAAAGATAAATGTTTCTGAGATTGGGCGATCGCGTAACAAGTACTATACCAAGGACAAAGGGTACATTTTTGCCGACTAATAAAAACTTCCGGTGCTTCCTCGGATTCTAGAGTTTGGATATACTCTTGGATAATCTTCCCCATCTGGGGTACCCATTTCCCTAAATCAACGGGATAACTTCCTTCTTTTCCCCGCAATATCAACCAACCGGTATCCACTGCTGCTTGCTGTACTGCTGCCAAAATTTGGGCATGAAATGCCACTACAACCTGATATTCTTGTTTGGGGCGCTTACCTAGCTCAACCCCTATTGGTTCATACACCCAATCACCAAAACGCGACACCCCTGGTTGTTTCACCAATAAATCTGGGCGACTGACTAGGGTATATTTATCTGCATACTTCCCAATTAACACACCTTGATGTATACACTCTACTCCCTGCTCCATCAGCTCCAGGGTTGCTCCCATAGCTGCGGGTAAATTACCTCGATGGTATTGGGGTTGCACAACCCGCCAATTTGCCAGTATATTCGCCTGATAGGTAATTCTGTCCTGCTGCAACTTCACCAGCAAATCATTCACAGCATCTTTGTCGCGGAAATCACCGTGAGTGTCTAAGTATGGACGGCGTTTACAGCGTTGATATTGCAGCAGTAGTTCGGCATTAATTAGCATTCATTTAAGCTATCAAGAATTCGTACATTGTGGGAGTAGCAGAGATAACATGATTGCACAATGGGTATGGTTAACAGTTAATCAATATATCTTTACTCTTACATTTCCTTTCCCCTATTATCCATGAATAATTTGTATCACCATCGGCAACATTTTCCGGCACTGGCAAATAAAGCTTACTTTAATTATGGGGGACAGGGAACCATGCCCCAAGCCGCTATTGAAGCCATTACCCAAGCTCATGCTACCATCCAGGAATTGGGACCATTTAGTAATCCTGTGTCTTCCTGGATTGCCCAAGAATATTTTGCCACGAGAGGGGCGATCGCCTCGGAGTTAAATGTTTCCCCTGATACTATCACCCTGACGGAGGATGTTACCGTTGGTTGTAATATTGCAATGTGGGGTTTAAATTGGCAACAAGGTGACCATTTATTACTCTCAGACTGCGAACATCAGGGAATTGTCGCCACTGCCCAAGAAATTGCCCGACGGTTTTCTGTAGAAGTCACCACCTGTCCCCTCCTCAATACCCGCAATCAAGGTGATCCCTGTGCCGTCATTGCCCAACATCTGCGCCCGAACACCCGCCTAGTTGCCATCAGTCATATCCTCTGGAACACTGGTCAAGTTCTTGATATTGACAAAATAGCAGAATTGTGCATAGAAAATTCATCAGAAACGCGATTACTTGTGGACGCTGCCCAATCAGTCGGTTCCCTGCCCTTAGATTTCAGTAATTCTCGTGTAGATTTTTACGCATTTACAGGGCACAAATGGCTATGTTCACCGGCGGGAATTGGCGGATTATACGTGCGTGCAGCCGCAAGAGAAAGTCTGCGACCTACTTTCATTGGTTGGCGAGGTATAATAACAGACAGTCATGGACAGCCCCAGGATTGGCAACCAGACGGTAGACGTTATGAAGTTGCGACATCAGATGTTACCCTATACCCAGCTTTGAGAGAGGCGATCGCCATACACAACCAATGGGGAAGCACCAAAGAACGTTATCAGCAAATCCTGCAAAAAAGTGCATATCTATGGCAAAAGCTCATGAAATTACCTGAGATTGAATGTCTTCGTGACTCCCCCCCAGAAAGCGGTTTAGTTTCCTTCCGTCTGCAAAATACATCCTCAACAAATCAAAAGTTAGTGCAATATTTAGAATCACAAAAAATATTCACCCGCACCCTAGCCAACCCCAATTGTATCCGCGCCTGCACTCACTACTTCACCCTAGAATCAGAAATAGATAAATTGGTAGAAACAATTCAAGAATTTTTGGGTAATTAGTGATAGTTGACAGTTGACAGTAATTGCACAAAAGTAATCCCTACTCCTTACTCCTTACTCCTTACTTCCTACTCATTACTCCCTACTTCTTACTCCCATGAAACGTCCTACATTATATATAGCAGTAACAAACCACGGTTTTGGTCATGCAACACGCACCGCAGCAGTTGCCGCAACTATCCAAAAACTCTATCCCCAAGTGTTGCTAATTATGGCAACAACAGCTCCACGCTGGTTATTAGAATGTTATATTGAAGGTGATTTTATCCATCGTCCCCGCGCTTTTGATTTGGGTGTCGTACAAGCAGATAGTCTGCAAATGGATAAAGCCGCAACCAAAGAAAAATTATTAGAAATCAAGAAAAATCAAAATTCCCTAGTAGCTTCCGAGGTGAATTTTCTTCGACAAAACCGTGTAGATTTAATCCTAGGAGACGTTCCCTTCCTGACACCAGTGATTGCAAAAGCTGCGGGAATTCCTTGCTGGATGATGAGTAACTTTGGTTGGGATTTAATTTATCGTGACTGGGGTGGAGAATTTGTAGAGATAGCAGACTGGATTAGTGAATGTTACTCCAAGAGCGATCGCCTACTTTTACTTCCCTTCCACGAACCCATGTCAGCTTTCCCAAATATCACAGAAATTGGTTTGACAGGAGGTAATCCTCGCTACACCGCAGCAGAAATTCGCCAGACTTGGGGAATCACCGCACCCAGAGAAAATACGATTCTCCTCACCTTTGGTGGTTTAGGTTTACAGGAAATCCCCTACAATAACTGTCTTCTCTTCCCAGAAAAGCAATTCCTTACCTTTGACAAAGGTGCTCCAGATTTACCCAACTTAATCAAAATTACAGACCGCAAATGGCGACCTGTAGATATTATGCCTGTATGTAGTCAAGTTGTGTCCAAACCGGGCTACGGAACCTTCGCCGAAGCAGCTAAATTAGATATACCCATCACAACTATTACCCGTGAAGATTTTGCGGAAGCAGCTTATCTGATCACAGGTTTTGCCGATTATTCCTACCACCAAATTATCAAACCCACCGACCTATTTCACAGCCAATGGGAATTTTTAACCCAACCACCCCAATCACCTCAAAAATCCACGACACTGCCCAAGGATGGCAACGAAACCATTGCCAATATGGTAATTGAATATTTAACATTGGTAAAATAAAGTAAACCTTAAAATCTCAGAAACCCTGTTGATTAGATATTGAGACTGAGTCAGATACTCTTGTTTGCTGAAAACCTGGTTTCTCTCCCACAGGTATGAAGATTAAATCTATCTTTGTAAAGAGGGCAACAATTCAAATATCGTCAAAGATAGTAACAGATGACGTAAATAAAGATTAGGAAAGAAAGATGTTAGGAAGCTTATTAGCTGCTCTAGCTACTGCTTTGAGCTTATTAATTGTGGATTTAGTAGTACCTGGTGTGGATATTGCTAATTTCCCCGCAGCTTTAATTGCTGCTTTAGCTATTGGTTTAGTTAACGGTTTGGTTAAGCCAATTTTGTCCATTCTCTCCTTACCGTTGAATATCATCACCTTAGGCGCATTTTCCCTAGTAGTAAACGGTATTTGCTTCTTTTTGGCAGCAGCATTTGTCCCTGGTTTTAGCGCCCATGGTATTTTAGCATTCCTGTTAGCTCCTGTAGTATTATCCATTGCCAATACGTTTCTGAACAATTACTTTGCAGAAAAGAAACTACTCTCCTCAGATACAAAAGATAAGGTTGAGTTACCTTCGAGTTAATCTGCTTAACTTGGCAGCACCACGAATTTGTACTTAAATATATATCCACAAAACGAGATAAAACATCATGAAATTACTACGCATCATCCTTGGTATAGTTATACCCCCCTTAGGAGTTTTCCTTACCTTTGGAGTTGGTAGCACCCTATTTATCAATATTCTTCTCACTTTGTTAGGTTGGGTTCCCGGAAGTATTCATGCTGTGTGGGCGATCGCCAAGCATGAAGAAGCGTTAAATAGAGAGAGTGAAATTTATTAAAGAACTCCTTGTCTAGAGATACTCATTTAGTAGGTAATGGTTGAATACTGTTACCTATTTTTTTATGATTTGATAGATAAATTTGCTCGTTTCAAGCATAATTTAACATGAGCGGTTCTAGCCAGCGATTAAAATTGCTGATAGCAAAGGATTTAATTTGTATTTCGAGTCCATTTTTAATGGACTTTGGGTATGAGACGGGGATTTATAATCCCCTGGGGAAAGGTTTTATCGATTTATCCAAGTATCCAAGCTCATCGAAATCACGTTAATTTAGACTAAAAATATTTGCTATTTTTAAATTTGAATATTTTAATAAAAAAGGCAACCCAAAGTTGCCCTAGTTCACAATTTTATTTTCAAGCGAATCAAATTTTATTTCAACCAATCAGCGACAGAGAGAAATAATTCTCGTAAAATCGATTTTAGTTGATGTTCTTTTCTCGCCAAAGCATTACCCGCTTCACCAATCTTTTCTTCTAGTTGTAGGTGTTGTTCCTGTACTTGAGTTACCATAGCTTCAGCTTGGGGACGTGCTTGAGAAAACCAGGATTTTGCATCATCTAAATAGTCTTTAACTTCTTCACCCCTCCCACCATAACGTGCAGCTAAGTTAGCTTTCACAATCGCTAACTGTCCTTGCAACTGAGCATATCGTTTCTGTAAAAGAGTAACTTCTTCGCTATTTTTGATTGTGGCGATCGCCTGATTAATAGCAATCTTTCTATCTCCAGATTTAGTCGTGACATTTTCGCTAATTTCTGTGAGAATACCATCCATTTCTTGTTGAATGTTATCTTCTTCCTTCTCTAACTTTGTTTGTAACAACTTCACTTCCGCTTGAGTTTTGCTAAGACTACCGCATCGTTGATTATTAACCGCTTCTAATGCACCCTCAATTGATGCTCTGACTTCCTCTTCTCCATCTTTAACTTCTAGACTATCAACCACAGCAGCAACTGCATCTTTAACAATTAAACGTAGTTCTCCGGAACCTGCTTTGACTTCAGTAATCACTTGAGAAACGGCATTTTTGACAATTTCCCGGATTTTATCTGTTCTCAATTGCCCAGTCTCTTTAACTTTTTGCAAATCCAATGTAATCTGTTCTTTGATATTCTGTGACATTTTACTCAATTAATAATTTAACTAAATGGGATAAAGTCAATGGGGTATTATTTAACCCCCTCTATTGTCTCTCTCCTGTCGTCAATCAAATACTTCCCTGAGATAGAGAAATTTAGAAATATAGCAAATTACCCTTAATCAAGTACAGATACAATTACTGCAATCATTGAGTCATGCGTTTCCCTGGTAGCAGTATAATTAGTGAATGAGAATCATGATGGTTCTGTCTCAACTCTTCTGAACGAATCAAGGCTATCAGAATCAATAGATTCTTATCTACAGAGCATAAACAAGAATCAAAAAACTGCTATCTTCGTCTCTAAGAATAAATGATAAATTCTGGTAATATTTTTGTACCCAAAAGTAGGAAAATAGAATAATCAGCAACAGGATAATGCCAGTGAAAAAGCTACTCATATTGATAATTATTTCCTTGACTATTTGGACAACTTACCCAGTAAAAGCCGTTTTTGCAATTGATACAGTTAAGGGGGGAGAGCAAATATTTGAGTTTCACTGTGCAGGATGTCATATCAACGGTAGCAATATCATCAGACGTGGTAAAAATCTCAAGTTACCTGCACTGAAAAAATATGGAATGGACTCCATCGCCGCAGTGACAGAAATAGTCACTAATGGTAAAAATAATATGTCAGCCTATAAAGACAAATTAACTGTTGCAGAGATTGAAGATGTCTCTAACTATGTTCTAGAACAAGCAGCAAAAGGATGGAAATAAGAGGGAAATATAGATAGAGTAATGAGTAATGAGTAGGGGGTAGTAAGATGGATTTACCAGTGAACTTTTTCTGATTATCTAGTACAGGTTGGCTGAAATAAACCACCCATTCCAAATGTGTGAAACGCTTGCGACAAGGTAATCATGTACGAATTACGAATTACAAATTACAAATTACGAATTCCGCCTATTGGTAATAGTTGCAGCTTGATTATGATGGTAATTAGAAATAGCAGCAATAAACCTTTGGGGAATTTTTATAGCAGCTCCCCAGTGCTGGTGAATATAGGAAGCATGTAAATTATCAGCTAAACTCCATCCTTCGTATCCAGTAAACTCATCAGTATCAGCTCGATAGGTTTGAAAAAGCGGAGAATGATTGACTGAGATTAAATGGGAACGGTGAAACTCATGTCCATAACTAATATCTCCCTGATCAAATAATAGACTTGCTTGTAAAGTCACAGCTTGACGATAACCTAAAGTTAATCCTTTACCCATCATCGCCTTTGTCGGTAATATCCCGACCATTTGCCAGGAATTTTCTTGAAAATCAATGATTTCCTCACACAAATACATCAATCCACCACATTCAGCAATGGTAGGAACTCCCTGAATAATTGCTTGTTTCACGGAGGCGATCGCGCTGAAATTTTGTGCTAATTGTTGGGCAAATACCTCTGGGAACCCCCCACCAAAATACATTCCTTGGATATTTACAGGTAATTCTTTATCTGTCAGGGGACTCCAAAAAACTAACTCTGCACCGAATTTTGTCAATAAATCGAGATTATCTTGGTAGTAAAAATTAAATGCGCGATCGCGGGCAACGGCAACCCGGAATTTTGGCATACTCTGGTATTCAGGAGTCATATTTTCAATCGGAGCCACAGAATTTTGTAGCAGTGGCAATAATTTCTCCCAATTGAAACAGCTATTCCCCAACTCTGCGAGTTTTGCCATGACAGCATTTAGCTCTGGCAGCTCATCCGTAGGCACTAAACCCAGATGACGGTCAGGAATGGTAATATCATCCTGTCGCCGTATCACCCCCAAAATCTCTATTTTTAAAGCTTCCAGAGCATTTTTCACCAGAGAGAGATGGCGATCGCTCCCAACACGATTTAACACCACCCCAGCTATTTGCAGAGATGGATCTAAAGTACTATAACCGTGGGCGATCGCTGCCACCGAACCCGATAAACGACTGCAATCAATCACTAATAATATAGGTAATTTTAAGAGCCTAGCTATATGTGCAGTGCTGGCAAAATTATTTATACTATGCTCATATTCTTTTGGAGTCGGAATACCATCAAATAAACCCATTACCCCTTCCACCACAGCATAATCTCTGCCATGACAGTGATTTTCAAAACAATTTTTCACATAAGTCTCTGAAGTCAGAACCGGGTCTAAATTTCTACAGGGTAAACCCGTAACATATCGATGGAACATAGGGTCAATATAATCCGGACCCACCTTAAAAGATTGGACTTGACCCTTACCATATCGCTGACACAGAGAAGCTAATAGAGTCAAAGTGACCGTCGTTTTACCTACTCCACTACGCTCCCCAGCAATAATTAAACCCATGAGTACAAGTGTAACTCCTAGAGTAACTCAGAAATCATAGCAAGTTGTTGTAATATTAGCGATCGCCTTGCAATAAATCACAACTTGATTATCGGGTGAGACTCAAAAAATGGCATGGCTGAATTAGGGTACGAGTTGTCATGTTGAGTATAACTAACTGAAGTAACAAATCTTGCAGATGCTAATCTTCAAGAGAGGTTACCTAAATTTCGCTCCGTTACATACTGTTTTACAGAAGTAATCCCTCTTTTGTTACTACGAGGAGAGAAAAAGATAGTCCCTACTCTGAAAGCTAAACAAAATAATGGATTGTGCGATCGCATCCTAATTTTGTCATCTAAATCGCCTTGTTGAAAATAGACGTAAAAATAGGGGTTTAAGATTATTATCTTCCTAAAGTAACAAAAGAGGGGTAATCCCTCATTTGTCACTTTCGGGAGAGAATAGTCTGAAATGCTTACAGCATAAGGCTTTTATTAAAAAAACATAATTTCAGCCATTGTGTTAGAAAATAAACGCTCAAATGCATGTTCTATCTAGAGTTGAAAATTTGACTTTGATTTTTCTTTTCCCAGAGTGACAAAAAAGGGATAAGCTACAGCACCACAAAACTAAACTCATACTTCAAATCAGCAATTCCCAAAAACTACTTTCTGCTAGAGCTTTTAACACATAGATTTGTCTTTACGAACAAAAGTTTTTCCTCAGTTCCTGCAATATGCTCGTGGTCATCATCTTCAGGATAGTGATTATACTTGCATCATATGTATAATAAAGGAGGTATGTTCTGAAATACGCATTACAAAATCATAATATAATTTGCAGAAAGAATTTTGTGCATAGAAAATTTTTTCCAATTCTATCTCCGCAAAATTATAGATTTGTCGCAAAGCTGATTGATTACCTGATTTATCGTCCTGCTATTTATTGCATTCGTTATTCTCAGGAGTCGCCTCGAAAAGATGAAAATGAGTACAAAAATATTGTAATTTTTCAGTAGAGAATACATAGAATGGAAGCTTCACCTGCTAGAGTTATTCAATATTTCAATGGCGAAAAACAAAATCTCATTCCTCTATTTCAGCGTCCATACACCTGGACAGAAAATAATTGGCAATCACTCTGGGATGATTTGATGGTACAGTATGAAGCTGAAGATGCAAGAAGCCACTTCATGGGTGCAATTGTTTCTGTTTCAGCACGTAGCGTACCTGTAGGAGTTAGTAAGTATCTGATAATTGATGGACAGCAGCGTCTCACAACAATTTCCTTACTTCTGTGTGCTTTGCGTGATTGTGTGGACGATGGAAACACAGCTTCACGTATCCAAGAAGTTTACCTAACCAATCGCTTCCGTGATCCAGAAGATACTTTAAAGTTTGTACCAACACAAATGGATCGGGATGTATATAGTAGCATTGCCCTTGACCGAAGGACTCCATTAGTTAGTAAAGATGTTCGGATAGCTGCTGCTTATCACTTCTTTAAAAACAAATTGCTCAAAAGTATAGATACTAATGACAATGCTGTAGACCCAAAAAAAGTGCTAATTACTCTAGAGCAATCTCTCCAGGTTGTAATGATAAATCTTGAAGATGGTGACGATCCCTATTTAATTTTTGAGAGTCTAAATTTTAAGGGAGAACCTCTCACTCAAGCAGACTTAGTGAGAAATTATATGCTTATGTGTTTCCGACATTCAATTTCTGCTGGTGGCGAGCAGGAACGGGTTTATTCTACATATTGGAGCCCGATGGAAAACACACTGAAATCTAATCTCACTGAATTTCTACGTCACTACATTATGAAAGATGGAGATGATATTAAGCAGGGCGGAATTTATGCAGCGATTAAAGCAAAGCTGAAAAGTATGAAGTCAACAAAAGAGGTTGAATTAGAAGTTCAATCGATGCAAAGATTTGGAGAATTCTATGCTAGATTTCTACAGCCTCTTCAGGAAGAAAACCATAATATTCGTTGCTGCTTAGAGAATATTCAAGATCTGAAAGTAACAACTTCTTATCCACTCTTACTTCGCTTATTTGATGCACGCCAAAATGGTGATCTCAGCAACGTTGAATTAGAAAAATGTCTTGGATTGGTTGAATCTTTTGTAGTTCGGCGGGCTGTTTGTGGAGTTCCCACTAACATCCTCAACAAACTATTTATCCAATTGTCTAAAAATTTTCCTAACGCAGATCATGTCCAATGGTTGCATCGTTCTTTATCTTCAGGCAGTGGCAGAAGTCGCTTTCCTAATGATGATGAATTTGGTACAGCTTTCAGAACTCATGCACAATATGGGCGTGGTAACACTCGTTTCATTCTCTGTCAGCTAGAAAAATCATTTAAACATAAAGAAATGGTAGACCTTTCAAAAGTCACAGTCACAATAGAACATATTTTACCTCAAACACTAAACTCAGAATGGAAAGATGAGTTAGGCTCAGAAGCAGAAGCTATTCATGGAAATCTACTAAATACATTTGGAAATTTGACTCTGACTAGTTATAATTCTGAGTTGAGCAACCTTCCATTTTCCAAGAAGAAAGCTATACTCGATGATACTCATATTGAATTAAACCGTTGGATTATTCAGCAGGCTAGTTGGGGTGCATCAGAAATTCAGGAGCGAGCTAAGAATTTATTCAATATAGCTAAAACTATCTGGTTAAGCCCCTTAAATTAGACATAATTTCCTAATGTAAACTTATGAATGATTATTGCTCAAATCAATAATTTGTAGGTGGAAGGTTAAAGGTAAATTAACTTTAACCTTTCCCTGAGAAACCTACTACTTAACTAATTTCAAAATTTGCCCAGTCACCATGAGACTTTCCTCAAAAAGTGCCTCATGACCCCAACGTTGTACTTGCTGACTCAGTAAAGCTTCTGCTTTTTGCTCAGACATCGAAGTCACCTGTTGGAATAAACCCGCAGATTGTGCCCCACCTTGGGTTTCCATCCGCATACAACCACCAGTCTCAGTACAAATCACCGTTCCACAATCAGCATCTGGATTAGTAGAACCAAAGCGCAAAGCAATCAAATCACCAGCAATATCACCCACATCAGCAACAGGGACACCAGCCAATTCAACTTCTACACAACGCTGATTTTTTGTCATCAACTTGATGCGAGTAATATCATAATCATCTGTTTCTTTTTCCAGAGAAACCGGATGCCAATTCAGACGACTAGCCAACCAACTTAAATACAATAAAGCCTGGGCAGAATTACCTTTTTCGTAATCAATATTCACCTTATCAATTTCTGCCAATCCTGCCCGTCGGTTGGGTGCATCGTAAGCTTGAGCAGTCAACTCTTGCCATCCAGCCAAACGTCGCCAATTTAAATCAGCAACAGGGATGCCAGCTTTGACTAAATCTCCCAGGCTGAGTAAATCTAACTCCGCTTCATTAAATTTACAAGAGTCCACAATGACATTATTGCAAATCCCTGATAGGCGCTTAAACAGAGCATTATTCGGGTCGGGAGTAGCTTTCCACCAGAGGAACTTTGGTAAACCACCAATCAGCAACGCTGGAATCATCCCACCAATACGTTCTAAAGCAGTAGCAGTACCAGTCAGAGCAATATATTCACAACAAACTAAAGTACTAGAAGACTGCTTTTGAATCGGACAGTAAGCAGATACCTGAGCTTTTACCCCCGTATCTTCCCCTGCAACTGGCAATAAGGTGATAATCCGGCAAGGGTTGCGTAGGGCAATTTCATCCGCAATCCGGGGACTACTAGCATCTAAGCTAGAAACTGCCGTATTCTCCCCAGCTTCTCCACCCCGTCGTTTCGCAACTTGTTCCCGCAATACAGCCAAGGTTTCTGAAGTTGTGCTACCTGTTTCAGGTAATCCGTAAGCTTTTTGCAGTTCTCGCAAAGCAACTTGAGTTTGTGGTCCAATAATCCCATCAATGGGACCATTATAAAATCCCAGGGATGCTAATAAGTACTGGGTTTCTTCCGGTTCATAAACCACCAAAGTAAAAGTGGTTGCCCGTGTTGCCGCAGGTAAAGTACCGTCATCACCAGCCATACCGTAGCTTTGCCAAATTTGCCCCAATTCAGCTTCAATGTCAGTTACAGACACATCCTTTGGGGCTTGGAGTGAGAAAATTGTCGGTGCTTGGGTAGCCATAGAGGTTTTGGGTTTTCAATAGGAGGTTGTGGATGTTCTAATACCAATTTGAAAATAGACGTTCTGGTAAAGATGCTCTGGTAAAGACACTCTGGCAGAACGTCTCTACAGAATTGGTATCATTAGGGTTTAGAGTCTGCGCCAACGACGACCGTCACGGTTAATTAATAACTCTGCTTCTACAGGTTCCCAGGTTCCGGCTTCATACTGAGGAACCGTAGCGGGATCGCCAGGTGCATCCCACACAGATAGAGCAGGGGTGACAATTTGCCAAGCTGCTTCTACTTCATCACCGCGAGTAAATAGGGTTTGGTCGCCCATCATACAATCTAAAAACAGGCGATCGTATGCGTCGGAAGTAGCTGCAATCCCAAAGGAACCGTAACTGAAATCCATATCCACTGCACGGGTACGGAAATCGCCCCCCGGCATTTTCACATCAAACCGCAAGGAGATACCTTCATTGGGTTGAATCCGCATTGTCAGGATATTGGGATTAATTTGCTGGGTAGCAGCTGATTGGAACATCCGCGAAGGGACTTCCCGGAAATGGATAGAAATTTCGCTCACCTTTTTCGGCATCCGTTTTCCTGTACGCAGGTAAAAAGGCACCCCTTGCCAGCGCCAGTTATCTACGAGAAACTTCATTGCCACATAGGTGGGTGTGGTGGAAGCGGGGTTAACGCCTGGTTCTTCTCGATACCCCGGTACGGGTTTCCCTTTCATCCAGCCAGCGCTGTATTGACCGCGAATTGCTGAAAGAGAAAGATTATTCACATCTGCAAGCCTAGTTGCTTGTAGTACTTTCACCTTCTCTGTACGGATACTATCTGCATCCATAAAGTTAGGTGCTTCCATGGCTGTGAGGCAGAATAGCTGCATCAGGTGGTTTTGCAACATATCTCGCAAAGCCCCAGAGCTTTCATAATAACCAGCTCGGTCTTCTACCCCGACAGTTTCTGCCACAGTAATTTGTACGTGGTCAACAAAGCGACGGTTCCACAGGGGTTCAAAAATCGCGTTAGCAAAGCGGAAGACCAGGAGGTTTTGGACAGTTTCCTTACCAAGGTAATGGTCAATGCGGTAGACTTGGTTTTCCTTGCAGACCTTTTGTACGACTTGGTTAAGACTTTGGGCAGATGCTAAGTCTCGACCGAAGGGTTTTTCAATAACTAGACGGTGTTTGTAGGGGTCGTCCAGCATATTGGCGTTTCCCAGTTGCTTAATTGCTTCCGGGAAAAAGTTGGGGGCAACGGAGAGGTAAAACATACGGTTTCCTCTGGTTCCCCGTTTTGCATCTAGTTCGGTCAGTAGGTTTTTGAGTTTTTGGTAGCTCTCAGGCTTATCAATATCACCAGAGCAGTAAAACAGACCTTGGGAAAAATCTTGCCACAGTTCCTCTGGATGGACTCCACCGTGAGCTTCTTCCATACCTTTGCGCATTTGTTCACGGAAGTACTCATGACTCCAGTCTCGACGGGCAACACCAACAATCGAGGTTTCAGGAGGAATACGTCGTTCTTTGCGTAGTTTATAGAGTGCGGGTACGAGTTTGCGCCAGGTAAGGTCTCCGGAAGCACCAAAAATCACAATAATTTGGGGTTCGGGCATTCCTTGCTGTTGTAGACCGACCCGTAGGGGATTTTCTAGCAGACTAACCATAGAAATTGGGGATTTAAAGTATGTGCGTTTGATGCTGGATAGGAAAAACTAGATGCATCGAGTCTTTCTATCAATCCTTTTTTACTCTTGATAAGCTTTCTTGATGTTAGCGATCGCTACTTTTCTAGTAATCGCTTTTGCTTTGTTTCGACTTGCAAATATTGGCGATCGCAGATTAGACTTTTAACCTTTTGACTGGAACAAGTCCGTATACTGCTGGTGAATGGCTGATTTGTTAATGACCATTCTGAATAAATGACTCAACCTTGGCAACATCTTCCCGACCACCAATAATCAGAGGTGTACGTTGGTGTAACTTACTGGGGATGACATCCAAAATATCCTCATGTCCTGTAGTTGCTCGACCTCCTGCCTGCTCAATCAAAAATGCTAGGGGAGCTGATTCATACAATAAACGTAGTTTGCCTTCTGGTTTCTGTACTGTACCGGGATAGAGAAACACTCCGCCCTGAACCAACACCCGATGAATATCACTAACCATAGCTCCACTATAACGAGCGCTATAGCCTTCTGTGCGGTGAACATAGCGGATATATTCTCGGAAGGATTCTTCCCACTGCCAAAAGTTACCTTCATTGACGCTATACACAGAACCTTGGGTGGGAATGCGCATATTCTCTTCGGTGAGAATAAATTCTCCTAAGCTGGGGTCCAGGGTGAAAGAATGTACTCCTTTCCCAATGCTATATACCAGCATGGTACTGGGACCATACAAAATATAGCCCGCAGCAATTTGTTCTCGTCCTGATGCGAGTAGATCCGAGGCAGAATGGTCTAAGTCCTCACCTTTTTGCTGACGAATCGCAAAAATTGACCCTAAGCTAAGGTTTGTATCTGTATTCGATGAACCATCTATGGGGTCATAGAGAAGTGTATATCTGCCTAGGGGGCAATTCTCTGGAATGTAATAGGGGTTCTCCATTTCCTCAGAAGCAAGGCGACAGACCAAACCACTTTGCTTAAAGACGGAGATAAATACATCATTGGCATAGACATCCATCTTTTTCACAGATTCACCTTGAACGTTCAATTCTCCTGTGAATCCCAAGACTCCTTCCATCAACCCTGCGCGACTCAATCGACGGGCAACTAGCTTACCTGCTAACCCAATTCGATTCATTAATGCACTTAAGTCTTGAGCTTCGGGAGTAAAAGTCTGAAACTGTTGGAGAACATGGCGGGACAAAGTTGTACAGTCACGGTCTAAGCTGCGATCGCTGCCATCGTTTGTAGACAATCCTATGGGTTCTGCTGCTTGTGTCATGTATTGAGTCCTCCCTGGGGGTTGTTTCTGGGCTAACTAATCAATCATTGATGTCCACAGGGATATTTTGGGAAAACAGCATCGTCAACCAGTGAAATCAGTTTACCCTCCCCGACAACAATCAACCTGTAGTCGCTGCCTCTATCTTAGAGAGGTAATTTGATAACAGAATTGCGATTTTACACAAACTAAAGAAATGAGCTTGTTCTCATTTTCATCTCGCCTGATTCTCATTTTTTATCCCACACCACTTCGCCCCTAGAAAACGAACCGGGAAATGGATACAGACTGATGAACTCCCATAACCAGAGAAAAAGAGAAAAGGACTAAAGGTGTTGACAAATTCCTGTACCTTTAGCCCCTCTGTCGCGATAGAGCTACGCTCCACCGAAGCGGCGATCGCCAAAATTCTCTAGCAATCTAGCTATGTTATTTTGTTTTGCCTCATCCCCCAACTGAAGGATTACACGTCTGAAGAACTAATCTCATTTGGGACTGAAATATGGGTGAGTTGTCCCTAGGTCAGCCTTGACAGATAATTTTTACTCATAGGAATCTCTTTTATTCCAACTACCTCGTCGGTTATCCTCCCTTGGTTTTGCCTTATTAACTCTCAATTGACGACCCATCCATTCAGCTCCATCAAGCTCTGTAATGGCTGAGTCTTCTTGAGCATCCTCTTCCATGTCTACAAAGGCAAAGCCGCGTAATCTACCTGTCTCCCTATCGGTAGGTAAAACTACTCGCTTAACTTCACCATAGTCTGCAAATACTGCTCTAACATCTGCTTCAGTGGCGCGGTAGGAAAGATTTCCAACGTAAATAGTCATGTGGGTCACGTAAATTGAAACGAAAAGCGATGAGTTTTGTCAGAATATCAAGTCAAACACTTGAATACCTGATATTCTTTCATTCTGATAGCCTCAGGAGTTCTGGTCAATCTCAATAACAAGCTCGTAATAAGTATTGTCAGTGAGTCCTAAGTTTCCCAGAGTAAACTTTCGCATACGCTCATATAATAACTGATTCAGCGATGGTTCAAAGTATGAGATTTTACAAACCTAAATTACTTAAAATTAGCTTCACTTATAGGTGGGCAAATATCTTTTGTCTGATAAGTAAATGAAAATTATCTCTTGAGAGTTTAATTGTTAAATGAATGCTCCCAAAATAGTCATCTTGTCAAGATACCCCTAGGGCTTGCAAAACCCTGATACCGTTTACAGGTAAGTCTTTTGATGACTGGTCGCAATCCGAAAGCAAGCCGCTAGATGACTGATGTCTGTAGCTCAAAGTTTCTGGTCGGTGTTATTTGTTGTGAGTATACTAAGAGGTTTAAGAACAAGTTAAACATAAGGGAAAACATATCTATTATCTATTTGTATTCCCCATTGAAACAATCCATATTTCTGAGAATTGTATATGGAGCTACAAGTAGATGAACTCGTCGGTTTTGTTGAAGATGTAATCAGTAAAAACCCACACGGGAATATCAGTGTGGGAGTGAGAAAAGCAGATAATTCCTAGGGCAGAATGAAACTACCGCTTCATATGCTAATCATCAGATTATTCAATGGATATTGATTGTGGTTTATTAGACTTACCGTTGTGTAATTCTGTAGAGATAGAGCTATAAGCACTAGGGTTAACTTGCTTATCTAACCAAGTTTTCACCGGGTCTTCACTCAGATTAAGTTTCAGAACACCGGAAACAAGTCCACCCATAAAGGAAGCAGGATGTTGTACAAGTTGTTTAAAAATCGGTGTTAACTCATCTATGAACATTGATTGAGTCTCCTGAATTTGTTTGGGGGAAAATTATCTAATTTAGTATCTATCCTAACGAGGGAAAGGAGGAAAGGGGGAAACCCCGGCTACCTCAGCAACCGGGTTTGTGAACTATGAATTTGGACTTTGTTCTGGCATCATGCACTTATCAGAGTCACAACCTGCTGGACCAACTTCCATTTGTTCACCAAAATCATAAAGACTGAGAACCCCGTGGAAATCATTGGTTTTGCGGCGACTTTCCACAGCTGCCATCAGTTCTAGGTATTTTTCTTTGGTAATCGGTTCAAAGGGAAGACGAGGGAAAGTTTGGTGGTCGTCAAATCTGGCTAAAAGTGCGGCGCTCATGTACCCTTCGTCATCTCGAATTGCTTCGTAGATACGTGTTGACAGTGCTTCCACTTCATGTTCTCGGACTTCAATCGTGGCAGAGGTATTATGGGTGACATAAAACTTCTGAACTTGCATATAAAAGTCCATTTGTGCCAAAGCGCTAAACTTGCTGATATCAATAGCATCAGCACCTGGTAAATCTGCCCAGGGGACTGCCACAGGTATCTCCACCAACCATTCTGTACACCGGGTATCAAAGGGGTCATCAAGGAGATTGCCTTGTTCATCCTTGTCTGATTGGGAAGGAATCACATTATAGCCATAATCGATACAAGCTAAAGCCACGGGGTCATTTTTGCGGAAGGTGATTCTGCGGATGAATCTTTGGGATTTGGGGGGGTGCCATCCGGGAGAAGCTCCAGTTAGGAGGGATTTTGTACCGCTAGGTTGCACCGTCGTACAACGGTTAGGACGTTTCAAACCATGGCGGTGGATTTCCCCTTGGCTAAAGCTAAAGCGAGAAAGCTCCGCTCCGCTAAAGCGATCGCAGTATTCCCATACGACTCGATGTACTACTTCTTTCCAAAAGCTTAAATACTTCTGTTCCTGACGTTTAAATGCTTCGCCTTCGGGTGTTGTTGGTCTACCCTGTTCCCACCACCGTAACCAATCTACCCCAAAAGCCCGGACAAAGAAGTCAAATAAACCAGTAAAGGAAACACCGACAATGGGGTCAATTTCCCGACTGTATTGATAGCGGGGTTCCTGGAATTGGTGGTGCAATAAAGCGGCAACAGATAGAGCGCCGGCTGTAAATGCTTCTTCCTGTTCTTTATAGTTATCAGGGTCAATTTGATTTAAGTGTATCTCGCTAAGATTACAGTGAAAATCGCTACCAATAATCTCTCCGCATGGATTCAGCCCATATCTATTTAGTCTATGTTCTAGCTCTTGACTCGACAGTTCTGGGTGTCTTGATTTTAACCAATTATCTGCTTCTTGGGCTTCGTAAGCTTGAATAAAAGCCGTCTTCAATTCTGGAGTGCCTAACAAATCAATATTTGCCCTGGCGATCGCCTCCCCAGCCCATTGAATTGCTCCCTCACCACTGTAATATTGTTTCCGCACAGCATCTGTACATTCTTGCAGTGTGGGCTTTCTGTGGAAAACTCTGGTATGATTTGCCATCCGTAGAGCGTCCCGTTCCGGGTCAATACGCCAGTTGCCGTTTTCGTCTTGCTGCCACAGATTATCTTTAGCATCGATAAATAAACTATCATCGCTATTGCCTTGCCTCATACCAGCGCTGTTGTGAGTCAAGTAGCCATCACAGTAAAAACAGTGAGCTTCTTCGACTTCTATATCATAGGTTTGGACGTAATCGTAGCTACCTAAGCCTGTAACAGTGACGGGAATATCTACAGATACATCACTCTCTGCAATATATCTTTCATAATTTGCATCAACTGAGCGAGAACCTTGGAAACCCATCCCCCGCATTTCGCTGTAGGTGTAGGCTTGGTGCATAATTGCACCGGGAAGGGTAAAGCCGTGAGTTTTTAGCCCTTGATATATTTCACCCTTAGCGGAGTGGGGAGAAATTAGGGCGTTGTAACGTTCTTTAAAGGCGGGAATTTTCAAGTTATATTTAGCTTGCCATCCTGGTTGTTGGGGATGGGTGATGCTAATTCTACCTGCAATACCCAAGCTGGATAATACTGTACCGACCTGTCTGATAAATGAGCGGTAAACGGTGGTGACTAAATAGGGTGGACGATTATTAACTGCACCATCACTATCCATCAAACCCGCTAAATATGCAGATCGAATATCTATAGAACCTTGCAAAATAAAGTCAGGAACTTGCAGAGAGACATTAGGCTGTTTGATGTAGCGGTGGAAGTATTCGGCGAATCGAATTGAAGCACAAATCGATTTAGCTGTATTTTCACCCTTAGTAATCCTGTGGGTGGCTGTCAGTCCAAATAAAGCTAAAGCAGTATCGATTTTGGCTTGGATTCTCGCTGTTAAATCTAGATCCAACCCATTCATCGACCATTCCACTCTACCGTAGGGCTTGTTGTGTTTATTACGTCCGAGGGCTACATAACCGTCACCGTGGGTAAATCCAATTAACCAAGCTACTTCTGATGTCAGTTGGGGAACGATAAAGGACTTGGCTGTTTTGCTTTGAGATGGTCGTTGCTGGGTAAAATCAGCAGGTAAATGGGTGACAGTCCCAGGTAATATTTGCTTGTTGTGTAACAGGCGATCGCCTTCAGTTAAACTGGCGAGATATTTCCAGGTAATTCCCCCTTTGGCATCTGCTAAAACTGCTTGTCTGTGGTTTAATGTTGCCCGTGGGTTGGTAGCATTGGTTTCGATTTCGTAGACTTCCTGGAATCCTTGGTCAAATTTATCAACTACTCGTCGGAATCCCAAAGGTGTTTGTACTAGGTCTCCGACTTGGATATCACGGATAGGAACCAAGCCTTTGGAAGTGTGAACTAATGCATCTTCAGGCAAACATCGCCGAATATTGCCAGCGACGATGGTGACGGCTGCTTCGTCAATCAATAAACAGCATTCGACAGAGGTCAAATTTCTGCCTTGGGCTTTATTAAGAATTGCCGCACAGCGATTGTATAGACTAGGCAATTTTACAGGGTTAGCAACTCCACCAAAACCCTGCAAGGTTTCTCCAGCTTGGCGCACATCACTGAGATTAACAAATACTTCCACCTCGGTGGTAAATCTCTCATCGGTGGAAAGCTCTAGCAAGGATTGATAGGATTTTACCCAACCTTGGCGACTATCTCCCACGTAGATTGTCACCTGATTGCCCTCTATTTTCACCTCCGTTAGTTCCCGACGCTGGTCTGGTGGGGTACTACCTATTTCCCCCGTAACGGTGACGTTGAGACGATTGCGGATAGGGGGTAATTGGTTGGTATATCTAGGTTCTAGAACAGCTCCAGTCCCACACCCCATCATTGCTAAATCCATCATTAAGCCAAAGGCTTTCCAGTCTATTAAGTTGGTGGAGGTACAGTTATAAGCTCCAGAAAAGTTTTCTGGTTTGGTTAGCCATTCTGTACCCCCTACCCATAGCCAGCGTCCACTGGGTAAAGCTTTGATTTGTCGTTGCATCCTCTGCAACACGTCGATTTCATCGGGAAGTAGCTTCCCTAACTCAATGATGCCTTTAAGGGTGCGATCGCACACCTCTTGCCATGTTTCCCTAGTACCTGCCGACTGTCGGCGGCTATAGGTTCTAAAAAACACGGGATTAGCGGCGGGGGCAGTTTCCGGGAAGTTTGCACTCTGGCGTTGTCTCTCAAGCTCACGAACCATACATCAAGCCTTGTTGCGTTCAGATTAAGACTATACGGCAACTTAGAGGCAAGGGTCAAAGCTTGAAAAAAGTGGAAGAATGAGCTAAATCCTCCTCTGTGAATCGATACACACGGCTATGCATCGGTAATCCGAGTCCCTACGGAAATATTTTGAATTATTTTGTCTAAAAATTACGGAATCCTCTTGGAGCGACCTGTAGTTAAGTACATCGGTAGGTTAACCACTACTGAGTAACAGATTTCTGGTTTGTCCTTAAAAATCTAGTAAGTCTGAGCTAAATCAAAGACTTCCATCTAGTCGGACATAGGATTACAGGGCAATGCTAATCAAACTACCAGATATAGCGTTTAGCAAGCAAGTGAAGTACACCCCACCCGCGCTGTCGCGCACCCTCCCCTTAGCAAGGGAGGGGTCATTGTGTATCTCATCAGAATGGGAAAGGCTATATCTTCTTTCAGTAAATGTACTTAATGAAAGCTCCTATCTTTGCTATTAGATTTTGTATATATATCTGAAGTATTAAATCATTTAGTAACTTTTTATCTCTCTTACAAAATCTCAGGATAAATAAATTTTTCTTTAGGGAGAAGCAAAAACAGCAGACAGTAGTTAGTATTTGAGATAGCATCGAACTAGCTCACTGCAATTTATGTGAACTTATGCAAAGAAATCATAAAAATTGCTGGGACTTAGGACTAGAGTGAAACATTTTTAAACGGTGAAATCTGGCGATCGCCCTCTAGATAAAATTCCAAAAAATATTCCTAAATATTACATATTTTATCTAGCCATGGGTGCGATTAGTTGAGATAATAGGAATGTGAGGAAATGACGGAAGCAAACTTGATTCAAAGGGGAAAATTATGAAACTAAAATTATTAGCAGCCCTGACCTTAGCTACTCCCCTGCTATTTTCGAGTGCAGTCAATGCAGGGAACCCACAGCAACTAGAAAAACTGCTATCCACTGGGGAATGTATTGGTTGTAACCTGTCGGGCGTAAATTTGCGCGGCGCTCATCTAATTGGAGCGGATTTACGCAACGCTAACCTTGAAGGTGCTGATTTAACAAATGCTAACATTGAAGGCGCTGACTTAACTGGTGCTAATTTGAAGGGTGCTAACTTAACTTCAACTTTCGCATCAAATGTTAACTTCAAAAAAGCTAATTTGGATGGAGTAAATTTTTCTAAAGCTATCATTCATGATTCCAATGTATATGGTGCATCTATGGATGAGCTAAATATTAGCAATGCCGATATCTACAATACTGGTATTGGTGTAGGTGGTGATAGCAATGACATTCCTGATTGGGATTAATTCAGGATTTATCAAGCAAACCTGACAATTAAATCAAAGTAGTAAGGGTGAACAATTGTTCATCCTTATTTTTATGTTTATATCTGGAGACCATGCTCTGCGTGGTCTCCAGCATTGAAGGCTCTGCCTTCATTCACGAGGCAGGAGCATCGCAAATTCTGCCCCCAGGCGGAGCATGGGAGCCAGGAGACACCTGACAATTAAATCAAACTAGTAAGGGTGATAGAGTGCAGTGGCTCCCCTTAACAAAGGGACTTTGATTTATTGTAGTTCTTTAGGGCTTATTAACACCTGAAGTATTTCCTCAGGAACACTTGGATTCCGGTTCCCCACTTTTTAAGGGGGGTTAGGGGGGATCTACACCATGACAAGTTATACCCTCTCAAACTTTTAAGACAAACCCCTATTTTTAAGTCAAATTTTATACCTATTGACAAGCGATTAGTATTGGGAACCCCTAGCACCAAGACTTAATACTTATTTCACAAATGACTTTTGGTATAGAATTTCATATTTTCTTGTTCACAAAATATTTTTTTCTGGTAATCTATATAACTATCACAGATAACAACAATTTGTCGGGGGAAAACCGGGCACAAATTTGCAATTGTTTTGTGAATATGCATGAAACTTTTCATCACTGATTTTGGATAAACTCAGTTTATTCATTCTATTTATGGTTAAAAACTTCCTTGACAAATCACATTTTGTATGGATTGAGTTTCTCGCCATAAATCTATGATAATTATCTACTTTTCTCTGCAATTTTGAAAAAACGTAGGGTAGGGGGAAACAGAATAATTCGGTTTGTCGAATCATTCCAGTACTTTTTACCCCACCCTAACCCTCCCCTTGCAAAGGGGAGGGAAAATTTCCCATCTTTATAAGGGGGACTAAGGGGGATAAGAGCAGCCTTATTCCTATGCGTTATTTTCCGATTGACATCTGCTAGTAAATTCTGCAAGTAAGAAATTATAAAATTATGAAAATTGTATCTTCTTTCCTTTTCCAAAGCTTATCTCTAGCGGCTTTAAGTTTTCTCGCATTCTGTAATTCTGCCCAAGCTCAAATTACATCTGATAATTCCACCTCAACTCAGGTGACAAACCCGGCAAACAACCAGTTTGATATTAATGGGGGGAAAGTTGTCGGCAAGAATTTATTTCATAGTTTTAAGGAATTTTCTGTTCCTAACTTAGGATTGGCGGATTTCAAAAATGCTACGGATATTCAAAATATTTTTAGTCGGGTGACGGGTGGAAATATTTCTAATATTTTAGGTACTATTAAAGCGGCGGGTTCTGCGAATTTATACTTGATAAATCCCACCGGAATTATTTTTGGGCAAAATGCCAGACTAGAGGTTGGTGGTTCTTTCTTTGCTAGTACTGCGGATAGTTTGGTGTTTGGGAATGAGTTTGAATTCAGCGCAAAAAACACTCAAGCACCACCGGATTTATTGAAAATAAATATTCCTACAGGGCTGAGATTTAGAGATAACCCTGGTAATATTACTAATTTCTCTAGGGCTAATAATGGTAATGGTTTAACAGTTCCTCAGGGTAAAACACTTGCCTTGATTGGTGGCGATGTCAAGTTAGATGGAGGTAGATTATTTGCTCCAGGAGGAAGGATTGAGCTTGGTGGTTTGAAACAAGCAGGAGTTGTGGGAATAAACAATAATACTTTACAGTTTTCCCAAGGTGTTGGTAGAGCAGATGTTTTATTTACTAATGATGCTTTTGTTGATGTAAGTCCTCTGGGAGTTCCAGGTGGCAATATATTTATCAATGCTCGCAATTTTGAAATGAATAAGGGTAGCAACATTTATGCTGGTATTTTTGGGCAAACAACACCCAAATCGAAAGCTGGTGATATCGTTATTAATGCTACGGATACGGTGAGAATTGATAACAGTTTTATTCGGAATAATATATACACGATAAATTCTTTAGGAAATGCAGGTGATATTTTCATCACTGCCAAGGATTTATTTGTTACAAACGGCGCACAGATTGCTGCTGGTAATAGAGGTGGAAGAGGAAACACAGGAAACATTAAAGTAGTTGTTGCAAATAGTGCCAAATTGGATGGTAAAAATAGTGGAATATTTGCTAATATCCTCGGTGGTGGAATTGGTAATGGTGGCGTTATTGATATCCAATCAGGTTCCCTAGATATTACAAACGGCGCACTAATAGAAGCTGCAATCGATAACAATGGGGAAGGGAAAGCAGGAACTATTAAAATTAATGTTAACGAGACTTTTACGCTTAGTGGTTTAAGTGAAATTAGTACTGAATTAGATACAGGGGCAAAAGGAAGAGGAGGAAATGTTTTCATCACCGCTAAAGATTTATTTATCATTGATGGAGCGCGGATTGGTGCTAATACTTTTGGTAATGGAGATGCGGGAAATATAACGATTAGAGCAAACAATAATTTTGTACTAGATGGTGTTAATAAGAATGGTAGGGCAAGTGGAATATTTAGTAATGTGAGATTAGGAGGCATCGGTAATGGTGGCATTATTGATATCAAGGCACGTAACTTTAGTATGTTAAATGGTGCAATAATTCAAGCGATCATTGGTACAAATAGCCAAGGCAAAGGGGGAACTATAAAAATTAATGTAGATGAAACTTTTCAGATGAGTAATTTAAGCGGTATTGATACTTTTATTAATAATGGAGCGAAAGGAACAGGAGGAGATATTTTTATCACTACCAAGGATTTATTTATCACTGATGGAGCGCAGATTAGTGCAAATACCTTTGGTAATGGAGATGCGGGAAATATAACGATTAAAGCAAACAATAATTTTGTGCTAGATGGCGTTAACAAAGATGGTACAGAGAGTGGAATATTTAGTAATGTGAGATTAGGAGCCATCGGGAATGGTGGCATTATTGATATCAAAGCACGTAACTTTAGTATGCTAAATGGTGCTTTGATTCAAGCAACGAGCAGAGCGTCAAAAAATAGACCTGATGATGATAAAGGTAAGGCTGGAACTATTAAAATTAATGTTGATGAGACCTTCAATATTAGTGGTTTGAGCAGCATTGATACTTTTCTCAGTCGCAATGCGAAAGGAAGAGGGGGAGATATTTTCATCACCACAAAAAACTTAATTGTTACTGATGGTGGACAAATCTTTACTAGTACATCTGGAAAAGGTAATGCTGGTAATGTGAATATCAGAGTTTTTGAAAAAGCCATTTTTAATGATACATCCTTGAATCAACCAAGTGGAGTGTTTAGCAACGTCAGTTCTGGTGGTGATGGTGATGGTGGAGTTATTACTATCAAAGCTGGTTCTCTTGATGTGACGAATGGCGCTCAAATATTAGCAGTCGTTCGTAGTGATTCCCTGGGAAATGGAGGTGATATTAATATTACCGTTGATGATACTTTGAAAGTAGGTGGAGTCAATTTTTATACTATTAATGGCAAAAAAAATAGTACTGTCAGTGCAATATCTGCTAGTTTGCGAGAAAATTCTATAGGTCGAGGAGGAAAAATTAAGGTTTCTGCTAAGAGTTTATTATTAACTGATGGTGGGCAAATTAGAACTAATAGCTATGGATTTGGTAACGCTGGAAATATTGACATTCTAGTTAGCGACAAAATTACATTATCTGGAAGTAATATAGAGCTTGATGATAATATCCCTAACGTAGTAGAAAGTGGAATATTTAGTAAAGTCTTCCCTGATGCTATTGGTAATGGGGGTAATATTTTCATAGACCCTCGACGTATTTTAATTAAAGATGGTGCTGGCATTTCTACAGAGAATAATGGTATTGGCAAAGGTGGAGATATTGAAATCATAGGTGGTGGTTTAACTCTAGATACTAAGAGTTTTATTTTTGCAACATCTCTCAATGGTACAGGTGGAAATATTAGTTTCAATCTCAGCGATTTTCTTTTGCTTCGTCGCGGTAGCGTGATAAAAACCGATGCTAAATTTGATGGAGGCAACATAACTATTAACACTCCCTTCATTGTTGCTTTCCCTAAGGAAAATAGTGATATCACTGCTAATGCTCAAAAAGGACGTGGGGGTAATATTCAAATTAATGCTCAAAGTATTTATGGTATTCAATCTCGTGCAGGTTTGACTTCAGAAAGTGACATTACTGCTAGCTCTGATACGGGTATTTCTGGTGTTGTGACGCTCAATAGTACCCAGATAGATGCTGCTTCTGGTTTAGTGACTCTCCCAGAAACGACGAATGATGCTTCTACCCAACTTGCTCAAAGCTTCTGCGCTAAGGGTAAGGGTAGCGAATTTATCATAGTTGGTAAGGGTGGACTTGCGGAGAATCCCACACAAACGTTGACTAGTGATAATGTGCGGGTTGGCTTGGCGGAGACTGTAGCTAATACAACTAATGCTGATAGTAATAATACTGTGAGCAAAAAAGATGTGAGCAGTAAGGATATTGTCCCGGCGAGGGGTTGGGTGATGAATGAGAAGGGTGAAGTGGTGTTAACTGCCTATGACCCCACACAAAGTTTACCAGCACGCGAGCAGAAAGCCTTGGCGATGTGTTCCCCCCGGTAACTCTTCTATGTTTAGTTGAGGGGCAAAACAGTAGTGGGAGTGTCTCGCTCCCTGTTTACTTCTAAAAAAACCGGAGTTCGATGAGCTTGGATACATTCGATAAATCGATAAAAACCTGACCCAACAGGGATTATAAATCCCCGTCTAACATCCAAAGTCCATTAAAAATGGACTCGAAATACAAATCGAATCCTTTGCTATCAGTCCTCTTGTAGAGGACTTGAGCAATTAGACGGCGATTTTTAATCGCTGGCTCAAACCGTCGAACTCAGATTGGATTTAATGCTATTTTCAGGTTGCTACCTACCCTTTTCCTCATCCCGAACTCCGGTTGACTACTCCTGACTCCCTACAAATCGCTTTCCCTCTCCCCATGCGTCAAAAAAGAAATTATTTAACCAAAATTTTTTATATTCTTGTTCCTCTGATTATCACGATAATTGTCTTCAACAGCATCCCTACTCCTGCGCTAGAAATCACCGGAATCGATTTTATCGGTTCAGCAGTTTTACCCAAGAATTTATCCTTTCAAAACACAATCGTTGGCGGGTTATCAGGTATTACCTATGATGCCAAGAATGACTTGTATTATGCCATTTCCGATGACCGCAGTCAAAAATCACCTGCTCGTTTTTACACATTAAAAATTAATCTCACCCAAGGTAAACTCCAAAATAAAGATGTCTCTATCGTTGGTGTGACTACCCTCTTAAATGAGCAAAATAAAACGTTTTCTCCCGGTACTATCGATACCGAGGGGATTGCCTTAACTGATAAATCTACTGTCTATATTTCCTCTGAAGGAGATGTTGCAAGTCAGGTAAATCCGTTTATCAAAGAATTTGCCCTAGCTACAGGTAAGGAGATTCGCAACCTACCCATTCCGGAAAAATTTCTCCCCGATCAAGATGGCAAAAAAGGTGTTCGCAATAATCTAGTATTTGAAAGCTTAACAGTTACACCTGATAATCGTACCCTATTTACAGCTACTGAAAACGCTCTAGTGCAAGATGGGGCAGAAGCCAAACCTGGTACGAGTAGCCCCTCGCGGGTTTTACAATACAATTTACTGACAAATCAGCCAGAGAAAGAGTTTCTCTACCCTACAGAAGCAGTTAAACCCTTAATCAATCTCCAAAATCGATACACTACAGGGATTCCCGATTTATTAGCTCTAGACAATCAAGGACATTTTCTCAGCATCGAGCGTGCATTTACGGGTTTAGGATTCTATATTGCCCTATTTCAAGTTGACTTCAGTAATGCCACTGATATCAGCAGTATTGAGAGTCTCTTAACCACAGATAGGAAAGATATTAAACCTGTACAGAAAAAGCTACTCCTGGACTTAAGAACCCTGGATGTACTCCTAGATAATACCGAAGGTTTGACCCTAGGCGCAAAATTACCCGATGGGGGGCGATCGCTAATTCTTGTCAGTGACAACAACTTTAATAACCTGCAACGTACTCAAATCCTGGCATTCAAGCTGAAAACAGAAAACCCCCTAATTCGGTTACTGCGTCGTTTATCACCTCAGCGCTAAATGCAAATCCAGGTAAATCTTGACAACACCAAATATCCTATACCCGTACATTCACTGATACATTTTAGCAATTTATTTATCGCTAAATATTGTTTCCGTGTAATTTCTCATCCAGATAGCTGATTCTGTATGTTAGATAAGATCTACCGGCTTCTACATAAGCTATCAGCATGATTTTATTGATTTTTTACAAACACTTACTTTTGCTTTAATTCCATCTCATGAATTCTCTACGGAATTCTCGATATTTCCTTTTTAAAATCAAACCATACCTAATCTGAATTGTGCAAGATTGGAAGTCAGGAATCAAATAAAGTCTTTGACTCAAGTAAGGATTCCCCATTCCCGTTCACTATTGTTTCAAGCAATTAATAAAGACTATTTATATTTCTCTCATAGAAAGTGGAAGATAAAATCAATAAAAATATGCTACAGAATGAAGTTACTAGAGATTTTATCCCGAAAACAGAATTAGATATTTATATTGGCAAGTTTCTCAATAATCGCTATCTAATTCGAGATTTAGTTGGTAAAGGTGGTATGGGTAGAGTCTACCTTGCCGAGGATGCTGCCAAAGGTGGAATGCCAGTAGCCATTAAAATTCTTAACATGAATTTGGATGATCAACAAACATCCCAAAGGTTTGCGAGAGAAATATTTATTGGCGCTCAATTAGGTAGAAAAAATCAACATATTATCCGCGTTTTGAGCTACGGAATTACCGAAGACAAAATTCCTTTTTATGTAATGGAATATTTACAGGGTAAAACTCTCAAAACTATTTTGAAATTTCATACTTTATCAATATCAGAATTTTTAAACTATTGTCAGCAAATATGTGTCGGTTTACAATGTGCCCACCAGGGAGTTAATCTCAAGGGAGAGACATATCCGATTATTCATCGAGATATTAAACCAGAAAATATTTTTATTATTGATGATAATAAACAGGGAGAAATTGTCAAAATTCTTGATTTTGGCATTGCTAAATTTTTGAGTGAACGTTCTGGAATGACTCTCACCGAGTCTTTTATCGGTAGTTTACCCTACTGCTCTCCCGAACATATGGAAGGCAGAAAATTACTAGATGTCAGATCGGATATTTATAGTTTAGGTGTATTGATGTATGAAATGCTGGCAGGTAAGCACCCATTTCATATGAAAAGTAAATCCTTTGGAGACTGGTATCAAGCACATCGTTTTGAAGCACCACCACAACTTGATAAAGTAGTATCCAAGGTGAAAATTCCTCAGGAATTACAAAATTTAGTTATGGGTTGTTTAGCCAAGGATGTAAATGCTCGTCCATCTAGTATAAATGAGATTTTGCTCACCCTAGAAAAAGTTAAACAGCAAGTAAATAAAACTCTGCCTGATACCGATAATTCAGATAATTATCTTTCCTTACAATTAGTACCTGTAACTACAATTTCAGAGCAGGTATGTTTACAAAAAACTTGGCCCAAAAACAAGCCAATAGCACCTATTTGTTTCCCCCATTTATTACATACTCAGCAAGGTAATTCTGCTACCCTGTGGGCAATGTTACCCCTCAAGGAGATTGAAAAGCTCTCAGAGAAAATTAACTGCACTGAGTTTGTATTTGAAAAGGATTTGTATCCTGCTATTCTTTGGATTACTGTCCTTTCTGATATCAAATTACAATTAACTCGTTGGCTATCCTATTGTTTAGATTTAAAGGATAGTAGGGGGCAAAGAATCGTCAAAGTTTTAGCAGAAACAGGCTATTATCACTTACTATTTTTTGCCATAGAAGAACCTAATAAGTGTCGTCAGGTATTGACTTTAAGCCTAAATACACAACAACGTCAGCAATTGTTAGATTGGTTAGACTCTAGCCATAAAAATAATGTGATGCTATCACTCCATGATAGTAAAAATATGCTGAAAGCTAAATATGAAAAGCTCAAGCCAGAAATTATTCATTACTTAACCAATCAGCAGCAACCTAATCCACACAAAGTCAAATCTTGGTTGGGTAAAATTGTCAGGAGATTTTTACAAAAATTTTCATATTAGCCCGTGAATATGACTTAAATATACAATTTTATTTTTCGGGTGGAGTAATTCAAAGTGAATAAGCATATATATATTTCCCCTGTTAGTAATCAGCTAATTGCCAAACGCTATCAGATTCAGCAGTCAATTGGTAGAGGGGGGATGGGTGAGGTTTTTTTAGCTAAAGATATTCTCCTCGGTGGAGTAACTGTTGCCGTTAAGTTTATCACGGGTAAATTTATTGATCAGAAAATTCAAGAAGATTTTGCCAGGGAAGCGCAGATTTGTGCTGCTTTGAGTCATAAAAGCATACACATTGTCAGAGTTACAGATTTTGGTGTGAGTGAGGATGAGAAACCTTTTTATGTCATGGAATATCTTTCTGGGAATAGTCTCAAAGATTTAATTCCCTTACCATTAACAACATTTCTCAAGATTTCACGTCAAATCTGTCTCGGATTACAATGCGCTCATAAAGGCTTAAATATTAATGGGAAGGTTTATTCTTTAGTACATCGAGATATCAAACCTGCAAATATATTAATCTTACAGGATCCTATATTAGGTCAATTGGCGAAAATTTTAGATTTTGGGATTGCTCGATTCGTAAATCATGGTGATATTTGTAGCACTAATCAAATATTTCATGGCACAGTAGCTTACTGCTCTCCAGAACAATTAAATAATAGCGAATTAGATAGTCGCTCTGATATTTATAGTTTGGGAGTGATGATGTATGAAATGCTGACTGGTTGTAAACCTTGGCAACCCGAAAGTGAATTATTTGGTGCTTGGTATAAGATACATAATTTTGAAAAACCGAGGACATTTCATGAAGTTAATCCCCACCTCAAAGTACCCAAGGAATTAGAGAAATTAATCTTGGCTTGTCTAGAAAAAAAAGTTTGCGATCGCCCCCAAAACTTAACAGAGGTTCTGCAAGTATTAGAAGGGTTAGAAAATACAGAAAAAATTGCTCACCATAAAATATCACAAAGTATTTATCATCAGCCAAAATTAGATAATCATATAGAGCAAGCTTGTCGGCAATTAACCTGGAAAAAGAATAAACCGATTCAAACAATTGTTTTTCCTCACTTTGTCAAAACCCCCCAGGATTCTGTAACTGCGCTCTGGTTAATGATGCCACAGGAAGATATTCGTAACTACTCTCTCTGTCGTTGCTATAATTATTTTCTTCCCATATCTGCACCCCATCCGATGCTGTTGTGGGTGACATTAATTTATCATTCTAATCTCCCACCCAAGTGGCTACCTTGTTATTTAGATTTACATAATTCCCATCATTATCAGTTAGTGAATGCACTCTTAAATCATGAATGCTATCCTTTGATTTTCTTCACCTTAGAAAAACCTAATAATTGTGTCAATGTTCTCAGCTGTCGTATAGAAAACCATCAACAGCAAATGTTAAAAAGTTGGTTAGAGTCTAACAAAAATTTACCCTCTTCTAGCAATCCTCAACTCAGCAAAAATATTTTGCGCAAACAGTATCAACAAATGCAGGCAAAGATTCTCCAACAACTTAAGGCAGTTTCATCCGTAGCAATAGTTTAAACCTGAACAAGTAATCAGTGATTTTATATCAATTAAATATTTATCAACTGATGTAAAATTAGAACTTATGTAGAGGCAATACTATACCTCATCAGAAGCTTAAAAGTAATCTGCAATCATCATTTTTTCCTCACTACTGCCTAAGTTATATTAATGCTTAATGCTGAAGCGCTTTATGTATAACTACGGACGTATAGCTAGAGGTTAAGTTAATAAAATATATAGAATATTTCTTAAATATGTTTTATGACTCAGCTTCTACCCCAGTGTGAAAACTTGCAATCACAAGTAGATTCTATTCTTCAACTGTTACAGCAAGAATCTCACCTTCGGAACTATGATACAACAGCAATCAAGACTTCCTTAAATAAGGCGATCGCCCCCAAATTCGAGATTGTCTTCGCAGGTGCATTTAGTGCTGGCAAATCAATGCTAATTAACGCACTACTAGAACGAGAGCTATTATATAGTGCAGAGGGACACGCCACCGGTACGGAATGTAAAATTGAATATGCACCACCGGGAGAAGAGCGAGTCGTATTAACATTTTTAAGTGAAGCAGAAATTAGAGATCAGGCAATCTCTTTATGTCAAAGATTAGGATTTGATACAGTTGCTAATATTAATCGCCCAGAGGTAAGTGATTTACTCACAGAAGGTTGTCAAACTATTATCCAAAAAGAGGGTGGTGAGGGGAAATCAGAGCGCGCAAAACAAGCAAAAGCATTAATTTTATTGCTAGAAGGATATGTGAATAATCGAGAGCATATCCACACAGTCATGAATGCTACCTATTCCATGGAAAAATTCAATTTTACTAATCTCAAGGAAGCTGCAAGTTATGCTCGTCGAGGTAGTAATAGTTCCGTATTGCGACGTATTGAATACTACTGTCACCATCCCCTACTAGAAGATGGGAACGTGATTATCGATACACCCGGAATTGATGCACCCGTGGAAAAGGATGCACAGTTAACCTATGCAAAGATTCAAAATCCTGATACTTCTGCGGTGGTGTGTGTGCTAAAACCTGCATCTGCGGGGGATATGACGAAGGAAGAAACCCAACTTTTAGAAACGATGCGGGGAAATGGGGGGATACGCGATCGCGTGTTTTATATATTCAACCGTATTGATGAAACTTGGCACAATACCCAGCTGCGTCAACGTCTGGATGATTTGATTCTGAATCAGTTTCGAGAAAACTCTCGTGTGTACAAAACTAGCGGATTGTTAGGATTCTATGGCAGTCAAATTAAACAGACAAGTGGTAAAGATAGATTTGGTTTAGATTCTGTTTTTAGTGAAAGTGTTAAAGGTTTAGATGGAGAGGAAGAAACACCACAATTTGTCAATGAATTTCTCCGTTATTGTAGTAATTCGGGTAAATTGACTCAGTTTCGTGTTTCTGTGAATAGCTTTGAAACTCCCAATGAGAACTATACACGAATTTTAGCAGAGCAGGGACAACCTTTAATTAATCGACTGATTCAAGATAGTGGAGTCGAAGAGTTTCGTACTGCGATTACCCGTTACTTAACAGAAGAAAAACGCCCTCAACTATTTAAAGTTTTAGCAGATGACTTAGAAGATGCTTGCATTCAACTAAAAAAATCCTATCAGGAAATGCAGCGCAATTTAGATAGTCAACCGCGAGAAATTGAGGCAATGAAAGTACAAGAGTTACAACGTCTCAACCAACAGTTACAGCAGGTAGGTAAGGATTTTAGCGAGTATATTACAACAGAAGTCAATCGAATTATTACTAATAATTGTGATGCGTTTGAAAGTGATTTTCGCCAATTGCAAGTCAAAATGATTCGGCGATTAGATGAATTATTAGATACTTTTTCCGTGGCAGATGCTTACCGTCGAGCAACTTACAGCCATCCTCGCAACGCGACAGCACCACTTTTGGCAATTTTAGTTGAGGCATTTTATTATTTAGCCAATCAACTAGAAGATATTTTAGTGGCATCTTGCCAAGAGTTGGTGACTAATCTTTTCCAACGTTTATTAGATGATATCCGTAAAGCCGACTTCTACCGTCAATTATACCGTTTATTGGGTAATGATAGCGGAATTGAACAGGAATTAAAGCTATTAGAAAAAGATGTACTTCACGGGTTAGTAAGTAATGCAAAGGTAGAGTGCGATCGCTTTGTCAGAGAAAGTCCTAGATTTTACGATGAAGGTACTTTTTCAATTTACCAATTCCGGCAAACTTTGTTGCAAACTTCCCAAGGTTATGACTGTGAAAGTATGGTGGAAGCTGAACCCGCAATTCGACAATTGTTGAAGCTCGATTTTGAACCCAAGGTAAACGAAACGATTCGCAAAAATTTCCGCCAAACGGTGAATCAGGTTCTGAAAACCCAGCTATTACCCATGGCTGATAAACAAGCTGATGATATTTTACAGCAATATGCCCAGGCACGAGCCTATTTAGAAACTACTTTGCAACAGGAAGCAGAGGAAAAAATTATCCAAAACCAGCGTTTGTTAGGAACAGTTGAACAAAAAATTATTGCTTACAATTTGGCTGTGGGTAATATTAATAGTTGCTTGCAGAGTATGGGTTTGTATGAGCATCTTTTACCTGTAATCGAGGATTTAGAATCTGTAGCGACGGAGGAGAATGTATTTGTTACGGCTACAGTTTAAAAGTTTGTAGTAGCGTTATCTTTGTTGTCATTTAGTACATTAAATGTAGGTTGGGTGCAGGCTTTGTATAACCCAACATGATCTGAATCACCCAATGTATATATTGGTATCGGGTTTCACTTTGTTCAACCCAACCTACTTCTAAATGTTAAAATTCTAGAATTTGATTATTTTTAAGGAGAAAATAAAAAAATGCCAGAAACTTTTAAAAAGATTGACTGTAATGATAATGATGTAGTTTCTTTTTCTGATAATTACACATACAAAGTCGGTAAAATTCGAGAAGCCTTGAGAAAATCATTGAATGTTAATTTGGGTAATCAATTAAATCATGAATTAAAAAATAAAGGAGTTAACTTGAATGTAGATGGACATCCTGCCAAAAACCCTCCACATCAGCACTGGTTACAGAATGGTATTGAATGTGAAATTCTCCAATTAGGTTATGAAAACTGGAAGAAAGGAAAAATGAAAATCGAAGTCAGTATAGAAATTATCATTGAGGAAGAAAATGTAGATGATTTGGATAATTGCAACTCAGTTATTCTCCCTCCTGAGTCACCTTTGGATGATTTCAGAAGAATGTAATGATTCTGACAAATAATAAATGATGATTTATCGAGGAATAATACTATGAATAATGAATTTCGCAAATTAGGTAAAGAATCTGATACAGATGATGCAATGATATATATTGATAGCCATAGCTTTAAAGTCATTGACATGACTCAATATATAGTAAAAGCATTTTTTGGTGAGTTTTGGGAAAAATTAAGAAATAAATTGTCATCAGAAGGAAGAGGAAGTATACCTTATTCCCGCTCTATTAGTTCTTGGTTTAATGAAGGTATGGAATGTGAGCTTCTTGTACCTGGTAAAAAATGGCAGAAAGGAAAAGTCAGAATTAAAATATCCCTAGAATTTGCCCCAGATGAACTAGAAATAGAAGAAACACCCGAATCAGAATCACCTCTGGAAGATATTCGTCGGCAAATCAGTCAAATAACACAATAAAATCACGCAATAGTTATGGCAAAAACTCCGCGTATTCCTATCCCGAAAGAAGTGCGTCAATATGTTTTGCAACGCGATCAGTATCAATGTCAAAGTTGTGGCAAGAAAGAGACAGAAAGCCAATTAACCATTGACCATATCATACCCCTTGCCCGTGGTGGTCAAAATGATATGAGTAATTTACAAACTCTTTGCCTTACCTGCAACCAAAGAAAAAATGATAAGCTCGACTCCCGTTTTCGTCGTCATTTTAAAACTTAACAAGAGGAAGCAAGCTCAAAACCTTGATTTTTCATGGTGACTGTATCAGTCATATTTCATCACAGCGATCGCCACTAATTTTAAATCTGCATCAAACTCTACAGGGATGCTTTGCCCAATTATCCCCTATCCCTTTGATTATTTTCCTAGGGGAGCGATCGCCATGACTACAAGACTGCGAAAATAAGGAAAATCAGATGATGCCATCAATATGGAGAAAAACCGATTAGAAGCATTCAGTGATGGTGTAATTGCTATCATCATCACCATCATGGTACTAGAATTAAAAGTTCCCCATGAAGCCGATTTAGCCGCTCTCAAACCACTGATACCAGTATTTTTTAGCTATGTTTTGAGTTTTATTTACCTCGGTATTTACTGGAGTAATCATCATCATTTATTACAAGCAGTCAGATATGTTAATGGTAGGGTACTGTGGGCGAATCTGCATTTACTATTCTGGTTATCACTGATTCCTTTCGTGACTGGATGGTTAGGTGAAAACCATTTAGCCCCCTTGCCCGTAGCTCTGTATGGCGTAGTCTTATTATTAGCAGCGATCGCCTACACAATTCTTACCACTACCCTAGTTGCTCATCACGGTAAAGATTCCACCTTGGCGATCGCCCTCGGTCGAGACTTCAAAGGTAAAATATCTCTAGGAATCTATACAGTGGCAATTTTAATTTCCTTCGTCAACTCCTGGGCTGCTTGTCTGTTATACACCCTAGTAGCCATCATTTGGCTCATCCCCGATCGCCGCATCGAAAAAACCCTTAACTCCTGACATACCCCAATCAAGCAAGGTATTTTTTCCCATTACTCCCTACTCCTTACTCCTTACTCCCTACTCCCTACTCCCTACTCATTTATAGTCACAATTGCCTGGTATTCTGGTATTTATGAGTATTACGGATTAAGACAAATCTCCAAAGGGTTTGGTTTTTAACCAACTTTGAGAGTTTAAGTCCCCTGCTTCTATAAGCAGCGTGTTTTGTGTCTGGGTTTAAATCCCCGTAACAAAACGTAATTACGAATTACGAATTACGAATTACGAATTATTTTAAAGTGGCAGCAATTCCCAAAATCATCGCTATCCTCAACGGCAAAGGGGGAGTAGGTAAAACAACCACCGCAGTCAACCTAGCGGCAACTTTCGCTGAAGAGAAAAAAGTCTTGTTGATAGATGCAGATATTCAGGGTTCTGCGAGTTGGTGGTTTGGACGTAGCCAGAATACCATGGGGTTCGATTTATCCCAAGAAGTAAATCCTCAATTATTAGGTGATTTAAAGAAGATTACAGGTTACGATCTAATAGTGGTTGATACACCTCCAGCACTGCACTCGGAAGCATTAGCAAAAGTAGTGGCGATCGCAGACTATTTGGTTTTGCCCACACCACCAGCACCAATGGATTTAACAGTCCTAATTGATACCGTGAGAGCAGCAGTTACCCCCGTGGGAACCCCCCACCGAGTATTACTCACGAAAGTTGATACCCGCAGTTTAGGAGAAGCACTAGAAGCACAAAATACTCTCATGCAATTAGGAATACCCGCTTGCCATGCCTTCATTCGTGCCTACAAAGCCCATGAGCGGGCAGCATTAGAAGGTGTAGCAATTACCAAATGGCGCGGGAAAAATGCGCGAGAAGCCGAATCTGACTATCGCCGTGTAGCTAATGAATTACAGCGTGATTGGAGAAAGTAAAATGCCGAGAAAACGTCTTGCTGATTTGTTGAAAGAAGAAGCACAAACCAACCCATCCCCAGAAAATACAGAAACTAACGCAGTGATTGATGTCACCGCAACCCCAGTCTCTGAAAAATCAGAATTAACTACCCTAAATCCTGACACCGAAAATATCATCAAAAAGTTACAAGCAGAGTTAGAAACATCACGGCAGGAAACAACAGATTTACACCAGAAAATATCTCAATTAGAGTCAGTGGCTCAAGATTTAGCAGCCACTCAACAAAGGGAAAGCAACCTACAACAACAAATAACAGAATTGACAACTACTATTACTACCCTAGAAAAAGCCCAAAAGCATCAGGCACAGCTGCAAGAAAAAGTCACAGAATTAACAGCGACTATTACTACCCTAGAAAAAGCCCAAAAACATCAGGCAAAGCTACAAGAAAAAGTCACAGAATTAACAGCGACTATTACTACCCTAGAAAAATCTCAAAAGCATCAGGCAAATCTCCAAGAGAAAATTACTACCCTGGAATTAACCTTAGCTGAAGAGCAAAATATGACTGAAAGGTTAAAAAAAGAACTCTATGACGCTAAAAAAGATGCTCTGCAATTAGCAGAATCTAACTCTCAACTTACCGCAGAACTCACTAACTTGAAACAAGGAAAAACCAGCAGCATCGTCAGAAAAGAAGCAGAAATCGCCAAATCCCTCTCCTACAGAAAATCCCATCGTGCCCCAGAAAGGGTTCCCCTCACACCACCAACGGAAAGAGAGGATAATTCATCACAGATGTGGCTTCTCGATTAGAGAAAATCTCAAATTGAAATGCTATTATCGACAGCGTTCCCTCTAAGAGAACGCCGTTATTTTTTCATTTCCCCAACTGGATAGTTATGTACAATTTTTTACCTATTGCTTATTTCCAAGATAAATTTGTACCCTTTGCCGAGGCGACAATCTCCATTGCCACCCATGCTTTACACTATGGTACAGGAGCTTTTGGAGGAATGCGAGGTATTCCCAATCCGGAAAATCCCTCTCAAATTCTGCTGTTTAGACTTGATCGCCATTCTCAAAGACTCAGCCAAAGCGCCAAGTTTCTGCACTATAATTTACCCGCGACCAAAATTCAAGAAACTATTATTGAATTTGTTAAGAAAAATCGACCGACAAGTTCTTTTTATATTCGTCCTTTCGTTTATACTTCCGATTTAGGGATTGCCCCTAGATTACATAATATTGATAAGAATTTCGCCGTTTATGGCATTGAATTAGGTGATTATCTTTCCCCCGCAGGTGTGAGTTGCCGGATTAGCTCTTGGCAGCGTCAGGAAGATGCTAGTTTCCCCCTACGAGGTAAAATTTGTGGTGCTTATATTACCTCTTCCCTGGCAAAAACAGAAGCGGCGGAATCTGGTTTTGATGAAGCTATCCTGATGAATTCCCAGGGGAAAGTCAGCGAAGCTTCGGGGATGAATATCTTTGTAGTCAGAAATGGGCAAATTATTACCCCTGGTTTCGACCATGATATTTTGGAAGGGATTACCAGGGATAGTGTAGTGACAATTGCCAAGAATTTTGGGATTCCGGTGATTGAAAGAGCCGTAGATAAATCGGAGTTATTGATTGCTGATGAAGTCTTTCTCAGTGGTACTGCGGCAAAAGTTGTGCCAGTGAATCGGATTGAAAATTATTATCTCCCAGAAAATCGACCAATTAGTGAAAAAATCCGCGAAAAGCTGGTAGCAATTACGGAAAATCGTGATTCTGAGTACCAGGATTGGGTTTTCCCCATTGATATTTAGTGGATTTAGCTCACTGGCGATCGCTATTTTGCAAAAGTCTACAAGGGGGCGCTATTTTGCAAAAGTCTACAAGGGGGCGCTATTTTGCAAAAGTCTACAAGGGGGCGCTATTTTGCAAAAGTCTACAAGGGGGCGCTATTTTGCAAAAGTCTACAAGGGGGCGATCGCCAACCAATCTCAAAGTTGATAATTAATAATTATTCTTCAAAAGGATTCCATAACATTATTTATCTCGACCAGGAAGTTCCCTATCTTGTCTTACATCCCTCTGCCAAGCTACCGGATCGATTTCTGTAAAAGCTTGTGTTTGTGCTAGTTTTTCCAACACTGCTGCCATTCTTTTACCTCGTCCAGTTGCTTCTGGTATTGGCTCATCTTCCAGAATTGTCACTAAGACCTGTACTCCGATTTCATCTCTAGAAAGGGGTTTTACTTCGTCTCCCCAATGCAACAAATTTCCTCTTAAGATTGCTCTAAATGTTTGGAACATGATTAAGTCTGAAATCTAATGGTATTAGGAATAATTGGATTCTAACTGTTGTCAGACCTGGAAGTGATGAACCCAAGCAGGAAATCCCAAGAAAAGCTGATCTCAGGGATTCTCCAGACTCTTGGGTTGAGCAAAGGGTAACTCTGCGTTAATAGCATCTATTTCTTGTTGTTCATGTACATTCACCTCACGGATATGGGCAGATAATATTTGCCCCAGACGATGATTGTAGAAGCGATGGAGACTATAATTCCCAGTCGCTGGAAACCCTCGGCGTTTTTTATGTCTGCCACCCGCACCGGGATCAAAGAGTTGGATATTATTGGCGATCGCCCACTCAATCGGCGCATAATAACAAGCATCAAAATGTAGGCAATCTATCTCTTGGAAACTGCCCCAGTAGCGCCCATACAACCTCTCATCCTTGAATAAACAAAAAGACATTCCCACAGGTTGCCCTGGTTTTCCATCCCCGTAGGCAGCAAAAAATACTACCCGATGGCGGTAATTATCATGTAACTGCTGAAAAAACTTCTTTGTCAGGTACTTACTCCCCCACCAGCCAAACTTATCGCAAGTATCAGCATAAAAATCATACATCAAGGAAAACATCGACAGAGGAATTTCTTCCCCCGTGACTGCTTGTAGTCGTAAACCAGCTTTTTCCACTGCTTTGCGCTCTCGTTTAATATTTCGTCGCTGGTTAGCATTAAAAACTTGCAAGTAACCATCAAAACTCTCAAAACCCGAATTCTGCCAAATATAACTATGGTGTAACCAGGGAGTATAACCCTGCTGTTCAGCAATTTTTTGCCATTGGGGATCAACATAGAGAAAATGACAGCCAGATATGCGATTTCGCTGGCAAAAACTATCGATTTCCCGTAACATCAGCGTGGTAATTTCTACCTCATCTTCCCCCGGAGCAATTAAAAATCGATATCCCTCTGCCGGAGTAAAAGGAGCCATTCCCAAGAGCTTCGGGTAATATTCCACCCCAATTCTTTGAGATAATTCTGCCCATTGCTGATCAAAGACAAACTCCCCGTAACTATGTCCTTTGAGATACAGAGGAGCCACAGCAATCAGACTGCGATCGCGCCACAATGTTAAATGATTGGGCAACCAACCTGTTTTTGCTGTAGCACTTCCAGAGCTTTCTAAATTATGTAACCAATCCCACTCGAAAAAGGGTGTTTTCAGTGACATTGCCAAAGCATCCCAAGCAGTCTGGGGAACTTCAGCAATCTGATTAATCCAGGCAACAGAATAACGCGGTTTGAGTTGTTCCACCATCACGGGTTTCCGAAACAAAGCTTTTTTGAGTTTAATTGATCAAATCAATCTGTAGTGTAAAAAGACTTCTTGGTTAATTCTCTCCACTTCTAAGAGCTCTAACTGAGGGTAATTATCAGCTAAAAAACCTATGCCAGATACAGGAGTCGGCGCGATCGCCCCACCAATAATTATCGGACACACAGTCAGCCAAATTTCATCAATAAATTTCAATGCCAATAGGGAAGCCACCACATCACCTCCACCGAGAACAGATAATTGTGCTATACCCAAAGTGGTTAGGTATTTTAAGGCTGTGGCAATGTCTACTTTTCCTGTGGCTGTTTCAAATGTCATGACTCGCTCAAATTCTGCCCGATTTTGCCAAAAAATTGCCCCCGCAGTGGTGGTAATTAACCAGCGTTTTATCGGTTGTTGAAAGAAACGCATCTCCGGATCCAGATGAGCAGAGTCTGTAAGTACTATATGAACTGGTTGTGAGGGTTTACCAGCCCTGATTCGCTTTAGTATCAGTTCAGGGTGTGATACGGTAAGAGTTGTACCGTAAGCGCGCAAAGTCCCAGCGCCAAATAAAACCCCATCGGCAGTGGCAATTTGCTTTTCCAGGTGTGTTTTGTCAACCTTTGAACCAAACCGTGCAGGCGATCGCGCCACATCTGCTATTTTGCCATCTGCACTCATTGCCAAAACCACAGTGGTATGAGGACGATGTTTTAACATAAGCTTGTTTTGAGCTTGAATTTATCAATTGGAGATTGGAGATTGGTGAAAATTGCCTCATATATTCAGCTTTAATTGCCAAATCTGGCAACATCTGGATAATCAGGCATCTTTCCTCAGAAAAATTCGCCCCCATCTGAAATCGAAAATTGTTCAGACTGTTGATTTTGACAAAAAATAACGATGCAGGAAAACCCCTGTCACCTATTCTCAGCAACTAACTTGTCTGCAAATCAATTTGCTGTCACAGCTAACTATCCCCATTTTCGGGATTTTTGCTCTGTCCCTAGGCAATTGATTTTGAGGGGAAATAGATACTGCAATGTTTGGCGAACTATTCAAACATTAACCGATCTAAATTTAATTTTCCTGCTGTCATGGTTTGCAGATGCTGAGAGAGTGTGCTGATGCTTAAGCAACGTCAATCATCTTTTCGCCGGATTTTAGTCTCCAAGATTTTGCTTTTGTCTGTGCCAGTCTTATTAATTGGAGAGACTGTTGCTTACAAAAAGGCAAGCTCTAGTTTGCTCGACACTTCCAGGCAAAATTTAACCGCCAATGCCATTATTAAGGGAAAAAATTTAGATGATGCGATCGCCACCCTCAAAGCTAACTTATTCACTGCGAGCCAAACAGAAGCCCTGAAATCTGGAGAAATTCCCGCAGTTCAATTGTTTTTCACCCAGCTAACTGCCCATCTCCCCCCACAAGTTGAGTGCATTCAACTCACAAATGCCCAAACTCAGCAAGTCATCACCAGTACTTGCTCCCAAACAGTCGAGATGCTCTCCTCCCCATCTCCAGATGGCATCACAATAGAGCCAATACTCCCTCCAAAATTTGGCACTACGGGTAAGAGAGAAACTCACAACCATTTGCGGCTATTACTATCTAGTCCTGTATACGATAAAACAGGGCAATGGCGCTACAACCTGATTTTTCAATCCAAATTTGCTCACGAAATCGTCACCAACCAACCTGGTGTACTTGCAGGCTCAACAGTTATCATCGCGGAAAACGGTACTATCCTCTCCCACCCCATTTCCAGCTACATTGGTAGCAACATTAATGAACATGATGATGCCGAACGTTTAGCACAGATAGTGAAAGACGCTCTCCAAGGACACCAAGACTCACTACATTTGTTTTTCGGCAACAAAGGGGAAGAATTACTCGTAGGCTACACAGCAATCAATAACCCTACAATCCCTAACCAAAAATGGGTGATTATGGCTGTCACCCCTGTCAGTAATGCCCTCTATGGACTCGGACAAATCAAGGTAATTTTAGTCACCTTAACAGTAGGTTTGGTCGCGACTAGTTTAGCTGCTGCCCTGTATTTAGCCCGGTGTTTGGCTCGTCCGGTGGAAGAACTACGGGACTATGCCCTCAATTTACACAGCCACAACAGCACCACACCCGTACCCCGTGATTTTTCCATTCGAGAATTCAATCAATTATCCCAAGCTCTAGATCAGATGGTGGAAAGGCTGAAAGCTTGGGCAGAAGAAGTAGAGGCTTCCTGGCAAGAAGCGAAAGCCGCAAACCAAAGTAAAACCCAACTCTTGGCAACTGCCTCCCACGAGCTACGTAATCCCCTCAATACTATCCTCAACTATGTGCGTCTCGTACGCGAAGGGTTATGCGATAGCCGAGAGGAAGAACTAGAATACCTTCAAATTGCTGATAGCGCTGCCATGTACTTATTAGCTATCCTCAATAATATTCTGGATAATTCTAAGAGTGAAGCTGGTAAACTTGCTGTTGCTCTGGAGGCGATCGACCTGCGGGACATCCTCAAAGATGTGGTGAATTTACAATCGGTGAATGTCCAGCAGAAAGGCTTACAGTTAAATATTTCCCAGATGGAGACAGCAATTCCTGTCAATGTTGACCCTTTAAAGCTGAAACAGGTGCTAATCAATGTGATTGGCAATGCCACAAAATTTACTGAGGTCGGCAGTATTAATATTCACACTAAAATGCAAGCTACAGAAGCAGAGCCACAAGTGATCATTCTCATTCAGGATACGGGTATCGGTATTGACCTTGCACAACAACAAAAACTCTTCCGTCCCTATGTCATGGTAGACAGCAACAGCGCTCGCAAGGGCGGTACGGGGTTAGGTTTAGCCATTTCTCGCAATTTGATTGAGCTGATGGGAGGTACTATCACTTTAGAAAGTGCTGGTTTACACCAGGGAACAACCGTCAAAATTACCTTACCTTTACTGAATACTGAGGCTTTATTGTCTGTACAACAATCGGAGGTGACAGATGAGAATGCTCTGCTCTTTGCTCCTAGCTGCCTATCTGTCAATATTTGTCCAGCTTCATCTGAGAAATGAGATTGTGACTTAAGTATGACTCTTTATCATTTCTTTACCACAATCAAATATATTTACTGATATATCTGAGATATCTTCCGAAATTAGGACACCTCTGGTTGTATACATATATAGCTTGGTGCGTGGACAATATCTCTTTATAGTTCAGTAGAGTCTATTTCTTATGAAGCTGAGGTTATCTACAAAATTTTTGATGGGAATGGCGATCGCTGTTACAAGTGGATTTGCTGGTACAGTTATCCATACACAGCCTAGTTACGCTGGAGGTACAACCTTCAAGTGTGAAACTAGAAAAGATGGAGTTCCGATGACAGTTGCCTATTCTCCCGATGGTAGAAAAGTAGCAATGATTCGCTGGCTATCAAATAACTATTTCTCTACCGACTGGAATGCTCTGCGGCGCTGCACAGAAGTTTCACGTCGTTTTCAGAAGAGCTATGACAATGGAACCTTGAGATTCATTACCGCAGGTAACTTAAACAATCAGCCTGTGATTTGTGCGACAACAAAAAGAAATCAACCTTGTACAGAGAATAACTTATTATTTACTCTCAGACCGGGCACGAATCCCAAAACTGCTTTAAACCAATTAATGGATCGTCGTGGATTGGTCGCCGGCAACCCCTATACTGTCAGAGGTAGTAATAGAATGAGTGTAAATTTTGATGCCTACCTCAAGGGTGCTACGGTTGAACAAGGTGATGAGTCGAATGCAAACAGTAGCAATACTCCATAATCCATCCCTAGTAGTTTTTTGTGATGATTATTTCCCTAGCCCCCAATCATCTTGGAGGTTAGGGTGTTTGTTTGAGCAAGTTACCTACTTGTTAGATATTTTTTTGCCACCAATTTTCGGCAAAATCTTCTTGTCCCAGAATGTGATATGGGGGTGAGATGATATGAGTCGGTACATTGCGGCGATCGCCTGTGTATTTTGTGTATCATTAGCTGCCTGTGAGATTATCTCCTCTTCTTCATCAACCGTCTCACCAAGCGACAAGGCAAAATCAACTGCCCCCCTCAATGCCCAACTATCCTCGGCATCAACTGAAAAATTATCGCCCCAAGCAGTCAAAAAGCTGCATCAGTATGCCCAAAAGATTACAGTCAAAGTCATGTCTCAGGACTTTTTAGGCTCAGGGATTATACTACAAAAAAAAGAATCTGTTTATACAGTACTCACCAATGCCCATGTGTTACGCGCTGGAGAAGCCCCCTACCGGATTCAAACATCAGACGGTCAGATTTGGAATGCTCATATCCCCAAAAAATATCCATCATTAAAGCAGAATTTTGCCCAAGGTCATGACCTAGCGGTTCTTACTTTCCACTGCGATCGCCAAGTCTATCCAGTCGCAACCTTTGGCAAACAACCCCAAGTCGGTGAATCTGTTTTTGTCGCTGGGTTCCCCTACATCGAAGATAGTACCCATAAACAAAAGCTAGTTTTTAATTCAGGTAAAATCTCATTATTGCTGCCAAAACCCTTAGAAGGAGGATACCAAATTGGTTACACTAATGATATTCAAAAAGGTATGAGTGGTGGACCATTACTCAACCAGCAAGGGCAAGTGGTCGGTGTGAATGGTATGCACGCTTACCCCCTATGGGATTCACCTTCTGTGTTTATGGACGGTTCGGAAGCAGAAGAAACCCTACACAAAAAAATTAATCGCCTGAGTTGGGCAGTACCAATCGAAAAGGTTATATCTAAATAAATGACGATATATCGCCTCTCGCTCCCTGCTGCCTAATATTAACTAGCTATTCACTAAGCTTTCCTGATTTACCATCGGTTGAGCAGAACGCAACACAGCATCTAGCAAACCAGGAAATAGCACCTCCAATTCTTCCCTTCGCAAAGAATTAATGTGTTGTGTCCCCTCTTTTCTTGTCCAAACTACCCCCGACTCCCTTAAAATTTTAAAGTGGTTGGACATAGTGGACTTGGCGATCGCAAACTCAAAACCTGCACAACACTGCTCACCTCTGGTTGCCAGTTGCCGCACAATCTCCAATCGCACCGGATCGCCCAATGCATACAGCACCCCCGCCAAGGAGATATGTTTTCGGTCTGGATGATAGAGGAATCTCATAGACAATTCAAAATTAAAAATTAAAATTCAACCGAAATTGAATAAATAGTGGTAGATATTCTAACTACATTTTGCCCCCATAATCTCTTTCCACCACAGCTAAGTTGCATTATCTGCAATCTTCGTCTATATTTTAATTATTCGATTATATCGAATAAACGAATTATATAGGGAGGCGAGTATGTCAACCGTAACGAACGTGACAGAAGCCACATTTAAACAAGAAGTCCTCGACAGTGAAGTGCCTGTGCTAGTAGACTTTTGGGCTCCTTGGTGTGGTCCTTGCCGAATGGTAGCCCCCGTAGTCGATGAGGTAGCCACCGAATACGAGGGGCAGGTAAAAGTGGTGAAATTAAATACAGACCAAAATCCCACCGTAGCCAGCCATTACGGGATTCGTAGCATCCCCACACTGATGGTATTCAAAGGAGGGCGACAAGTCGATACTGTTGTTGGAGCGGTTCCCAAGACAACTCTGGCTAAAACCCTAGGTCAGTATCTTTAGTTATTAGGTAAATAGGTAATGGGTTGGCAGACAGATACCCGTTACCTATTCCCTAACTCAGTTGAAAATCAAGCAACGGAATAGAGGGTAGAATCTATGCCAAATTTATTTGAGCCTTTTCAACTAAAGGATGTCACTTTGCGTAACCGCATTGGCGTGTCTCCGATGTGTCAGTATAGTTCCGAGGATGGCAGGGCAACAGACTGGCACTTAGTGCATTTAGGTTCTCGTGCTGTTGGTGGTGCGGGGTTAATAATTGCCGAGGCGACAGCCGTGGAAGCACGGGGAAGGATTACCCCAGGGGATGCCGGAATTTGGTCAGACGAACACATTGCCCCACTGCAACGCATCAACACATTTATTAAAGAGCATGGCGCAATTTCTGGAATCCAGCTAGCCCATGCAGGTAGAAAAGCCAGTGCTGCACGTCCTTGGGAAGGGGATAATTCCCTGGCAGATACTGAAGGTGGATGGGATACTCTAGGAGCATCTGCTGTCGCTTTTGATACAGAGAAGCTTTGGCGTATTCCCAAAGAAATGACCAAACAAGATATTCAAGAAGTTAAAGAAGCATTTCGAGGCGCAGCTTTACGTTCTTTGGAAGCAGGGTATGAATGGTTAGAATTACATTTTGCCCATGGCTATCTAGTTCATAGTTTTTATTCACCCCTATCTAATCAACGTACAGATGAGTACGGTGGGAGCTTTGAAAACAGAATCCGTTTGGCATTAGAAATTACCAGAATAGTCAAAGAAGTCTGGCCCGAACGTCTTCCACTGACTGCTAGATTATCCTGTAGTGATTGGGTAGAGGGTGGTTGGAATATCGATGACTCCGTAGAATTATCTAAAAAATTAAAAGCAGAGGGTGTTGATTTAATCGATTGTAGTTCCGGTTTTAATACACCCAATTATCAAGAATATCCCTTTGGCTCTGGTTGGCAAGTACCTTTCTCTGAGAGAATTCGTAAAGAAGCGGAGATTGCGACTGCAACTGTGGGCTTTATCACCAATGCGATGCAAGCTGACGAGTTGATTCGTAACCAACGTGCAGACATCGTACTATTAGCGCGAGAAATGCTACGGGATCCCTATTGGTCCCATCGTGCTGCGGTTGAATTACGACGGAAAAATGTCACCACATTACCGATACAATATGCCAGTTGGTTGTAACTAACAGCTGAGTACATCAAACCAATAAGTAAATCTGAAATAACACCCTGGGGAATTTTATGAATCCAATCACCGAAGTTCAGCCCTTAGATGTTCCAAAGGCAATTATTCAGCGTCGTTCAATTAAAACTTTTAAGTCCGATCCCATTACTCCAGAACTGCTGAAACAACTGGTAGAATTAACGATCGCCGCTCCCAGTAGTTTTAATATTCAAGACTGGCGAATTATTTTAGTTCAGGATGAAGCCCAAAAAGCCGCTCTGTGTGAAGCTTGTTGGAATCAGAAACAAGTTGTACAAGCACCCGTATCCTTTGTCTTTGCTGCGGATGTCCTAGCAGGGGAAAAAGACTTAACACCAATGTTAGAGCAGGGTTTAGCATCTGGTGCTTTTAATGAGGGAACTGTCAATTATTTTAGAACCTCTGTTCCCCAATTCCAAGCCGGATTAGGTGACAAAAAGCGGGAATTTGCTGTTAAAGATGCCATGATAGCAGCGACTCATCTGGTATTAGCAGCAGAAAGTTTAGGTTTATCTACCTGCTTTATGAATGGTTGGATTGAAGAGAAGGTGAAAGCTGTGATTGGTGCAGAGAACGATCCCGACTTGGCGATCGCCGTTGTTGTTCCCGTCGGTTATGCTGCGGAACCCCGTCTCAATCCTGGTCGTTTACCCCTATCATCGAATGTATTTGTTGATCGTGTGGGTAATCCTTACCAAGGTTAGGGGGTAAGAGGAAGAGGTGACAGTGAACATAAAAAACCTGCACCCTATACCCTTCAACTATTTTTAACCAACTTTGGGGGTTTAAGTCCCCTGCTTCCATAAGCAGTGTGTTTTGTATCGGGGTTTAAGTCCCGTCAAAAAACGTAATTATGTTAGCGTTAGCTCTCCCGCAGGGAGCATTACGAATTATTTTAAGTTGGTCCATGGGTAGGGAAATGCTAAATTCACCTACCTTTACTTTTCCTCAGGTGAAAAATGATTATTCATCCCGAAGATGTGCCAGAATACACAACCACTGTTTATCCTGAACCCTTCAAAAATGTGGTTGCTGGCAGAATTAAACAGCGTTTAGGTAGCTTTGCAGGGCTAAAAAATTTCGGTGTCAATTTGACAAAATTAGCTCCAGGTAGCGCTTCGGCTTTGCGTCATTGGCATAGTTCCCAAGATGAGTTTATTTATGTTCTGACTGGAGAAATCACCTTAATTACTGACGAAGGAGAGCAAATTTTAACACCTGGTATGGCTGCTGCATTCCCTGCTGGTGAGGCAAACGGACATCATTTAGTTAATCGTTCTGGTGCTGTGGCAACTTACTTAGAAATTGGGGATAAAACCCCTGGAGATATAGCAACCTACCCTGACGATGATTTGATGGCAATCGAAAATTCTGGTAGTTGGGTATTGACTCGTAAAAATGGTCAACCTTACGCAAATGAGTCAAAATAGTACGATTGAATGGTAATTTGAAAAATGCCGTTCACCTACTAAATCAAATCATGGATGGAAAGCTAATAGTTTTTGAAGGGGTAGAAGGTTGTGGAAAAACAACCCAAATCCATCTATGTCACCAATGGTTGCAAAGTTTAGGTGTGGATGTAGTCGTTACACGGCAACCTGGAGGTACAGATTTAGGGGCGCATATACGGCAATTATTATTAGATTCAGGGAAAAATTCCATTAGTAATCGCGCTGAACTCTTATTATATGCAGCCGATCGCGCTCAACATGTCGAACAGTTACTACTACCAAATTTAGCCGCAGGTAAAACTGTTCTCTGCGATCGCTATACCGATTCCACCATTGCCTATCAATGTTTCGGACGTGGTTTAAATCGAGAGCTAATTGATAACTTAAATCATATTGCCACAACTGGACTCCACAGCGACCTAACTTTATGGTTAGATATTGACGTGGCAACGGGATTAGCCCGTAAAATCAAAAGTGGCGAAGCTCCTGATCGTATTGAGCAGGAAAAGATAGAATTTCATCATCGTGTTCAACAGGGATATAAGTTTTTAGCCAATACCCACCCTGAAAGAATTAGAAGAATAGACGCTAGCTTAACTCAAGAGGTGGTACATAAACAAATTCAAACTATTCTCACCGCAAAATTAGGCAGTCATTGAAGTGGGTAACTTGATCACAAAGGTAGAACCAACACCGGGTTCGCTTTTCACCAAAATATCACCACCCATCATATGGCAAAAGTGGCGAGTAATGGCTAACCCTAAGCCCGTACCTCCATACTTTCTCGTGGTGGATGCGTCTCCCTGGGTGAAAGGTTGGAACAGCTTTTGCTGTTGGGCAAGGGACATACCGATACCAGTATCTGTAACAATAAAAGTAATTAATTCCTGAAGTTGTCCCGTTGCAGGGTGGTTATTGTCCCGTTTTACCTTCAGTCTGATTTTCCCGTTAGTCGTAAATTTGGCAGCGTTGCTGAGAAGATTGTAAAGTACCTGACGGAGTTTAGTTTGGTCAGTGTATATCACACCCAATTCATGATCGTAGTCAACCTCTAAGATATTGCCGTTTTTCTCGACTAGAGGTTTAACTGTCACTACCACATTGTTGATTAAACTCACGACATCAAATGTCTCTGGATAGAATGTCATTTTTCCTGCTTCCATCTTCGACAAGTCGAGAATATCGTTAATAAGATTCAACAGATGCTTACCAGCAGAGTTAATTGATTCTAAGTCGCTGACAATATCTCCTGTTAACCCCATATCTACAGCATCATCTTCTAATAATTGACTCAAGCCAATAATCGCATTTAGGGGAGTGCGTAATTCATGACTGATGTTAGCTAAAAAACCACTTTTCGCCTGATTGGCAGCTTCCGCTAATTCCTTAGCTTGTTCCAATTCTTTTGTATGTTTAGATACCTGTTCTATTAAACGATTCAGTGATTTTGCGAGTAATCCGATCTCATCTTCAGTGGTGATGGGGGCACGTAAGTTAAAATTTGATTTTCTGGCAACTTGCTCTGCGACTTGGGTGACGGTAATTACAGGTTCAGCGATCGCCCGACTAGTTCGCCATGCAACAATGGCTGCCACACAAACGGAAAGCAGCATACTGGCAATAATAATCAAGCGTTCAATGATTTTTGCCTGTTCCACATCATCATTCTTTTCTTGCTCTTGTCTTTCGGCAATTTGCAAAATATTAGTCAATTTATGACTCATTTCATCCAACTGTGCGGCAGTTTCACCACGCATCACAGTCAGTAATTTTTCCCGAATGACTGGTACCTGCTCTGGTGAAAGTTGCTGTCTGTCAATTGGTTGTAGCGCTGACTCTATCTGTTGCACATAAGCATCTAAATTATTTGCAGAGTAACGTAACAGAGTTTTGAGGGTATCTTCTGTTGCCGCTAATTTCTTGGGTTTACTATCGAGAAAACCAATGATTTCCTGTTCAATTTTCTTAGTTTTAGCGATACTGTTCCAAAATTCCGTGCGTGTGGCAGTGAGTTTCTCCGACTCTCCCACAAATGCAGCTAAGTTAGAACTATATAACTGTGCTTCCATAATCGCATCTTTATACCCAGACAGCATCTGCGATTGAAAGTGAGCATGATTATATTGTCTAATTCCCTGTGCCCGATAGGAATTAGCGATAACCAAACCAGTAACTGAACCAAAAAAGCCAATACCAATAGCTAGGAAGTATCCATAACCGATTTTCTGGTGGATACGCCAAGAACTAGCTTTTAACTTCCCTCTGGAGGGAAATTCTATAGTTGGGAGTTCATCAGTAGAGGGCTGTTCGGCTGACACTTTTTTGCTTAATATATCAAGAATAATATTCATTGATTTGTGAATTTGCATCCCTCAAATTGCTTTGCCCTCCATCGGCACCAAAATCTAAAATAAAATATCCTGGAAACAACCACTGTCGGATAGTGGCTGGCATTCACATTATCTCCCTTTATAACAGGAGCTAGTCATTTACCATGAGATTGTTTGCATGACCTTAACAATTAGGGTGCATTTTTTTCTGTTTAGATAAACTTTTCCGGATATTTTGAGGATTTAGTAACTTTTGATATAAGTAGTTTGAGTGGAATTGAAACATGATACTTGCTGAAATTTTATACATTCTTCATAAGTTGGACAACCGTGGAGATACGAGAATGGATGGCAAGGGAGTAGAGATATTTTTCAATTCCCTATTATTACTATTGAACTACCCCTTGCTCAGTCTTAGGAAATCCTAGTTTTCCGCAGCAACCTCTTCCTCTTCTTTCTCTACAAATGCTTGCACGCGAGTTCGGTACAAGCGGATATTGTCATCTACCCAATCACGCTCATTGCTATTAGCAAATAAATGTACTATTGGTTCACTAGCATCTGGCAGTAATAATACCCAGCTATCATCATAGGGTTGGCAGATTTTTACGCCATCGATGAGTTCTAGATTTTGAGCTGGGTGGGTTTCCACAAGATGCCGCATTAATGCACCTTTTACAGTCCAGGGACAGCGTACAGCATAGGTTTTATGAATCACACGGGGTATTTCTGCACGCACAGAAGCTAGCGATCGCTCTTGAATTGTCAGCATTTCAATCAGCTTGGCAATACAGAACATGGAGTCAAAGCCGGGGTGCAACTGGGGAAAAATAAACCCTGTATCCGCACTACCACCTAATACCACATTGGAGTTGGTATAACTTGCTTCCATTAAAGCTGTGGAGTTGGCTTTAGTCCGAATCACTCGACCATCATGACGGCGGGCAATTTGTTCTACGGCGCTAGATGCATGAACTGGAACAACTACAGTCCCCCTGGGATGAGAAGTTAACATCATATCCACCATCAAGGCGGTTAAAATTTCCCCCCGAATTGGGATACCTGACTCATCTACTAGTATCAATTGTTCACCATTCGCCGAAACTTGTACTCCAAAGTTAGCTTTTAAAGCTTCTACCACATGACCGAGCTGGGTGACTAATCCTTCCTTATCAGCCGCAGACATGGCAGTTTTATTCAAACTGGCGTTGAGAACCACAGCATCAGCCCCAAAGGTGTGTAGCATCTGGGGTAGAACAGCTCCAGAAACTGCATAGGCATAATCAATCACAACTTTAGCGCGGCTGTTACGAATTGTGTGAATATTGAGCAATTTTTCAAAAGCTGTGCAGTAGTAATCTGCAACTTGACTGGGATAGGCTACATCACCCACCTCATGGATTTGCGATCGCCGCATATCCTCTTTAAAATATGCTCCTTCGATTTTCTTTTCCTTGGCTTTGGAAATATTAATTCCCTTTCCATCCAAAAACTCAATCAAAATATAATCCGGGCGATCGGGATGTACCCGTACATGAATACCCCCCACCACATCCATCTTCGGAATTACTGTTCGGGAAATGGGAATTGCCGTCGCATCCAGATTTTGAATGGAAATACCTACAGACATCAATCCCGCAATTAGGGAGCGAGTCACCATCCGGGAAATATTGCGTTGATCACGGGAAACAGTCACCTTGGAACCTGGTTTTAAGGTAGAACCATAGGCAGCACCTAGCTTGACAGCGAATTCTGGAGTAATGTCGATATTCGCCAACCCTTGGACACCCCGTTGCCCAAACAGGTTTCTCTGGGCAGTATTTCCCCAAATTAAATTAATGTTGAGAATTGCCCCAGACTCAATCTTTTTGCTGGGCCAAACCCGCACACCAGGGCTAATTTGCGCTTCCTCTCCCACGGTAGAAAGGGAACCCACCACAGCTGCTTCTAAAACATGGGCACGGCGATCGACGCGGGTACCACGGGAAATTACGCAGGCTGAAAGGTGCGCTTCTTCACCAATAATTGCCCCATTCCAAATAATTGGGCGCTTCAGGTTGGCATCTGCGCCAATGGTGACATTATCACCAATCACAGTCCCTGCCTCAATTTGTACCCTCGCACCAATGCGGCAATTATCACCAATCACTGCTGGCGCTTCCAGTTGTGCAGTAGGGTCAATGTATGTATTTTGACCAACCCAAAGACCGGGAGAAATTTCCTTGTAGGGAAAATCCAGTTTTACCTTATAGTCTAGGGCATCGTACTGTGCCTCACGGTATGCATCTAAGTGACCCACATCACACCAATATCCCTGGGCAATATACCCATACATTGGCTCTCCTTTTGCCAGTAATAGGGGAAACAAGTCCTTAGAAAAATCAGTTTCTTGGTGATCGGGTAGGTATTCTAAAACCTCCGGCTCTAAGATGTAAGTGCCAGTATTGACTGTATCGGAAAAAATTTCACTGGTGGAAGGTTTTTCTAAAAATCGGTTGATTTGTCCAGTTTCATCGGTAATGACTACCCCAAATTCGATCGGATTCGGGACACGAGTCAAGATTAAAGTTGCTTTCGATTGCTTTCGTTTATGAAATTCAATGGCTGCCGTCAAGTCGAAGTCCGTGATACTATCACCACTGATGACTAAAAAAGTTTCATCCAACAGTTCAGCAATATTTTTCACGCAACCTGCGGTTCCTAGGGGTTGATCTTCCTCTACTGCATAGGTAAGTTGCACACCGAAATCACTGCCATCTTGGAAATAATCTCTTAAAGCATCGGGTAAATAATGGAGTGTGGCAACAACTTCGGTAATTTGGTGCCGTTTGAGTAGGTTAATTATATGTTCCGCGATCGGTCGATTGAGAATCGGTACCATCGGTTTTGGTAGATCGCAGGTAAGCGGACGTAACCGCGTTCCCGAACCTCCAGCCATTAGTACAGCACGCATATATCTATCCTCCTTCGCAAGCAACTAGTACCACTTACTGTGTCAAAACCCATAGGCTGTGTTTTGTTCGCCCTTTTCTAGTTTCCTATGGATATCTACTTTTACGGTACTTCCATCGGATGCATCTGTTGGAAAAATCGTGGAAGTATTGGGAATATAAGTATTAATCAGGTTTTTTCCCAGTATCACTTTGGTAGGACAATAATGCGGCTGAAGATTGGGGTTATCAAAAAATGCTGGTAATGGAGCCAAATTCTAGCTCTTAAGATGGTGGAATACAGGTGGGTAAGTTAGAAAATTATATTTTCACTGGCAACATCAAGATTTATTATGGATGACAATATTACGACTACAATAATTGCTCTAAAAGCGGAATTGTCACAACGCTTGGCAGGATTATCATTACAGCAAGCCATATTTCCAGAGCCAGAACCAACTATAGATGGGATTGTGTTTTCCTTGGAGGAAATGAACCCGACTCCCGAACCCCTGAGTTCAGATAGTTTAACTGGTGAATGGCAGTTGATATACGCTTCCAGGGGAACTGTGGTGACTCGCAAGCTGGCAACAACACCTGATTGGATGAGTGTAAAAATTAACCAGGTGTGGCAAAATTTGACTGTAGATGAGGCTGGAAAAATTGCTACTTCCAATTGTGCCCTGATGGAATTGCCTGTTTTGGGAGAATGGCAAGTTCAGGCTGAGGGAGTTTGGCAACGGGAGGATGAAAAAACCGCCCTAGTTAGTTTTTGTGCATTTTCGTTGCAAGCAACTAAACCTTTGACTTTACCTCGTTTGAAAATCCCGGTGTTGGAATTTCTGCGGAATCAAGCTGTGTGGATAACTTCTTATTTAGATGGGGAGATGAGAATTGGTAGGGGGAAAACGGGCAATCTGTTTGTGTTTCGTCGAAGATAATTTGAGGATAGCGATCGCTGTCTGTAATCAAACTTAATCCCGTCAACTAAATCGGTAGTTTTGAGCAGTTGTACTTATTTCTTTAGAGAAAAATAAATTTTCAATCCCGCGAACGGGAATCAGTTAGTTTCAAGTTCGTAATAGTTTTGAAGGCGATTTAAGAGCAAACCCGTTTCAATCCCGCGAACGGGAATCAGTTAGTTTCAAGGATATTTTCACCTAACAAATAAATCCAAAGGACTGGTTTCAATCCCGCGAACGGGAATCAGTTAGTTTCAAGGATACATTTCCGTAGATAGAAACTGAATAAACCTGTTTCAATCCCGCGAACGGGAATCAGTTAGTTTCAAGTCAGGGAAAGCGATGCCTAGTGCTGAGAACATAATGGGTTTCAATCCCGCGAACGGGAATCAGTTAGTTTCAAGGATGAGAGAGGGTTATGGCTCTTAATTAAGTGTTTTGTTTCAATCCCGCGAACGGGAATCAGTTAGTTTCAAGTTTCTGAAGCTAATAATGTATTGATTGTTCCTAATGGTTTCAATCCCGCGAACGGGAATCAGTTAGTTTCAAGTTATATAGCCGCTATTATGCATTTCCCCTTTGAGGCAATGTTTCAATCCCGCGAACGGGAATCAGTTAGTTTCAAGCTGGGAACCCGTAAGGAAAATAGCCAGGAATGTTTCAATCCCGCGAACGGGAATCAGTTAGTTTCAAGTTCTGTCCCTTTAGTGGGGCGTGCGGTAATTAGGGAGTTTCAATCCCGCGAACGGGAATCAGTTAGTTTCAAGCTCGGTCTGCTTTTTTCTTGCATTTTTACTTGATTTCGTTTCAATCCCGCGAACGGGAATCAGTTAGTTTCAAGTTTGTTGAATAGTTCTTTGCTGTTGTTGTAGGTGTCCTGTTTCAATCCCGCGAACGGGAATCAGTTAGTTTCAAGTCCAGCACCTGAAACCCTTACAGAACAATAGTTCTACAAGCAGTTTTGCCAGGTCGAAAAAATGACCTCCTTTCAGCCACACTTATTGATATTAATAATCAATAGTCAGGAATAACAAAACGCTGTAATTATTATGTTGTCAAGGTTCTGTTGATTCTGCCGGGACTCCCAGGTTTTCGCCTGTACTTTGCCCTGGCAAACACTAATTTAATGGCATAACAATAGAATAATTGTTTACCTGATGTCGAGAGTATAGCAATAATTTGTAATATGATTGCAGGTGCATTAATTCATGCTTGTCTGGGCTGTAGGTGAAAGCGAATCTTGCATTTTCGATAATAGTTAGATTGCAAATATGCTGTAAAGTTGTGATTATTCAGTGGTGTAGACAAGCTGAAAAGCTATGATTACATTTGTGAACGTTTTTACCGTCTTGCCTGACAAGCAGCAAGTTGCCTTTGAAGTTGTCTCTAGGGTTTATACAGAAGTGGTTAAACAACAACCTGGTTTTATCGAAGCCAAGGTACTTGTAAGTGATGATGGTACGAGAGTTACTGCTGTTGCTTTGTGGGAAAGCGAAGAACACCTGGCTGCGATGAGGCAAACTCCAGGTTTTAAAGAATTGCACAATGCAGAGTTTAAGAATGCCGTTGTTAGTAATGATGGGCACGTTTACAGTACTGCCATGGAAGTTCGCCCGTCAGGGTATTAAATTAATTGGTAGTTTTTAAATAAGTTCAGAATTCCCACCTTTAATATATACATAGATTGTGCCTAAAGTGGGGCGATCGCCTGATGAATTCCATCTAATTTTTAACTCAACTAGGATGGCGCAAGAATGTAATTTTGCTGTCAATCAAATGATGCCTCTGAAATTGGGAATACTTATTTTATAAGGACTCCAGCATCTGGATGGGTTTGATAATTTTCGTGAAATGGTATAGATAGCGTATTTCCCGATGGGGGGTACGACAGTGAAAGCTAACATTAACTAGGATTAAATGTTGGCTTTTATTTTGTAACTGAACCTGATTTAAAGCAACAGTAATCGAGTAACTGAGTCAGACTTTATGCAGTTTACAACTTCAAACTCGAACGCTAGGACACAGAACAGTCAGGCGTTTGGCACACTTAGTAATCTCTCAAGTCCACATAATTTGTTATCGACTCTGCAAGAACTTCGCCAAACTGTGGAAACTGAAGGACAAGCCACCTTTAACTGCTGGAAACCACACATTAACCGTTCTGAGTTTCTTGCTAGTGCCTTGAATTTAGCTGAATATCTAGCTTTACGCCAGCATGATCTCCGCTCCCTGCAAGCTGCACTGATGCCTTGGGGTTTATCCTCCCTAGGACGGATTGAAGCACGGGTAATACCCAATCTAGATGCTGTCATTGCAAGCTTGGAAGTCATTTGTGGCTCTAAGTCTGCCCAGCACCTCAACCGTCCACCTATCGAGTTCTTTTTTGAGGGCGATCGCTTACTACAAAAACACACCGAAGAATTATTTGGTCAGTCTCCATCCCAACGTCGGGTCAGGATTATGGTGACACTACCCACGGAAGCTGCCACCGACTATGAAATGGTGCGAGAAATTATACAACGTGGGGCAAACTGTGTGCGAATTAACTGCGCCCACGATACAACTGAAGTTTGGGGGAGGATGATCGATAATGTTCGGCGAGCAGAACAGGAAACAGGAAAATCTTGTAAGGTAATGATGGACTTGGCAGGTTTGAAAATCCGCACAGGGCAGGTACTTACACCACCGGATAAAAAACGGGTGTTCAAAGGGGATCATATCCTGCTGTCGCGATGTGAACCTGAACTCGAAAGTGAGTTACAGACAGTTGAGTCCATCCCATCACCCATAGACTATTTCCAAACTTGCTGTACAGTTCCCGAAATTCTCGATTTATTAACTGTTGACACCCCGGTATATATTGATGATGGCAAGATTCGGACTCGCGTAGTTGATACCCATTACCCAGTAGCCAATGGACAACCAGGACTTTTATTACAAGTTACCCATGTTAGCCCCAAAGGACTCAAACTCAGACCAGAAAAGGGCTTGAATTTTCCAAAAACAGTATTACCCCTGAGTCCACTGACTGAAAAAGATTTATCCGACTTGGATTTTGTTGCCACCCATGCAGATATTATTGGCTACTCTTTTGTACAAAGGTCTGCTGATATTGAGTTACTCCAACAAGAATTGGACAAGCGCTGTGAGGGACTAGCAACTCGACCCGCAATTGTAGCAAAGATTGAGACGGCGATCGCGGTTTCCAATCTACCAGAATTAATCATCCATGCCGCAGGGAAACAATCATTTGGGGTTATGATTGCCAGAGGCGATTTAGCTGTGGAAATTGGATACCAGCGTTTAACAGAAATTCAGGAAGAAATTCTTTGGCTTTGCGAAGCTGCCCATGTTCCCGTAATTTGGGCAACCCAAGTATTAGAAAGTTTGGTAAAAGAAGGCACACCTTCGAGGGGAGAAATGACGGATGCGGCAATGGCTGAACGTGCTGAGTGTGTGATGTTAAATAAGGGACCGTTTATTGCTGAAGCAATCACCATTTTGGACGATGTTCTCACACGTATGGCAACCCACCAATTGAAAAAAACGCCACAGTTGCGGGCGCTCCATTCTTGGTAATTTTTTTCACAACCTGTAATCACAGAATAAGAAAGAATGGCGTTGCTGATTGCAATATGAATTTTGTTTCACACAAAGGCGCAGGGGCGCGAAGAATCTACAATTTGGATTTTGAAAACATTAATTTTCATACCCTATTAAGCAACGCCTAAAGAACCAGTAAGAACTACCTAATCATCTACTTTGGTTAAATATCGACTGGTAAATTCTCTGAGAATAATTAATTTTTATTTGTATAATTTACGAAATACACTACTGAAATAGTGTATTCAAGTGGTGATGCTTTTTCGTATTTCATGAAAATAACTAAAGATATTTTTAAGCCCTTGCCCGCTAAGGTTCTTTTACGACTATTTTTCGCAATTAGCGTCATTAGTATTCCTGTTCTCTACCAATTTAACTGGAGTGGTTTTGGAGAAGATTCAAATAAATCAAAAAGTATAGAGAAAACAATAAAAGACGGAAAGATTATCAGTGTCAAGGAAACTGAAACTGAACATTTTCAATCAGGAAAGACGCTTTGGGATTGGTTAGGGCTAGCTGGTACTTTGGCAATTCCAGTTGTGCTATTTCAGTTTCAAGCTAGCGAACAACGACGAGCAGAGAAACGAGCGTTTGTTGAAAAAGAGCAAGCTGAACAACTAGCAAAAGTTGAGAAGCAACAGGCTGAACAAAGAGAAAAAGTTGAAAAAGATATTGCTGAAGCTAATTTACGTGAAGAGGCTTTTCAGGATTACATTGACAGGATGTCAGAAATCTTAATTAATAGGAGAAGTCGCTCTGAATTGTTTCTTGATACAAATGAAAAAAGTAATCATGCAAATGCAGATAATTGCGTACGAGATGTTGCACGCATAAGAACAGTAACTATATTGCGACGGTTAGAAAATGATACAGAACGTCAAAACAGGGTTTTACATTTTATAAGTGACACCGAACTTTTACAATTTCTGTTAAAAACTGCTAACCTTAGTGGCATTAACCTTAGTGATGCCAATCTGAGTGGTGCTAATCTGAGCGGTGCTAACCTGAGTAATGCGAATCTGAGCGGTGCTAACCTTAGTGATGCTAATCTGAGCGGTGCTAACCTGAGTAATATTATTCTCAATGATGCAAATCTTACCAATTCAAATCTTTTCAATGCAAATCTTACTAATGCAAATCTTACCAATGCAAATCTTGAAAACTCATGTATACAAAATACAATATTTATAAATGCTGATTTAAGTAATACAATACTTGTAAGTGCCAGAACATGGGATGAAGAGGAAATTGATAATAATTTTGAATTAATATCTATAGATGATGGATATAGTCCTCCTTATCAATATGAAAAGTTTTATTATACAGATTTTTCCGGAGCAAAACTAACTAATGCTAACTTGGTATCTACTAATTTTACATCTGTGAAGAATTTGACCCCAGAACAAATAAAAGAAGCTAAAAATTGGTATGAAGCTATATATAATAAAAAATTATTTGATAAGTTAGGATTGCCAAAATCATTACGATCCATAGTGGATTCTAAGCCTAGAGATTTTGATGAGGATGTTTATCTCGAAAAACTTATTGGCTGTCAAGTTGAAGTAAGGCAGTACATTGACAACGAAACAAAAACAACTACTAGAGGAGAAATAACTGGGTTTAGTACATCAAATAGTCGTGTCAATGTCAAAACTGTAAATGGAGAGAATTTAGAAGAACTCTCCCTATACGAAATTTACATTTACATGACTGAGTAAAATAAAAGCTTTAACCGAATTTATTGGAGTTTAATCTAATATTTAAAATAAGTTTTTCTTAATGACATACAGAACAAAGCGTAGAATTTGCTGTATTTAAACTTTATTTTTCAGTTGGGCTGCGGAATTAAAAAATTGTTGGCTCACCCCTTGAGTCAGTAAAATAGTAGTCAAGATATTACTAAACACTATCATCAGTAAAACCAGAATTTGATAGGATGCGGCATCAAGGGGATTAATTCCGCTGAGTAATTGACCAGTGGTAAATTCAGGAATAGCTACCATAGCAATTATCATCATTTGATTCAGGGTTGGTATGACTCCTGCGCGTATAGCATCCTTGCGGTAACGAGAGACAGCTTGCTGGGGAGTTGCACCCAAACAGAGATGGGTTTCAATTTCTGCCTGATTTGAGGAAATAGTACTTACAAGTCTTTCACCAGCGATCGCCGCAGCACTCATCGCATTTGCCAGAATCAACCCAAATAGGGGGATTAAATAGCGAGGTGCATACCATCTTTCCGGTTGCAGAATCACATAATTGGTATAAATTAGCGTCAAAATAGTACTAAATATCAGGGAACCCCACACCCAAGGTAACAGGGGTAGTTTGGCAGAAATGCGATTTTTCGTGGCGATCGCCGCAAATGTCAACAAAGTCAACAAGAATCCGACAACAGCAACAGGGTGATTGAGCGCAAAGGTGAAATCTAACAAATAACCTAAGACAGCTAACTGTAAGAGACTCCTGCCCACCGCCACAAGTATATTCAACTCTAAGCCAATTTTTGCCCATAGGGACAAAGCCACAGCTGCGAGGATAAATCCCAAGGCACTAATTAAATCTATAATATCTAGCTTGATAAGTTCTGACATTCTACCGGGGGAATCAGGAATCGAAGGTGGGAACAAAGAGGATTAGGAAAAAATCTCACCTATCACCCCTTGGTTGCTATATTATCTTTTACTTTCACAAAAAATTACCTGAGATGATGCTTTAATCTTTACACCACCCTCAAGAATAGGTGAGTATGAGCAAATAGCCGCTTTTTGGTGACTCTCTCCCCATATTTCGGAAAACCAACCCCTTGTCACTGAGTATTCAGGACAACATAATTGCCGTAGCGAGTTGATTGACAATGCAATCATTAACAATTCAGCTTTGGCATCTATACTTCATCAGAAAATAAAATCTCATGATTCAAAGTGTAAATTCCATCCCTGCGTTTGATAATCGCCAACAATATACCACCATCGCTGCCGAAGTTAGTGCTGTGGTGTTAGAGATTCTGGCTTCTGGACGTTATATTGGTGGTGCTGTTGTAGAAAATTTCGAGCAGCAGTTTGCCGCTTATCATCATGTAAGTAATTGCATTGCTTGTAACTCCGGTACGGATGCTCTCTATTTGGCATTACGTGCTTTTGATATTGGTGCAGGTGATGAAGTCATCACTACTCCTTTTACCTTCATTGCGACTGCGGAAGTGATTAGCGCAGTTGGAGCCAAACCTGTATTTGTTGATATTGATGCAACTACTTTTAATTTAGATGTGCAACAGGTAGCAGCAGCAATTACTCCCCAAACTAAGGCGATTATCCCAGTGCATCTATTTGGGCAACCTGTGGATATGACAAGTTTAATGGCTGTTGCGATCGCCCATAATTTAATTGTCATTGAAGACTGCGCCCAATCCACGGGAGCAAAATGGCAAGGGGAACGGGTTGGTAGTATTGGACACATTGGTTGTTTTAGTTTCTACCCGACAAAAAATTTAGGGGGATGTGGTGATGGTGGGGCAATAACAACCAATAATTCTGAAATAGCTGCCAAGTTGAGAGTTTTGAAAGAACATGGGCAAACGACTCGATATATCCATGCAGAAATCGGTGTTAATAGTCGTTTAGATGCAATTCAAGCGGCGATTCTGACGATTAAATTACAGCATTTGGATAGTTGGAACGAGAAAAGACAGGCGATCGCCAGCCGTTATCATGAATTTCTCTCTGCAATTTCTGGTATTACTATTCCCCAGGAATTGTCTGGGGGTGAAGGTGTGTGGAATCAATACACCATTCGTGTGCTGGATGAGCGCAGGGATTGGCTACGCAACCAACTCCAGGAACGAGGAATTAATACTATGGTTTATTATCCCCGTCCTTTACACCTGCAACCTGTATACGAAAGCCTAGGTTATCAAGTAGGGCAATTACCAATATCGGAGCAGGGAGCAAATGAAGTTTTATCCTTGCCGATGTTCCCAGAATTATCTGAGGAGCAACAACAACAGGTAATTTATAGCTTAAAGGATTGTTTTTAGTCGTTCCTTCCAAGATTGTGGCACAGGCATTGTGCCTGTGCGATATTCCCCAAGGAATACTTACACCTTAGTCTGTACTGGGGTTGCTAATGCTTCCACTAAACTCCGCACAGCAGCAATCATTGCCACTTCGCTATTGAGTTGATTGATGGCAGAACCGACACCAACACCCGCAGCACCAGCCGCGATCGCCAAGGGTGCGGTAACATTGGAAATACCGGAAGCACAAAGCACAGGTACTGAGACGACACGGGAAATTTCATAGGCTGCCGCTAGGGTAGGAGCAGCTTTTTCCATTAAACCCAAGGTTCCCCCGTGGCTGGGTTGACTGCTTGTACCACCTTCGGTTTGAATGATGTCAGCCCCCGCTTTCACCAAATCCTCAGCCAGTTGTACCTGTTGATCTAAAGTCAAAATATGGGGAACAGTCACCGACAAGGTAATTTCTGGCAGCAAGGAGCGAGTCTGGTAAGTTAAAGCTAACACTTCCTCCGCTTCAAATCTCCGCCCCTGGGCATAAAAAGCATCAAAATTACCAATCTCAATCAAATCTGCACCTGCTGCCACTGCGGGCACAAATTTTTCAGCCTCTACAGCAGATACACATATTGGTAAATTTGTCAATCCCTTCGCTAATTGCACTAACGTGACATCTGCTGCAATATCCAGAAACGTTGCACCACCGTAATGTGCAGCTTTTACTGTTGCCGCTACACGTTCTGCGTCAAAATTATGTAAACCGCTAATCACTTTCAGAGCGCGACGGCTAGCAAATGCACTTTGCAAAGAAGGATGCATCATAGGTCAATTTGGCAAAACTATCAAAGTATAAATATTCTCACATTCCGAGCCTGTTTCTGTCTGCCTGGTTCACGGAAATTTGGAATATGTAGCAATTTTCAAACTTCAGTTCAGAATTGTGGGGAAATAGGAAAAATACCCCGCCTTCCGCTTCGATTTGCGTTCCTTAGTTCCTATCTGTTGTTACAGTTAATACTTGCGGTGGTGTAGCATCCGGTGGGTAGAGTAAATCCACTTCCACCAGTCGTTTGTCCCCTGGTTTCATCTGCAAGGTTGCGAGAGCTTCCCCTGGTTGCCCGCGTTTTTGTACTAAGTGGAAAAACTTATCCTGGAGTTCTCCCTGGTCATTTTTATAACTTAGCTTGACCGTACCTCGGAAGAAGGTTTGCTTGGCAGGTGTACTGAAGAAGCGCAAACCACCTTTTTTCAGGTTTTCCTCTTTGATAGGTGTTTGCAAGGAAATTGTCACTTTTTGATTTGATTGTGTTTTGTTATACAAAGGCAGCTTGAGGCTATATTGAATACCATAGTTACCATGGGCACGGTAAGCGGTATCGGGGTAACGGGCTAACATGGGCGCACTTTGCACCTGTCCCGTACCAAGGGTACCTCCATCAACGGTGCTGAGAGCGTAGGAATAAGCTTGACCAGCTTGGGGGATGGTAAGATATTTGACTTGGGGATTATCCGTAATAAAAGCTCGCCATCGGGAACCCTGGGCGACACCAGCGACACGACCATAGATAATAGGTGTTTGACCTGGGGGTGTGGGTACCTTATCTCTGGGTGTGGATAAATCGCCGCTATTTAAGAGATTTTGCCATTCTTGGACATTGGGCGATCGCTCTGTACCATCAGAATTAGTGGGAGCAAACATCGCCATACTCGCCGCATAGACTTTACCACTACTCCATAAACGCATCAAGGCAGAGCGACCATTGAGAGGTGGGTTGAGTCCCTTCACGGGAATGGGTGCATTCATCACCATCTGACTACTTTGGGGAGGGATGGTAATTTCGGCAGGAAAATTATTTTGTCGTTGTCCTCTGAGTACCTCATTCATGACGCGATCGCCAGGTCCAGCAAAGACATTTCCTAACCAATTATCGCTGAAACTGGGTAACTGAATAAAAGGTGCATCCGGTTGACTTAAATAACTCGCTGCTTGGAAAACCTTGACTTTTACAGGTTTTCTCCCCGGATTATGCAGCATCACACCTAAATATAATGTCCTTAAATTATCCGGTGAGGGAGCTTCCGCGATGTGGTGGGCAAAAATATCAAATCTGCCACGAAAGGGAAAATTCAGGTGTGCAGTGGGTGCTTTCTTACCTTGGGAGGGAAAAGTTGAAAGTAAAATACCTTCTTCTAATACCTTTTCGGGACTATTACTATTAAAAGTTGGGATAATATCCAATTTTCCAGGAAGAGGTAGTACCTCTTGAATCTGGATAATTTCCTCCCCGATGGGTTGAATATTTGATTGGGCGATGGGCAGAATCAGTAAGAATGGCAACATATACTTACATACTTTTTTCCTCATCCAGACGTAATCCAATTTACGAAAGTGCCAACTGGTGAATAATTAATAGAAAATCGCGGGTAATCTCAGATAAGTTATCCTCAGTCAAAATAGGAACGTGGACAAAAATGCAGGGGACTTTGATTTGCTGCCTATTCAGGTAATCTAACACGGAATAATATAGACCTTCACAGATAAATTTACCGCAGTCGTGACTGATTCCGACATTCTCGGAGAGGGCGAGCAAATTTTGTAAATCCACCGTTGTTTGTAAAACTGCCTCACCACAACTCGCATTTGATTCTACCGTTAATTGCGATCGCTTTTCTGCCATGCCACAACAGATAATAGCCTGGGGTTGGAGTTCGCGGATTTTTTCGATTACCTGAGAACTAGCTAGGGCAATATCTACTGGTAGAAGTCTCAGACAAGTTAAATCATGAGATATTCCCTCAAGTTTACTCACCTGAGTCAACAAATCATCAGAGGAATTTGATTGGTGATGGGGCAACCAAATATCAAAAGAAGTTAATAGAAATCTTTTCGACATAGGAATTATTATTTAAAATAGAATTACCCTCCATAATAATTTGAACGGGAGCAGGTAAAAATGGCGGTGATTGCAGTCGTTGATTACGACATGGGTAACTTGCATTCAGTCTGTAAAGGTTTAGAAAGAGCTGGTGCAACACCTAAAATTACAGATTCGGCACGGGAAATGGAACTAGCAGATGCTGTTCTTTTGCCCGGTGTGGGTGCTTTTGACCCAGCAGTTCAACACTTAAGGTCGCGTGGTTTAGAACAACCCATCAAAGCGGCAATATCTTCTGGCAAACCTTTTTTAGGTATCTGCTTAGGACTGCAAATTCTCTTTGAATCTTCCGAGGAAGGACATGAACCTGGACTCGGAATTATTAAAGGTAAGGTGCGTCGTTTCCGTCCCGAACCGGGAATTACAATTCCCCATATGGGTTGGAATCAGCTGGAATTTACCCAACCAAAATGTTTGCTTTGGGAATATTTAGCACCCCATCCTTGGGTGTATTTTGTTCATTCTTTCTATGTTGACCCCCTGGATACTACGGTGCGTGCTGCTACTGTCACCCATGGCAGTCAATCTATCACTGCCGCAGTTGCTCGTGATAATTTAGTTGCAGTCCAATTTCACCCCGAAAAATCTTCTAATATCGGGTTACAAATTCTCTCGAATTTTGTTGCCCAGGTGCGAGAAGAAATTGCTGCGTGACGTTGGTATTTCTCAGATTATGCTTACCGATGTTGAATAATTTATGCTTGAAAAGTGATTTCCCCAAGCTTTTGGCTGTGATAGGGAATCAAAAATGATGACTTTTTTCAAGGAAAAATTTGCAGTTTGACATCTATCTGTTTCCCAGAATTGATTCGTGGGTTAAAAAATTAGTGCATTTAAGCTATGACTCCCTTGACACGTCAAAGATGAAATTGGGGTCTATATTTGGTTTGTAGCTTCATTCTTGGTTCTGCTCACTCCCGAAAAGTATTTATTGATAAACTCCTCAATCGGCAAAAGAATGCCGGGAATATTGGCGATCGCTGCGTTCATCTGTACTAACTCACACAAACCTATGGGCGTATATACTGAGTAAGCTTAATTACACTTAGTAACAGATTGATGTGGGCGGTATGGTAAATTGGGGAATTATCAGCCTCTGCCTAAAATACTTCAGTGAGTGAAAACAGATAGCATATTTTATCGCCTATTTCAAGAGTTTCCCAATATTTTCTTTGAATTGATTGGTAATTCTGCCGCAACTGCTACAGGATATGAATTCTCATCAGTGGAAGTTAAGCAAACAGCTTTTCGTATTGACGGTGTATTTCTTCCAGACGTAGAGGAAAAACCAATTTACTTTGTCGAAATTCAGTTTGCCCAGGAGTTAGAATTGACTGTTGAAGAGGTGACACAAGCTGCACAACAACAGTCAACCCCTTAAAAAAATCAAAATGACAATCCTCACTATTCAGTTACTAAACTGTTCACTGAAGGGGCTTGTATCTTTTTCTTTTTCGGGCAAAGCTTGCTAGTAAGAGATTATTTTAATCTCCAGTCGAATTAACTAATCTTGTAATTACCGACACTACTTTGTAATAAATGGTAGACTTCCAAAGTTTTATGTAAGGATGCAGAGACTTTGCGAGCGGAGGTTCCCGTCATTTCTGATACCTTTGCCATATCTTTCATCAGGTTAGTTATTTCCTTAGAGGTTTGTACCTGGGAAACCGTAGCCAGGGAAATTGACTGCACTAACTCATCAATTTGTTGACATACATCGAGAATTTGCGTCAAGCTATGTTTGCTATCTTCTACAAGTCGTGTAACTTCCATTACCTGACTATTGCTTAATTCTAAGGACTGAACTACTGCTTGAGCTTCCTGTTGAATATTGGCTACAATCCCGTCTATCTCGACCGTTGCGGCAGCACTCTTGGCGGCGAGGGTGGCAACTTCTTCGGACACTAGAATAAAGCCTTGGTGATTATCGCTACTACGACTGGCTTCAATGCCGGCATTAATTGCGAGGAGGTTGGTTTGCAGGGATAGTTGGTGGATAAGGGAGGTGACACGGGAAATTTGTTGACAGGATTCGCCGAGGTGTTTAGCTTTCTTGGCGGTGTCAGCCATATTTTCCCGCAAATTATAGATATTTTCGACGCTTAAATCAATGGCTGTATGCCCCATTTCTCCAGTGGGGGTGGTACTGCGGGCGATCGCTGCGGCTAATCTAGCACTTTTGGCGACGGTTTTCATGGCTAAGCGCATTTGCTCGATGGTGTCGAGGGTGCGGGTAATTTCCTGGGTTTGTTTGAAACCATCAATGGCTAATTGCCCAATGGAGCCAGAATTATCGGCGATCGCGGTATTTAATTGTGTTGCTGCAACTTTTACCAAGGAAACGATTTCTCGTAAATTTTCGATGATGGTGTTACAGAAATCTGCCACGACTGCAATTTCTCCCTCTTGAGGTTGCACTTGCACTGTTAAATCACCCCGTTGGGCTTTAGATATATAGTGGGTGAGGTGCTGGATTTGTTGTTGCAGTTGTTGAGTTTGCTGGTGTTGTTGTTGGGAAGCTAATTCTGCGATGGAGAGAGCTTTGGCATTTTTTTCGAGGAGACTTGCCCGCTCTAAGGCTAATCCTACCATCCGGGCGAACTGTTCAAACAGGGCAATTTCTGATTCTTGCCAAACGCGGGTACGGGTACATTGTTGAGCTACCAGTAATCCTAGGAGGCGATCGCCTAGTAAAATAGGTGCGGCTAAATTGGCTTTTACCCCGGAGGATTGCCAAGATGCTTGATAGATATTTTGGTTTGCTAACACACCTCCTTGGCGATATTTTTCTAACTCCTGGGCAAAACTCCCATAATCTAGGGTATTGTGGCTCGGTGGAATTCCCTTTTCCAAGGATTCTGCCAAAATACTAGCTTGCCATTGCTCATCAAATTGATAAATCTCGACTCGCTCTACCTTCAAAGCTTGACGAATATTCTGTACCGCTAAATTATAAATACCTTGGGCGCTGAATGTGCCGGAAAGATGGATAGCAAAGTCTTTAAGTGCTTGGGTAACTTCTAGGAGGTTGACTCGCTCTAAAGCTAAACCAATTTGCACAGCTAATTGCCGTAAAAAGTTAATTTCAAAAGGTTGCCAGACATGGGGTGCCCAACAATAGTGTGCCATTAAAAAGCCAAAGATTTGATTGTCTTTGAGGATAGGAACAACTAAACTGGCTTTAACTTGGAGTCGCTCCATGAATTTTAAATGTTCAGGAGCAAAGTTTGCCTCTTGTAAATTGCTGACAGCGATCGCCCCATTAATTGTGTATGCTTCGATTAATTCCCTGGCAATGGCAGAGTCTTCAATTGTCTCTCCCCAGGTGACTGGTAAACCAGGAGCTGCGGATTCGGCAACTACTTGCCCCCGACCGTGGTTATTAAAATGATATATAATTACTCGGTGCGCCCCTAATGCTTGTCTTACCTCTGCCACGGCAGTATCAAATAAATCTGCGGTATTGGCAGACTGGCGAATGGCGATGAGAATATTTGTAAAGCTTTTGAGTCTTTCCGCTTCAGCTTTTTGTTTGCGTAATAAATCTTGTATTTGGTCTGCCATCCGGTTGATACTAGCTCCTAAGGTGGCAACCTCGTCTTCTCCCTGTACTAAAATCCGCGCATCTAAATTACCCTTGGCGAGTTTTTTGACTGCTAAGGTGGCTGCTTGAATCGGTAAAGTCAAACGATTAGCTAAAATTGCCGCGATCGCTCCCACTAACAAAGCAGTCATTAAGGTTCCCATAGTCAGGGTGAGAAGTAATTCCTGCTGGGTGGCAACCATCCGACTGTGGTTATTTGGCAAACCTTGGGAAGTCTTCTCTGTCTTGATTTGGCTAATTTCCTGGGAAATTGACTTATTTACCAGATAGTAGGTAAATCCTCCTACCCCTAATACAGGTAAGGTTGAGATGGCAACAGCAACGGCGATCGCCTTGGTGCGTAAACTCGCTTGCTTTACCCAAGTTAACAGATAATTCACAGGGGAATAATCAGCATAATTACTCCTCTGAATTACTGTTTCAGTCTCGTGGGAATTTACCTTAGGAGTCGGTTGAAAATTTCCGTTTCTATTCTCTACTTCGATTCTGGTAATCATCAAGCTATTCTCTAGATGGATGGGCGGAAATTAGCAAAAGTGAAGTTATTTCCAGAATAATTCACTAATTATCTTTGATTGCATAGAATTAGATTTATTTAATTTGCAAAAATGATACAGCAATGATAATGGTTAAGAGCATTAGTCTGTTGCACAAATCAGATTTATATTGGTAATATCTTGCTCCCGAATCCGCAGAAAATGAACTATAAGCTCGCACTGCAAAAAACAAATTTAAACATTTTCCATATTCTTTAATAGTTGCCTAGGCTACAAAAAATATTTCAAAATCAAAACTATCTTTGATGTAAAATAGGTGACTGCATCATCGCTGCGACATCAAAAATCAGAAAATTTTCTTCTGCTTGTTGGCAATATCCTCGAATATAGGGAGAAAGATGGCTATCAACTTTCCCATGATGACTATCTAAATTTTCTGTGAATAGTCTTGTTGTTCCTTTTAACTCTGGTACAACTAAACCAAATACACCTTGTTCACAATTAATCACCACCACGTTATACATTTTCTGCTTGCCATGATAAAGTTCTAAACCCAACATTTTTGGCAAATCAACTAACCAGATAATCCGACTGTGCCAATTCATCAAACCCAGAACACAACTAGGCATATTGGGGATAATTGTTAGCGATTCTAATCCCACTACTATTACTTCTTGAACCTGTTCGACGGGGAAAGCTCCCATAAACTGAGGACTTAATTTAACTTTTAGATATCCTGTATTTAAATCACGAATCTCTGAAGTCAATAAGGTATCTTTAGATGTATGAATAATCATATAGTTATCCTAATAATTTATTGCATAATTTGTGACGAGTAAAAATATGTACTAGGAGCGTCTCGCTCCCTAATTTAAGAAGCGGGTAAGCTGATTTTAAGAAGTAGGAAAGCACGCCCTCGAAGGAAGTGAAGTGATGCCCGCACTACAGTAAACTAGAAAATTAGACTGATAAATTAATCTCCTGACTCCTGACTAATTACTCCTGACTCCTTACTCATTACTCCTGACTCATTTCGCTCTTCATGATTGCAGATTTTGAAAGATAACTTTTATTAACTCTGCCTGGGTAAATGGCTTACTTAAATAACCGGAAGCACGGACAATTTTGGCTCTAGCTCTATCAATAAAACCAGTTCTCCCTGTCACCATAATAATTGGAGTTCCTTTGAAATGATTGTGCTTACGCAACAGGGAACATAACTCATAACCGTCTAAATTAGGCATTTCAATATCCAGCAGGATAATATCAGGTTTTAAGCGAATCATCTGCATTAATGCTTTGAGTGGATCGCTAATTCCTACCACGGAAAATAATTGATCATCTAAAAAATATGTAATCGCTTTAATCACCGTGGGATTATCATCAATACAGATAATTGTGTACTGTGCTGTTTCCTCAGTTTTCCTAACTTTTTTGATGTCTGCTCTTATCTTTGCTGTCTTGTCTTTAACTGCTGTTTCTGGAGGAGATTGTGCTGATGGATAGGAAATTTGGGGAAATTTAGCCCTAAGGGGAGCAGAAGGGTTACTCTGCTGGTGAGAGTTATTATTTGCTGTCTTCTGTCGTTGACGTGCCATTCTTTGCAAACTTTGCTCTACAAGCAATCGCACATCCAAATAACAAAATTTGGGCATTTCATCCAAAAAACTCTCCGTCGTGAACTCATAACTACCTTCACGAACTCTTAAAAAAGATTCTAGGGTTTCCACCGCTAACTGCTCAATCAAGATTCCTGCTTGGTTAACAGTCAATAACTTCTGATTGACTAACCAACAAATAGCCAGGTAATCTGGATTCGGTATGGCTTGGTGATCTATCCCTGTTTCAAATATTGCTCGTAATTGTTCCCTGATTCCTGTGGGAAGAGTCGGAACTTTCTCACTCAAATCATGTAAGTTTCGATACAATATTTCAAACATCTTGTCGATATGACTAGCATAAATTAATCTTCCATCTTGGATGTATATTGACCAAGAGGCTGATGCTGTAAAGACTTGCAGACAACCACTGGTAGACTTGCTAGATACTTTTTTCAATAGAGTTAGTGGTTGCAGTGCCTGATAAAACCGATATCTATTAATAGGAAGTATCTTCATGTCTAGGGTGCAAGAATGGAATTAATCTATACAATGAATGCAAGTAAGTTGCTTGTTATCACTGAGTTGACAGCAAATTAATTGCTATACCCATAAGCAAATAATCTCTTCTGAATATGAGCAGGAGAATAAAAAGTGTTGTTCACTACATTCCTCCAATCCTGTTAAAGCTTCGACTTCGCTCAGCTTTAATCCTATCCCCTCAGTCTAACTTAAATTCCTGGTCAATTTATGCCTTACCGGATTGAGGGTAGATATGGTGATACTTTACACAACATCTTGCCTATGTAAGTCATCATAGTGATATCGACAGTGACCACTAATGATAAATTAGGCAATATTCCCTATCCTCAAATTTGGGTATTTCTGTTGAGTGATGGCAAGATTCAAGGATATAGAATGACAAAGATAAACATCAAGGGAATGATGGTAGATGATGAGTACAAGACTTGCTAATATTTAGATTACAACAATTCTGTCAGAAAAAATCAAAGATATATGAAAACAGTTTTAATTAATTAAGAGAAATATGAATTAGATATAAACATGATTTCTGCAACTAAATGTATGATGATATGGTTTCTCTTTTGCAAGATATCAATCAATACATGGGGGTGTATTTGTAAAAAAATGCTTGCAGATTGTTCAAGACCAATAAATATCATCATGGTGGTTAAATATCTGGTCGATTTTTGTGAAGACAGATACTCAGACTAGGCAAGAAAAGCTGTCCGTATCAGTAAATCATGTCAAAAAAACTTAAAAAAAATCTGCCAAAGTGCCAAGGTAAAGTAAAATCTCAAATTGCAAATTGAATGAATGAATTTTATTTAGAAGTCGCAACTCAGGGGGAACGTTTAGATAAATATCTTACCCAGGAGTTATCAGACTTATCTCGTTCCCGTATCCAGCAACTGATTGAGCAGGGGAATGTGCAATTGAATGGGGAGATTTGCACTTCTAAAAAAATGTTGGTAAATTTGGGCGATCGCCTGTCTCTTTCTATCCCCACACCCGAACCCCTAGAATTGCTCGCAGAAGACATTCCCCTGGATATTCTCTATGAAGATGAGCAATTACTGATTCTCAATAAACCTGCGGGGTTAGTTGTCCATCCCGCTCCTGGTCATGCAGATGGTACTCTAGTGAATGCACTCCTAGCCCATTGTCCGAACTTACCGGGGATTGGAGGGGTACAACGTCCAGGTATTGTTCACCGTTTGGATAAAGACACTACAGGGGCGATCGCGATCGCCAAAACCGAACTAGCTCACCAACATCTACAAGCACAACTCAAGGCAAAAACTGCCCGTCGAGAATATCTGGGGGTAATTTACGGAGTTCCTAAGGATACAAGTGGCTCAATAGATTTACCGATTGGTCGTCATCCGATAGATAGGAAAAAAATGGCTATAGTGCCCGTTGAAAAGGGCGGAAGGTCTGCCATTACTCACTGGCAGGTTGAAGAGCGTATGGGAAATTATACATTAGTTTTGTTTCGACTAGAAACTGGACGCACCCATCAAATTCGTGTTCATAGTTCCCAACTGGGGCATCCAATTGTGGGCGATCAGCTTTATGGTTCCGGTCGTTCCGTGGGCGTTAACCTCCCAGGGCAAGCACTGCACGCTTGGAAGCTACAACTTCAGCATCCCATTTCTGGAGAATTAATTCAAGCGATCGCCACCCCTCCCCCCAGTTTTACCACCCTACTTGATGTATTACGTCGCCGCAACAATTAGCATCCAGATTACCCATTGCCTGCAACACCATATAGGGGAAAATAAATTACAGGATTGAACAACAGATGAGTTGCTGTAATTGCAGAACTGCCTTTTCCCAATAGAGGCAACAGTATACAAAACTGTTTTCTCAATCCTGAGCTACTGAAAACATGAAAGAGGTGGGAAAACTCCCCCTCCTTCATTTCTCTCAACCATATTTCAGGCTGATTCTTCACGGTTTTTACAAATCAAATCAAACAAAGCATTGATAATGCGATCGCCATCCATGGGGAAAATATCTTTGCCGTGGAGCATTTCCTGGGTCATCATGAAATGTACTAAACTACCCACTATCACCTGAGCGGTTGCTTCTGGATCGGATATTTTTAAATCTGGATGCTCTAGGAATTTACAGAGAATGGGTAAGGAAGGTTTCATCACATACTGTACCCATGCTTGAGCCAATTCTGGAAAACGTCCCGACTCACCAATTAACACCCGCATAAACGCACGATGTTCGTCATCCTGCATCATTCTGTCTAAACCATTCACCATCAGTTGCCTCAGCAACATATAGGGATCACCCTCCGACGGTAAACTGCCAAACACAGCTTGACATTTTTGTTCGGCGATTTGCTGAATTAAACTTTCAAATAAACTTTTCTTATCTTGAAAATAGCTATAAACAGTAGCTTTCGATACTCCTGCGGCAGATGCAACCTTATCCATGCTTGTACCAGCATAGCCATGTACCAAAAACTCCTGCATTGCCCCTTGAAGTATTTGGTCTACCTTGTCTGCGGAATTAGTGCGTTCTATATCTGTTATTTTACTGCGTGTCATATTCATATGCTTATTATCCCTAAATCATGCCAAATAGTTGAATAAATTTAATTCTCTTCACTCACAATTCATTTTTTGCCTTCTCCTAGGGATTTTACTGTCACCTTCCCCTATATCAAGTTCTACATTTTTACATGGAGTGGTTATCTCAGAGCAAGGATAAGGATTGGAAACAGGCTATGAATCAAGCTTTCCTGCTCTTGAATTCTAATCATCTCAAGGTCTTGGGTAATTCCCCTTGACTAAACTAGTCGGTTTAGTTTAGATTAATTCTAGCAGAACTAAACTGTTTAGTTTCATGCTTCAGCAGATGCCGGGGATTTTTAGCTATCTGCGACCGGTAGCTAAAAGTTCTCTTTTTCCGAGGGGAATTGTATGACACAAAACTTAAAGTTTGAGGGTGGTTCGTTCCAGTCAATTTTCCGCTCACCCGTAGCACTAGCGATTACAGCAGCATTAATTACCAGTTCTATTAGTGCTTATACTTTTCTAGGCTCTCGCAGTGCGCAGAAACAGAAGGCTGAAGTTCCTTTGGTAGAGCAAGAGGTAAAAACAGTTACAGCTCTAGGAAGATTAGAGCCGAAAGAGAAAGTCATTAAGCTATCTGCACCTAGTAGTACTGAAGGCAATCGGGTAGAAAAATTATTAGTTAAAGAAGGGGATAGGGTAAAAGTTGGGCAAGTTGTGGCAATTTTAGATAGCCGCGATCGCCTACAAGCTGCCCTACAAGAAGCGAAAGAACAGGTAAAAGTTGCCCAAGCAAATTTAGCTCAGGTGAAAGCAGGGGCAAAGCTAGGAGAAATTCAAGCCCAGAAAGCGGAAATCTCCCGTAGCAAAGCCCAATCCTTAGGTGATGCTCAAGCCCAAAGAGAAACTTTAGCAAGACTAGAGGCACAATGGGAAGGAGATAAATCAGCCCAAAGGGCTACCCTGGCAAGGTTACAGGCACAGTGGGAGGGCGATACTGCGGCTCAGAAAGCCACCATTAGAAAGTTGCAAGCAGAAGTCAATAATGCCCAAGCAGAGTATCAGAGATACGAGAAATTATACAAAGAAGGGGCAATTTCCCAGTCGCAGTACGATACCAAGCGCTTGAATGTGGATACCCTGACACAACAACTTCAGGAAGGGCAGGTAGTACTGCAACGAATTGATACCACAGGGAAAAAACAAATCAGCGAAGCGCAAACTAATTTAGCACGGGTGACAGCCACTGGTGGCAAGCAAATTAACGAAGCCAGGGCAGTACTGACAAGAATTGAGACAACTGGTACAGAGCAAGTATCATCTGCTCAGGCGACTCTGAATAAAATTGCAGAAATTCGCCCCACAGACATTACAGCTGCTCAAGCGGAATTAGACAAGGCGATCGCCTCCGTGAAACGTGCAGAAGCAAACCTAGCCCAAGCTTATGTGCGATCGCCCCAGGAAGGAGTCATATTTGAAATTCATACCCGTCCGGGAGAAATAGTTTCCAGTAACGGTATTGTAGACATGGGCGGTACAAATCAGATGTATGCCGTTGCCGAAGTCTATCAAAGCGATATCAGCAAAGTCAAACCGGGGCAAATAGTACGCTTGACGAGTGATTCCATCCCTGGAGAATTGCAAGGTAAGGTAGATAGAATTGGCTGGCAAGTGAAGCGTCAAAATATTATTAACGCCGATCCCAGCGATAATATTGACTCTCGAATTATTGAAGTACACATCAAATTAGATGCAGCATCCACAGAGAAAGCTGCCAAATTCACTAATCTGCAAATTAAGGCAGTAATTGAGCAGTGAGTAATGGGTAATGAGTAATGAGTAAGACTTCTGCTTCTTACCCCTACTTGCGCTCCCTAATTGAGGAATAACTATGATTGGCTTAATTAATCAAATTCAGCGACGTACTCCCCTCGGATGGTTGCAGTTAAGTAAAGAAAGAAGTCGTTTTTTAGTGGCATTATCAGGAGTTGCCTTTGCTGATGTGCTGATGTTTATGCAGTTGGGTTTTCAGGATGCATTGTATAAAAGTGCAACTCGTCTCCACGAGGATTTACAGGCAGATGTGGTGATTGTTGGCAAACAAGCTCGCAACCTATCAGATATGTCTACCTTCACTCGCAGACGTTTATTTCAAGCGATGGATGTGGAGGGAGTCAAATCCGCAGAAGCAATGTATGTCAATAATATTACTTGGAAAAATCCTGAAACTCGCAAAGAAACAGGAATGTTAGTTGTGGGATTTAATCCTGACAAATCAGCTTTTAACATTCCGGAAGTCAACCGTCAGCTAAACGTGATGAAATTGCCCGACACCTACCTGTTTGATGGAGCATCACGGGGAGATTATAAACAGGCGATCGCCCAACTGCAAATAGGAAAGTCTGTGAAGACGGAAATTGAGCGACGCACCATTACCATTGCAGGTATGTTCAAAGTCGGTGCATCTTTTGCCGCAGATGGTAGCCTATTCACAAGTGATCAGAATTTTCTCAGACTCTTTGGCAAACGAGATGCGGGAAGTGTCAGTATTGGGTTAATTCAACTCCAACCAGGTTACGAACCGGAAAAGGTAGCAGCAAGTTTAAAACAATACTTGCCTCAGGATGATATTAAAGTTCTTACCAAGGCAGAATTTATCGCCTTTGAAAAAGATTATTGGCAAAAAAATACAGCTATTGGTTTTATTTTTACCCTAGGTGTCACCATGGGGTTTCTAGTCGGAATAATTATTGTATATCAAGTCCTTTCTACAGATGTTAATGCCCATATGAAGGAATATGCTACTTTTAAAGCCATAGGATATAACAATGCCTATTTATTAGGTGTAGTTTTTGAAGAGGCTTTAATTTTAGCGATTTTAGGCTTCATTCCTGGTGCTGCTGTATCTACAGGTTTATATGCATTGACACGGAATGCGACTAACTTACCCCTATTTATGACTGTAGCTAGGGCAATTCAAGTTTTAATTTTAACATTTATTATGTGTATTATTTCTGGGGCTGTGGCTACGAGAAAAGTCCAATCTGCCGACCCCGCAGATATGTTTTAAATGCTATGTCTAAACTTGAAAATAAAATATATATCTTTTATTAATCATCGATAATTTGTGTAGGAGAAAATGATGTATAATCCCAATTCAACAGTTATCTCCGTCACCAACCTCAATCATTTTTTTGGTAGTGGGCAATTACGCAAACAAGTTTTATTTGATATTAATCTCAACATCCAAGCCGGGGAGATTATTATTATGACAGGTCCCTCTGGCTCAGGTAAAACAACCTTACTCACCTTAGTCGGAGGTTTACGTTCTGCCCAATCTGGTAGCTTACAAATATTAGGTGAAGAACTGTGTGGAGCTAGTGCCAAACAATTAACCGCAGCACGTAAAAGCCATGGATATATTTTCCAAGCACATAATTTACACGGTAGTCTAACGGCAATTCAAAATGTACGCATGGGGTTAGAAGTCCATCGGGGAATTCCTGTCAAGGAGATGATGCAACGTTCCCAGGCAATGTTAGAGTTAGTTGGACTTGGCGATCGCGCAAATTACTATCCTGATAATTTATCTGGAGGGCAAAAACAACGGGTGGCGATCGCTAGAGCATTAGTCAATCAACCCAAAATAGTCTTAGCTGATGAACCAACTGCTGCTTTAGATAAAAAATCTGGGCGAGATGTGGTGGAATTAATGCAGAAATTAGCTAAAGAACAAGGCTGTACAATCCTCTTAGTCACCCACGATAATCGGATTTTAGATATTGCCGATAGAATTATTTATATGGAAGATGGCAATCTAGTAAGTGATGGGGTTGATGCTTTAGCAGCCGTACACTAGTACCGATACGCGGAATTCGTAATTCGCAATTCGTAATTATACCGATTCAAAAAATACCCCACCCGCCCTATCGGGCACTCTCCCCGATTTCGGGGAGGGGTTTTGTCCATGTGTCGTATGTTGTTTCAAATTGGTATTACTTTGCTGCAAGTGTTTCAGACATTTGGAATGGGTGGTTCATTTCAGCCGCCCTGTACTAGTAGCTTATCTCCAAAAAAATGTTATCACTGATGGTTGGGAAAATATAACAGCAAGTCAGCAAGTATATGTGTTATGGGATACATTAAAAAATCTTGTCTCTTGTCTTCTTGATAACTCAGAGCAGGCAAGGATGTATCATGGGCACAACAGCTTGGACTAAGTTATACAATATTGATTTTGTCAGGATGGTGATAGAGCTATGCTCCACCAAAGTGGCGATAGAGCTAGTACTCAGATCCCCGATATCAGAACTCTGAGATAGCATCATCCTCAGACAATCCCCATCATCAGAGGTGAATCATGGCAGATGTAAATGGCGTAATCATGCAATACTTCCATTGGTATAATCCCGACAATGGTACGTTGTGGCAAGAAGTCAAAAGTAGAGCGGGAGAATTAGCCAAAGCTGGAATTACTGCAATTTGGCTACCACCAGCATACAAAGGCATGGCGGGTAAAAGTGATGTCGGTTATGGGGTATATGATTTATTTGATTTAGGTGAATTTTCACAAAAAGATTCAATTCGTACCAAGTATGGAACCCGTGAACAGTATTTAGATGCCATAAAAGGATTACAAGCAGCGAAGATTCAAGTTTATGGGGATACGGTTCTCAATCACAAAATGGGTGCAGACTCTCCAGAAACCTGCAAAGCAACCCCCTATTCTCAAGATAATCGCTTAAATTCCAAAGGCGGATTACAGGAAATTAAAACCTATACCCATTTTCATTTTCCCGGACGACAGGGCAAATATTCCCAGTTTGAATGGCATTGGCATCATTTCGATGCTGTCGATTATAACGAATATAACAGTGGCGATCGCGGTACTATTTATCTCCTTGAAGGTAAACAATTTGATGATTATGTTGCCCTAGAGAAGGGTAACTTTGCTTACCTCATGGGTTGTGACATCGATTTTCAAAATCCCTGGGTACGGGAAGAAATTATCCGTTGGGGTAAATGGTATCTCGATACAACTGGTATCGATGGTTTCCGTATTGATGCCATCAAGCACATTTCTGCCTGGTTTTTCCCTCAGTGGTTAGATGAACTAGAGCAATACGCAGGTAAAGAGTTATTCGCTGTCGGGGAATACTGGGTTCCTAAAATCAATGATATCCATTGGTATCTCGACACTGTGGGGGGCAAAATGTCAGCTTTTGACGTACCTCTGCATTACAACTTCCATTATGCTAGCCGTGCCGGTGGTAACTACGATATGCGCCGCATCTTAGATAGTACCTTGATGCAGCAACGACCGACCCATGCCGTCACCTTTGTGGAAAACCACGATTCCCAACCCCTGCAAGCCTTAGAATCGGTAGTTGAACCCTGGTTTAAACCCCTGGCATATGCAATCATTTTGCTCCGTCGTGAGGGATATCCTTGTGTGTTCTACGCTGATTACTACGGTGCAGAATACGAAGATTGGGGACGAGATGGAAACCGCTATCGAATTTTCCTCCCTGCTCATCGTAATGTCATAGATAAATTACTCTATGCACGCCATAATTACGCCTATGGCGCACAATATGATTACTTCGACCACTACAATACCATCGGCTGGACACGACTCGGTGACGAACAGCACCCGAAAGCAATGGCAGTGATTATGAGTGACGGTGCGCCAGGTTTTAAATGGATGGAAGTTGGTAAACCTAATACCAAGTTTGTAGATATTACAGATAATATTTCCCAACCAATTTATACCAATGAAGCGGGATGGGGCGAGTTCCATTGTGCTGGTGGTTCCGTCTCTGTATGGGTTCAAGAATAAAATGATTCCTCTTGTCCCTACTGCCAATTGCAAATAATTGTATCTTTGCTACCCAATTGGCAAAATTTGTATTTATTTAAACATATGGGTGATGCACTAATTGCTACGATGGACAAAAATAAAATAACCACCAAAAAGCCACACACCTGAGAATGTCTCCTCAGTATTTAGTAAAAAAAAATACTCTTTTTTTGCTGTATATCCCTGGGCTAGGCTGGTGGTGACTGGGTTTCTGTATCAGGTAGCAATTAGTTTGCACGCAATTGACTTGTATACAGGTGCTTTCACCCCCTATTTGAGATAGAATCTACAGCAAATGCTGATTAGATAATGATTTTGACTCATTCAAAGTTTATAATTTTCTAGCAGAAAATACGGATAATTTCACAAATATGACTACCAACTCTACCCATACTTAACGCATAATAGATAATCTCAAGTGAAGACATCACGCCCTAGTCGGGTGTATACTACTTACTTTCACTTAATTTTCCTTTGGCTCATTACTGTGTAAACGTGCTATTTAACTGTCTGTAATATGAGTAACGACATCGATCTGATCAAGCGTCTCGGTCCCAGTGCGATGGATCAGATCATGCTTTATTTAGCTTTTAGTGCCATGCGAACCAGTGGGCATCGGCATGGGGCTTTCTTAGATGCGGCGGCAACGGCGGCAAAGTGTGCTATTTATATGACCTATTTGGAGCAAGGGCAAAACTTGCGAATGACAGGGCATTTGCATCACCTAGAGCCGAAGCGTGTCAAAATCATTGTTGAGGAAGTCAGGCAGGCTTTGACTGAGGGTAAATTGCTGAAGATGCTAGGTTCCCAAGAACCCCGTTATCTGATTCAGTTTCCCTATGTTTGGATGGAAAAGTACCCTTGGCGACCAGGGCGATCGCGCATCCCTGGAACTAGCTTGACAAGCGAAGAAAAACGGCAAATCGAGCAAAAACTTCCACCCAATCTGCCTGATGCTCAATTAATCACCTCCTTTGAATTTCTGGAATTAATCGAGTTTTTACATAAGCGTTCTCAAGAAGACTTACCCCAAGAGCATCAAATGCCCCTCAGCGAAGCTCTTGCAGAGCACATTAAGCGGCGTTTGCTGTATTCTGGGACTGTCACCCGGATTGATTCACCCTGGGGAATGCCTTTCTATGCCCTAACTCGTCCGTTTTATGCTCCCGCCGATGATCAAGAACGTCAATACATTATGGTGGAAGATACCGCTCGGTATTTCCGTATGATGCGTGACTGGGCTGAGCGATTGGCAAACACAATGCGAGTTTTAGAAGAATTAGATATCCCACCAGATAACATCTCCCCAGCTTTAGAAGAACTAGATGAAGTGATTCGCGCTTGGGCTGATAAATATCACCAAGATGGTGGTATTCCGATGATTTTACAGATGGTTTTTGGGAAAAAAGAGGATTGATAGTTGAGGTAATGGGTGACAGGGAAAAGTTAACAGTTGACAGAGGAGATAAAAAATATCTATGTCCCCTCTGACTTGTTTCACCCTTCCCCTTTACCCCTATTTACCTAATACTTTTGTGGTTTGATATCCGGTTGTGCTTCCGGTTGTGGTTCAGGTTGCGGTTGTGCTTCTGGTTGTGCTTCCGGTTGTGGTTCAGGTTGAGCCGGATTTGTTTCAAAAGTTGGTTGGAAAGAACCCGGTGTTGAAGAACCAGCGATTTTATCGTTGCCGTCAATACAAATATCCATAGCTTTTAAAGCATCAATATCTGTTTCTACTCGCAACCCTACTACACAGTGAGCAAAATCCACTGGTAACAAACTGCTTCCACAGTGATTTAAGACACTACGGTCATCGACTTCCTTACCATACTTGAAAATACCAACCACACACTTGGAGAGTTCTCCAGGGCGACGTGCATTCTCACAAGCGGGTAATGCATTTTCGTAAGGTACGTCTTTATACCGATTCTTGACAATTTTCACCACACAGCCAGATAATTCACGAGGGCGTAATGCCGTGGCACAAGCTTCAGCCGCTGACTCAAGAGGAGCCTTGATGCTTTTGAGTTGTCCCACACAGGCGCGATAATCGTTGCTGTAGCTGCTCGTGATTTGAGCCTTGGCAGCGTGGGGTAAGCTCATGGCTAACCATGTGAACACTGCACAAGCCGAAAAAAGTTTAATTTGAGAATTCCCTTGCATATCCATTCTCCAAACACCCAACGTAATGCTATCGCATCTACATCTTAAGGAAAAATGAAAGTTGAGAGCCGGAGGCAGGAAAAAATATTTCTCTATATCTCCTTGTCAACCCTGTACCCTATTCCCTGTCAAACTCCTTCCTTCATTAATTGATGCATGGTATTTAACATTTCCTCTGCTTGGGTATCATTGCCGAGGCGTTTATAGATTTTATATGCCTGACGGTAGTGAAAAATCGCTTCTGTTTGTTTGTTTAATTTATGTAGGGTTGCTGCTAGAGCCAGGGTAATTTTGGCTTCTTCGGGAGCATTGGGCACATGTTTGACGAGTAATAGGGCTGATTTAAAGCATTCTAGGGCTGGGACATATTGGCGATCGCGATAAAATAAGCCACCAATATTAAACAGTAGCTGCTGTTGGCTTTGTCTTGCGTCAATTTCTTGGGAAATGGCTAAAGCTTGTTGGTAATATTGCAAAGCTTTGTTGATATTACCGATGTGCTGATATGTACCAGCAATTCTGGATAAAGCCGCAGCTTCTCCAAAACGATTACCGATTTGTCTACAGATATGCAAAGACTCAGTATTATATTTGATTGCTTGTTGGAGCTGGTGCGTCAAGCTACAAATATCACTTAATTCTTGCAGAATCGCACTGCGAACCCGCTTTTCACCAATTTCATGGGAAATTCCCAGAGCGGATGTTAAATACTCCTTAGCTTGCTGATACTGTTTCAGCCCTTTATATGCCCTACCTAAACAGCTTAAACTCACCATGAGCAGGTTTTTGCTGCCGATTTTTTGGGCGATCGCTAAGGATTGATGACATAATTCCTCTGCCACCATCCACTGTTCTAATTGCAAATAAATACTACCGAGGTTTGCGAGAGAATCGCCCTCAGATTTCATATCCATCATTTCTTGAGCAATTTCTAAAGCTTTTTGCTCATATCCTAAAGCTTGCTGATAGTCTCCTAAAAACTGATAGACATTTCCTAGGGAACCTAAAGCACTTTTCTGCCAGCTCCGCTCGTTGATTTCACAACTAATGGCGAGCTGATTTTGGAAGCATTCAATTGCTTGATAATATTCACCCAGATTTTGATAATTCGTTCCTAATCCCCAAATTCCGGCAATTTGTAAGACTCGATTTCCCGTCTCCTGGGTAGTTGTCACTAAGCGTTGAAAATAATCAATTGATTCATGAAATTGGCTAAATTCGCGATAACAATTTCCCAGATGATAAAGGGCAATTTCTTGCCACCCCTTATCAGATATTTGCTGTGCCAAATCAAGCAATTGCTGATAGTATGCCAAGGCTTGGGAAAAATCAAATAACTTTTCATGGATACCGGCAAGCTGATTTAGACATAGTATCTCCTGCTGTCTGTCCTGATATTGGCGACTTAAGCAAAGTTTTTCTAAATATTGGTTGAGAGAATCTTGGATTTCTGGAGACATAAATAAGTATATTGATGATATACCTTCTGGTATTTTAAACATAGCTTAATTGCTATGCAGTTAACTATTGTTACGCATTTAACTGAAAGCAATTCGGCAATGATTCCCTGTGACTTCATCCTGATTTCTAGATGGGAAATTAGGGGATTGGCAATACCGAAATTAGACAAACATTAATATAAAAACGAAAATATATTTGTTTCATATTTTCATCTCCTATGTGGTGGGATGAAAATTTTCTGTTTTCTACGTAAAAATACTATATGCTCTTAACTTCAGGTATATAAAAGCATATATATTTTCGTTCTCCCTAGCATGATAATTGGTTTTGGCAATTGCGTATCAGGGGGTCTACCCCCTAATTTCTTGGCAAGTAGGTTATTTCGACTTGTAACTATTCCCGATTTGCGATGACTGCCAATCCCATGATGACTAAATCACGGTTAATTCCGTCCAATTCTGCGACTCCTGGCAAGTATCCCCACTGCTGAAAAGAAAAGGAAGAAAAGAGTTTTAAGCTAGGTGTGTTGTGAGCAAAGATGAAGCTGATAATATTTTTGATACCTAAATTGGGGCTGTGATAAATTGCTGTTTGTAAAAGTTTTTTGCCTAAACCTTGACGGTGGTATTCAGGGGCAATATACACACTAATTTCCGCAGTCCCATGGTAGGCAGGTCTGCCATAAAATGATTGAAAGCTCAACCATCCGGCAATGGTGTGATCAATTTCTATCACCCAAAGGGGACGATGGGAAGGCGATCGCCCACTAAACCAGTGACGACGACTTTCTACTGTTACAGGTTCTAAGTCAGCAGTTGCCATGCGATGGGGAATTGCCGCGTTATAGATTGCCACAATCCTAGGTAAGTCTTGTTCTACGGCATGGCGAATCAGCATAGGATGTTAATTTTTCTTTTATCTGTATTTCAGGGAAGACCCAGAAATAAATTATCCCAAATTGTGGAGTCCTAGTTAGATTCCCTGCTCTGTGAAAAATTTGGGGAGGGAGGAATCCATCAAAATCACTGGGAACAGACTAATGGTTCATCCCTCTGAAGGGTTCGTAGTGAGTAATTTATCCCTCAAATTAAGGGTTAAAGCCCTGACTACAAACTTTAAAATTAATGGGACACCACTAACTAGAAATGGATACATTCTTAAATGCTGCGGTTTGGGGGACAAAAATATCAATAGTCTTGACTTCCTCAGGGATTCTTAACCAGACATAACCATCAGCAGAAGCTTGGGGACGGAGATTAGAGACATCAACTTGTCCCGTTGCGCGACTGGTATCTACCCGTTCATAGGTTTCGCTGGTATCAGGATTACGAGCTTTCGTATCATAGGTGTATATCCCACCAGTTTCCACGTCATCCTTAGCCACACGGCGAATCCGCATTTGCACATTTACCACATCCCGGTTGCCTGTTTTCGGATCCTTGATGCGCTTCACAGAAAGTAATTCCACTTGTGCTTTGCCACCAAATGCGGGTTGCACAAATTCCCCTGGTTGGATACCAGTATTAGTTGTGGGAGATGCGTCAGGAGTGGGAGTCGCAGCAGTTTCTGTTGGTGAATTAGTGGCGATCGCTGTCGTTGTCGTTGTCGGTGTTGGATTACTACTAGTAGGAGCTGCATTCCTTTCTAACTGGAGGGTTGTCATGGCTTGCCGTAACATAAACACCTCATAAGCAGCGTAGCCACTTGCCAACAATGCCACAGTTGAAAATAAGAAAGCAATACTAGACAAGAATCTATTCACACCCTATACCCCACATCTACATCAGATTAATCGTCATTTGATTTTATAATGGCGTGAGCATTTTTTTTGCAGCACCCCCCTGAAGTATTAGATTTAGCAATGCTTTCCTTAGAAAATATAACTCACCCTACTCTGGCAATAGTTTGCAAGATGAGATTCAGAAAAATTACTACCAGCCTTTTACTATTATTTATCAGTACACCCCTGGGTTTAACCTCAGAAATCGCCCAAGCACAGGTTGTAGTTCCCACAGAAACACCCCCAAGCCCAACCACACCAGTTGCCCCAGCTAACACAACATCCTTCTGCCCTGCCCAACTAACTAGTGCCATAGACGCTGTAGTGAATCGCACTCAGTTTACCCGTGCCCGTTGGGGTATTTTGATACAGCCCCTAGGATCTAACCAAACACTCTACAATCGTGATTCCAAAAAATTCTTTACCCCCGCATCCGTCACCAAAGTACTCACCACTGCCGCAGCTTTGCAAGCTCTCGGTTCTAGTTACCGTTTCCGCACTACTGTCTATGGCAATGCCGAGAATATGCGAGTTGTGGGTGGAGGCGACCCCAGTTTAACAAATGCCCAGTTACAAGCCTTAGCAAAGCAACTCAAACAAAGGGGTATTCAGAGTATCAAAACATTAAACGCCGACGAGGGCTTGATTCAAGGTGATATTGTTCACCCCACCTGGCAATGGGAAGATATTTACTCCGATTACGGCGCGCCTATCAGTAGTTTCATGGTGAATGAGAATACTTTTGGTATCAAATTATCACCCCAAGCCGTAGGGCGTAACGTTGCGATCGCCTGGAATGATGCCAACGAAGCGCGACTGTGGCAGGTGATTAATCAATCCACCACCGTAGCCAATAACCAGCCCAATACAATCAATATTACCCGTGAACTGTCTGGGAGAGTTTTACGTATTCAAGGCAATTTAGCCGCCAATGCTGACCCGATGAACGTTGCATTACCAGTAGTAGACCCTGGTTTTTATTTTTTGCGGCGTTTTCGTACTGCTTTAGCTGGGGAAAAAATCTCATTGGATAAAACAGCATTGGTGACTGGTGGTAAAAATGAAAGCCAACTTGCATCCGTACAATCACCACCACTTTCCGAGTTAATTGCTACGGTAAATTTAGATAGTAATAATCTTTACGCAGAATCATTGTTACGCGCTCTAGGAACTCGACAAGCACGCAAACCCCAACAAACCACTGCCGATGCAGGTTTAGAATTACTCAAAACCACCTTAACTCAATTGGGAGTGGATGCTACTAGTTATATTATTAACGATGGTTCCGGTTTATCCCGTCGTAATTTAATTAGTCCCGAAGCTTTGGTGCAAACGTTACGAGGAATTGCCAGAAGTCCGGGAAATTCTGTTTACCGTGCATCCTTACCAGTGGGTGGGAAAACAGGAACCCTGAAGTTTCGTTTCCGTAACACCCCCGCAGAAGGGATTGTACAAGCCAAAACAGGAACTATGACTGGTGTGGTGTCCCTTGCTGGGTATGTGAATCCACCCAATTATGAACCTATCGTTTTCAGTGTGATTGTCAATCAAACATCATTACCAGCATCAACTGTGAGACAAGCAATAGATGAAGTTGTAATTATGTTGGCACAGTTGCGCCGTTGTTGAGTAATTAGGGTGCGCGATCGCAGATTTTTATGATGTGGCAGATTTCACAGACGTTCTACACAAATTTGGTTTTAGCGCGATCGCCATTGGGCTGTAAAGCAATGACAATTCCTTGAGTCTACAATTAGAATTGTTGCCCAGACTGCAAAACATGAGTGAAACTGCGGAAAAACTTAAACTCGAACTTTCTCAGCTTTCTGCAAAAGAACGTGCTGAAATTGCCTACTTTTTAATTCATTCTCTAGATGAGGGTATAGATGATAATCTAGAAATGGCTTGGGATACGGAATTAACCCAACGGTTGGAGGATATTAATCGCAAAACAGCCATTGGAGAACCATCATCTCAAGTTTTTTCTGAGTTACGAGAAAAGTATTCGTGAAGTTTATTGTTATTCTTAATAGAGTCCTACTTGCGGATCTGAATCGTCACGATTGGATTTTTAATTACTTGATTATCCGAATAACATTCCTGTTTGTCATCCAGTGGGCAATTGCTTGGTTTAACATCGTTAGCTGTCAAATAAAGACTTCCTGAATTATCAGCAGTAAACGTAGTTGTATCCGCAAGAGAATACCATGCACCTGTGCCAACTTTGGCAATCAATGAACAGAAAGGTGCACTCGGTAGCATGTATCCCTTGTCAAAATCACGGCCACCGCCAGGTCCTACCGGATTTTTTGCATCTGGCTCACAAGCCCACTTAAAATCTTTGTCAGGACGAACCTCAACTACATCACCTTTTTTAATTTTGACCTTATCAATAGCAGGAGGTGTAGGTAAACGAGGATCGACATTGGCAATGATTGGATGATTTCTTGGATAAAGTAATATCCCAAGCAATATACTAATAAAACCAGCGCCTAACGAAAATGCTATAAAGTTTTTAGTTTTGCCAATCCTTGTAAACCATGATTCTGGTTTTGATTCATCTAGATTAGGGACAGTTGGGATTGGATAATTTTTTGTTTCCTGATTACAATTACAATTGAGTTTTTCTACAATCTTTTTTAAGGTGGATATACGATGGCTATATACTGATTTATTCAAGATAGGAAATAATTTATCGCAACAAAGCTTACAAATATATTCTTGATAGCCAAACCGATTTAAACTGTCAATTAACTCTGTACAAAATGTATCATCTGAAGTCCCGATGATAAACGAGACTTCGTGGGGGTTGATGCCAAGGTCTCTACATATTTGTTTTCTTGACTCTTGGGTCTCGATCATTACGAGCATTAGTTTTGTTAATTCTTTTATATCATCTTCGTCCAAAAGCAATTGCGTTGACATATTTTTACTCCTAGATGCTATTTACAGTTGAACGTTGAGTTTTGATTGAATATTTTCCAAATCAGCCGCGTATTTTCCTCTTTTAAACACAACTTGAATTTCGTTACAGACTTTCCCAAGAGCTTCCTGATCATCTGTACTATGTAAATAGTCAATTAGCTCTAAAGCAAAGTTAGCATCGGTTGATTGTCTTAAAAATTCCAGTTTATTTGGGTCAATTCCAATTCTGATACAAAGTGCTTTGCGTGCGGAATATTCTGCACGTCCACTACGTATCAGGAGGTCTGTCAGTATTTTTCTGTCAGAGTCGTTTAGTTCTTCTGGTTCTGATTTGTTCGTGACTGTTAGCGGTTCTTCAATAGAAATTGTCTTTTCAATATTTGACTTTTTCTTGAGAACCGGGGTGAGTTGCTCTGAAATACCTGCTAACCGAATTGCTGCACAACCTAATTTATAAGCAAATTCTACTGGTTTTCCTGCTCCTAGAGCATCATAAAAACCGACAGCGAATTCAATTGCAGCTTTATCTCCGATCGCCTTTTTCATCCCAATTACATAATTAACGTGTTGCGCGATCGCCTCTGCTTGTACTTCCGAATAACAGCCATTCAGAACAACACATTGTACTTGCTCTGCAAACAGTTCAAACAGTCCCCCTAGAGCTTCTCCATCGACTAGCTTTGTCGAACCTGTTTCATCTTCAAATACTAAACCCTCATCCCCTGTTCCATGTCCAGAAAAATGAACAATAGCAGGATTGATATCTAGCATAGCCCGTTGGATGTCCCTCGGTCGCACTGCAAACAAAGATTTGATAGCGAACTGATCGCGGTTTTTTGCCCGATGTAATCCTTCTTCAATATCTCGCACTTCCTGATCTAAACGTAGTTGTGAAGTACCTTTCGGATTTGCTGTCAAAATTAAAGTTGTTTGCACCATTTATTTAAACTCTATTTATATAATTGGGCATGACACCAGTAGCTAGACCATTGGATATATTGCTATCTCCTATTTTGTGTCTCCGTGGTTTGGGAACCTTCATTGCATAAGTTGTAATAGTTTAAAAGTTTTAGAACTTATGCACTATACAAATTACTCATTTTATATATTGACGTAAATCGGTCGTTTCAGGCTTTTACAAACTACTTGTTGATAATTGCGATCGTCAGGAGTTTATCCAACGAACAATAAACTCCCTGATTCTGATTTATTGATTGATACGCTATCTGGCAACACACTTTTGTTGTAAGGGTTGTTCAGCAATGTGTTTTAAATCGATAGTTTGAAGTGTTTCTACCCAAATTTGTTTCACCTTGCTATCTGTGGGGTTACAGCTGCGTAAGTCTGCGAGGGTGGAAAGGTAATCAAACCAAAGTCCGCGATCGCCAAAATGGGTGAGGCGATCGCGCTGAGTCATTCCTTGGATTTTGCTTTCTACCTTTTTATCTGCGGCAATTCTTTGCACCCAACCATAAACATTAATATTGGACTTAGGGGAATTATCTAAAGCATTGCATACCATAGTGACAGACCATTGATAGGTATGGTTGACTTGTAGCGGTGCCAGCTTACCATCATTGGGGAGCGTAAAACTTGTAATTCCTGCGGTTTTTTGGGGTTGAATATTTTCTTGATAGAGTAAGGTTTGTTTTTTGGTTTTTTGTTCTACTTGATAAAGGGAAAATTTCAGGTTTTGGGCTTTGTTTTCTGGTGTATACCAAAAAAACTGTGGATAGGCAGAAGTAGTTAAGCCAACATTAGTAGTTGGTAATAATAATACCATCATCCGTTTGTTCCCAAAAGTACAGGCACCACCCATCCTTCGGGTAGTGCCCGCTTCTCGTCTGCCAGGAAGACCTTGACGAGGGACTCTAATTTTTACTTGAGGATTAGCAATATTACTGATGTCAACCGCTCTGGAGTGCTTTTGTACACTAGAGTCCCCATCTTGAGCATGGGCAACAAGAGGTAACCCCCAAGAGCATACATTTAATACTAGGGATAGAGTGATTCCTAAATAACGGGAACGCATAATAATATTTAGTTAATTAATATAAGAATTTAGATAACTACAAGCAAAATGCTGGCGGCTATATGTAACAACACATTCAGCTACCAGCATTTCGTAATTTATGGAAAAATTGGATGAGAGTTAATAGGAAATAGTAATAGCTAACAGTTATGCTGCAACTAAACCATTATGTTTCAGCAAAGCTTTGGTACTAGGTTCCCGTCCTCGGAAAGACTTGAATACTTCCATGGGGTGCTGACTACCACCGAGGGCTAGGACGGTATCACGGTAACGTTTACCAGTAGTAATTACCGCAGCCTCATCATCTAATCCCGCTTCTTCAAAGGCTGCAAAAGCATCAGCACTCAGGACTTCTGCCCATTTATAGCTGTAATAGCCTGCGGCATAACCACCAGAAAAGATGTGCCCAAAGGAACAGAGGAAAGCATCTTCAGGTAAAGGAGCAATAACCGTGGTGTTTTTAGCTATGCGATCGCGCACATCTTTGACTGTCTCACTACCACCAGGGCGGTAATCATGGTGTAATGCTAAATCTAAGCTCGAAAAGTAAACTTGCCGCAGGGTTCCACTACCACTCATATAATTTTTGGCAGCTAGTAACTTTTGATAGTAATGCTCCGGTAAGGATTCCCCAGTTTCGTAATGTTTTGCCATCCCGAATAGAGTCGGACGCTCATAACACCAGTTTTCCATAAACTGGCTCGGTAATTCTACGGCATCCCATTCAACATTATTAATACCTGCGGCTCCACTGTAATTTACCTTGGTCAACATATGGTGTAAACCATGACCAAACTCGTGGAATAATGTCTCAACTTCTCCAAAGGTCATCAAACTAGGTTTGCCATCCACTGGGGGACTTTGATTACAAACCAGATATGCTACAGGTAAGCGAGTAGTCACCACACCATTGTCTTGTACCTGCCCCCGATTAATACAGGTATCCATCCACGCACCACCACGTTTTTCTGCGGGACGACTGTAGGGGTCAAGATAGAAGTAAGCAATGGGTTTACCACTTTCATCAGCGATTTGGAAGTAACGCACATCCCCGTGCCAAATTGGTGCTGTTCCGTCTGCGGGGGTGACAGTTATCCCAAAGATGCGCTTCACTAACCCAAATAGCCCATCTAACACCTGGGGTAAGGGAAAATACGGACGCAATTCCTCAGCCGTAAAGGCAAATTTCTCCTCCCGTTGCCGTTCTGCCCAGAAGCTAATATCCCAGTGTTTCAGGTCATTGGCTTCGGATGCACCTTGACTGGCAGCATAGGCTTTGAGTTCTTCTAACTCTTTTTTGGCTGCGTCGTAACTAGCACTCCGTAAATCTTCCAAAAGTTGCTCAACGGATGCCACACTGGGAGCCATCTTACTAGCAAGGCTGATTTCTGCAAAGGTTTTATAACCTAAAAGCTCTGCTAACTCTTGCCGTAGTTGCAAAATCTGATTAATCAGGGGGTTATTGTCTAACTCTCCAGAGGAAGCACGACTAATAAAAGCTCTATAGAGTTTTTCTCGCAAATCCCGCCGGGTGCTGTGTTGCATGAAGGGTCCATAGCTGGGAAAATCTAAGGTGATACGCCAAGGACCATTTTCTGGGGTAGCGTCTTCAGCCCCATTTTCCCGCGCTCCCTGGGCAGCAAGACCAAGTAAACTGGGAGGTAAACCTGCGACCTCTGCTTTGTCTGTCAATGTCAAACTGAAAGCTTTGGTGCCATCTAATACGTTATTAGAAAACTTAGTGGAAAGTTCTGCTAACTCCATCTGAATGGCGTTGAAGCGTTCCTTTGCTTCTCCTTGCAAACCCACCCCAGAGAGTTCTGCATCTCGAATTGCCGCTTCTACAATCCGTTTTTGAGCAGGTTCGAGAGTATCCCAAGTCTCTCCACTGCGGAGTTGCTTGAAAGCATTGTAGATGGCTTGACTTTGACTCAGTTGATTGGAGAACTGAATTACCTCTGGTTGAATAGTTTCGTAAGCTTCCCGTAGTTCTGGACTATTTTTCACACCCATAAGGTGGCTAACTATACCCCAACTCCATGTCAGACGTTCTGTGAGTTGTTCTAGGGGTTCTACCAAACCTTCCCAGGTGGGTTTAACGTTGGTTTCTAGTTGGGTAAGTTCCTGTTCTAATTCTTCCAGGAGATGGGTTAAGGCAGGAATTACCTGTTCTGCTGTGATGTCTGCGAAGGGTGGTAAACCTTGTCCTTGCAAGAGGGGATTATTGGTAATTGGAATGGTTGGATTCATAGTGTGTGGTGTAAGTAGCAACTGCCAGATTCAAGAATGTGTAATTTATATATCTTCCCCCTTAGGGTCAGATTTTTGGAGTGATTCCACCGTTTCCCGGTCATTTATTTCGGGGCAATTCAGTCGAGGTTTAGATTCTCCCAGGTAAAGCTGGTTGATTTAAGTTGGGAGTTTTGACTGTCTCCGTATCTTCTGCTAATAGTTCTCTGATTAATCGAGCTACTGCTTTTTGTAAAAGTTGAATAGCAATTTGTTGCCCTAATTTTTGGACTCCCGGATTCACTAAGATTTTGACAACTTGGGGAGCTAATTGGGTGGCATCAAAGCCCCTGGTTTCCTGAAGAACTTGTAAAATCCTCTTGATATGTTCGAGATTTTTTTGTTGCTCGTCGGTAGCTCCTGGGGCTTCTTTCACTGATGTAATTCCTACCTGTTCTCGCAGGAGATAGGTAAAGTTGTGGAGGATATTTTTTCCTAGAGCATCAAGACTTTTGAGTAATTCATCCACCAGGCGATCGCGGATAAATGAGCCACGTTCCGAGGAGAGAAAATCTACAGCTTGATTTAAAACTAAATTAAAATCATAGTCTTGATTACTGCGGGCATTTGTTAATAGATTTTCTAGACGATTCCATCGGAAACTATTATCTTTGAATAGTAAATCTTTGAGAGATTCTCTTAACTGGGGTGCGGGGTCAGTTAATAAGCGTTTAGAAACATAGGGATAGGCTTCACTGAGAACTTTAAAATTAGGGTCAATAAAAATCGCAATCCCTTCTAATGTCACCAAAGACCGAATAATTAATGCATAGTAAGGTGGAACCCGGAAAGGATACTCATACATTAATGCGGATAAATCATCGGTGATACTTTTAATATTTAAATCAGCAACACTCGCTGTTTGTGCATCGGCGAAAACCTGGGAGAATGCATGACTAATGGGTCTTAAATCTGTATCTGGAGACAGAAAATCTAGCTTCACATAGTCATTGGCTAAACCGTCAAAATCCCGATTCACAACGTGAACGATCGCCTCAATTAAACCATACCTTTGGGGTGGCTGAATCTCGCTCATCATCCCAAAATCTAGGTAAGCAAGTTTACCTTCCGGGGTGGCAAGTAAATTACCTGGGTGTGGATCAGCATGGAAAAATCCATGTTCTAATAATTGTCGCAAAGAACACTGTACACCCACTTCAATCAGGTAACGTGCATTAATTCCCTGGGCTTCTATTTCAGCAGTTTGGGTTAACTTAGTGCCGTTAATCCATTCCATCGTCAAGACACGACGGTTAGTATATTCCCAGTATATTTTCGGTACATAGATGTCTGGGAAATGACCGTATAAGCTTTGAAAACGCTCGGCATTTTCCCCCTCATGAATGTAATCCATCTCTTCAAAGATGCGATCGCCTAATTCATCGAGAATCCCAACTAAATCACTACGTACCCGTTTAATATTTTTCTGCGCCCAAGCGGCAAGTTTCCGCAGAATATATAAATCTATTGTAATTCTTTCCCGCAGGTCAGGACGTTGTATCTTAACTGCGACTTCTTCCCCAGTTTTCAATCTACCCTTATAAACCTGTCCTAGGGATGCTGCGGCAATGGGTTGGGGTGAAAGTTCTCCATAAATTTCCTCTGGAGATGCACCGAGTTCCTCTTCAATGAACTGGTAAGCTATTTCATTGGGAAAAGCTGGTAATTTGTCCTGTAACTGGGTTAACTCTTCCAGAAACGCTGGTGGTACTAAATCTGGTCGTGTAGATAACGCCTGCCCAATTTTAATATAGGCTGGTCCTAACTTCGTCAACATCTCCCGTAATTGTACCGCCCGCCGACGGTCATTTTTGACGACAATCCCCCGCTTCGTATCCCACCACACACCCAAAGCAAAGGTAAGTACTGGCATCAAGACAGCAAAAATCCGTCCCAAGACAGTAAATAGTCTTTTTTGGTAGTATGCAGCAATTTCCTGGGCATTATAACGTAATGTTTCTGGCTCCACTTTCCCCCTAGGCAGAGTGCTAGGCTGAACTGGAGTTTCCTTTGCCGTCAAATCATCCCTTGGCATGACTTCAGGGATAACAGAAACAGTAGGGGATGTATTCGCAATCATGAATTTACCACCGCATCAGAGAGATTAAGAAAAGGAAGAAGACACAAGACAGAATAAATTACTCTTTATTTTTCATCCTGATTGTTCTCGTTCAGGTAATACGTTAAGTATTGTAACAAGAATGATTCTATAAATGATGCGTAATCCCGACTAGAAGGGGTTCGGGTTACCCAATCAGAGGAATCCTGTTTTGCTGCATGATGAGGTAGGGCGATCGCTGTTCACGAATTGTTGTGTAGTCAAAGGTAGAACATAGCCCATCACTATTACCACAGGAAATTTGTCCTAGATAACAACCAGCTTTGTAATATAAAATCATCCCTAGTTCTATAAGAATAGCAATTTTGCATCAAGTAGCTGCCATTCTGAACTTACACCAGCCCAATACCGGATTCCTTTTGAGATTCTAAGTAATCACTCATTACTCACCACTCATTACTCATACACACAATGTCTAAAGAATTTTCAATTGGTAGCAAAGTACGCCTTGTAGCCTCACCTCCCTACGTGAAAACCGCCGATTCTATGCCCAATTTGCGCTCTCCAGATGTGATTCAAATCGGAGAAGAAGGTATAGTAATTAACCGTCGTCCTGGTGGATACTGGGGAGTTCGCTTTTCTCAGGGTGCTTTTCTTCTGGATAGTCAATACATCGAAAGCGTGGAGTAAGAAACCCGATTTCTTGGAACCAACAACTGTAAACTTATGTTAAGTTGTGATTCTGAATTTTCCCATGATTTCCCGTCGCTATTTTTTGACTATATTCCTTGCCAGTGTTTTTACATTCATCAACTGGTTAAATTTTACTCCCACTGCTCAAGCATTAGGAGGTAAACTTCCTGAGATAAATCAACCTGCACCAGAATTTACCTTACCAACGAATACAGGTGATGGGGAAATATCCTTGACTGATTACCGTGGTCAGTGGGTAGTACTATATTTTTACCCCCAAGATTTTACTTCTGGTTGCACAATTGAAGCACGACGCTTTCAGCAAGATTTACCCAAATACTTACAAAAAAATACTCAAATTATTGGTGTGAGCGCAGATGATGTGAACTCTCATCAAGAGTTTTGTGATTCAGAGGGTTTGAAGTTTCCTTTACTGGCTGATGTTACAGGAAATGTGAGTAAAGCCTATGGTTCTTGGATGAATTTTTTCTCCATGCGCCATACTTTTATTATTGACCCCCAAGGCACCTTGCGCGAAATATTTGTGAAAGTTAATCCTACGGTGCATAGTCAAGAAGTATTTGCCGCACTTGAGAAATTACAGCAAGCATCATCATAAAATTTTTATTTTTGTCAATAAAAAAGCCTACACGTAGGCTTTTTACATTTAAACTGACTTTATATCATCTGTAGTTTTCTGCTGAAGATTGGAAATACACCAATCAATAAATCTTATTCCCTATTGTTAATGAACGACTAACCAAAAGCAAAGTTGTAAAGAATAAAGAAGTTAACAATTGGTACAATCATTAACAAAATCATCCAAGGGTTTTTCCCTAATTTTTTCACAATATTAACAAAGGCAATAATTAGGAAAACCAAAGCAACGATATTCACCAAGGGAATAAAGAAACCAATCAACCACCAAGGAGATTGATCACCAGCTTTCAACATAATCCAATTATTCAGAATGGGTACCCATGCAAACCAAGCATTCGGTTCACCTAATTTCTGATAAATATTATAGAAGCAATAGGAACTGAAGAGATATGCACCAATTCCGAAAATTAACCCAACTATACCACTACCAGCAGATGCAGTATCACTACTAGAACTACTCTGAGCCAGAAAATAAATGAAACTCCAATCAATATTTTCTAAGAGCATTTGTACTTATCCTCACATAGTACCTAAGAAACACAGATTATATTCATGTTCTACTCTGAAAAGTGAGCAGGACGTAATTTTTAAACAAAACTTAGTCTTTCTCAATGCAAAATAATACCCTATACGGATACAGCATCGAGATAATCTCCATGTTAAAAACAGTTGAAAATTAGGTAAATAGGCTGCTTCAGCCAAATTACTCTTACATCTCGTCAAGTATTATCAAGGACGTGAACTAAGTAATAACACTGTTTTAGGCTCAAATCGGCAAGTATGACCCATCATTTATTGAAAGCCAACAAAAATACAGTTCATCTGGGCGGTTTTTCCCAGGAATTAATACCTGTACTTCGGGTGAATTCTGGTGACACAGTAGATATTGAAACTTACACAGGTTACTATATTTATGAGCAAGCTCCGCCAGAGTTTCTCACACCAGATTTCATTGATATTTGTCAAAACTTAGCCTCAGAAAAAATTGTCTCCACCGGACCACATTTATTAACTGGTCCTATTTACATTGAGGATGCACAACCAGGAGATGTTCTTGAAGTTCAACTAAAAGAAATTCAACCAAGTTTACCCATTGGTTTTAATGCGATTCGCACAGGTTGGGGAGTATTACCTCAAGACTTTTCCCAACCTGCTCTGAGATTTATTGCCTTAGATTTAGAGAATAAAATTGCAGAGTTTCCAGAAAAAAGTAATATTAAAATTCCCCTAAAACCTTTTTTTGGAATTCTGGGGGTTGCCACTGAGGAAAACTCTCGTAATTCTATCCCTCCAGGGAATTATGGCGGTAATATTGATAATCGAGAATTACAAGCAGGGTCAAAAATTTTCTTGCCAATATTTGTCCGTGGGGGATTATTTTCCCTAGGTGATGGTCATTCCGCTCAAGGTGACGGTGAAGTCAATGTGACTGCCATTGAAACATCAATGAATGGTCGAATTAAATTGATATTACATAAAAATTTACAACTGACGCAGCCAATAGCAGAAACGGCAACGGATATTATAACTATGGGGTTTGCTAGCACTTTGGATGCAGCTTTAGAAATTGCCTTGAAAAATATGATTAATTTTCTTTGCCAATTTGTTCATTTGTCTCCAGAAGATGCTTATGTATTGTGTAGTTTGGCAGTCAATTTCCGTGTCAGCCAAGTAGTTAATTCTCCACAGAAAGGGATTCATGGGATGTTACCAAAAGCTATTTTGCCCCAGAATTTTCAGTGGGTAATTTAATTATGGAGAAGCAAACAGTTATCCTTGAACCTTCTGCAATCCCCATTTATTTGTAAGCTGCTGTAGTCATAATATGAAAGTGGAAAAAGCTCATGCCTAATCTCTGGCAGTTAATCCTAGGAGGACTGATTAGTGGCATACTGGCAGGTTTTTTAGGTATTGGTGGTGGAACAGTTTTAGTTCCTTTGCAAGTTGCTTTGGGATATAGTCCGGTGCAAGCGGTGGCGACTAGTAGTATGGCGATCGCCATTACAGCTATCTCTGGGACGATTCAGAATTGGCGTATGGGTTATTTTAACTTGCAGAAAGTGATGCTGTTGGGATTACCAGCATTGGTGACAGCTCAGCTAGGTGTATATTTAGCAAATCAAATTCCCGATTATATTTTATTAATTAGTTTTGCTGGCTTACTGTTATTAAATATTTATTTAGTAGAACTGCGAAAACGTTTAGTTGCCAAAACTGGAGAAAATCAGCCTGTTTCTTGGAATCCCTTATTTTCAAGAATTGTCACAGGGGGAGCGGCGGGAATCTTAGCAGGATTATTTGGTGTGGGAGGTGGAGTAATTATGGTTCCTTTACAAATTCTCCTATTAGGAGAACCGATTAAATTAGCGATTCAAACTAGCTTAGGCGTAATTGTGATCACTGCAATTTCGGCAACTATTGGGCACGGTATTACTGGAAACATTTTATTGAATGAAGGTTTAATTTTGGGTTTAGGAGGATTAATTGGGGCACAAATTAGTACGCGCTTTTTACCGAGATTATCTGACAGAGTTGTCAGTTTAGCCTTCCGTTCCCTGTTGGCAATTTTATCTGTATATATGTTTTGGCAAGCTTGGCAGATTTTACAGAAATAAACATTACCGAGAAGATAGGAAAATTTATGGGAATTTGTTTATTTGTATTTGTATAATATAAGTCAATAGGAAGTAAGTTACTCAATTTCCCATGGCAAACAGTGGCTATAAAAAAGGTGGCAGCCACGATATTCTGTTTCACCCCATGCAATAGCTGAATATGGAACGTCGTCAGTTTCTTAAGTATGTCACTTTAGCAGGTTCTGGCTTTACCTTTGCTGCCTGTACCTCAGAAAAGCAGAATTCTCAAGTTCTGCCATCACCGAAAATTTCAGCGATCGCCACCAATGAACCCTTGAAAGTGGGGTTTGTCTATGTCGGACCCGTAGGTGATTTTGGTTGGACTTACTCCCATGATTTGGGTAGAAGGGAAATGGAGGCAAATCTCCAAGGAAAGGTACGTTCCACCTTTGTCGAAAGTATCAATGAAGGTGCAGATGCAGAAAGGGTAATTCGCCAATTAGCTTTGGATGGCAATAGGCTAATTTTTACTACTTCCTTTGGCTATATGAACCCGACAATTAAAGTCGCTAAGGATTTTCCTAAGGTGGCATTTGAACATTGTACTGGCTATAAACGAGCAAAAAATGTTGGTACTTATTTAGGACGTTTTGAAGAACCTCGCTACCTGACGGGGATGATTGCCGGGAAGATGACCCAATCTAATATTATTGGTTTTATTGGAGCGTATCCCATCCCGGAGGTGATTCGTGGGATTGGAGCTTTTACTCTGGGGGTAAGAGCCACAAATCCTCAAGCCAAGGTGCGGGTTGTTTGGGTACAAAGTTGGTACGATCCAGGGAAGGAGAGGGAAGCAGCCCAAGCTCTGGTAAACTTAGGAGCAGATGTACTCACCCAACATACAGATTCGGCGGCGGCGGTACAATTGGCTGAGGAAAAGGGGATTTATGCTTTTGGTTACAACACAGACATGAGTAAGTTTGGACAAAAAGCACATTTAACTTCAGCAATTAATCGCTGGGGCAAATTTTATACTGATAGGGCTTTAGCTGTAATTAATGGTACATGGAAGGCTGATGATATTTGGCATGGTATCGCCCAAGGAATGGTGGATATTTCACCCCTGAATACTGCTATCCCACCCGATGTACAGCAAATGGTGATGGCAAAACGAGATGAGTTTATTAAGGGTACTGCTCACCCCTTTACTGGGGTAATTAAGGATGAACAGGGAGTGGTGAGAGTATCGAAAGGCAAGGTATTAAATGATGCGGAACAGATAAAAATGAATTGGTATGTTGAAGGTGTGGAAGGGGTAAAGAGTCAAAAATAACAGGAGCGATCGCCAATTCTATGTCCCTATTAGAAGTGAGAAATCTCTGTAAATTTTATCCTGGTTGTGTGGCAAATCGGGAGGTAAATTTACTCGTAGAAAGGGGAGAAATTCACGCTCTATTGGGGGAAAATGGGGCAGGAAAAAGTACTCTGATGCAGATGATTTATGGGGTATTGCGTCCCGATGCCGGTGAGATTTTGTGGCAAGGCAACCCTGTAACAATTAATTCTCCATCCCAGGGGCGATCGCTGGGTATGGGTATGGTATTTCAACATTTTTCCCTCCTCGAAACTCTGACAGTAACAGAAAATATTGCTTTGTCTTTACCACCCCAGGAAAAATGGAATTTATCACGGGTGGATCGCCAAATTCGTATCCTTTCCCGTGAGTATGGTTTGGAAATTCATCCAGAACGTCCGGTTTACAGTCTTTCGGTGGGAGAAAAGCAACGAGTCGAAATTATCCGTTGTTTGATGCAAACCACCCAGCTATTGATTTTAGATGAACCAACGGCAGTTCTTACCCCTAGGGAGGTGGAGCAGTTATTTACTGTTTTGCGGCGCTTGGCGGCGGATGGTTGCGGTATATTATTTAGCAGTCATAAGTTAAAGGAAGTCCAAGCACTGTGTCATCAAGCTACTGTGTTACGTCGTGGAGAAGTGGTAGGGAAATGTAACCCCCAAAGGGAAACCCCGGAAACCATGGCAAGTTTACTAGTAGGCACAGAAATATTACAAACCCATACTCCCAAACAGAAATTACCTGGTGCAACCTGCCTACGAGTACAAAATTTATCCCTATCCTCTCCCTATTCCTACGGTACTGCTCTGCACAACATCAATTTACAACTGCGTAGCGGTGAGATAATTGGAATTGCTGGGGTGGCTGGAAATGGACAAAGGGAACTTTTGGCGGTTTTGAGTGGAGAAATTTTATCTGCCGCCAAGATGCTGATGTTGGGGGAAATGCCAATTGGTGATTTGGGTGTGGTAAAACGTCGTCGTTTAGGAATGGGATATGCACCAGAGGAAAGATTAGAAAAAGGTATACTTCCCCAGATGAATTTACCAGAAAATGCCTTACTTACCGCCTATGGACAAGGCTTAATTCGCAGAGGTTTGATTCGTCGAGAAAAATTAACGACTTGGACAAGACGAATTTGTAGCGCTTTTAATGTTAACTTTACTAATTTACAGGTTCCCAGTAAAAGTTTATCTGGGGGCAACTTGCAAAAGTTTATTATAGGGCGAGAAATCCAACAAAATCCCGCAGTCTTGATTATTGCTCATCCCACCTGGGGTGTGGATGTCCAGGCAAAGATAACTATTCATAATGCTTTGCTAGAAATGCGAGATACAGGGACAGGGATATTGGTAGTTTCTGAGGATTTAGAGGAGTTATTTACTCTGTGCGATCGCCTAACTGTAATTTACCGAGGTCGTCTCTCACCTCTAGTAGCAGCTACAGATACAAATTATCATAAAATTGGCAGGTTGATGACAGGAATTGACCGAAATTAAAAAATAGATGCACCAAAAAATAGCTCTCAATTCCTAAGCATCTACAGACTCATTAAACTCCACCACATCTCGCTTAATATTCACATCATACTTCCCATAGAAATTTTGTCCCAACAAACCAATATCTAGTTTATCGGGGGCAATTCCCACTATCACTTCCTTCGCTTTTACCCCACCAACCTCTATGGAGTCCACAACTGCCACATCAAATTCAATAGTATCTCCGTTGGCAATTTGAGCGCGACTTTTACCTATGGTTCTTACGCCTAAATTCTTCGCCATTTTTTGGGTAATTGTGGTGCGACTACAACCAGTATCCACAATCATTTCCTCTGCTTGGTCATCATTAAAAGTTACATCCACAACCGGACAACCACCATCTCTTCTCTTAATTCTCGCTGGTCCATCCTTCCTCGGAAAATGAATTACTAAAGCAGCTAATAGTAGCACCACAAGCAATTCCATATATTGCCTCCATTGTTTTTCATGATGAGTAATCAGGTGATGGGTGATATATTTCTGATGAGTTGAAAACTGACGTAAAAGTATATGTTATGGCAGCAAGTCATCAGTTTTAGCTATCTAAAAATCAGGGTTTTAGCTCCTATTTTCGTAAGTCCTGTAGTTAAAACAATAGGGTGATTCTGGGGTCAATAATGAATTCATCTAGATTTCTGTTGCTGAGGAATAAATCTCATATTTAGGAGTTGTCAGCACAGTTTTGATTCCCCATAACTTATCAACCATTACCCATTACCTGTATAGTAATAATACTTTCATAATGGATAAATATCACTATTTCTCTAGATAGATATGATACCAATTCACGAAAAGCCTGATACAAATAAAGCATCAAGAATAAAATCCCAACCTGTGATGGAAGCAACAATTGATGTGTTTAATTGTGCCAACCGATTCCAGATAAATTCTCTTAATTCATCTAAACTTGGGAAGCTTTCCCAAGTTAAATGCCTTTTAACTTCTTCCCACAATCTCTCTATGGGATTAACTTGAGGTGTATGTGGAGGTTGAAATAACAAAACTATGTTTTCTGGTACTTTCAGATGCTGGCTTAAATGAAAAGCTCCATTATCTAACTGAAGAATATGAATATCTTGAGCATAAGTCTGTGAGAATTTTTCTAAAAAAATATTGAAACAGGCTGTATTTAAATGAGAGAATTCCCAGATAAAATACTCTCCAGTTAATGGTTCCACTAATCCATATAAATAAAAATTATCCCGCTTCCATTGCATAATGCCGATGGGCTTAACTCCTTTTTTAGTAATTAGTCTCCCAGCTTCAGTCTTCAATCCCACACGGCTTTCGTCCCCACACCAATATCTAATTGTTTTTTGTCTATCTACTGGTGCTATGACGTGTTTTTTTATTACTTCTAAGTATTGTGGCAGTTTTTTTTAAATTCTAATTCTGCTTCGCTATCGTATTTTATACCTACTGCTCGCGGCACTTTTAGCTTTGCTTTCATTTGATAGCGCACTGTATCGTGTACTACTTTATATGATGCTTCTATCCCTTCTACTGCTTTTAACCATGTTCGTATTTCCTCATAACTTTTGAATCCCTCCGATTCTTGAAGCTCTTTGTCTAGCTGCTCTCTTACTTGTAAGCTAATTATTGCTGGTCGCCCTGGACTCTTTTTCGTTGTTAATAGACCCTTAATCCCTGACTCTTGATACTCTTTCAACCATCTTTGTACCGTTACCCTTGCCCTTCCTACTACCACCGCTACGTCTTGTATTGTTTTCACCTGTCCTATTTTCAGTAAATACAAAGCTTGAATCCGTTCGAGATTTGATGCTGTTTTTTGTTTTCTCAGCAGTTCATGTAATTCCTCTACTGACTCTGTTATTTCTACTTTGGTGACTCCAGCCATCTTTGCTTGCTCATATTTATTCCTTATCTATCTGTATCATATTTTTCGTTAATTGGTATGACACGAATTTTGCTATTTTTTCTATACAAAATATTCTCGAATATTAAAATATGTCTTATGTTTTAAATTTTTGTAATCTTAGGAAACAAATGGTAATTAAAATAGCACCACGAAATCTGCCATCACTCCCATGGCAAATTCTTTCACCCTTGCTTGCCCTCCTTGCGACAATAATTACAGGATTTCTTTTATTTATCTATCTAGGTCAACCCCCTGTAATGGCATTAACTACTTTATTTATTACCCCTATAAGTAGTTTATACGGCATCACAGAAATCGCTATCAAAGCTGCACCTATCTTATTAATTTCTGTAGGATTATCTGTCTGTTTTACAGCGCAAATTTGGAATATTGGTGCAGAGGGACAATTTACTATCGGTGCAATCTTTGCCAGTGGAATTGCCCTCATTTTTTCCCAGTGGAATAATTATTTTTTACTATTATTTTGCTTACTATCGGGAATCCTGGGAGGTATGGTTTGGGCAACTATTCCCGCACTATGTAAAATCAAAGCCAATGCCAATGAAATTCTCACCAGTCTCATGTTGAATTATGTAGCAATCTCCCTCTTAAATTATCTTGTGAGAGAGCCATTAAAGGATCCAAATGCTTTTAACTTTCCTGAATCCGCAACATTTTCCCCCTTTGCCACTTTACAACCATTAATTATCGGAACAAGGCTACATTTGGGAGTGATTTTTGCCGCGATCGCCGCCATCATGGTATGGTTTCTCCTGAAATACAGCTTTTTTGGCTTTACTGTGCGGGTAGTCGGTGCGAGTCAAAAAGCCGCAGACTATGCTGGAATCAACCGCGATCGCGTGATTTGGTTAAGTTTTCTTATCAGTGGTGGATTAGCTGGTTTAGCAGGTGCTTGTGAAGTTCTAGGATTAATAGGGCAACTACGTCCTGTAATCTCTCCTGGTTACGGTTACGCGGCAATTATGGCTGCTTTTATTGCCCGTTTACATCCCCTGGGAATGATTTTATCAAGCTTGTTAATGGCTCTGTTATACGTTGGTAGTGAATTATTACAAATTAAGTTAGGATTCCCCCTAGCTTTAGCTGGAGTTTTTCAAGGAATTTTACTCTTCTTTCTCCTAGCAACTAATTTGTTGATTGATAATTTTGTCACCATCGGCAAAACATCAAAAAATAACCCGAATTGAATAACTCGGGTTAAAAAACAAGTTAGTAATTTAGTACTACGAAAATTCTAGGCGATCGCTGTCGATAAATATTTACTAGCTGCTGCCTTTAAAGTATCAGCCTTGTCAGTACGTTCCCAAGGCAAATCTAAGTCAGTGCGTCCGAAATGACCGTAAGCCGCGACGTCCTGATAAAAACGTCCGCCTCGTTCACTCGGTAAATTCCGCAGATTAAAAGCGTGAATGATACCCGCAGGACGCAACTCAAAATGCTGCTTCACTAATTCCAGCAGGACATCATCATCAACTTTGCCAGTACCAAAGGTATCAACTAGGATACTGACAGGTCGAGCCACACCAATCGCATAACTCAACTGCACTTCACACTTTTCTGCCAAACCCGCAGCGACAATATTCTTCGCCACGTAACGGCAAGCATAAGCCGCAGAACGGTCAACCTTTGTGGGGTCTTTACCAGAGAAAGCACCGCCACCATGGCGAGAATAGCCACCATAGGTATCAACGATAATCTTTCTACCAGTTAAGCCAGAGTCACCCTGGGGTCCACCTACCACAAATTTACCTGTGGGATTAACCAAAAGGCGAGTTTCAGCATCTGGTTTGACTGTAATATCACCAAATACAGGCTCTACTACCGCAGACCACAGGTCTTGTTTGATTTTCTCCTGAACTGCCGCCTCATCAGTAATCTCACCAATGGTGGGTGTATGCTGAGTGGAAATCAAGATAGTATCGATGCCAACGGGGCGACCATCTTCATAAACTACGGTGACTTGGGTTTTACCATCAGGACGTAGGTAAGCTAAATCACCTGTTTTTCGCACTGCTGCCAAGCGTCGGGCAATCCGGTGAGCCAAACTGATAGGTAAAGGCATGAATTCAGGAGTTTCGTTACAAGCGAAACCAAACATAATCCCCTGGTCGCCAGCACCAATCTTATCAAATTGCTCGTCGCTGCTTTGCTCACGGGTCTCCTGAGCAGTATTTACACCTTGAGCTATGTCAGGGGATTGTTCATCCAGAGCTACGAGTACGGAACAACTGTTAGAACAAAAACCGTTGACTGCATCGGTGTAGCCAATTTCTGCTATTTTCTTGCGAGCAATATTGACATAGTTAACATTGGCTTTAGTGGTGATTTCACCAGTGATTAAAACTAAACCAGTATTAACAACTACCTCAGCTGCCACCCGACTATGGGGGTCTTGTGAAAGTAAGGCATCTAGGATAGTATCAGAAATCTGATCGCAGATTTTGTCTGGATGCCCTTCGGTAACTGATTCGGAAGTAAAGAGATAACGCCTAGACAACAGCAAATCCTCCGTAAAAGGTGGTGATAGCTAGCTATATTTTCCAAATTTAGCCATGCTACTTTGCTTTGCAATCATAACAATTTTTTTACATTCCATTCTGGGTATTATTTTATCTTCATACAAGTTACTATTTATAGTAGTACTGATTCTCGAATCATAAAACTACCCATAAAAAAAGGCACAAAAAATAGTGCCTTGAATGAGAATTTATGACGCAATATTATGTTGTCGTTGATGTAGCACAGAATCAGCTGCTAAACTTCTACTGCCATTTTGGCTTCCTTAGAAGTTAAACGCTCGTAAGTTGTACGCATTTTCAAACCAGTCAACACTTGGAATAAACCTGTACCGTTATTAGAACCAGGATACTCACGATGTTGTAACAACAGGTGAGTCATTTCTCCCTGATACTTGGTAGAAGTATTGCTAAGGTGATTTTCAATGTAAATGACTTCTTCTAAATTATCGAATTGACCATCTACTTCTAGTACTGATACATAACGACCATAGTAAACATCAGAGCCGTAGTATAGCTGCATACCAGGGTAAGAACAAGTTAATTTCCGTCCACAGGGAGTCCATTTGATAGTGGAACCTTCGTCAAATAGGTATGCAGGAGCAAATCCTTCCTTGTCTTCCCGTTGCAACATTCTGACTCGCAGAACCTTGCGTTCTTTATCTTCTTTAATTAGGTTAGTTGGTAGTACTTGTAATACTACGTCAGCGTGTTCTCTCTGAGGTTCAATATATTTTTCAAAATCTGGCTTCCGAGAGTTGATTGCTGCTAGAACATCTTCATAACGGTGACCACGTTCAGCCATGTCACGCTGGATTTTCCAAGCGATTTTAACTTCATCGCTGATATCAAAGTAAACACTGAAATCTAACAGCGATCGCACCCGCTCATCATATAAAGGATGTAAACCTTCAACCACAATAATATGATTTGGCTCCACAATTTCCGGTGGGTCAATCATCCCGGTTTCATGGTTGTAAATCGGTTTGTTAATTGCTTGACCTTCTTTGAGAGCTTTAATTTGCTCATACATCAAGTCAAAATTATTTGCCCGTGGGTCAAGTGCAGTAATCCCAGTCTCTTTACGCTGTACCCGATCCAAACAATGATAGTCATCCAAACAGATAACTGTCATGAACTCTTCGCCAAACAAATCTATCAGACGACGCAAAAACGTAGATTTACCGCATCCAGAGTCTCCGGCTACTCCAATTAATACCACACGTTCCGGCTTAGTAGTCATAAATCTCCTCTAATTACTAAAGATGAGTGATTGAATATTTTTTCTTACAGCATTTACAGCCAGGAGTTTACCCCACTGCTCGATTCTGCGTTCTTGCTACCCAACAGCAACGAATAACAGACTAGACGGATGACAAATTAGCAACATTTGTTACCCGCCTAATGTTTGAGAATTGATTGCTGATAAGTATTTAGTCCTAGTGTTATAATGAATTCTAACAGAAGAGGGTATGCAAAACAAGGCATGTTTTTAGCAAGAATATCGTTTTTGGCAATTTCCAGAAGAGTTGATTCCTGAACCCAAAAAATACATTTCCTCTGTGTTACCAACCATGCTATACACTCAGATAAACTTCATCGGGCTTGATTTTTAGATATTTTACAATTGCAACCAGGATTTTCTGGTTTTCCATCATTTAATTCTCAGGGAATTATCCCAATATTTCTTGAATTTACTAGTACTTAAAGAACTATTATACTATTTATATACGAGTAACGAAAAGGATAAGATAACGTTTTTTACCTATGTACATTTACTGAAGATAAATTTTCCCAGGTAGAAGGAAAAAGCCTCATACAGGTTGACAGATTTTTCACATCAAGTAAAACTGAGTATAGTTACTTATATTCCTTCTGGAAGATGTCTGGTCTTGCCGGGGTAACTTCTGTTTTGCCACTTGCCATAACATGAACCTTCCCAAAGCATCCAAACAAGAGATTTCCTGAGGATATCTGTGCCTTTGCGGAACACAGATGGAAAATTTTCTTCCAGATTCTAGCATCAGGTAAAAATCCTTATTTCAAGGGCTGCGTGTACTCCTGGGCGAGTCATTACATCCCTGCGGGGATTGTCACATTACGAAAAAAAAATTAAATTGACTCATTATTAACATTCTCCACAAGGCTGATCCTTTACCTTAGAAGGTGAACAGGTGTGACTTTTTCCATGCCTAACAGCCTAGTGGTGAGTGTACGTAACGTGAGCAGGCATTGGTAATCAGTGCCACTTTCCTTGAAGCTCAATTTTATTGTACCGAAATCTTGTACACTAAATTTTGACGCGGGGTCAGGAAAGTTTTTTTAGAAAGGGTTAAGTAAATAATCGGAGTGATTGAACGAATGTACATTCAAGGTGCTGTTGAAGGTGCTGCCAATACAGAATCAGGTAGCCGTGTCTTCGTATACGAAGTGGTGGGTCTATGTCAAAGCGAAGAAGCTGATCGGGCAAGTTACCCTATTCGTAAAAGTGGCAGTGTATTCATCAGAGTGCCTTACAACCGCATGAATCAAGAGATGCGGCGTATCGCTCGCCTAGGCGGTAAAATTGTTAGCATACAGCCAGTGAGTGCTTTAGAGCAAGTCAATGGTAGAGCCACAGTTGTGAGTGCTAACAGTCAGGGAAATGGTCAAGCCACACCTGAGCATGCTAACAGTGAAGTGAAAGGCAAGGAAACACAAGGCAAACCCATGACTCAAGCGAAAGCAAAACACGCTGACGTTCCTGTAAATACTTACCGTCCCAATGCTCCTTTTATTGGTAAATGTATCTCTAATGAAACTTTAGTCAAAGAAGGTGGTATTGGTGTTGTTCAACATCTCAAATTTGACTTATCTGAGGGTAACTTGCGTTACATCGAAGGGCAAAGTATTGGGATTATTCCACCTGGTTTAGATAAAAACGGTAAGCCAGAAAAATTAAGATTGTATTCCATTGCTTCTACTCGTCATGGTGATGATGTAGATGATAAAACCGTATCTTTGTGTGTGCGTCAGTTAGAGTACAAACATCCAGAAACCAATGAGACTGTTTATGGTGTTTGCTCAACTCACCTGTGTAACCTCAAACCTGGGGATGAGGTGAAAATTACAGGACCTGTTGGTAAGGAAATGTTATTACCCAGTGACCCAGATGCTAAAGTCATCATGATGGCGACTGGTACGGGTATTGCTCCCATGCGTGCTTATCTCTGGCGGATGTTCAAGGATGCAGAAAGAGCAGCTAACCCTGAATATCAATTTAATGGTTTTGCTTGGTTAATTTTTGGTGTTCCTACTACTCCGAATCTTCTCTATAAAGAAGAATTGGAAGAGATACAAAATCGTTACCCCAGCAATTTCCGTTTAACTTGTGCCATCAGTCGGGAACAAAAGAATCCCCAAGGTGGCAGAATGTATATTCAAGACCGGGTAGCCGAACATGCAGATGAATTGTGGAAGTTAATCAAGGAAGAAAAAACTCACACTTACATTTGCGGTTTACGGGGTATGGAAGAGGGTATAGATGCAGCACTGACCACAGCAGCTGGTAAAGAAGGTGTTGTTTGGAGTGACTACCAGAAAGAATTGAAAAAAGCTGGTCGTTGGCACGTTGAAACCTACTAAATGGAAAGAGAAAATTTGTAATTGTCTATTCTGCAATTTCAAGTTTTTGATGCAAAATTCATGGTGCTTGGTGCTAATTCATGAAAGTGTAATTTTTTTTCAGCATATCCATGGAAAAATAATTAGGTAATCTTTATAGAGGTGTATGTAAATACGCCTCTATAATTATTTTTATGTGTTTATATAAACTTCTGACATCTGGTTGTTCTAGGCAATCTGGTGAGATTGCTGCTTCTAGGGGTTTATAAATTTGCTGTAATTTAAAATTGGTGTAGATCTGTGGGTGTAAAACTGGGAATTTTGGGATTAGGTACGGTTGGTACAGGAACAGTCGAGTTACTGTTAAATAATAGTCAGCGTCATCCATTGCTCTCAGAAATTGAGGTTCATCGGGTGGGGGTGCGATCGCTTGATAAACCTCGTAGTGTCAAGTTACCGACCCAGAAGGTAACCACAGATTTAGAAACAATAGTTACCGATCCAGACATTGAGATTGTAGTGGAGGTAATGGGGGGATTAGAACCTGCGCGATCGCTAATTCTCCAGGCGATCGCCCACGGGAAACACGTAGTGACTGCCAATAAAGCTGTCATTTCCCGCTTTGGAGATGAAATTTTTACTGCCGCTAACCAAGCTGGGGTATACGTATTATTAGAAGCAGCAGTGGGTGGTGGTATCCCTGTAATTCAACCCTTAAAACAATCCCTCGGTGTAAATCGGATTCAGGCTGTTACCGGAATTGTAAATGGCACAACAAACTATATTCTCACCCGGATGCAAACGGAGGGTAGTAATTTTGATGCAGTCTTGGCTGACGCTCAACGTTTGGGTTATGCAGAAGCGGATCCAACTGCTGATATCGATGGTTTAGATGCTGCGGATAAAATAGCAATTCTGGCTGCTTTGGCTTTCAACGGACGGATTAATCTTGGGGATGTTTATTGTGAAGGTATCCGTCAAGTCAGTAAAACGGATATTGCCTATGCTGATAAGCTAGGATTTGTAATTAAATTACTGGCGATCGCCAAACGTATTCAGCCAGAAAGCCAAACCTTATCAGTCAGAGTTCATCCGACTCTGGTTCCCAAAGCCCATCCCCTCGCCAGTATCAACGGAGTATATAACGCTATCCTCGTGGAAGGAGAACCTCTGGGACAAGTGATGTTTTTTGGTCCTGGAGCTGGGGCGGGAGCTACTGCTAGTGCGGTATCTTCTGATATTCTTAACCTAGTAGCAATACTGAAAAGTAAGCCCACAAATCCCCATCCCTTATTTACCTGTAGGCATCACAATTATTCCTCCGTAGCACCAATTTCCCAGCTAGTCACGAAATTTTATACCCGCTTTCTGACAAAAGACCAACCCGGCGTAATTGGTAAATTAGGCACTTGTTTTGGTCAGTATGGTGTTAGTCTGGAGTCAGTAGTACAAACAGGTTTCCAGGGTGATCTAGCAGAAATTGTTGTTGTCACCCATGATGTGCAAGAAGGTGATTTTCGCCAAGCTTTAGGAGAAATTCAAAGTATGGCAGCAATAGATAGTATTCCTAGTTTGTTTAGGGTTTTATAACCACAAATTAGGAGACATATTTGAGAGTGGCGATGACAGGAAGGTTTTTCAACCATCGGCTGATCGCCACCCTCACTCTCCAGCTACAACAAACCAGAATTAGATAAAGAACGATAATTATAGGTAGTATTTACGTCCTTTTGAATTTTTTCCTTCAAGTTATCCAAATCAATGAAGCAGTCAGCCACATCAATCAGACTATCGCTAGTCATGGAACGCACGCTGACAACTTCCACCCGTACACCTTGGTAGGAAACAGCATTGACTGCATAGGCTAAGTCCCCATCCCCACTTACCAACACGGCGGTATCATAGTAGGGAGCCAGGTTCATCATATCCACAGCAATTTCCACATCGAGATTCGCTTTTCTCGAACCGTCAGGTAACTGTATCAAATCTTTGGTGACTACTCGATAACCGTTACGACGCATCCACAATAGAAAACCTTGTTGTTTTTCGTTAGCGCGATCGACACCAGTATAGAAAAACGCCCTCAGCAACCTAGAACCGTTGGTGAGACAGTAAAGCAGTTTGGCATAGTCAATTTCAATTCCTAGCTGCAAAGCTGTATAAAATAGATTAGAGCCATCAATAAAAATTGCAACACGACCGCGATTAGAGCCATGGAATACAATACCATCTTCCTCTGTATCTGGCATCTTTATTTCGTTATCATCGATACCAGTATCCATAGAATTAGCTCCCTGCCAATGTGGTGGCTCTTTCAGTAATTTATATTGTTTTGTTTCTCTGTTAAAAGTATTTAAATGCATTGATACCTCTAGATTTTATATCTACAGACCTGTGAAAAAATATTAGGGAAATATGCTATTATCTGTTACATTTTGCCATCAGTGAATTAATGCTCTGAACAAATTAAGTTAGTCATAGGTTCTATAAATATATAGTTCTATCCTAACTAGGCTATCACTCATTGCAAGGGATGACAAATAACAGAACTAAATTTAATCATTGCGATAATTTTCAAGCATTTTTAGAGTTTTTGCTGAGAATCATTGTTAAACCAGTAACTTGATATTCAAATGATGATAATTCATCAACATATCTTCTCTCCCACTCCTTGATGTGGAGAAAAAAGTATCACCCCCAAGGGTTTTAACCCCTTAAATAACTGTCTCCACACACCAGGGTTATGTGAAGGTAATGAATTGATAAGAACTATATATACATACAAAGTGGCAAGGAGACATTGCTTCACTAAGTTTTAAGTGATTGTTTCTGAGAAATCTTCAGGCTTCAATGGGATTGAATATGCTCACAAGTAATATAACAGCTATTAAAACATATAGATATTGATAATAAAAAATTAATTCAATTATCAATAATTATCTGTTGTATATTCAACATTTCCATCAAAAAAACTAGTTTTTCCCAAGAAACAATATCTATTTGAACTTATATCAAGTTTTTCAAAGAGATTTTGCACATTTTATCAAAATTGCAGGTACTAGGCTGTTTCCCTAATCCACCTAGCTAAGATAAGTAGTTGGGGGAACTGAACATTGTGAACGCTTTCCTGCAAAATCCTAATCTTCCCTCTCTCCCCTGCATCTTTTGGAACAACAGGGCTTGCAAGTATTTTACAGAGGCAGAAGTGAATAAATACCAGAAAAATTAGCATTCGGTAAATACTCATAAATATTACCTCCCTTGTATCTTTACCCAGAATCTATCTTGGAAACATACTTTGTAACAATTGTAGAAAATTTTAATATTTTCTTAATAAAGTCTTGACTTTGGGTAAAAAAATGAATAGTCTGAATATTTGGTTAAAGTCATGTAAACGACAAGTACGCGTTAACTGACGATTCCCTACCATTACGAAGGCTTGTGCTTCCTGCAAATGTTCACCACAGTGATATGTTCATGCAAGACTGTTAATATATAGAGTCTAGAAGAACTTTTACATAGTAATTCCACTGTTCTGCCTTGATTCTGATTAACTTGTATTGTCTTTGTCACAGATGCTTTGGTGAGAAGTTTAGAAACAGGAGACTTATCGTAATCTTCATCTCCTTATCTAGCTTCAACTGTGTGTCTATTTCACCTTCTATCTATGAATCATTTCCCTAATTACTGGTGATTCGGAATAATTTCGATATTCTTAATTCCGAAGCAGTTCTTTGTCTAGTAGCCTTCTGCTAGACTTAACTGATACTTCATGCCAATAATTTAGGATTAGCAGTCAGAATTGTCAAATTAGAACCACTAAAGTCCGCATCATGGGTGACTAATTTTAAATTATTTACTCGACATAATTCTGCCAGAATTTGGTCATTAAAATCAGCTTCTCCCTCAGCATATTCATTCAAAATTGTCCCCATTTGCAGAATTTCAAAATAATTTTTAGGCGGTTCTGATTTCTCTAAAATTTTCTTGGCTCTGCGAGCAATTTGCTCTGCTACAGGTTTGAAATCTGTGCTATTGCGAAAAGCTTTAAAATCAACGGGTTTATGGTTGTTGGGCAACTTATTGTAAAAGAAGCGAGCATAGGTATTAATAAACTCTGAAAGGATAAGAGCATCTAGTAAAATTCGAGACTTTGCTCCTCGAATCCTTCTGAGAGCTAGGGTATAGGCATATCGATACTGGTTAGAAATATTGCTTGGTGGACCATAAATATATAGCCAAATATTAGCATCAAACAAAACTGCATCGCTGGCACTAAATTTATACTCTTCAATTGGGTAGACTTGCCTGATCATAAATAGTCATCACCCATGACAGCACAAATTGCATTTTGAAATAGTAGAGGATTTTGCAGATATTCCTTGACATCTCTGATCACATAATTAATATCCATGGCATCATCAGGATGAATATCAACTATCTGTAAACTTGTTTCGATTGTTTCCGCCGGAAAATGGGCATATAGTTGGTAAAATGCTTCTGCAAGAAATGCTGATGTTAAATCTTCAGCATCTTTAAAAGAAAGAATCACATTATCCCCAGCATTGAAGGCGATCGCGATATGTTCGTAGAGTTTTTTGCCACATTCGCACATAATACATAAATTGTCACCTGTAACTTCGGTAACAAAGATAGTAGTTGTCTTGGCTGTTAGGGGGGAAGAATTCATGAATTTTCCAAATTCGCAAGGGATAGGAAAAGAAATATGCAGACGGGATTCTTTAATTCTATAATCAACCACCAAATCGATATCGCATTTTCAAATACATATGGTCAATCATACATATAAAGTGGATGTTTTAGTTGTGGGTGGGGGGGTAGGAGGAACTACCGCAGCTATCCAAGCCGCACGAAGGGGAGTCAAAACCCTACTGGTGAGTGAATTTACTTGGTTAGGAGGAATGTTAACCTCCGCAGGAGTGTCAGCACCCGATGGTAATGAGTTAGCAGCATTTCAAACAGGGTTTTGGGGTGCATATCTGCAAGAATTACTCAAACGACAACCAGGGGGTTTGGATAACTCCTGGGTAAGTTTTTTCAGCTATGAGCCTAGAATTGGGGCAGAAATTTTTGCTGACTGGGTGGGAAGTTTGGCAAATCTGCAATGGATTTCTGGACAAGTACCTCTAGAAGTGATAAGTCAGGAAAACCGGGTGACAGGTGTGAGGTTTGCGGATTTTGAAGTGGAGGCTGAAATTATTCTCGATGGCACGGAATTAGGGGATTTGTTAGCTTTAGGGGATGTTCCTTACCGTTGGGGTTGGGAATTACAGGGAGAATGGGGTGAAAAAAGTGCCCCTACAGATTTTAATTTTCTTACGGAAAGATATCCTGTACAAGCACCGACTTGGGTTGTGATGATGCAGGATTTTGGGGCAGCTATGGCTCCAGAAATTACCCCCGCTCCCAATTACAATCCATCATTGTTTTCCGGTGCTTGGGATGACTACGGGGCAGAGAAATTTTTAGATTATGGGCGTTTGCCTGGGAACAGATTCATGATAAATTGGCCCCTCCATGGCAATGATTATGGTGAAGGGGTGGGGCGATTAATTCACTCAGAGGCAGAAAAATCTGCATTTCTCCAGGAATCCTACTGGCATAGTCAAAATTTTGCCTATTTCATCCAAAATCAATTGGGAAGACGTTATGGTTTAGCAGAAGATGGGTTTCCAGGAAAATATCCAGCTTTTGCCCTACACCCATACTACCGAGAAAGTCGGCGAGTCATAGGTTTAACAACTATCCGTGAACAGGATATTTTGCCCCAGGAAGGGGGACAGGTTGCAGCATTATACCCAGACGCGATCGCCATAGGAAATTACGCCAATGACCACCATTATCCCGATATCCCATTCCCCCTACAACCTAAATCCATCCGTTGGGGAGGTAGATGGACAGGTACACCCTTTACCATCCCTTACCGTTCTTTAGTTCCCGCAACCACAGATGGTTTATTGGTGTGCGAAAAAAATATTTCTGTTTCCCATATTGCTAATGGAGCAACCAGACTCCAACCCGTAGTGATGGGAATTGGACAAGCTGCGGGAATGGCAGCAGCAATGTGCATTGAGAAAAACTGTCAACCCAGGGATTTACCTGTACAAGATTTACAGATAGCTTTAATACAAGATAGGCTTTGCCCGATGGCAATTATTCCGTTATTTAATTTACATCCTCAAGATGCTAACTGGTTGCATTGGCAACTTCACTACTTAGACAATCAACCAGACTACCCTCCTAACGGTTATTGTCCTCACCTATCTCAAAGTCAGTACTCCTACGGACAGAACCCCATAATTATGGGGCAAAATCGTTTTACAGGAATTTTCCAACGTTTGGCTCACCAGGATTACCGACTAGTAAGCATCCTAGAAAATAGCACCCAGAATCAATCTTGGCAGTTGGTTACCTGGCGATCGCCCATAAATGAATTCCTAGAAAACCTCTGCCATGGGCAATTTATCACAGTCTATGGTCGTCCTAACCACGCTGGCGGCTGGTTACTAATCGAACAAGTTGAGGAAACACCACAGTCAGAAAATTTAAGTTAAAAAAAATACTATTTCCCAAATTATCCGGATGCACTAAATAAAACTCAGTATCAGTGAAATGAAGAGTTCTAAAACAGACATTAGATATGCGTAGTGCCATTTCACTTTTAGTTACCAGTGCATTACTGAGTTCCATAGTCGTTAACTATGAATTAGTTGCAAATAAGCTGGATATTTTTCAATCATCAACTGAAAAGCATCAAGTATTATCAGCTAAAAATCCACCCAAAAGTAGATATCGTGGTAGTGGACGCATCCGCAGAGAAACTATCTCTTTTTTGGAATTGCGCCAGAATTTAATGATGGCAAAAGGTAAACCAGCAAGAAATACTCCTAGAGGAGGAGATAATCGCAGAGAAATGAGACAATCCCATGAAAGTACTATCTATGATGTTGTCTAACTACCGCAACAGATTAATTGACTCGAATGTGTGGTATTCCCTTTGCTAGCAGTCTCCTTATCCAGTGAAGATTGCAATGACTTTGATGAAAAAACATTACCTTGTGGGTTCATCAAACAAGAGATTAATTTTCCATTGCTATCAGGTTTGTTTCAGAAAAACTTGTTGCTTCTACAATTCCAGACACACGTTAGACAACAGCTAAATTTATTTTTGGTGTTTACTAATGGGAGCGCTACCATTCTTCAAGCCATTAGGAAACTTGTATTCAGCCAAAATTGAACGCTGCCAGTATTCAATAATTAAAGTGAAATAATTCACCCCCACTGATAGCATCCAGTTTAGTAACAAAAGAATGTGGGTATGTGAATCATCAAATCTGATATTTTACCTTTGCAGTTCTAGAGTTAGGATTACTTGGGACAAATTTCAGCGAGTTAGTAGACTTGTATTCGCATCAGAAAATATTTTTAAGTTCATTAGCATTTTTGATTTTTCTGACTTGCTACCTATAGCTGTATGGCAATTCTATATAGCTCATGATATAAAAATCATCCCTAGAAAACTCTCAGGGGGTTAACTCATACCATTTGTCTAAATTTCAGCTACCGAAAATTCTCCCCTGCTCCCCTGCTGTCTATGTGTAGCTGTATTTTGAAGAATTAGTATTATTTTCCCTCTCTCTACTCTGTTAGCTTCCATTTTCCAATAGGAACTATAGCCTATCTTCAAGTATTTCTCAGGGAGAAAAGTTTTCCTCTCCCTGATGGTTCTCATTCAGATGGTTTTTGAGCTACTAAATATTTGCTGGCAAAATGTACTTGAATTTCTATCTGTTGAAATCCAGCATTTTCCAAGCGTTTCACCAAGTTATCTGTACTATAGTGCCTGTAATAAGGCTCATGGTAAACTTTCTGGAAATTCTCCATCAAAGGTTCAAACTCTGGTGAGTCATCCATCTGAATGGAATCACAAATAATAAAAGTACCTCCCGGTTTTGTCACCCGAAAAGCTTGCTCAATTACCCTTTGACGTGCGCTAGGAGGCAATTCATGAAATAGAAATACACAAGTGACAGCATGAAAATAATCATCTAAAAATGGTAACTCCTCACCATTCGCTTGGAGTAATTGTGGCAACTCTCCAGGAATTTGTGACAATAATTCATTCGCTTTGCGTAAATAGGCTGGAGATAAATCTACGCCATATAAGCTAGGTTGAGATAAACTCTGACGAATTAATTTTAAAGTTCGACCAGTACCGCAAGCTACATCTAAAATTCTGACTTGTCGGCAGCTTTCTCCTAAAATTTGCCACTTATTCACCATTTTTCTCAAAGGTGCTAAAATTCGCCGACGCATCGCATCTGCTGCACCTCCAAAGAGAATTTCTACTTGTAAGTCATACAAATTAGCAGACAAATCACTCAAATAACCGTCTGTTTGATGGTGGAAATTCTGGGTGTAATAGCTGGGATAACCTTCAGTGGAAATTTCTGGCGCAAAATCTTGATATTTTTTTTGCCTTGCTCGTTCCCATATTGATGGCAAATCTAAGCACACCATGGGATAGTAGCGCAGAAAATCCCCCCAAGGATTGTCAAACAATACATCCACGGAGTAAATACCCTCTTCTGCATCCTGCCAATCCGTCTCCATTAACTCATTATATTTTTGCTGCATTTTCAGGAGAGTTTCTGGAGGTGCAGGTTTGACTTGCGACTGATTGGGATAAATCAAACCCCACAAGCTTGAACTGACATTTTTGTGAGCCAAAGCAAAAAGATTCTTACTTTGCTGCAATGTCTGATAAGTCAGCTTGGTGAATGAGTCAGACATGGTAAACACAGAGATTTTCTTTACAATTATTTATTTGACGTAAATAATCTTAACAAAAAAATATCAAATCTGAGAGCTTCTGTTGTTTAACTAATCACACGAAAAAATCATATTCAGTAATTGTGTTATCGCTTCTAATCCCCCGTCGCAGCCCAAGGCATCTGTAATATCTTCCTCCTATTTGTTAATTTATGTTAAAAAGTAGCATTCTGTAACAGAATATACAGAATCTTTCGTGTAGGATGAAGGGGAAGTCAAAACCAAGAAATATCACTAAATTCTTAGTACAGGGAGGACTGAGGCTATGTCTACCCAAGAACAAGCTCGCGCTTTGATGATGCGCCACTATCAATTAATTAAAAATCGGCAACAATCCATGCTAGAACGCACAGGGGAAGAACTGGGACTTCCTGGGGATAGGTCTCGTTACTGGAATCCAATTCAGGGGAAGATAGACCCTAGTGTGCGGATAACTAGCGATCGCAGTAATGTCGGAATGAGCTAACACAAAAAAAGCCACCTCTAGAGGTGGCTAAATTTATGCTTTAGAATTTATATCCTGACACTCACTAGATAATTAGCAATCGTAGTAGAGCGCAAATTCATAGGGATGAGGACGTAAACGCATAGGGTTTACTTCTGTATCCAACTTGTAGGAAATCCAAGTTTCAATGAAATCTTCAGTAAAGACACCTGAATCAGTCAAGAAAGCATGGTCTTTTTGCAAAGCTTCCAATGCTAAATCCAAAGAACCAGGAGTCGAAGGAACTTTTGCCAACTCTTCCGGAGAAAGTTCGTAAATGTTCTTATCTAAAGGTTCACCAGGATGAATCTTGTTCTTAATACCATCTATACCAGCACAAAGCATTGCTGCAAATGCTAAATAGGGGTTAGAAGTAGCATCAGGACAACGGAACTCTAAACGCTTCGCTTTAGGATTATTACCAGATAGAGGAATCCGAATCGAAGCAGAACGGTTGCCTTGGGAATATGCCAAGTTTACAGGTGCTTCATAACCCGGTACAAGGCGCTTGTAAGAGTTGGTGGTGGGGTTAGTGATAGCCAACAATGCTGGAGCGTGCTTGAGCAAACCACCAATGTAATATAGTGCCATTTCACTCAAACCAGCATACTTGTCGCCAGCAAATAAGGGTTGACCACCCTTCCAAATAGACTGGTGGCAGTGCATACCTGAACCGTTATCACCAAAGATAGGTTTAGGCATAAAAGTTACAGTCTTACCGTACTTTTTCGCCACGTTCTTAATGACGTACTTATAAGTCATTAACCAGTCAGCAGCTTCGATTAATTTACCAAAGCGGAAGCCCAGCTCACACTGACCACCGGTAGCGACTTCATGGTGTTGTTTTTCAATTGGGACACCACACTGTGCCATAGTCAGCAACATTTCTGTCCGAATGTCTTGGAAAGTGTCAGTGGGAGGAACGGGGAAATAACCCTCTTTGAAGCGGGGTTTGTAACCTAAGTTAGGACCTTCTTCTCTACCTGAGTTCCAACGACCTTCTACAGAATCTACGTAGTAATAGCCAGAGTTCGCTGTTTGGTCAAAGCGGACATCATCAAAAATGAAGAATTCAGCCTCTGGACCAAAATAAACTGTGTCACCTAAACCAGAAGAAATGACGTAGTCTACAGCTTTTTGAGCAATTACGCGGGGACAACGGTTGTATGGTTCACCTGTCCGAGGTTCTTTGATACTACAAATAATACTCAGAGTCGGCTCTTTCATGAAGGGGTCGATCCAGGCAGTGTTTGGATCGAGAACCATTGACATATCTGATTCGTTGATCGCTTTCCAACCCCGAATACTAGAACCGTCGAACGGTACGCCATCTGTAAAGGAACTCTCATCGATTTGGTTGTGGTACACCGTCAAGTGCTGCCATGTCCCTGGGGTATCGATGAATTTCAGATCGATCATCTGAATGTTTTGGTCCTTGATTAATTTCAGGACTTCTTGTGGGGTTGTCATGGTTACTCCTTGTCTGCCTTTTACTAATTTAAGACCACAATGCTAAAGCATGCTGACCCTGCTTGACGAAACCTACTACTTAAGACACCTGGAATATCGTAAAGATATAAAATTGATAAAATTTGTATCTTTTGCTACCAAAATGTAGGTTTACAGGTAATGTTAACCTTTCTGGCATGAAAAGACACAAAACGATAAACTCCATTTCCCAAGAGTCAACTTTGGCATAGAATCCTTTAATAGCGCATAGATTGTTTTTGTGTGGCTGCCCTCTGACATCAGTGGCGCAAGCAGTGGCAGTTGCATCAAAGCGATCAAATAAATTATGAAACCACAGATAGGAATTATTGGGAGAAAAAGGAATGCGGGACGCAGTTACAAGCTTAATTAAGAATTATGACGTTGCTGGTCGGTATTTTGACCGGAATGCCCTGGATGACCTGAAATCTTATTTTGCAAGTGGTACGGCTAGGGTACAAGCTGCGGCGGCGATTAACTCGAATGCGGCAGCAATTGTCAAACAAGCTGGTTCACGATTATTTGCAGAATTGCCGGAGCTAATTCGTCCAGGTGGTAACGCTTATACGACCCGCCGCTATGCTGCTTGCTTACGAGACATGGATTATTACTTGCGCTATGCCACCTATGCCATTGTCGCAGGCAGCATGGATGTTTTAGATGAGCGAGTGCTGCAAGGGCTACGGGAAACTTACAATTCCTTGGGGGTTCCCATTGGTCCTACAGTGCGCGGAATCCAAATAATGAAAGATATAGCCAAAGAGCAAGCTGCTGCGGCTGGCATCGCTGATGTGAGCTTTGTAGATCAGCCTTTTGACTATATGACCAGAGACTTGGGCGAGAAAGATATTTAATCAACTTGCAACAGTGAGAACCCTAGCTGTGTAAAGAAAAGTAAAGTGAGATGTCTTTTTTGAAAGATAATCTCACTTTTTTGCTGTTAATTTTTGTGTCAATTTGGGAAAATTATTGTTACATTTCCCAAGTTTCTTCCCAAGCTGTGATTAATTCCTGCCATTCTACTTCTGTTTGCGGTTGGCGATGTAGTAGCTTTAGGAAACGGGCAACTTTGCGAGCTTGTGCGGGTTTTGCGCCATGATTGTGAATTAGTTGTGTTTCTAAGAGTGGGTCATAACCTTGAGTTACCAAAGAGACATACTCTGTATCAGTTATGCCGAGGTCTTGAATATAGGTCATCAGATGCAAGTAATAACTGGGGAGATTTGCCAATACGTTTTAGAATCCTACAGCAGATGCAAGATTTTATCATTCCATGAAAGAAAATATGTGAATGCCCTGGGTGGGGGAAATTTTGTGATTTACTGGAAGTGAGAGATGAAGAAGAGATATTAACTAAGTTGGCGAAGCAAAGATTAGATGTATTACTAGTAGAGCTAAATTTGTGTAACTCCCGTGCTTTAGCTCAAAGGTTGATTCAAGCAGGAGAGGTGATGGTGAATCAGCAAGTTGTTGACAAGCCGGGAACTGAGGTAGATGTTAGTGCAGAGATTAAAATTAAAGAGCGATCGCGCTTTGTTTCCCGTGGTGGAGAAAAACTAGCTAAAGCTTTAGATATATTTGCGATTTCCGTTACAGACAGAATTTGTCTAGATGGGGGTATTTCCACAGGAGGGTTTACAGACTGTCTTCTACAAGCTGGTGCGAAGTTAGTTTACGGTGTGGATGTGGGTTATGGGCAAGTTGATTGGAAATTGCGTAATCATCCTCGGGTAATTTTACGAGAACGGGCAAACTTACGTTATTTAACACCGGCAGAATTGTATACACAAAAAATCCCTCTAGGGGAGATACCAGAGGGAGAAAACAAAGATAATTTGGCAATATTTCCGGATTTAGCAGTTGTGGATGTATCCTTTATTTCCTTAACAAAAGTATTGCCTGCGATTTGGCAATTAACTCAGTTCCCCAAAGAAGCGTTATTACTAGTAAAACCACAGTTTGAAGTGGGGAAAAATCGAGTTGGTAAAAAAGGTGTAGTCCGTGATATTAATGACCAAGCCGAGGCAATTTTTCATGTATTGCAAACTGCCCAGGAAATAGGTTGGTATTATCAAGGTTTAACCTGGTCTCCCATTACAGGACCTGCGGGAAATATTGAGTATTTGTTGTGGTTATCTATGGTAGATGAAACAGTAGCACCGGATTTAGAATCAATCAAGCAACTAACAAAATCAGCCGCTACAAGTTTTCAGGAAAATTAAATATCGTAAATCCGACATTCAACAGCTTCCGGATTCTCGGAGCAATAATCATCTAGGGAAGTTTTGTTTTTTTTGGCTTGTCTTTGATGGGATTTTTCGGCTTGTAATTCTTCCACAATATCCCAGGCAACAGCACAAGCGCTGGAGTTACTGCCATTGATATCGCAAGTAGAACGAGCTTCAGTAATAGCCTCAAAAATCGCATCCTCTAAGGTTTTTGTGCCGTTTTCATCAGCGATGACAGCAGCTTTAACTACTTCTAAGGTTTGTAGCATAGGTTATTTTTACCTTTTTGTGCTGAGACAATTGAGAAAAGCGTGCAAAGAACGCTTACTTTTTAGTCTAGAAAAATTTCAAGCATTTATGCAGTAGTGTAAACCGTAATTTTGAGAGTAAATTGGAAGCATGACTGCGAATATGTGATGATTTATCTACGCAGTTATCTTGATGATTGTTGAATGATTTTTATCCAGATTTTTTTGTTTAAATATTTTGATTTTTTTTGGAAGAAACTGTATTATTCAAGACTTTTTCATGTTTTTTTGAGTTGATTATCAGTTTGCAGGAGTGATATCTACTTGTAATTTCTAATTTACCTTAGCAAATCGAGGGTATTTTGCGAGAAGTCACTCTGCTTTTATGGAGTGGGTATTAATTATTAGTAAGTATTCATCACAGACATGAGATGATAATCTTCCAGCAGGAGGGTATTTAAGATAGTCATCGGAAATTACTGAAAACCAATAGTAACAATAATAATTACATATCTGAACATCTTTATACCTAATCTACTGAATATTTGACTCACAAGTAGGCTCAAATGATGAAAGCAAGGCAAATAATTATCGGTAAATACTTAAAGATGATTTTAAGAAGAGTGCGATCGCTCAATTGGGTTTCGCGAAACGTTAGATTTTACAAAAACAATAAAAATCTCAGAAAATAACTCTAATTTATTAGCAGAAGATTAAAAATTTAATCCTCGCATTTGCGGAGGCTATTTTAACGTATCTTCAGTCAACATATATTTACAGGGCAAAAGAAAGAAATGAAGTCTGCATATCTGCTACCTGTTATTCAAACCAGGTTAGAACCCTTTGCAACGGATATGGACTGAGATAAATAATTGAAAATGTGAAAAGCATCTAAGTGAAATTTTAAAATACCAACCAAACGGAAAAGAAAAATGCGTATCCAAAATTTATCCACTGCAATTTTAGTTACTATCGGTTCCCTTTTAGCTGCTTCTCATGCAGCCCAAGCAGCAAACTTTACTACAAATCTAGAGAAAAATGGTGGTCCTGAAGGTGATATCATTCTCAAGTCTGTCACTCAAAATGGTAAAACGACTAGTGATTTTTCTTTCGTAAATAAAGCTAATATTCTCGAAAATACACCGATTAAACTTGACCCCAAGAAAGTAGAAACTGCTGACCCAGAAGAAGCAAAAATCAAAGGGATTGTCAATAATAACAGTGGTGATGCTAGTACAGATAAAGGAGATAAAGCTTCATCTCCTATGGCAGTTTCTGGTCTCAAAGACCCTACAAACACGGAAATTGCTGCTTTCATGGGTAACAAAAATTTGAATAATATTATTGATTCTGAGGGAACTGGTTCTTTCCGAATTAATATGTTTTTCGATAGTCTAATTACTGCGGATAGCTTGGGTATTGATAATATTCTTGTTTGGGAAAGGGGTATGAATAGTGATTTAGGTATCCAGGCGATAGATGCATCTGGTAAGGTAATAGGTAATTTCCTGAAGTTGTTGAGAACTCAACAAGCGAGTGCTGGCTATTCAATTGATACTATGGAAATTAATAACACTCAGAAAGTCGGCTCTTGGGGTGTAAGTCTTAAGGATTTAGGTGTGGCATCATTAGCTGGCGTTCAAGTTTTTGCTAATTCCAGCTACGGGGGTCCAGACTTCAAAGTTATGGCAAGAAAAAGCCAAAATGTACCAGAACCTGGCGCATTATTAGGTTTGGGTTTAGTAGCAACTATGGCATATAAGTATCGTCAATATAAGCAAATTGCTAGATAAATTTCTGGGATATAATACCAATTCGCAATGTTCCCTGCGGGAGAGCTAACGCTAACGCTAACGCAATTAAAAAATCTAGATTTAGCAATGGTTCCCTAGATTCCATCTGTAGCATAATTTTAGAGAATTGGTATAAATCCTGTCGAAACTCTAAAAATCTCAAGATTTAGATTCCCGGCTTATTTAATAAATCGGGAATATTTTTTTGACAAATTATTTCTAAAATGATGTGAGAATATCTTTGAAATTAGTCCGAACAAAATCTGTAGTTTCATTTCTAGAAATTTTTCCCTAATTCGTGGCGTAAACGGTACAAAATTGTATTCGGTTCAACTTCAGAAAGAATTTCTGTAATGACTGTACTTGCACCTAATTGTCCCCAAGTACAGCCGTTTTCTAGGTACACCTGTGCTGCTTTCCCGACAGTGTATGCACCATAACCCGCAATTCCCGCTTGGGCGATCGCACTACTGCCAAAAGCAGTGAAATTAATTGGGTTTTCTCCACTGGCGATCGCTGTGGCACTTTTTCCTAAACCCAGGAGTAAACTACTACCCACTTCACCCAGGAGTAAACCACCGGAACTCAAAAAGATGGTTTTGAGAATTTTACCCGCTTCGTAACCAGTGACGGGCAAGCCATACAATTTAGCTAAAGAACGAATTAAGGCTAAATCTGCCAAGGTTCCCCCCACAATATCCAGAAAGGCAATCGGATTTAAGCCAACAACCAAAGCTTTGTACTTGGTGTATCGCCAAATCAAATCCTCTGCTTCCTGCTGACGAGCGGTAATTGTTTTGGCTGCAATTGATGCTTCTGCTTCCCGTGCTTGAATTAAAGCATTTAACGCCAACAGCGATCGCCCTTCTCGATTGAGAATATTCAGAATGGTTGATTTTAACTCACTCACCTGAGCTTCAGGTGTTTCCCACTCATAATTTATACTCCCATCCGCATATTCTACCCGTACTTCCATAGGAGCTGGTTCTGCCGCTACCATCACAATTTCATCTGGTTCTAAGGGTTGCTTCTCTAAATCCCCCGCTCCCAATTGCTGTAAATTCTCATAGATTTTTTTTCTATCAGTATCCGGATATAAATCGATTTTATTAAATACCAAAATTAATGGTTTTTGAGATTGTCTTAATTCACACAAAGCTTGATACTCGGTAAAAGTAATATCACCTGAGACAACAAACAATATTAAATCAGCTTGACGGGCTACCTCCCGCGCCATTTCTGCCCTCATCTCTCCTGCAATTTCATCCAAACCTGGCGTATCAATTAGTTCCACTTGTACCTTTCCCCCCGGATGCCAGCGTACAGAACGAGGGTATTGAGTGACACCATTCAACGGTCCGGTTTGTAAAACTTTTTGTCCTAGGAGAGCATTCAAAACAGCCGACTTTCCACGACTCACCAATCCGAAAGCCGCAATCCGAATCACGTTGTAATCAAGCTTATTGAGAGTGGCAGTTAAAGTTTCAATTTCTGGCTTTACTAAACCCGCTAGATGGGTATTCGCAGGAGTCTGCCCAGGTTTACGAAGATTACCATAGGCAGATAATACCTGTCTCAGGCTAGCACGGGCACGATTGAGATGGGTTTCTTGCAGATTCTTTACCACTTTGTTTAGTCAACCTTTAGTCATCCCTTCCCAGGTTAATTTCCCATCGCCATAACTTACCATCCTCCGGGTCGAATAGCTCTGAGACTTGAGTCATCCCACATTTTTCCAAAACCCTAATAGAAGGGCTAGTTTCTGCCAGGGTGTGGGCGATAATACACTTCACCTCATCTGTCAGCGCAGCAATTTTGATTAGTTCAGAAGCAGCAGCAGTTGCCACTCCCTGACCTTGGAAGCTAGGAGCAACAGAATAACCTATTTCTACTGTAGCTTCTGCATCAGGCACATCTTTAAAGCCGACCAAGCCAATTACTGAAGAGTTCTCAGAGTTGAGGATGAGATAGGGCAACCAGGGATACCAGATACGAGAAGACTGGAGCATCTTTAAGGAGTATGCTAACGCTTCCGGAAAAGGTAGGTATCCATCAACCACCCGCCAGCCAAAAGCCGTGAAAAACTTATCGTCACCTGCAATCAGTGATTCTAAATGCTCCACAGAACAGGGGATAATTGTGATTTCTGGCATTTTGTCAGATTGTGACTGTTATGGGATGCTTGATATCAAAATACCTGAGAACTCCCCCAAAAGCCAGTGAGAGATACCAATTTTCTCCCCTCAGAGACTGCTTTCCCATTTCAAATATCAAAGATTTCTGAGAATTCTTATGTCAGATTGTAAAAATTCTGATATTGATCATAGGTAAGGCGTTAGGGCAAAATACTAGATTGACTCTTACAAATCGGGCACAAAGCCCTAACAATGTGATAAGTTAAGAATCATTAATTCATCATGCGTTAAATTATCTAGCTAATGGTGAGTTTTTTGGCACTCCGATGAGAGCAACCCTTTTTTGGTATTGCAGTTTCTCATAAATTCAATAGCCTAGGCAGGCAACTGAAGTACAAGTGTCAAAACAAACGTTTATTCCTCATGGCATTTGCACGCCAGTGGTGACTCCGCCAAAGCACTGCCTTAAAAACGTTGCAATTTTTTAGTAAACAAGAGGATTTTAGTTCGATGACCATCGCAGTAGGACGCGCCCCCAGTAGAGGGTGGTTTGACGTACTAGACGACTGGCTCAAGCGCGATCGCTTCGTCTTCGTCGGCTGGTCAGGTATCCTATTATTCCCCTGTGCTTTCCTAGCAATCGGGGGCTGGATGACTGGCACCACCTTCGTGAGTTCGTGGTACACCCATGGACTAGCATCCAGCTACCTGGAAGGATGTAACTTCCTGACAGTAGCAGTATCCACACCAGCAGACAGTTTAGGACACTCCCTATTGTTACTCTGGGGACCAGAGGCTCAAGGAGACTTTACTCGCTGGTTCCAATTAGGAGGACTTTGGCCCTTCGTAGCTCTCCACGGAGCTTTCGCACTTATCGGGTTCATGCTGCGTCAGTTTGAAATTTCCCGTTTAGTCGGTATCCGTCCCTACAACGCCATCGCCTTCTCTGCACCCATTGCGGTTTTCGTCAGCGTATTTTTGATGTACCCCTTGGGACAATCAAGCTGGTTCTTTGCACCCAGCTTAGGAGTAGCGGGAATTTTCCGTTTCATCCTGTTCGTACAAGGATTCCACAACTTCACCCTCAACCCCTTCCACATGATGGGAGTAGCTGGTGTACTAGGTGGAGCGCTATTATGTGCGATTCACGGTGCAACAGTCGAAAACACCCTGTTTGAAGACGGTGAAGCATCCAACACCTTCCGAGCTTTCAACCCCACCCAAGCAGAAGAAACCTACTCCATGGTGACTGCAAACCGTTTCTGGTCTCAGATATTCGGGATTGCTTTCTCCAACAAGCGTTGGTTACACTTCTTCATGCTATTTGTCCCTGTGACCGGATTGTGGATGGCAGCCATTGGTATCGTTGGTTTGGCATTAAACCTGCGAGCTTATGACTTCGTTTCCCAAGAATTACGGGCAGCAGAAGACCCTGAGTTTGAAACTTTCTATACCAAAAACATTTTGCTGAACGAGGGTATCCGCGCTTGGATGGCTCCTCAAGATCAGCCTCACGAGAAATTTGTATTCCCTGAGGAGGTATTACCTCGTGGTAACGCTCTCTAGAACTAATATGGTGGGTGGCGGACGTGACCAAGAGTCTTCCGGCTTTGCCTGGTGGTCTGGTAACGCTCGTCTGATCAACCTTTCTGGAAAATTGCTGGGCGCACACGTAGCCCATGCTGGTTTGATTGTTTTCTGGGCTGGAGCTATGACCTTGTTTGAGGTCGCTCACTTTATCCCAGAAAAGCCTATGTACGAACAAGGTTTAATCCTTCTACCTCACATCGCTACCCTCGGTTGGGGTGTAGGTACTGGTGGTGAAGTGATTGACACCTTCCCTTACTTCGTAGTTGGTGTATTGCATATCATTTCCTCGGCTGTACTCGGTTTCGGTGGTATTTACCATGCTGTCCGTGGTCCAGAAACCTTAGAAGAGTACTCCTCTTTCTTTGGTTATGACTGGAAAGATAAGAACAAGATGACCAACATTATTGGTTTCCACCTCATTATCTTGGGTTGTGGTGCCCTGTTGTTGGTATTGAAAGCTATGTTCTTTGGTGGTTTGTATGACACCTGGGCACCCGGTGGCGGTGATGTTCGTGTGATTACTAACCCCACCTTAAACCCTGCTACCATCTTTGGTTATTTAATTAAAGCTCCCTTTGGTGGCGAAGGTTGGATTATCAGTGTTGATAACCTAGAAGACGTTGTTGGTGGTCATATTTGGATCGCCGTCATCTGTATTTCTGGTGGTATTTGGCACATTTTCACCAAACCCTTTGCTTGGGCACGTCGTGCTTTCATCTGGTCTGGTGAAGCATATTTGTCCTACAGTTTGGGTGCTTTATCCATGATGGGCTTTATTGCTTCCGTTATGGTTTGGTACAACAACACTGTGTATCCTAGCGAATTCTTCGGTCCCACAGGTCCTGAAGCTTCCCAAGCACAAGCTTTAACTTTCTTGATTCGTGACCAACGCTTAGGTGCTAACGTTGGTTCTGCTCAAGGTCCCACAGGTTTGGGTAAATACTTGATGCGCTCTCCTACTGGTGAAATCATCTTCGGTGGTGAAACCATGCGTTTCTGGGATTTCCGTGGTCCTTGGTTAGAGCCTCTACGTGGTCCTAATGGTTTGGATCTTGACAAGATTAAAAATGATATTCAGCCTTGGCAAGCTCGTCGCGCTGCTGAATACATGACTCACGCTCCCCTGGGTTCTTTGAACTCCGTAGGTGGTGTGGCAACTGAAATTAACTCTTTCAACTACGTTTCTCCACGTGCGTGGTTGTCTACCTCTCACTTTGTGTTAGGTTTCTTCTTCCTAGTTGGTCACTTGTGGCACGCGGGTCGCGCTCGTGCTGCTGCTGGTGGTTTTGAAAAAGGTATTGACCGTGAAAACGAACCAGCAATGTCAATGCCAGATATCGACTAGATTTTTTTGTATCACTGACAATTAATTAATCTGCTCCTACTTTCAGGTAGGGGCTTTTTTTTGGTGTCAAATTCACTCTAGTATGCTATGAAATTTCTTGATATAGACTACTGAGTAATTTAAAGCACTTTTTAATATCATGAGAATCTATGATTAATTCCTGGTAGCTTAAATCATCATTTTGATTTCGCCAACCTTTACAATAAAGTAACTGACACTGATTACTCGTTGAAGGGAAGAAGGAATAGGGGAAATTAGAGACAAGGGAAATATCTCACAGACAGCTAGCTCACCGTGTCATCAGTTCTGCCTCTGTTTCGCGTATTCTCTGGTCAGTGAAAAATTTATAGGGCAAAGTACACGGGGAAATGAACGTGACTCAGGGATTTGATTACGACTTAGTGATTATTGGCGCTGGTGTAGGTGGACATGGCGCTGCTTTACACGCTGTTGGCTGTGGTTTGAAAACAGCAATCATCGAAGCTGCCGATATGGGGGGAACCTGTGTCAACAGAGGTTGTGTTCCTTCTAAAGCGCTCCTTGCGGCTTCTGGACGTGTGCGAGAGTTGCGTAATGCTCACCACTTACAGACTTTAGGAATTCAAATTCAGAACGTGCAGTTTGATCGCCAAGCGATCGCCAACCATGCAAACAATTTGGCGGCAAAAATTCAAGGTGATTTAACTAACAGTCTTAAACGTCTGGGAGTCGATATTATCCGAGGTTGGGGCAAAGTTACTGGTACCCAAAAAGTCTCTGTAACCACAGACAGTGGAGAAAAAACTATCACCGCCAAGGATATTATCCTCTCTCCTGGTTCCGTACCCTTTGTGCCCCCAGGGGTGGAAGTTGATGGTAAAACCGTATTTACCAGTGACCAGGGCGTGAAGTTGGAATGGTTGCCCAACTGGATTGCGATTATCGGTAGTGGCTACATTGGCTTGGAATTTTCCGATGTTTACTCAGCTTTAGGCTGTGAAATTACCATGATTGAAGCCTTGGATCAATTGATGCCAGGGTTTGACCGAGATATTGCCAAGCTAGCTGAACGAGTATTAATTACTCCTCGTGATATTGAAACCTACGTAGGTATCTACGCTAAAAGGGTGATTCCCGGCTCTCCGGTAGTGATTGAGTTAGCTAACTTTAAAACCAAGGAAGATGTGGCAGTTCTAGAAGTAGATGCTTGCTTCGTGGCAACAGGCAGAATTCCCGCCACCAAAAACCTAGGATTAGAGTCAGTCAGTGTAGAACTAGATCGCCGCAATTTTATCCCGGTGAACGATCACATGGCTGTGTTGAGTGGTGGTGAAGTTGTCCCCCATCTTTGGGCGATCGGTGATGCCACTGGTAAGATGATGCTGGCACACGCAGCTTCTGCCCAGGGTATCGTGGCTGTGGAAAATATCTGTGGCAGAAATAAAGAAGTTGACTATCAGAGTATTCCTGCTGCTGCTTTTACCCACCCGGAAATTAGCTATGTGGGGATGACAGAAACACAAGCTCAGGAAAAAGCGACGGCAGAGGGTTTTGAAGTGGCAGTGGCAAAAAGTTACTTCAAAGGTAATTCCAAAGCTTTAGCAGAAGGGGAGGTTGACGGTATAACTAAGGTGATTTACCGCAAAGACACTGGAGAATTGCTCGGTGTTCATATTTTCGGCTTACACGCCTCCGATATTATCCATGAAGCTTCGGCGGCGATCGCTAACCGCGAATCTGTCCACAAGCTAGCACACCTCGTCCATGCCCATCCTACCCTTTCAGAAGTTCTGGACGAAGCTTATAAGCGAGCAGTGGGTGTGTAACTCTCCAAGATGTGAGTGAACTTACTTCACTCTTGAATTCTTTAGATATTCAGCAAACTGTTTGTTGTATATTTTCTTTCCATTTGTGGAAAAAATACACCCGAACCCAGGGAAAATACAGATTGAGAGATTTTCCCTGTTACTTTCCCTTTACTCATCAACCAGAATTCCACAGATATGCAAATTCGTCGTCGTCCCCCTAACCCTGCTGTTTCGGTATCCATATTAAAATATCAGGTTCCCATGCCTGATTCAGAACCAAAACATATCTTGGAAGAAATTGTCTGGCATAAAGAGCAGGAAGTGGAACAAATGCGGGAGAAAACTCCCCTCAGAGAATTGCAAAAAAAATTATTGACTCTCCCACCCACCCATGATTTTGTCGCCGCTTTACGTCAAGGGAAAACACAACCGGCTTTAATTGCAGAGGTAAAAAAAGCCTCTCCGAGTAAAGGAGTTCTCCGGGAAGATTTTGAACCAGTCGCGATCGCTCTTAGCTACGCAGAAGGTGGAGCAAGTTGCTTGTCTGTATTAACGGACGAGAAATTCTTTCAAGGTAGCTTTACAAACTTAGAGAAAATCCGTGCAGCCGTTGATTTGCCCTTGCTTTGTAAAGAATTTATTATATCTCCTTATCAAATGTGTTTGGCAAGGGTACACGGAGCTGACGCAGTCTTACTGATTGCAGCTATTCTCAGCGATAAGGAATTAGAATATTTTATCAAAGTTGCCAAGTCTCTACAGATGGCAGTCTTAATTGAGGTGCATACTCTAGAAGAATTAGATAGAGTATTAGTAATTGATGGTGTTTCTTTAGTAGGAATTAATAACCGGAATCTACAAGATTTCTCTGTTGACTTACAGACAACCTGCCAAATATTAGCCGCGAGAGGAGAAGAATTACGCAAGCGGAACATTTTAGTAGTCAGTGAATCAGGATTACATACTGCTGATGATTTACATTTAGTAGAGCAAGGAGGTGCTGGAGCTGTGTTAATTGGTGAATCCCTAGTAAAATTACCTGTTCCTGGTGCGGGGATTGCCAATCTCTTTGCTAAATCTTCATTCTCAACCTAATCTTGACTTTAACCAAATCTCCCTTGCCTATGTAACAATTCATGTAATAACAAATACACACCATTATTAATCTCATATGAACTTCATGGAGCAAATACCCCTACCTTCTCCTGTTCACTACGAACTTTTACTGCAACTTTTAGAAAAACAAACAATGTCAGCAGTTAATCAAAACCCTAATTTGAGACATCAGGTGAATCAGTTGATAATTACCCTGAGAAAAGCTGCTGTTCAGCAAAAACATTTAGAGGAAGTTTGTCAATTTTCTTCTGTTTCTGTTGACCATCGATGGTCATTAAATCATTGTAATGCGGGAAAGTTGGCTAGACCTGAGTAATACCATAGACTGGTGTTGAGATTTTAGCTGAATAAAGTAAAAACGGGCTAATTAATTAACCCGTTCTTCACATTTTATTTGATTGTATTTCCTGAAAATATTCCGGATAACAATAGGGGATAAGGCGATAGCTTATCGATAGACAACATAATAGATTGACTATAAAAAGCCGAAACATCTATCGAAGTTGAACAGAATATATGTTTAGAAATTTTGAATGAAAAAATATTTTGTGTAATTAATGACCAGTTGAAAATTCACGGTATCGTATCACTGAAATAAAGTTATCATCAAATATTCTGAAAATGCTTAATTTAGATTATTGTAAATTTTGCATTGGCTTCACGTTAAGTCTCTAGGATAACTAAACCGTTTCTAGCCAGTCATATATCTGTTCTAGCTGATCCAGGGTTATTAAACCATACTGCCAAAGAATCATCGGCAATGGACCTGGATCCTGTTGACTATGACGCAGTGCTACAGCAATGGAAGCTGTAGATATCGCCATTTCTTCCTGTAAAAAATTAATCAGTCGCGAGTAACTTGATGGTGACATTTTTGTCTCACCTCCTTCGGTAGTTTTTTCTTTCATTGTATAATTTGCCTTTTCAGTAGATAGTAGCTAATTTGTCACCTGTGAGTAAATTTCCCTAAGAAAAATTTATTCTTTGACGAGAACCAGAAAATGTACAATGCAATACATTTTTCTGTTGGCAAAACGAATAGCACTGCTCCTGAGCAAATCGGGACAACATCCTTAACAGCGTTGAGTTAACTACACAACAAATAAGGAGAATTCCATTGCTTAATCATCTCCGATCAGTGCTGATTTACACGTACGCCAAAAGATAGATTTTGGTTACTTCGCAAACAATCTTTTCCGGAAGGGATGGAAGATTTTTTTACGTAAATGGTAATATATCATACATTACCTAGGAAGCGATAAATATACTAATATCAATGCATTTTTTGTTACAGTACCAAAATATTTGTCATGAAAATATCCATAATAAACTTAACTTGTAGCATTTTATTTACGTGAATTACCGGAATTTAGAAAAATAATTTTGATACGTTCACCAGATTTGAGGTGCAATTCACTAGCACGTCCAGCCCGTAGTTCTATAACTTGGTCGATAGTTGTTTGAGGACCGTAGGTAGGGCAAGGTTCTTGGGTACAGGGGGGGACATTGCTGGCGATCGCCTGGATTACACCATCACGGAGAAAAACCATGTCTAGGGATACGGGGACATTTTTCATCCAGAAACTGACCGGTCGGGGAGAACCAAAGGGAAAAAGCATTCCCCGATTAGGCGGTAGTGCTGGTCGATACATCAGCCCCATGGCTTGCTGCTCCGAGGTGCTTGCCACTTCCAAATCAATCTTGGTGCTGTCAGGAAGAATAGCTTGGGCGGTAATAGGCAATTGTTGCCCTAAATTTGTATTCAATGCTGGTGGGGGTGAACTAGGGGACACACTGGGAGGATTAGCTGTGGAGGTCGAGCAGCTAATCAGGAATATACCTAGTAAAGCAGAGAATAAATTTTGCCAGGAAAAGAAATTTGTGGTCATTGACTGATAACTCATAGCTGATTTCGGAACAGTGGCTAATTTACTTTCTCCCTTCTCTTCACCCTTCTAGGGAAAAACTTAGGACTCCCGTAGGACATAACCCACGCCACGCACTGTTTGAATCAGGCGTTTTTGCCCCTCGTCTTCGATTTTCAGACGGAGATAACGAATATACACTTCAATCACATTCGATTCACCCATAAAATCGTATCCCCAAACGTTTTCCAGAATTTGTTCACGGGTAAGAACCTCGCGGGGATGTTCCATTAAGTACTTGAGTAATTCAAATTCCTTCATGGTTAAGTCGATCGCCCGTCCGTTAAGGATAGCGCGACGGGTGGCAATGTCAAGGATTAAATCACTAAAACGGAGTTGTTCGCTGGTGTCAGTATCTGGTTTGAGGTACAGACGGACTCGATTGAGAAATTCTTCCGAACGGTAAGGTTTGAGGAAGTAATCATCAGCACCAGCTTCCAGACAAGCTATGCGATCATCAACTGTATCCCTTGCCATCAACACAAGAACAGGCGATCGCGTACCTGTACTACGAAGGTTTTTACAGAGAGATAATCCTGATTCTCCTGCTAACATCCGGTCAATCACCACTAGAGAAGGTTGGCGATCGCGACAATATTGCAAACCATTAATTCCGTCTTGAGCCATTAAAGCTTCGTAACCAGCTTCTTTTAAATCACCAGCAATTTGACTCGCCAAACTATCATCACTTTCAATAACCAACACACAAGGGTTAGAAGTCAGTGCCATAGGTAATTAAAAATCCCAAATTAGAAATGCTCAGTTTGCGACTTACTCATTAAGATACAGTTGACTCAGATGAGGTAAGTATGATGCTGAAAAATTCAGCTTGGTAGGAGGGGACGAGAATTTAAGGGACAAAGTGTCCTTATCTGTCGCAGGTATTAAATACTGAATACTGTGAGAAATTGCCCTGTAACCGAATTATGAATCGAAAAACCCTGCTCGGAAGTATTTTCTACCAAGTTCACGTACAAGTATTAACTATGAGATATGTATTCGACAATAAATTTAATTTTTAGTTAATAGTCATAAAAAGAGACAGGGAAGAATTGACTCAGAAAAAACACCCTTCCCTGGGATTAGTCATAACTCATAGTCATCACAGAATCGGGGGCATGATAGCGCTCCCATTGAGCAAGTTGCAAAACCTGACAATGTCATAACAGGATGAGGGGTTAAGTTAGATAATTTATGGAAATCCCCTAAATCCCTTTCCCCCTACCCTAAATTTGGCAAAAAAATCTATGGATTCAAGGCAATTCCACAGATGTCGGTTTGGCAATATGAGGTAACCCCCAACCCAGTTTTTCCCGCAGGATCCGGAAAAATTCGGGTCGTTGCAGACGAATAAAACGAGCAGTGTATGGCGATCGCTCTAAATACACCCTGTCTTGGGGTAAAACATAACAACCACCATTCCCATCCACCACCATCACCAAACGATAGGTATTGACAGGGTAGATATTCACAGGCTCATGATCGGGGAAAACCAGCGCCCTGGAAGCTAAGGAATGGGGACAAATAGGCACAAGTTGTAACACTGGGACACCAGGAGTAATTACAGGACCCCCAGCACTGAGAGAATAGGCTGTCGAACCAGTCGGTGTAGAAACAATCACACCATCTGCGGCAATATCCACAGGTGCATGATGCCCCACAGCAATTTCAAAATGGCACATCGAAGTCAGAGGTTCTCGATGTAACACCATCTCATTCAAGCATAGGGCTTCCCACAGAGTTGATTCCCCACGGAACACCTTGACACTGAGCATGACACGCTCCTCAACCTCATACTCTCCTGTCAATAACTGTTCCATCGCTAGGGGTAATTGGTTCATATAGGCTTCTGTGAGAAATCCCATATGACCAGTATTCACTGTGAACATCGGGATACCACAGGGAGCAACCTGACGCGCAGCAGCTAAAACTGTACCATCCCCCCCTAGCACCACAGCGAATTGCATCTCAGCATCAAAACCGGGAGGTGTGAGTCCCTCAATCGGAGTATGACAGACTGGACTGTTAGGATTTGAGTAACCCAACATTCCCCCCGTACCAGTTGCTAAACATACATCCCAACCGACGGCGGTGAATTTTTCTTCCAGTTCGATAGCAGCACGACACGCTATCGGCTTCACATCGTTATAAATAATGCCTACCTTCGGCACGCTTAGATATCCAAACTTTTGGCAACGTTTTTTTATTATGTTACTAGTCATGTGTCATTTGTCATTTTTTGTTTTTGACTGACTGGCTGTGAGCAAAATATCTATCAGTTAGAGATACTTCCGCCTAGGTTTATCCCAGCATCTACTTGGGAGTATTCGCAAGCCAGGAAACTAGGCTACCGCAACTGCCGCAACAATCACTAATGACTAATGACCAAATGACTACTGACTATTAACTTTCTTAAAGGGAGTTTTCTTTTCTTTTTTCTTTTTGTTCTTGTTCTTCTCGTAATCTATCTCTCTTAACTTCTTCATAATCCGACTGAAGTATTCTTGTAAGTAAACCTCTAAGGTGGTAACTTCCTGAGAATCAAAGCCAAAGACTTGATACACCTCATCCATAGAAGCATTCAGGGACTTGCCACTAGCTAAAACCTCTGTAAATGCTAGTCTGTCAGAAACATTCCATCCCCACTGGAAGAAACGTAATAACCCCCGCATTGCCCGTAGTAAACCCATAGGCATTCTGGTGACTCTTGCATCTTTCCCCGAAAGACGTTCGCAAACGGAAATAATTTCTTCCGCACTCCAGGGACGGGTTCCCACAACGGGAAAAACTTGCTTTTCAGTTTCTGGGATGCTCAAAGCACGAATGGCAAATTTCGCAATATCTTGAGTATCCATATAGGCGATGGGAGAAGATTCCCCTGTCACCCATACAGGTTGCCCTTCTAGGATAGGAATTCCATACTGCCCAATTAAGCCCTGCATAAACCCTGCCAGACGTAAAATTGTGTAATTTAAGCCTGACTCTGCCAAAAAAGCTTCTGTACACCGCTTAATTTCCATGAGCGGGACTTCGGGATATTTATCTGCATCTAGTATGGAGAAAAATATATAACGCTCCACACCAGCAGCTTTGGCTGCCTGAATTAACGATACTTTTCCTTCCCAATCCACTTGTTTGATAGTTTGGGAATCTGTAGGACGAGATGTCGCAGCATCAATTATGGCTGTCACACCTTCTAGGGCAGGTTGTAGTGTTTGGGGATAACACAAATCTCCAGGCACAAGTTCTGCACCCCATTCCTTAAGAAATGCAGCTTTTCTGACACTGCGAACCAGACAGCGTACCTTATACCCCTCATCGATGGCGCGACGAACCACTTGTCTTCCTAAGGTGCCAGTGGCACCGACTATTAATAATGTCATGGGGGTCTATTACAAATCGTAAACTTTTATGAATAAAATCTTAACAGAATGTCTTGCGTAAACAAAAATTTACATTTTGATGACAGGTATGCAGGTTTCCACAGGGAGACAAGCTATGGTGTTTCTCCCCTCCACTTTGGAGTGACAAAAATGACAAGATTTAGATAAGCAGAGGGCTTTCTGTGAATTCCTATTCCCTCAGGGTATAAGACACAAAGAAATCAGGAAACTCATTTGCCCTCTGCCAAGAGGGTTTAACACCCTACCTATATTTAATTGATGAAACAAGAAGATTTTTCTGGAGATGGGTATTCACAGTTAAGAATGTAACTTTGTGAGATTCTGTTTGTCCTCTATCTCCAGCATAGCTGCCTTCTCAATCTTGTGCCTGTTGATTGAGAGAGCTATTCTTCTTCCGCACCTTGAATTTTCAGTAATAAAGTTCCCAAAGCCCAGCCGACAAAGATTAAACTGAAGGGCAAGATTGCTGCATTGAAAATTTCGCCGCCCATTACTTCTCCTTGGTAAATGAAATGATGTAAACCTAGATTTACCACAACTTAACAGCAATTGTGGTGAAATTAAACCCGTGTAAATTATTGTAAATGACAAAATCCCTGGGGGATAGGGTATCGGTTGTAGGGGTGTGGAAATCCCCGTCTACACTCTGCTTATGCGGTTTTTTCAAACATTTATTCGGAATATTTACCATGTCTATGGCATTAGATTCCTATCACCCAAACAAACCTAGATTAATTTTGACACAGGGCGACCCTGCTGGAATTGGGGGAGAGGTCATCTTGAAAGCTTTGTCCCATAGGAAAATATCAGATGACTATGATGTGACGGTGCTGGGTAATCGAGACTTACTCATCCAAAACTATACAAGTTTTCCAGAGAGTATCAGGTCTAATTTGAGACATCCAGAGGAGTTATCGATAATTAACGTGGCGATTCCCTCGGATGTGCAGGAGCAAATTTTTCTGGGGAGGGGAAATGCTGCGAGTGGGTGGGCAAGTTTTGCTTTTATGGAAGAGGCGATCGCCCGTACATTGGCAGGGGAGTTTGATGGTATCGTCACAGCACCCATTGCAAAATCAGCCTGGAAGGCAGCAGGATATAACTATCCGGGGCAGACAGAGTTATTAGCTCAAAAAGCTGGTGTAGACAAATTTGGGATGTTATTTGTGGCGCGATCACCCCATACCGGATGGACGTTACGTTGTTTGTTGGCAACCACCCATATCCCCCTAGAACAGGTTCCCCAAACCCTAACACCAGAATTAATGAGCAAAAAGCTAGATTTACTCATTGAGTGCCTAGAGGAAGATTTTGGCATAGTTCAGGGAAGGATTACGATCGCGGGTTTGAATCCCCATAGTGGGGAAGAAGGGCAACTAGGTACAGAAGAACAAGAAATATTACTTCCTTGGTTAGAAAAAGCTCGCGACAGGTATCCCCATTTTCAATTAGATGGTTTCATACCACCGGATACTATGTGGGTAAAACCTGGTCAAGCTTGGTATGGGAATTCCCAAATAGCAAATATTGCTGATGCGTATTTGGCACTTTACCACGACCAAGGCTTAATCCCTGTAAAACTAATGGGGTTTGACAGAGCAGTAAATACTTCCATCGGCTTGCCTTTCGTGAGAACTTCCCCAGACCACGGTACTGCCTTCGATATTGCTGGTCAAGGGATGGCTGATGACACAAGTATGCAAGCTGCAATTCAGTTTGCCGCAGAATTAGTGACACAAAGAAAACAAAGAAAAATTTATCATCAACACATATAAAGGTAGATTAGACATCATCCTTGAGGTAACTTTTAGTATTGTTGTGTTCCATATATAATACTGGCGGGCATTTTAAAATAATGCACCTATGGCAATCCTAAATTATTTATAAAATTCTTCTTTATTTATATATTTCATGTTAGAGAGAGGAAATATATATTCTGTCTAGAATAATTATGAAATGAATAAGTGAAGATTAATTTTGTGAAAAATAACAGGAATACCATATCTCAAATAATTATCAAAAAATAACAGTAGTGATACGATAAACTACTGGGTTTTTTAGCAATCAGGAGAAACGATGAGTAACTTACTTCGCAACCTATTAGTTGGTGCAGGATTGGCTACTGTCGGTGCAATTGGCACTAAAGCAGCTGTAGATTATTTCAAGAACCGTGGGGAAGAAGAAGTTGTTGACGAAAGTCAAGGTGATGCGGAAGCAACTTCTCCGGAAGAGGTTGCCTATGCTACCGTAGAAGCTAGTTCTGTGCAGAATTTTTTAGACGCTAGTTTTGGTGATGCTGGTCGTTATGTTCCTAACCGTCCACCGAAAATTTTTGATTATCAAGGTAGTCAATATATGGTGATTTGGGCATATGACAATAAACAGAACAAGAATCAAATGTTAGCCTTCTCTTACACTGATGCTGGAAGAAAATTAATTGCCAGTGTCGGATATACCAGTGATAAAACTGATTATAATATCAATCTTGGTAGCACACCTTTTGCAGTAGAAGTTAATGGTGATAAATTAACTTCTGGTCAATCAGAAACGGGTGGAACTGATGATGTTGATTTCGTTTTGAATTAAATTGTAAGTAGCTAGGTTTAATTAAAGGTAGGTATGTTAGGCGTAGCCGTAATACATCAAAGTCTTATTATGCATGGGTTACGCTGCGCTAACTCATCCTACAAAGGTTTTATATTTAATTGCACCTTCCTACTTAGTACTTCTTTCTTGAGCACGAATATAACCATTTTCAACCATTGCCTGACGTAATTTCTCGTCATCACGTAAGCGTTTGAGAGCGGCGATCGCCTTCGTAACAAAAGAAATTCTCATTTTTGCCAAATATTCCTATTCCTCATCACTTATTTACTAGCCAATGGGTAATAGGAGCCATGGTTTTCCATCCCAGAAAACTACCGATGGGGGCGGTTCTTTGCACAGATATCCGGGTTAATTCTCCGCCATACTGTTGATGCAATTGCAATATTTTATACTCACTTTCTAGGGTGACAGCATTAGCAACTAAACGCCCACCGGGTCGTAACCCTTGCCAACAGGACTCAAACAGACTCGGTACGGTGATACCACCACCAATAAAAATTGCATCAGCAGTAGGTAAATTTTCTAAGACTGTGGGAGCTTTACCAGGGAGAATTTGCAGGTTAGGTGTACCGAGGGCAGCAGCATTATCAGCGATATGTTGGAGACGAGTAGAATTTTGCTCAATGGCGATCGCCTGACATCGGGGGTGGGTTCGCATCCATTCAATACCGATGGAACCGCATCCTGCTCCCACATCCCACAATAATTGCCCTGGTAGGGGAGCTAGGGAAGACAAAGTAATTGCTCTGATTTCTCGCTTCGTTAATTGTCCGTCATGGTGGTAAGCAGTGTCGGGTAATCCTGGCGATCGCGCTAGGTGGAAAACTTCTCCATGGGTGAGACATTCTACGGCAATGGTATTTAAGTCTGCTAACTCCCCCGGTTCAAAAGATGCAGCAGTGGTACTAAGAATGCGTTCTTGGGAACCTCCCATTCGTTCCAGGATGGTAATTTTACTATCACCATAACCTCTTTTTGTCAAGATATCGGCGACGGTGGCTGGGGTAGTCCTATCGGCACTTAATACCAGTATTTTAGCGCCGGGATAAATGGCAGCTTGTAGCAGAGCGGCAGGACGACCACATAAACTCAAGCTTTCCACCTCTGGGAGTGACCAACCCAAGCGGGCACAGGCAAGACTAAAGGCTGAGGGAGTGGGTATAATTGTCATCTCCGAGATGGGTATTTTTCGGGAGAGGGTGACACCGATACCAAAGCACAAAGGATCGCCACTGGCTAAGACACAAACTTTTTCTCCCCGACGTTGGATAATAGCTTCTAGGGAGGAATTGAGAGGAGAAGACCAGAGAATTTTTTCCCGTTTATCCTGCGGTGGGAGCATAGCTAAATGGCGATCGCCACCACAAATTACCCTTGCTTGGGAAAGTAGAGAAACCGCGATCGCGCTTAACCCAGATAAACCATCCTCACCAATACCAATTACAGACAGCCATTTTTCCTGAGTCATACTCATTGGGGATTCAATATTTCGGATTGAGTGAATCCTGAGATTATCCAACAATTGATTGCCAATCCAACAGAAAAATAGGTAACCTACAGGAACATCGATAAACTCAAGCTAAATCCAGGTAAGATATTTTCACCAGATAATTCTACCGGCAGATTTCGCACTTCCACATCTTGCCACTGACGGTAAATTTCTACTTGCATTTAAATATAATATTACAGAACTGGAAACTCCGTATATTTTTGTTGTTCAAGAGTTCTAAAACCTAAAACAATTTGTTCTTTGGGAATTCCCTCACTAACTAAATCTACAGCGACACCCTCTTCTGTACCATCATGCTGAATCCAAAGTTTATTATCAATAATATCTATATGTAACAAGGTTCCATAAATACGATAACCATCTTGCCAACCAGTTTCTACTAAAAGATATCTATCTCGTTCTGTATCAAACACTAATTCTGTTTGCACATCCTCATCATTACCCAGAAAATCAGCATAATCTCTCAACACCTTGGCGATAATGTCACGGTAACTCATCTTTAAGGAATCCATCGGATAATTTCCTCCTTCACAGTATCGAAGGTCAATAAACGAATAATGCCATCCTCCAGTAAAATTTGACCAGCTTCTTCTTCAAAAACTCTTTTACTAGTATCTTCACTAATTGCTAAATAGAGAGTTTATTCAGAATAATAGCGCTTTAATAAACGAGCGTATAAAACAAACTGACCAACAGCTTCTTCTAAATCCTTCATGTCAGAAGGATGGGTAAAACTCTTCACCTCAACAGCAATTTTTTCTACTCCTCTTTCTGCTGCTAGCAAACGTTTCGCACCTAAATCAACAAAAAGATTTTTCCCGCGAGCTAAACGAATTCGTAATGGATCGTGAGTAATTGTCCAACCATCTTTAATTAAAGAAACCTTAACAGTTTCATGGTAAATATCTCTAGCAGGCATAAGTCAATAGTAAAATTAACCCCATACCCGACGCAAACTTAGGATAAAACCTGGTAAAACTTCCTCACCGGATAAAGATTCGGGATTATCCAAAACTTCCACACCTAATCCTGGTCGGTAAATTTCCACTTGTCGCTGTTGTGGATCGAGTAACCAGCCTAATCTCGCCCCATTCTCCAGATATTCCCCCATCTTAGCTTGCAAGGACTCAACCCGATCGGAGCTAGAACGCAACTCAACCACAAAATCGGGGCAAATATTGGCAAAAGTTCCTTTTTGTTCCGTCGTCAGTACATCCCATCGTTCTTGACTAACCCAAGAAGCATCGGGAGAACGGGTGGCTCCATTGGGTAAAATGAAACCAGTAGAAGAATCAAAGGCTTTGCCCGGTTCACTGGAATTACGCCACCAAAAATATAATTCACCGGAAATACTCCAGTTATATGCTCCAGTTTCCCAACCTGTGGGTGGGTTCACAATTAACTCTCCTTGGGCGGTTCTTTCTAGTTTTAAGTCGCGGTTGACTGCACTGAGGGCTGTAAACTGTTCTGGGGTGACGTGTAGCCCAATTGATGATGGTAACTCAATCAATAGGGTTGGTTTTTCCGGACTCGTGGGTGTTTGTACCATATGTTTGGAGGTACTTTTTATGATTATTCTACAACTTTGTCAGTTGGTGAATTAGTCACCAGAGTTAAAGAAAACCTTGTCTCTGACAACAGAGGAATTTCCCCATGGTAGAATACCCAAGCTTGGAGTGGGGAAAGTCCGGTGAGATTCCGGTACTGTGCCGCAGCTGTAATCCAATTTTGTTAGTCAGAATGCCGACTCCGCAAGTATCTAGAGATATTCATCTGCTCTCTGCGTAGCACAGGGAAGGGGTTGCCATGTTATTAGCGTCTGATTCTGTTAGCTGTCCGGGGATTTTTTATGGTACATCCGCACGGGATGGGAAATTGTTGCGGATTCGCATACCTGGGGGAATTCTCCATAGTCAGCAATTTGTGGCGATCGCGGAATTAGCTACATCCTATGGCAGCACCTATATCAATATTACTAATCGAGGCAATATCCAAATCCGTGAAATCCACCAAGATATCTCAACTGATTTTCTGGTGAAATTGCAAAAATTAGCTCTAGCTGCGAGGATTCCAGAGGTTGATCATCTCCGAAATATTATGGGTAGTCCGACTGCGGGTATTGATAGAGATGAATTAATTGATACTCGTCCCCTGGTGCAGGAATTGGATAGTTATATTTCTACCCACCCAGAGATCGCACCCCTTTCCCCGAAATTTAGTATTGCTGTGGATGGTGGTGGTGCGGTGACTATTAGTTGCCAACCCAATGATATCTATTTAACTGCCGTTCGCATTGACCAACAGGTGTATTTCTCCCTGAGATTGCACCAAGAAAACACTGCCAGTATTTTACTGCGACCAGAAGAATGTGTGATGGCGATCGCTGCTGTCATCCAAGTCTATTTACAAAATTCTCCCACTACCCAGATAGCAACCCCTACCCGTCGCAAATCCTCCCAACCTCGACTCAAGGAAGTTGTGCAAGCTGTTGGAGTAGAAAAATTTCTCCTGGCGATCGCCCAGCAACTGGGGAAATCACTCCCCCGGTTTCACCATCCCCCAACCCAGTATCCATCCTATTTACACATCGGTATCCATCCCCAACGACAGTCAGGATATTCCTACATCGGTGTCCCCCTTCCCCTAGGAAGAATCGAAACTCAGCAAATAAACGCTCTTGCAGACATCGCCACAACCTATGGCAATGGTACAATTCGTCTCACACCATGGCAAAATTTTATCCTCAGCGACATCAAAAATGAGTATTTACACGTAGTTGAGCAAAAACTCAAAGAATTACAACTACCAATATCCACAAACAATATTTTCGCTGCCCTGGTAGCCTGTAGAGGTAATCAAGGATGTGCTGCTGCTGCTGGTGACACTCAAAAACACGCCCTAGAATTAGCAGAGTTTCTACATCAACGTGTCCAATTACAACACCCGGTGAATATTCATTTTACAGGTTGTGACAAATCCTGCGCCCAACAGACACCCAGCGATATTACTTGTCTTGGTGTCAGTGAAACTTCACCAGCAGGGACTTTAGAAAAATATCAAGTTTATCTCGGCGATCAGCAAAGTCGGTTTGGACGTTTACTCTCTTCCCCAATAGGAGTCACCGAACTATTTCCCATCCTAGAGAAAATTTTACAACTTTATCTCAGTCAAGGAAACAGGGAATCCTTTCGGGAATTTATCAATCGCTACAGCATTGCAGATTTACAAAGGATACTTCAGTGAAGTAGGAAACAGCCGAGAAATCACCAAACCTTCAACCCTTCCCCCTATTAAAATTTGAATGACAACAATTAATTACATTCGAGACGGCAAAGAAATATATCGTCAATCCTTCGCTACCATTCGCGCAGAAGCCAATTTATCCGCCCTACCACCAGATTTAGCCAAGGTGACAGTACGTTTAATTCACGCTTGTGGGATGACCGATATTGTCAATGATATCAGCGCCTCAGCAACATCTGTAACTGTGGGACGTAACGCTTTAGCCCAAGGAGCAGCAATTTTATGTGATTGTCAAATGGTAGCAAATGGGGTGACTCGCAAACGTTTACCCGCAGATAACCAGGTGATTTGTACCTTGAATCATCCCCAGGTTCCTATTTTGGCTGAGCGTATGGGTAATACCCGTTCGGCAGCAGCTTTAGAGCTATGGTTAGACTATCTCCAAGGTGCAGTGGTAGCAATTGGTAACGCTCCAACTGCCTTGTTTCACCTCTTAGAAATGTTAGATGCTGGCGCACCCAAACCTGCTCTGATTCTGGGTTTTCCCGTCGGTTTTGTCGGTGCTGCTGAATCCAAAGCCGCTTTGGCTATAGATAGCCGAGGTGTACCATTTATAACTTTACACGGACGCAGAGGTGGCAGTGCGATCGCCGCAGCTGCAATTAATGCTTTAGCAATGGAGGAAGAATAATGGTAAAAGGTCGTTTATATGGTGTTGGTGTAGGTCCCGGAGACCCCGAATTATTAACAATCAAAGCGTTACGATTATTACGTTCCTGTCCCGTAGTTGCCTACCAATCTGCTGAGGGCAAACCCAGTGTAGCTAGGGGTATTGTTGCCGAATACCTCCCAGGAAATCAAATTGAAGTTCAGTATCATTTACCCCGTGCCCTTGACCCCGCAGCAGCCCAACCAGTCTATGATGAAGTAGTTACACCCATTGCCACCCACCTAGCTGCTGGACAGGATGTAGTGGTTCTCTGTGAAGGCGACCCGTTATTTTACGGTTCATTCATGTATGTTTTTACACGCTTATCTGACGAATATGAAACGGAAGTAGTACCGGGAGTTTCCTGTGCCATGGGTTGTGCTTCCGCTTTAGGAGTTCCCCTCACATATCGCAACGATATATTTAGTGTGTTACCCGGCACATTGCCTAGTTCAGATTTAGAAACACAATTATTAAATGCGGATGCTGCGGCAATTATCAAAATTGGACGGCATTTTGCCAAGGTGAGAGATGTTTTAAATAAATTGAATTTAACATCACGGGCACGTTACATTGAACGCGGAACCATGGAAAATCAAAAAGTGATTCCTTTGAATGAAGTAGATGCAGAAAATGTGCCCTATTTTTCCATGATTTTAGTACCTTCCGAAAGTAGACTATAGAGTGAAAAACTTTTTAAGGTAAGGATGGAGCTTGAATGGTGCAAGGTTTTGTATCACATTTTTGTTTGTAAAGCTCTTGGACATAACTTTCTTGCCAATGGAGAGGAACTTCCAATAATGATAGAGTTCCAGTGAATCCTTGCCCAATAAAGATTAACAGAGCTAGACAATTTAATGCGATATGCACTTTGCGCCAAAAATTTGTTTTATCTTTGTATATTTCTGGTAATATTGCCAGAGAAAAAATCATTAATAATGCGGCAGCTATGCCATAATAATAATGGGAAATATACCATTGTTCTGTTTTGCGATAGATGCCATCTTGACAACCAATTATCACTAAACCCATACCAGTTAAAGTGGCAAATATTGCCCGCCATTGCTGGGATTTTGCTTGATACAGTAGAATTTGAGAGGCAGTTGTTGCCACAAATATCAGGATAATAAAAATTACTTGAAACTGTGATTTAGTCCAGGTTCTCTCATCTATAATATGACCAAAAACATCATTGGCTAAAGCCATTAAAACAATACCAACGACAGAACCAGTTAACCATCGTCCCAGTTGTACATGTTCTTGCCCTGCGATGGGTGGAATTTTGCTTTTACCTGTGGTTTTTGTTTCTAATCTGCGTTGACGAGTCAGCAAAGCGCGATTCACAACAATACCAATTAAGGGGAAAACTACCACTACGGCAATTACAGGATGCAACAACAAAATTAAATCTCTAAATTCCATAGAAAGCTCTCTGAAAATAGCTCAATAGGATAATTGACGAATAGATAAAGACTTTGTAGAGGGTTGTAATGCTCTGTCAAACTTAAACGCTTACCAAATAAATTTTTCTCCTTTGCTCATCTAGGAGAGAAGACATTTAAACTTGAGACACAAACCGGGGGTTAAGGCAATGGTGATATCTGATGTACCAACAAAGATTTCACGTTGATTTGACATTAAGAATTATTGCAATTTTCCCTCTACAAAAATATAGAGTCACCGTCAAAAATATTGCTGATTGTCTGCTAATAAGATATCAAAAATGAGGCGATGAAGTTATAAAATTATTTAACTTCGTTAGGTGAGAATCTAGCTATTTTACCTTTCTTAACTGTAATTACGACATCATAAGTTGCACAGTAAGAAATAGTGATATCATTAGTCTTATTGTAGAGATTAACCACCATCCCTGCACCACCGGGTTGGACTCCAATTGGTTCTAAATCTCCAAAAAAGTAACGTCGTAGTTGGTCTCCACTACCAAACTGACCTTTACTTTTGATCAGCATATCAACTTTTTGTTGAGTAGTTAAACCTGTAACATCTTTCATTTCCTGTTTAGCTTCTTGAGCGGAAGCTTGAGGTAATACAGGGATATTACCAATAGTAAACATCCCAGCGATCGCCATGGTTGCTAGCAGTGAGGTGAATTTCATCTTTTTACTCCTGAAGTGTTTCTATCATCCCGACTGCTAAAAGCATCGCAGTTACCACTGAGAACTGATTGAAGTTAAACCCTAAATTCCCTGAATATATCCTAAAATAAATCTCAATTATTACTCAGCATTTTCTCAGATTTCCCTCGCCCTGACTTGACTCGACAAGCTTAGAATTAAAAGAAAGTGCTTTTACAGCAGGATTGTTATGCTCGGTAAGCCACACAAACAACAGCATCAAGTCTCGAAAATTCCTGGGCAAATTTATCTTTGGCTGGCAATCCTAATTTTTGGAGCATCTAGTGCAATTACTCGCAAACTGACAGAAATTGGTTCCCAACATTTTATAGACGGTCGTAATCCTATTTCCCTATGTAATGTTTTATTTGTGGGAAATTTGTGCGCCTTAATATTAATGATAGCAATTTACTGGCGGCAGTGGAACAGAACTAGATTAAAAAAAATATCGAGAAAAAACTGGTTTTATTTAGTAATAGTTGCCATCCTATCAGGCGCGATCGCCCCTGGATTAATATTTCAAGCTTTGGCACTCACCCATGTGAATAATGTTGTCTTAGTGGGACGTTTAGAACCACCTGTGACACTAGCATTATCAATTTTATTATTAAAAGAACGGGTTAATATTTGGGAGATTATAGGGGCAATTACTGCCTTTTTTGGTGTCACTCTCACTATAATTTTACAACCTCCTGGACAAGAAATGATGCAAATGGCAGGATTTCATTTAGGAATTGGAGAAATTCTTGCAGTTATCGCAGCTTTAGTTTTAGCGGTTGCGACAATTCTTGGCAAACAGCATCTTTCACAAATTCCCCTAGGAGTCTATAGTGTCTTTCGTACTGCCTTGGGAACTATCATCTTTTTTATTATTGCTTTAATTCTCTATGGTAGTGACCATTTTATGGATGTTTTCTCACCTTTTCTCTGGCAGTGGATGTTAGTCTATGGTGCGGTAATTGTTGTTTTAGGGCAATCTTTCTGGATTAAAGGTTTGAGAAGTTCTAGTGTTTCTGTTGCCTCTTTAGTTGGCTCCTTTACTCCCCTGGTGGGAATTATTGCAGCTTATCTAGTCTTGGGGGAAGCTCCAAATATAGCTCAATATATTGGTGGTAGTTTGATTCTCATTGGTATTTTTATCAGTCAAATTGGAATACGCAATCAAGGGAAGAAAAATATAAAAATGATTTCCCCTGTTGCAGAGCAAAAATTAGATATGGATACAGGATTTAAGGGGATATAATACCAATTATCTCTATTCAAATATTCCCGATTAACAATTTAAATGACAGTGACAATCTGGTTTAGCTATTAATGATTCAACCAAAGAATTGAGGGCAGTCGCGGCTAATAACCCTCCTCCTAATGTTCCTTGAATTGTCATATAGGGTGATGATAATTGCATCAGTCTACGCTTTGCCGCAGGTGCATGACTAAAACCGATGGGCATCCCAATGACTAAAGCCGGTTGAATTTGTTGATTTTGAATTGCTTCACAAATAGCTAGTAAAACCGACGGTGCATAACCAACTATTAAAATAGAATTAGCTGAGATTTGAGATAGTTTTTGTCTCCATTGCGGCGATCGCCAAAATGCATTTTCCGCTTCTGTCACCGTTGTCACATGGCGATCGTCAATCAAAACCTGGGTACGACACCCCAAATGCATCAATCGAGTTTGATCAAGAGCAGCAGCAACCGTGGGAATATCCACCACAACATCACAACCTGATTTTAACGCCCCTCGACAACTGGCGATCGCCCCCCGACTTACCCGAATAAAATTTACCAAACTCACATCCCCACAAGCTAAAACTAGCTGAGAAATCACATCACGCTCAATCTCTGAACGTTCTAATAACTCCGGTAATAAACATTGTAAGGATTCCCCAAACACTTCTGGATGAGCATCCACTTGAGCATCTAATCGATTCCACAACGTCTCTAATCCATCAAATCCCGTCTGTGTCTCCACTTCTAGCAGTTTTAACTGTGCTAATACTTCCGCTTGCATGATTTGACAATCTCTATCTCTTCCTAGCAACCCCTCTAAAGCAGATGCTGTCTGTCGTAGTTGAGCAATTTGCTGCATCACATTCCGATATTGCTGTTGCAATTGTGCTGTCAAATTACTACCAATCTCAGCTTCTGGCTCTGATTCTAAGATTTGCTGGATATGGTTGAGTTGAAAACCCTGCTGTTTCAATGCCACAATCCGTTGTAATCTCTGCACATCCTGTTGATTGTAGAGTCGGTAATTTCCTTGACTTCTCACAGGTTGCGGCAATAACCCTAAGGAATGATAATGTCTCACCATTCGTGGTGTTGTACCACCCCCCACCGTATCCGTTAATTCCTTAATAGTGAGATGTTTTTTTGTCATACTTTTCCAGAGCTAACAACACTATGCCTGCTTTCCTATTTCTAGAGAAAGAAAAACACAGGAAAAGGTGAGACTTTCATTATGACCTAGCGGAATCAAATAAACTCAAAGAGGAAGGAAAAATTTTTGTCATAAAAAGCAAAATTCTACCTCTTGTTGTTCTGCAATCAACGTGCTACAATCAGACTACAGGACAAGGGTCCGTAACGGTTTCGACAGGTTGGCGAAAGCTACTCTGTGATTCAGGTCGAGAGTGAGTCGTCTCTCGCAAATCAAAGACTCAAACAAATGTAAATGCGAACAACATCGTAAAATTTGAGCGTGTAGCAGTAGCTGCTTAATCTAAACCTCTCAAAGGTACGCTCGCTTCTAGTTTGACTCCGTTAAGGATTAGAGGCAAACCCCAACGGATGCGTGAGTAAGTTCCCTCTGGTGGACTTATTAGCAAAGACTTTACCAGAGCATCCTACCGTTCGGGATAATGAACGTTCCCCGTCTTGAGGGTTAGATAGACTAAACCTGTGAACGAACGGGGTGTTAATACCCAATTTGGACAGCAGTTCGACTCTGCTCGGATCCACTAAATAATTTCATTAGTCCGTTTTGGTAGCTAGTACCAAGACGGATTTTGTTTATGAGAGCATCAATTCCGGATATTCCCCACTTGGAAGTTACAGGAAACAGCAAATATATTATTTTGTGTACAGATAAAATTCTGTCACATTATATGGGAATACTAAGTGCGAAGGTATTTAGAGTTATGAGCGATGATTACTACTCAAGTCAATATTCCCGGATATCAAGTTAGTGAACAACTTTACGATGGTTCCAGAACCCAAGTATATCGTTGTATTCGAGAAATAGACTCATTACCAGTGGTAATCAAAGTGCTAAAAAATTCTTATCCTAGCTTCAACGAACTCCTGCAATTTCGCAACCAGTATACCATAGCGAAAAATCTCAACTACCCTGGAATTATTCAAACCTATAGTCTAGAAACTTACCAAAATGGTTACGCTTTAGTGATGGAAGACTTTGGAGGAATTTCCCTCAAAGATTACTTCACTAATAATCATTATTCTCCATGTTTAGAAGAGTTTTTAGAAATAGCAATTTGCCTATGTGATACCCTAGATATTCTCTATCGTCACCGTATTATTCATAAGGATATTAAACCCAGCAATATTTTAATTAATCCTGAAACCAAAGAAGTTAAATTAATTGACTTTAGTATCGCATCTTTACTTCCGAAAGAAACTCAGGAAATTAAAAGTCTCAATATATTGGAAGGAACTCTAGCTTACATTTCCCCAGAACAAACAGGAAGAATGAATCGGGGAATCGACTATCGCAGTGATTTTTATTCCTTGGGTGCAACCTTTTATGAATTACTCACAGAACAATTACCATTTTCCTGCGAAGATGCAATGGAATTGGTGCATTGTCACATTGCAAAAACGGCACCTTTGGTACATGAGATTAATTCAAAAATTCCATTGGTACTATCAGAACTTGTCTACAAATTGATGGCAAAAAATGCCGAAGACCGCTATCAAAGTACCTTAGGATTGAAATATGATTTAGAACAATGTTTAGCTTCCCTTCAGGGAAATGCAACAATTTCATACTTTCCAATTGCTCAGAGAGATATTTGTGATAGATTTATCATTCCCGAAAAGCTCTATGGACGAGAAGCAGAAGTCCAAAATTTACTAGATGCTTTCGAGCGGGTCTCAAACGGTCAAACAGAAATGATGCTAGTTGCAGGTTTTTCAGGAATTGGGAAAACTGCGGTAGTGAACGAAGTGCATAAACCTATTGTTAAACAACGGGGATATTTCATCAAGGGTAAATTTGACCAATTTAATCGGAATATTCCTTTTTCCGCATTTGTGCAAGCATTTCGCTACTTAATGGGGCAGTTATTAACAGAAAGTCAGTCACAAATTCAGGAATGGAAGCAAAAAATTCTGGCTGCTGTGGGCGAAAATGGACAGGTAATTATTGAAGTAATTCCAGAGTTAGAAAAAATTATTGGTCAACAATTACCATTACCAGAATTATCAGGCACTGCCGCACAAAATCGCTTTAATTCATTATTTAAAAATTTTCTGCAAGTATTCACAACTAAAGAACATCCCTTAGTTATTTTCTTAGATGATTTGCAGTGGGCAGATTCGGCATCTTTACAACTGATGCAATTATTAATGAATGAATCAGCCAGAGGATATTTATTATTAATTGGTGCTTACCGAGATAATGAAGTATTTCCGGCACATCCCCTAATGATGACCTTAAATGATGTTAGCAAATCTGGCACAGTTATTAATACGATTACTTTACAACCTTTGAGCCAAAATAGCTTAAATCAACTCGTCACAGATACTTTAAATTGTACTGCTGATGCCGCAGAAGCATTAACTCAGTTAATTTATCAAAAAACTCAAGGAAATCCATTTTTTAGTAGTCAATTTCTCAAAGCATTGTATGAAGATGGGTTAATAAGTTTTGATTTAGATGCTGGTTATTGGCAATGTGATATTAGTCAGGTAAGAAAAACAGCCTTAACTGATGATGTTGTAGAGTTTATGGCATTGCAGTTACAGAAGTTATCCCTAGAAACCCAGAAGATTTTAAAGTTTGCAGCTTGTGTAGGCAATCAATTTGATTTAGAGACTTTAGCAATTGTTTGTGAACAATCAGAAATGGAAACCGCTACTGCTTTGTGGAAAGCTTTGCAGGAAGGATTTATATTACCACAGAGTGAGGTTTATAAGTTTTATTTGGGTGTTGAAGCACAAGTTCATCAACGAGAAGTTTCTCAAGCTGTTAACTATAAATTTTTACATGACCGAGTGCAACAAGCTGCTTATTCTTTGATTCCAGAAGCAGAAAAACAACACACACATTGGAAAATAGGTCAATTACTATTACAAGGCTTATCTACACAAGAACAATCAGAGAGAATCTTTGATTTAGTCAATCAATTAAATCAGGGGAAAGAGATAATTTCTCATAGTCAAGAACAGCTACAACTAGCTAGGCTAAATCTTCAAGCAGGAGAAAAAGCCAAACTATCAGCAGCTTATCAAGCGTCAGAAAACTATTGTGAGATTGGCATTGATTTATTACCTACAAATACTTGGCAGACAAACTACCAGTTAAGCTATGATTTGCATCGTTATGCCTCAGAAGCCGCGTATTTATGTGGTAACTTTGACCAAGCAGAAGCCCTCTACAAAGTAGCACTTACCCATGCTCAAACACCCTTAGATAAAGCAGTAATTTATCGAGTACAGATGACTCAATATCAGCTGCAAGGAAGAAATGGGGAAGCAATAGATATTCAACGTCAGAGCTTACAATTGCTGGGATGGGAAATTCCCACAGAGCAGGAGTTGATTCAAGCTAGTTTTGATACAGAAGTTGCTACAGTTAAAAGATTTTTGGAACAGCATACTGTTGAATCCATCCTGGAATTTTCCAAAATGGAAGATGGCATCATCGCAGAAATGCTGCGAATTTTACAAATTCTTTTCTATGCTGCATGGTTAGATGGTCAGCCAATTTTAGCACTTCTAGCAATTGCTAAAATGACCACTTTATCTTTGCAATATGGGAACAGTGATATGTCTCCCTTCGGTTATGTTGGCTATGGCTTAATTGCGAATGCTGTATTAAAAGATTCTGCTACAGCTTATCAGTTTGGAAACATGGCTGTACAACTTTGTGAACAATTTGATAATGCTGATGTGCGGGGGATGACTAATTTTCTCTTTGCTGCGGATGTTCATAGCTGGAGTCGTCCCATCCGAGAAGCTGATACCTACTATGAAAATGCCTATAAGTATGGTATGGAAGGTGGGAACTGGCTGACAGTGGGCTTTATGATGATACAAAGTGGTTCCGATCGCCTGACCTATGGTAAAAATCTTGATGAATTATACGCGATCGCTCAAACCCATGCAGATTTTTTACGCCGCATCAAAAGTTTAGAGAATCTCGATGCTTTAATAGTTGGAGTCATCCAACCAATCCGTAATCTTTTAGGTTTAACAAAAACTTCCTTTACCTTTGATGATGATAGTTTCAGTGAAGCTGAATATTTACAAAAATATAGCAATACACCCTATCACTTGGCTTGGCTATATTCTGTGAAAATTCGCCATGCCTATTTATTTGATCACAAAGCTGCATATCCTGATTTAATTCCCCAACTCAGCATCATTGAAAATACTATTGCCAGCCATGCGAAAGTTCCTTCCAGTATCTTCTATGTAGCCTTGATGCATTTAGCTTTAGCGGAACATGCTCAGGAAGAGAAAGAACGTCAACTTCATTTAGAAGCCGTTACTATCCTGGAAGAAAAATTAAATAATTGGCGGCAAGCTTGTCCAGAAAATATTCTACATAAATGTTTACTGATTCAAGCAGAAAAAGCGCGACTAAATCACGAAAAAATGACAGCGATTGAGTTATATGAACAAGCAATCAACGCAGCTCAAACTCATAATTATGGCTACGAAGAAGCTTTAGGTAACGAATTAGCAGGTAGGTTTTATTTGAATTGGGGTAAGGAAAAAGTTGCTGCTGGATATATGCAAGAAGCTTATTACTGTTACGCAAGATGGGGAGCCAAAGCCAAAATCGATGATTTAGAAGCGTGCTATCCCCAACTAATTCAACCTATCTTACAACAGCGACAAATTACCCTCAACCCCTGGGAAACTATCGGTACCATTGGCTTTCCTCGGACTTCTTTATCAACCCATACTTCTACTAAAAGTATTTCCGATGTCCTAGATTTTTCTTCTATCCTCAAAGCGGCTCAAACTATTTCTAGTAGTATTAAATTAGATGAGCTTCTTGCCAGTCTTACCCAAATTATTCTGGAAAACTCTGGTGCGAAGAAATCTGTATTAATTCTACCTCAAGATAATGTTTGGCAAGTGGGAGCAATTACCTGGATTAATACCCAAGGTCAAATCCAAACGATTCTTCAACCACAATTCACAGATACTTCTGAAGATATCCCTATAAAACTTATCAATTACGTCAAAAATACACAAGAAATACTTGTTATAGATAATTGCCAAACAGATATTCCTGGAGTAATTGGGGAATACATGCTAGAGCATGAGCCTAAGAGTATATTGTGTATGCCGATTATGAATCAAGGGCATTTGGTAGGTATTTTGTACTTAGAAAATCAACTGGCAACTGGGGTATTTACTGATGAAAGGTTACAAGTTATCAATCTACTTTCTTCTCAAGCTGCAATATCTTTAGAAAATGCCCGACTTTTTCAACAAACTCAACAATCATTACAAGATTTACAAAATGCACAATTACAAATAGTCCAAAGTGAAAAAATGTCCGCTTTGGGTAATTTAGTCGCTGGTGTTGCCCATGAAATGAATAATCCCCTTGGCTTTATTGCTGCTAGCCTCAAGCAAGCAAAACCCACTGTGACTGATATTACTGAGCATTTGAAACTATATCAAGAAGCTTTCCCCGAATCCAGTGTTCATATTCTGGAACATGCTGAAGAAATTGACTTGGATTATAGCTTAGAAGATTTGCCCAAGATGCTTGATGCTATGGTAATGGCATGCGACAGATTAAAAAATATTAGCACTAGCTTAAGAACTTTCTCCCGTGCCGATACAGATTACAAAGTATCCTTTAATATCCATGAAGGACTTGATAGTACAATTTTAATTCTCAAACATCGGTTGAAAGCGAATCAACTGCGTCCTGCCATTGAAGTAATTACAGAGTATGCTAAATTGCCCCAAATGGAATGTTTCCCAGGGCAATTAAATCAGGTATTCATGAATATTCTGGCGAATGCCATTGATGCTCTAGATGAGTCAAATATTGGGCGAAGTTTTGCAGAGATTAAAGCAAATCCTAATAAAATTACCATTAAAACATCAATGGAAAATAGGCAGGTAAAAATCTCCATAGCTGATAATGGAAAAGGGATGACTGAATCAGTCAAACAGAAAATATTTGACAATTTATTTACTACGAAAGGTGTAGGTAAGGGTACGGGGTTAGGATTGGCGATCGCCAAACAAATTATTGAAGAAACCCACGGTGGCAAGTTGAGTTGTAATTCCCTCCTAGGTAAAGGTACGGAGTTTATTATTGAGATGCCAATGTAAATTTTATTCCACTAAAAGTAAATTTATTGCTGTATCTGGGAATACTAAAATCCGAAGGCATTAACTAAGGGTGAACGTGATATGATTACGACTCAATTAAGTATTCCCGGATATCAAGTCAATGAACAACTCTATGATGGTTTAAGGACTGTTGTTTATCGAGGATATCGAGAAACTGATAACCTGTCAGTAGTAATTAAACTGCTGAAAAATGCCTATCCTACCTTTAGTGAGCTAGTACAGTTTCGCAATCAATACACTATTGCCAAAAATCTCAACCATCCCGGAATTATTCAAACCTATAACCTAGAGCAGTTTCAAAATGGTTATATGTTAGTTATGGAAGATTTTGGTGGAGTCTCCCTGAAAAATTATTTTACTCGTCTCAAAAATACCACTGACGACAACTTGTATATCAAGTTATTGTATGAATTTTTACAAGTAGCTATATCCCTGTGTGATATATTAGATTTTCTCTACCGCCATCATGTAATTCATAAAGATATTAAACCAGCCAATATTTTAATTAATCCCGACACAAAACAAGTTAAATTAATTGACTTTAGTATTGCTTCTTTATTATCCAAAGAAAATCAAGAAGTTAAAAATCCGAATGTATTAGAAGGAACCCTGGCGTATATTTCTCCTGAACAAACTGGACGCATGAATCGAGGGGTAGATTATCGCAGTGATTTTTATTCTTTGGGTGTAACTTTCTACGAACTACTTACGGGTAAATTACCATTTGTTTCTGATGATTCAATAGAATTGGTACATTGTCACATTGCCAAAATTCCTCCAAAATTAGGAAAGGATGAGCATGACAATATTCCCCCAGTTATTGGGGATATTTTGATGAAATTAATGGCAAAAAATGCCGAGGATAGATATCAAAGTGTTTTAGGATTAAAACATGATTTAGTAACTTGTTTATATCAACTTAAGGATACTGGAAAAATTACAAATTTTGAAATTGCACAACGGGATATTTGTGACAGATTTATTCTTCCTGAAAAACTTTATGGTCGAGAAAGCGAAGTTGAGCAATTATTAGCCGCATTTACACGAGTTTCGCAAAGTAACAGTGAATTAACGCTGGTTGCAGGTTTTTCTGGTATTGGGAAAACTGCGATCGTCAACGAAGTTCATAAGCCCATTGTCCAAAAACGGGGCTACTTTATCAAAGGTAAATTTGACCAGTTTAATCGCAATATTCCTTTTTCCGCATTTGTGCAGGCATTTCGCCATTTGATGGGACAATTATTGAGTGAAAATGATGCTCAATTGTCAAGTTGGAAAGATAAAATTTTACAGGCTGTAGGGGAAAATGGACAAGTTATCATTGATGTGATTCCGGAATTAGAACGCATCATTGGAGTACAACCACCTGCACCGGAATTGTCAGGTACTGCTGCCCAGAATCGGTTTAATTTATTATTTCAAAAGTTTATTCAAATTTTTACCCAGCCGCAACATCCCTTAGTGATATTTTTAGATGATTTGCAATGGGCAGATTCTGCTTCACTAAATCTGATTCAACTGTTGATGGCAGAATCGGAAACAGGTTATTTACTGATGATTGGCGCTTATCGAGATAATGAGGTTTTTGCTGCCCATCCATTAATGCTGACATTGGATGCGATCGCCAAAACTGGAACAACGGTGAATACGATCACACTCAAGCCCTTAAGCCAAAATAGTCTCAATCACTTGGTAGCTGATACCCTCAATTGTGCTATTTCCTTGGTGCAACCTTTAACAGAATTGGTATATCAAAAAACTCAAGGAAATCCCTTTTTTGCTACCCAGTTTCTCAAGGCATTGTATCAAGATAAATTAATTACCTTTGATTCTCAAGCCAGATATTGGCAATGTGATATTGTGCGAGTGCGGGAAGCAGCACTGACAGATGATGTGGTGGAGTTTATGGCGACTCAGTTGCAAAAGTTACCAGAAGCCACCCAAAATATCCTGAAAATAGCAGCTTGTATTGGCAACCAGTTTGATTTAAATACATTGGCGATTGCAGCAGAACAATCGACAATCGACATTGCTACGGCATTGTGGGGGGCTTTACAAGAAGGATTGGTGTTGCCACAAAGTCAAATTTACAAGCTTTATGTGGGAGAAATTACAGCCAATCTCGAAGTAGATAATCAAGTTGCCCATTATAAATTTTTACACGATCGCGTCCAGCAAGCTGCCTATTTCCTGATTCCAGAAGAGGAAAAATCCGCAACCCACCTGAAAATTGGTCAGTTATTGTTAAATCAGAACAACGAAAATGCAAATAATATAAGTATTTTCGAGATTGTGAATCAGTTGAATATCGGTCGTCAACTCATAACCGAACCTACTACTATTCAACAATTAGCGAAACTGAATATAACTGCTGGCAGACAAGCAAAGCAATCTACAGCTTACAGTGCTGCTGTGGACTATTTCCAAACAGCCATTAAATTATTCACAGATGAGATTTGGGAACAAGATTATTCCTTGGCTTTAGAGCTTTACACAAATGTTATTGAAGCAACTTACTTGATTGGTGATTTTACAGAGATGGATTGCTGTCTGACTAAGTTGCAACAGCGAGTTCAAACCAAGGTAGATTTAGTTAAAGCTCAGGAAATTCAAATCGAAGCTTTAGCCGCTCAGGGTAAATTACGGGAGTCTTTAAATTTAGGGTTAGGGATTTTGGCGCAATTTGGGATTGAATTTCCCGAAACACCCAGTTTGGAGGATTATACAACTGCCTTGGAAAGAGCGAGACAAGCTATTGGCGATCGCACAACAGCAGAATTAATCGATCTTCCCTTAGCAACTGATCAGGAGGCGATCGCTGTAATGGGAATACTCGTCAAACTTGCAGCTCCTGCTTTTTTGGTTGCACCACCCTTGTATCCCCTACTGCCCTATTGTGGGGTAGAATTATCCGCTCGTGTCGGTATATCCCCAGCATCAACCTACTTATTTACTTGCTATGGACTCCTCCATTGCGCCATCCTCAACGACTATCAAGCGGGTTACGAATTTGGGCAACTGGCATTAAACCTATGCAACAAACTGGGAGACCAAGAATTTCGAGCCAGGGTATTCTTAATGAACGGCTTATTTATCACCCACTGGACGGGACATCTGCGTGATAGCCTACCACTCCTCCAGTCTGGCTACACCACTGGATTAGAGACAGGGGATTCCACTTACACAGCCTTTTCAGCTTACATCTTCTGTTTTCATGGTTACTTTTTAGGTCAACCACTCCCTGAATTAATTACGGAAATCCAGGGTTATCAACAGGTACTGCAACAACTCAGCCAAGGAGTCATCCTCAATTATCATAAAATCTATCACCAAATCGTTTTGAATTTGTTAGGTGACTCTGCTTCTAGTTGTATGGTTAGTGGTGATGTATATGATGAGACGGAAATGTTACCTATACATCAATCTGCTAGCGATTATGTTGCTCTCGCACACCTATTTATCAATAAACTCATCCTCAATTTCTGGTTTGGTAATTGGGAAATTGCCTTAGAATGCTCAGATTTGGCGGAACAGTATTTGGGTGGAGCTGCTGCTGTCGCAACTATCCCCTACTATTATTTTTACGATTCCCTAGCTCGCCTTACTTACGCTCAACTTACCCCATCTTACTCCGGGGAATACGACCAACGCATTGCAGAAAACCTGGAAAAACTGACAACTTGGGCAAAATTTGCTCCTATGAACTGTCAGCATAAATTGGATTTAGTTCAAGCAGAAAAACATCGATTATCGAACCAGAAATCAGAAGCTATTGAATTTTACGATCGCGCGATCGCTGGAGCCGAGAAAAATGGCTATATCCAAGAAGAAGCTCTTGCTAATGAACTAGCAGCTAAATTTTACCTCGATTGGGGTAAAGAGAAAGTCGCCGCAGGCTATATGCAGTCAGCTTACTACTGCTATGCTCGTTGGGGTGCAAAAGCCAAAATCACCCATTTAGAACAAAACTATCCGCAATTATTAGGGGCGATTCTCCAACCTCCTACCCCTCCCATCACCCACGAGGGAACCATTGCTTCAACCTTGATGAGAAGCTTCACAAATGTCAGTAGCAGCCAGAATTTATACTTAGATTTTCCCGCAGTCATGAAAGCTGCACAAGCTATTTCCCAAGAAATTGAGTTCAATAAACTCTTGGCTACTTTAATGCAGATAGCGATCGCCACTGGGGGAGCGCAAACAGGTTGTTTAATTCTCCGCCGACAGGAACAATGGTTAGTAGTTGCCCAAGGAAATGCCGAGGAGACGCAAACTTTAGATATTCCCCTAGATGAGTATCAGGAGATTCCCCACAGTGTGATTTATGCGGTAGCGCGATCGCCAGAGGTAGCTGTTTTTGATAATTTAAGTGATGCAGTAGAATTTGCTGGCGAGCCATATCTAATTAGTCACCAACCCAAATCCGTGTTATGTACTCCCATGACTCAGCAAGGGCAACTCATCGGGATTTTGTACTTGGAAAATAACTTAACTGTGGGTGCATTTACTGGCGATCGCCTGGAAGTTCTCAAATTAATCTGTACTCAAGCTGCTATTTCCCTAGAAAATGCCCAACTGTATCACAAACTTGAGGCAAAAGTTGCTGAACGCACCCAAGAGCTTACCCAAAAAGCCACCCAACTAGAATTAACATTGCAAGAACTACAACGTACTCAAACCCAACTAATTCAATCAGAAAAAATGTCAAGTTTGGGACAATTAGTTGCGGGAATCGCCCACGAAATTAATAACCCTGTCAATTTTATTCACGGAAATCTTACTCATGTGAAACAATATACAGAGGATTTATTCAATTTGGTTAATCTCTATCAACAGTCCCATTTCAACCAGACAGAGATTCCAGAATTATTAAATGAAATTGATTTAGATTTTATTCAGGAAGACTTACCTCAAACTCTCAAATCAATGCAAGTGGGGACTGAACGTATCCGTGAAATTGTTTTATCCCTGAGAAATTTTTCGCGGATGGATGAAGCTGAATTTAAACAGGTTGATATCCATGCAGGGATTGACAGTACGTTGATGATATTACAACATCGCCTCACAGAGAAAGCAGAGCGTCCAGCAATTGAAATTATCAAAGATTATGGCAAATTACCTAAAATTCCATGCTATGCAGGACAATTAAATCAAGTATTTATGGGGATTTTGACAAATGCGATTGACGCAATTGAAGAAAAAAATGCTCAACATAATTTGCAGGGAATATTAGAGAATTCACAACAAATAAAAATCCGTACTTCTGTGATAGATGCGAAATGGATTGAAATAGCGATCGCCGATAATGGTATCGGTATGAGTGATGAAATTAAGCAGAAAATATTCAACCCATTTTTTACTACTAAAACTGTGGGTAAAGGTACAGGAATGGGTATGTCAATTACCTATCAAATTATTACAGAAAAACATGGCGGGAAGTTGGAATGTTTTTCCACACCGAATCAAGGTACTGAGTTTGTGATACAAATACCCATCAGTCAAATCAAGCTGTAACGTAGCTAACAGGATGGATAATTCGCGAGCGATCGCCATCCCCTGCTTTTATCCATCCTACAAGCCTTCAAATATCACAGCCACTCAATCTCTTTAGCCTTCTCTGGTAAACGAGCTTTTGTCTGTCCTAAATAACGTTTCCTTGCCGTGTATAAACCAATTGGTGTATTCAGTAAATTCACCATAGTTCCTTTGCCCTTAACTAGGTGAATACTGCCTTGGGGTAGTTCTTTTAAAAACCAACGCATCAACCGATAGCCGCATTCTTTGAGACTAATTTCGCGCATTAACTCCACACCATGCAACTCATGTAAGTAGCGGTTAGAACGTCCGTAACGTTGCCATTGACTAGCGAGTTCCTCTAGGGTGGTACGATGACGATGTTGGGTGATCGCCAAGGGAGCAAATTCCAAACGCCCCAAATTGGCTTGCTGAATTCGCCAGCAGATATCTGCGTCTCCCCCAGTTGTTAAATAGGGACGAAATAAGCCGACTTTTTCCAGAGCGAAACGACGAATAGCTAAGTTAGCAGTTTGTCCGTAGGGATAAAATTTATGGGCAAGGGTATGTTTTTGTGACAAAGTTTCCTGACTATCGGCGTATCTTTCGAGGAAGCTATCACCCGGTAATGCCATAATTTCCCCTGCAACCATCACCACTTCCTGATTTTCCAAAGGAGCAATCAGCTGGGATAACCATTGGGGTTGGGGACGACAATCAGCATCAGTAAAGGCGATAATTTCCCCAGTTGCCTGACGGATACCCCTGTTTCTGGCAGCATAGGAACTTTGAATCAGCTTTTCACTCACAGGGCAAATGGTAATTTTTGACTGAGCCGCAATTTCGGATATCAGAGCCAGAGTGCGATCGCTACTGTTATTATCCACCAGCAAATACTCTACCAGCTCAGAAGGATAGATTTGAGCCTGTAAACAATCAATTAATTCTCTAACATCTTTTTCCCCATTATAAATAGGTATAACCACTGAGACTTGGGGTAAGAATTTATTAATATCTGGGTCTAATGATTTATCTTCCATAGATTTAATAATATTAATATGAAGAATTTACTGATTTGTCGGACTAATGAAAAGGTAGATACTATAGGGGCAATAGGGAAGCCACATGAATTTTAGCTACATCAAAATAAGGGTTGTGGCTCTTGTGTGCGTAAATCCTGATTAGTTACCAAATATATCTGGCTTAATTTTGAATTCTGAATTGGTATTACCTATCCCCTGGTATATTATTCCCAATACTCCATAAAAAAATGAAGACCGGGTAGTAGGGAATACACAATTATTCCTCACTTTCTCTTCCCAGTCTTCAATTGCGAATATTTGCAATCATCAATTACAAATTTTCAACTATCCCATTCCAGTTATAAACCCAAGTTATTCGCCTTACCTGCACCATTCGTTTGTGAAGTTTGATGGGGTACGGGTTGAGCAAAATTATTACTAGATAAAATTGTTAAAGCGCGGGTATAGTGGGGGTCATTTTGTGTTCCCCGTAAATCTGGATTAGTTGCTAGCTGGCGCTGTTGAGCTTCAGTTAAATCCAGCTTGATGTCGGGGGTAATACCCTTGTGGTTGATATCTGTACCCTTGGGAGTGTAATAGTGGGCGATGGTAATGGCAACACCAGAACCGTCTGCTAATTCATGAACAGACTGCACTAAAGCTTTACCAAAGGTTTGACTACCAACAACAACAGCTCGTTTATTATCTTTGAGTGCCCCGGTAAGAATTTCGCTAGCACTAGCAGAATTATTATCAACCAACACTACCAAAGGTTGCTTAGTTAAAGCTGTGCGATTTGCCTTGGTTTCTTCACTACTACCTCGGCGATCCACAGTACGTACAATCGAACCGTTATCCATCCACATCCGAGCAATTTCAATACTTGCCTGGAGTAAACCACCGGGATTACCTCGCAAGTCCAACACATAAGCGTCAACTTGCTTACCATTCAAGTCACTAATTGCCCGTCGCATTTGGTCAGCAGCATGAGCACTAAATTCCCGTAAGGTGATGTAACCTACCCGACGGCTACCTTCCTGTTTCAGGGTGTAGCGCACCGTAGGCACTTCGATTGTGGCTCTAGTTAATTTTTGGTCAAAAGCACGTCCTTCTCTTTCTAGACGCAGGGTGATGACTGTACCAGATTTACCCCGAATCAGTTTAGAAGCGTCATCGATCGCCATCTTTTGGGTGGGTTTGCCATCAATTGCCAGAATTTGGTCACCAGGTTTAATTCCAGCTTTCAGAGCAGGAGAATTTTCAATCGCTTCTACGACAGTCAACCGCTTGGTTTTTTCATTAAGTTCCATACGGATACCAATCCCGGAAACTTCTCCAGAAGTTTGACTGGTTAAAGCTTCGTACTGCTTGGGATCCATGAACCGAGTGTAGGGATCGCCCATTTTCTGCAAAGCTTCACGGATGGCGGCGTAAGCTTCTTCACGAGACGAATAGTTTTTACTTAACAAGCTTTGACGTACTGCTTGCCAATTTTGCTTGTTAAAGGAAGGATCCACATATTCGCGGTTCACAAGTTGCCATACTTGGTCTACGATCGCCTTGGGGCTGTCTTGTAGCGCTGCCCGTACGGAACGACACCAAGCGGTACCAAACACAGACAATGTAGCTGAGGTGGCGATCGCTCCACCAATAAAAGCTACTTGAAGCGGCGAGTAACGTTTCGCAGATTGTCTCATGTATATTTAGCTGGAATAATTGTGTTGTTGACAGTTTAGCAATCAGACTTTTAAGAGACTTATTAGTTTTTGTACTGAGATTTGATTTTCATCTCCGTAAGGCTAGGGAAACGCTCCTGACTTTGTGGAGATTTACCTGATGAGAATTCCTCCGCGAAACTACTACCTTTGTGTCAGAGTTGCACCATGATCGTCACAGATGCAAACAGCATTTTTGCATATCTCTAGACTATCTTAACTAATCAAATCGTGCCCATCCGGCAACTTAAATTTCCTATAAGAGTATGGCATGAAACGTAAATTTAGCATGAACTGGCAGAATTTCACCCCCAGATTTTCACGGAAGCAGAGGAAGTATATCTCCAAAATTGGCTTGGGATTAGGGTTTCTCCTCAGCTTGTGGTTGTTGTGTACCACTGTAACCTTAGTTGGGAGTGCCACCAAACCAGTGGGGACGTTTTTTGTTCTGGGTGGTAGTATTACCAGGGAAATTTACGTTGCTAAGTTAGTTAAACAGTATCCTCAGATACCTGTTTTGGTTTCCCAAGGCTCCCTGCCTCCGTGTATCTTGATGATTTTCCAGCGTGAAAATACCATCACAAATCAAGTTTGGTTGGAAGAGTGTGCCCATTCAACTTTTGATAATTTTTATTACAGTGTACCGATTCTGCGTCAATGGGGTGTCCGGAAAGTCAAAGTGATTACTTCGCCAACCCATTTACCCCGCGCTCAATGGATGGCACAGATAATTCTGGGTTCCCATGGTATTTGGGTTGAACCGGAAATTATTCAAGAAAAGGGTGTTCCTGGAAATCGAGAAAATTGGCTAAAAACGGGACTTGATGTCACCCGTAGTTTAATTTGGGCAATTCTGAGTCAAGTACTACAACCTCAGTGTCAGCAATTAACCCGTCTTTCTGATGTGAATCTTGCCCAATGGCAAAGTCAAGGCTTTAAATGTGAGTATCAAGGGAAACTGGGTAAGGGGTGATGATATTTTGTCACCTATTACCCATTCCCTATTACCTAAAACTATTTCGGTCCCATACCGACAGTACCCGCATAAATGGCGCGATCGCCCAACTCATCCTCAATTCTCAGTAAACGGTTATACTTAGCTACCCGCTCACTACGACAAAGAGAACCAGTTTTAATTTGTCCTGCACGGGTTGCCACAGCTAAATCCGCAATGGTAGTGTCTTCAGTCTCCCCAGAACGATGGCTAATTACGGAACGGAAACCATTACGAGTACCCAAATCAATGGTTTCCAGAGTTTCCGTCAAAGAGCCAATTTGATTCAGCTTAATCAAAATCGCATTACCCGCTTTCAATTCAATCCCTTTCTGTAAACGGGTAGCATTGGTCACAAATAAATCATCACCTACCAATTGCACCTGGGAACCAATTTTTTGGGTTAATAGCTGCCAGTTTTGCCAGTCTTCCTCATGCAAACCATCTTCGATAGACACAATTGGATATTGACTGCAAAGCTGTGCCAAATAATCAATAAATTCTGATGGAGCGTGGGGTTTACCGTCATAGATATATTGCCCATCCTTATAGAATTCACTAGCTGCCACATCTAAAGCCAGAGCAACCTGTTCCCCAGGTTTATAACCAGCTTTTTCAATTGCTGCCACCAGTAACTCTAAAGCCACTTGGTTCGATTCCAAGTTAGGGGCAAAACCACCCTCATCTCCCACACCTGTCAATAAACCCTTAGCAGCCAAAACCTCAGATAAGGTAGCAAAAACTTCCGCACCCCAACGCAGTGCTTCCCGGAAGGAAGACGCACCCACAGGGACAATCATGAACTCCTGGAAGTCCACATTATTCGCTGCGTGGGCTCCCCCGTTAATCACATTCATTAAAGGTACGGGGAGTAAATTCGCCAAGGGACCACCTAAATAACGGTACAGAGGAATTCCCAAAGCATCCGCTCCCGCCCTTGCTGCTGCCAGGGACACCGCTAAAATTGCATTAGCACCCAAATTCGCCTTATTGTGGGAACCGTCCAAGGAAATCATGGTTTTATCCAAGAGTTCCTGGTTTAAAGCATCCATATGTAACAATTTTGGGGCAAGAATATCCTTGACATTTTGTACTGCTTTTAGTACACCTTTGCCACCATAACGACTTTTATCCTGGTCTCGTAATTCGTGAGCTTCAAAAGTACCCGTTGACGCACCACTGGGAACTTGAGCAAGTCCGATCGCGCCATTAACTAAATGCACTTCTGCTTCTATCGTTGGTCTACCGCGTGAATCCAGAATTTCACGGGCAATAATTGCTTCAATCGCAGTATCGATGATCATGTTTCTGTCCTTTATCCAGTAATAACTTCAAAGACTCACCCGACGATCTAGCATAGGGTTTTCGGGGACTTTGTAGGCAGAGATTCAGAAAGTTTTCCCAAGATTTGCTCAATTAAAGGCAAAGAAAAACTGAAGATTCCACTATTGAGTCGGGAAAATGTCGCTCATTATCGGCAAAGTTGCATCAAAAAGTTAAAAGATGAAGTACAAAAGTCAAACCCTCTGGTAGTCGGAGTCAGAATAAAAACTGAGAGGCTGAAGTGTCAAGCTTTACTCCATGACTTGAAAATTTTTCCCTGGGTACCTTACGACTTTTCAAGCATATCCTTCACCTTTGTACTTAAATAGTTTGACTCCCCATTGCCTCAATTTTGCTCTCTTCTCAAAATCCAAAGAAAATCATGACTCAATCACAAACTCATCCTTACCTATCATTGATGGAAATTCCTCCTGGATACCTTAACATTATGGGCTATGTTGATGAATCCGAGGTCAATGGTCCAGGTTGTCGCGCTGTGGTGTGGGTACAAGGTTGTATGCGCGAATGTCCTGGTTGTTTTAACACCAATTCTTGGTCTTTTGAGATTAATCAGTTGATCTCCGTTGAGCAACTCGTTCAGAAAATTCTCAGCAAACCAGCAAATCAAGGAGTGACTTTTTCCGGTGGAGAACCCTTTTGGCAAGCACCTACCCTGGCAAGTTTAGCGCGTCAGGTGAAAGCAGCAGGGCTAAATGTCATGTCCTTCACTGGTTTTACTTTAGAACAGTTACGCTCAGAATATGCTCCTGCTGGTGCTGAAGATTTACTGGAACAACTGGATATCTTGATTGATGGTCCCTATATTCAGTCTTTGGCGGTGAATTCTCCCAATTCTCCTGTTTCTTCCAGTAACCAGCGTGTACATATTTTTAATTCTGCCTTACAGGATAGTATTTCCTGGGCAAGTGACCAAATTGAAGTCCATATTTTTAAAGATGGCAGTCGTTTGGTTACTGGTTATCGTGGAGGGTTTGAGTTGTCAGAATGAGTGTTTGTACTCAGAATTAATTAATTGAAAATTATTCTGGTTCTTCCTTACAGAATTGGGTATTTGGAGGGAAGGGAAGTTCAAATGGGATGAGTGGGAAGGGTATTTTTGACGGTAACTGTACCCTGTCCCCCATGTCCTTTCAAGCATCACTACGAAATAAACGATTATATTCTGGGTGGTAGAGACGAGAACGGGCTTCCCTGGCATTTAAGGCAGGACTGATAATGTATAGTGTGGTTCGCATCAGGTTTTCTCGATGGGAGCAGCTTGCCATTTCTCCTAAAGAAACAAGATAAATTTTTTCATCATTCCAGCCAATACGGTAGCAAATAGCTACGGGTGTATCTTCGGGGTAGTGCAATTGCAGTTGCTGTTGTGCTTTTTCGATGTGACGAGCGCTTAAATAAAGACAGAGAGTTGCTTTGTGAGCTGCGAGGGAGGCTAATTCTTCCCTTTCCGGGACGCTGGTGCGTCCACTAATTCGCGTCAAAATAATGGTTTGTACCAAATCAGGAATAGTTAGTTCTACCTGGAGTTTGGCTGCTGCGGCTTGAAATGCACTGATACCAGGAATAATTTCAAAGGGAACATTTGCTGCTGTGAGGAGTCCCATTTGTTCATGAATCGCACTGTATAAACTTGGATCTCCTGAGTGGAGACGAACTACAGATTTACGCGATCGCACTCTCTCTACCATTACCGGCAAAATTTCCTCTAGGGTTTTATCTGCTGTTTTGAGAATTTCTGCGTCTTCCCGACAAAATTGCAAAATTTTTTCTGGCACTAGGGAATCTGCAAATAGTACTACATCGGCGCTAGCTAAGAGCTTCTGGGCTTTAATAGTTAGTAAATCAGGGTCTCCGGGTCCAGCACCGACAATATAAACTGCTGGTTTGAGTGATACTGTTGACATGAGAATAGGGGTATAAGTTAGTATATCCACTGATAAAACAACAGCCAAAAATATCCTCGAAAAAATTTTTTGGCTTTTTTTTGCGTATCTTTCCGGATTAACCCCCTCTATCTAGTAGAGGTGATTGGTAGATGCACCCTGGTTAAGCCCTGGAGAAAACTCTGGGGCATTTTTTATGTCTATTATTCTGTCCCCGTTTTCACGGGTAAAAGAATAAAGTCTGTGTCACTCTTCAGTTTTCGGTGGAGCTACCACATCTGGCAAAGGACGTTTACTAACGTAAAGCCATACCAAACCTGTCACACCTACAACAATTCCTGACAGACTGACAATTTGTGCCATTCGCAGGAATCCCAGCATCAAACTATCGGTACGTAAACCCTCAATCCACAAACGACCGAGGCTGTAGGTGGCAAGATAAACTAGGAAAATTGTCCCTGATTTCAGTCGGGATTTACTCTGCAATCCTCGAAAGAAGAGATACATCAGCAAACCGAAAACTAAGAGATTCCAGAGAGATTCGTAGAGAAAAGTGGGGTGGAAATAGTCAAAGTCTGCAAATTCCCTGGGACGAAGAAATCTTTTTTGCCCATCTTCACCGAGAATATAGGGGGGAATATATAGTTTCCAAGGTAAATTTGTCGGACGACCGAAGGCTTCTGAATTGAAGAAATTTCCCCAGCGTCCAATGGCTTGCCCTAAAATCAACGAGGGAGCGACTAAATCTGCGAGTTGCCAAAAAGAGACTTGTCGCAACTTGCTAAAAATTAAAGCTGCTAAGACACCGCCAATAATTGCCCCATGAATTGCAATTCCGCCCTGCCAGATGGCGATGATTTTTTCAGGATGTTGGGAATATTCTGCCCATTCAAACAAAACATAATATAAACGAGCCGCAGGGATTGCTGCAATAACTAGCCAAATTGATAAATCGCTTAATAAATCGGGGTTAAGGTGGCGACGCTTTGCCAAATACTGAGAAAGACTTACACCTATTAAGACTGCGGAGGCAATCAATAAGCCATACCAACGAATTGTAATTGGTCCAAGTTGAAAGATAACTGGACCTGGAGAAGTAAATTGAAATGCCAAGGGCAAAGTAGGAAGATCCAGTGCCATGCAGAATTACCTATAAGTTTTAATTATCCTTGATATTTTTAACCCTGAGTTGCCAGCTGACTTGAAAAAGTAGGGGAACTGGGAGACAAGGGGGACAAGGAAGACAAGGAAGACAAAGGGGACAAGGGAGAAATAATTAATGTCCAATGCCTATTTTCATCTGTCCTGGTGTACGCAGTTCATGATGGCTACTAACTAGGGAGACTGAAAACTTTTGACTCAGCACTCATAACTTTAAACCGTGATGTGGTAACTGCAAAAGTCACAGGTGAGATTTTTCACAGTTTTCTCTGGGTAGACAGTTGACACAACTGGACTAGTAAATCTGATGAGAGAAAATTCATGGGTAGTTCTGTAAATGCTTTGATTGTGTGGTTGGAGCATTTTTAGTCCCAAGTCATTGTACAGACATTAGAGAAACTGCCAAAGGAATCCATCTGAAATTATTCAGCTTCACCTAGATTTAGAGATATCGGGATTTTCATTAGTGATAAAAGCAAGCAAATGGTACAAGTACTGACTCAGCCTATTCCTTTAACCAAAACCCAGGAATTTATTTTACCGCCAGTAACTGCCGAAACTATTCAACGGGCAAAGGAAGGTATGATGTATGCCCGCGATCGCCACACCAATGAGATGATTCAAACAGCCCTCACCAGTGCAGAGTCAGTAACTCCAGGTACTCAGTCACAAAAAATCAACGGTAAAATCCGGCAACTGGTTTTACGTGTTCTGATTCGCGCTCTCTTCCGTGTACGGGTGGAAAATCCCGAAAATATTCCGACAACTCCCGCAGTGATTGCAGCTAATCACCTCAACCACATTGACCCCTTTCTGTTACTCTCGGAACTATCTACCCAATCTTTCTACCATGTTCTGGGTGATGCTCGTACTCTCTACAATAGTGCCTGGAAACGCCTACTTCTTGGCTTTACTAAAGGTGTGATTCCCCTAGAAAGAATTTGGAAGGAGGAAATGGCAGTCATTGAAGCAGCGAAAGCTGGAAGGGATGACTTGGCAGATTTAGCGGCAGAAATTACCGAGTATGTACCCAAGGGCAACTCAATTGAAAATATGCGCCGTATTGATCGCATTGTCCAAGGGATTTTCCAACGTGGTGATAGTATTTTACTCTTTCCTGAGGGTCGCCTCGGTAATCAGGAAGGGCAATTACTTCCTCTCAAACGGGGTGCAGTTATTTATGCTTTGCGTTCTGGTGTACCGATTGTTCCCATCGCCCTAGTAGGTACTAAAGATTTATATTTACGCAAGGAGTTAACCTTGAAAATCGGTAAACCTTTAATGGTTAAACAATCCCATCGCCCGAAAGCCCAGGAGATTCAAACAGTCATAGATGAATTACAGGCAGCTTTGTTAGAATTATTACCCCAAAACTATCAAGAACCGAAAGAACCAAAACCCCTACAACGATTTTTAAATCATCTATTTTGGTAGTTTATTTTTGATTGCGGATTTCATCGTATTTCCCACGCACTAATTGAATATCTTGCCACATCAGCCATTTAGGGCTACCAGTTTCTTTGGAAGGATTGCGTAGGAGGTAAGAAGGGTGAAATATGGGCATACACAAACGTCCTTCCCATTCCATCCATTGCCCGCGAATTTTTGTGATTCCTCGTTTATCTCCTGTAAGACTTTTCACCGCAGTTGCACCTGTCAACAGAATGATTTTTGGGTCAACGAGGCGAATTTGTTCTAATAAATAGGGTCTACAAGCTGCAACTTCTTCGTTGGTGGGGACGCGATTGTCTGGAGGACGACATTTATTTATATTGCAAATATAAACATCTTTTTCTGTATCCAAATTTACAGAAGCTAGAATTTTGTCTAGGAGTTGCCCCGATCTCCCAACAAAAGGTTTACCCTGCTCATCTTCATGTTGACCGGGAGCTTCTCCAATTATCATGATCAGAGCTTGGGGGTTGCCTTTTCCCACAACTACGTTGATGCGAGAGGTAGCTAAACCACATCTTTGGCAATTCTGGCAGTATTGAGTCAGTTCTGTAATATCAGCATAGGTTCCTGCGGGTATGGGAAGTTTGCCATTGCTGAGAATTAATTGCTTGGCATCCTGTGGTGGTGGGGTATCAAGCAAATTGGAGTCATCAAATAGACTAAGTTGAAGATCGCTGCTCATGAAAATATGGTAATAATGGCTATTTGAGAGGAATGGCAGTACTTGTTGGTTAAGGGTAGGAGAAAAGGGAAGAAAAATTTTAGCTTCTGTCCTTTAACTTTTTACCTAAACAAAATTGTCAAAATGCTTAACCGCAGAGTAGTGCGAATTTTAGTGATTGAAAAAGAAGTTGGTTGATATTTTTGTGAATCATTTCATATTTTTTCATAATCTGTATATCTTGAGAAAAGAAAAAATGCTGCAATTTTGCCAAAATCAGTCATGATTAAGGCAGTAGCATTGCAATTTCCAGGGGGTAGTAAATTATGCTATTTACCCCATTATTCGCCAATCGGACTGAAGCAGGAAGACAGCTGGCTGAAGTAATTCAAAGACTATTGCAGCAACGAACCTTAGAAACTGGGGTACAACCAATACCAATAATCTACGCATTACCGAGGGGAGGATTAGCTGTCGCTGCACCTGTTGCTGATTTGTTGGGTTGTCCGTTGACTATAGTTGTAGCCAAAAAAATTAGCCATCCAGATAATCCAGAATTGGCAATTGGAGCAGTAACTGCTGGGGGTAGTGTTTTATGGGCTGATTTGCGAAAATTATACCTACGTCAGAGTTTTCGCAGTCGTGATCAGGCAGTAAAAATTGCCATGCAACAAGCTCAATCTTTACAACTCAAGTTAAGTTTTGCTTGTCCCCAGGTGAATACAGAGGGAAGCACAATGATTTTAATTGATGATGGTATTGCCACAGGAATGACGATCGCTGCTGCTGCTAATGCTTTAAGAAAGTTATTACCCGCAGAAATTTGGTTATGCGCTCCCGTTGCACCTTTCAAGTTATTACCATGCTTACAAGAGTGGGGCGATCGCGTCATTACCCTGGCAACTCCTGAACCTTTTATCAGTGTCAGTCATTTTTATCGAGATTTTCCCCAACTGACAACGGAAGAAGCTCTTTCTTACCTAGAATCCCATTCTGAGTATTCCCAAGAGTGATGGTTTTTGTGGTGGCGATCGCGATAATTGCGATTCCCTACAAAATAAAATTCGGGGCAAATGAATGATTTACCCCGGCAATTAAAGCAATTATAAACGCTATATTTATAGACTGAATTGAATTTTTCTTTACTCTGTTTTTTGATATTGCATTGCCTTGGTGTAATCTCCAACAGCATAGCAAGCTACTCGTAAACTAGATAAGGCTTGCTCTTCACTGCGACTATCTTGCATCGCTCTGGCTAATTCTAAACGAGCTTCGTAGTAAAGGATTGCTTGATGGTAATCTCCCAGCGCTTCCGAAACTACTCCTAAATTGGCAAGACACTGTTCTTGAGAGCGTTTATCTTCCATTGCTTCCAGAATTTGTAAACGTTCCTTGTGATATTCGATGGCTTTTGAGTAATCACCTAAAGCATAATAAGCTTGCCCCAGGTTTTTCAAAACATGATTGGCACTACGGCGATTATTCAGAGCGCGCGAAAGTTTAACACATTGTTCATAGTAGGCGATCGCTTGATAATAATCTCCTAATCCATACCAGGAATTACCCAAATTTTTTAATACTTGTTCTTCTCCCCAATTATCTTGCAACTCTCGAACTATATCTAAACTCCGTAATTTGAGTTCTATAGCTTTTGGTAAATTGCCGAGAGCTTTATATACTAGTCCTAAATTATTTAATGCTGCAACCTGGCAGCGTTTATCTTGCATTTGTTCCGAGACATCTAAGCAATTTTCTAATGCTTCAATTGCTTGATGATATTCATGCAAGTGACGATAGGCATTACCTAAATGAGAAAGTGCTTGCACTTGTAATTTTAAATCATTGGTTTTTTGTGCCAAGTTCAAACATTGTCTAGAGTAGGAAATAGCACTTTTATAATCTCCCAGGGTATAGGCAATTTGCGATAAACCAGAAAGTGCCTGTGATTGTCTATAGACTTCTCCTAATGCTTGAAATAGTGCCAGGGATTCTTGCAAATATTTCATTGCCGCAGGTAATTGACCTGCTTGTTGCATTTCAAAACCTAGATTGAGTAATCGATAGGCTTCTGCGGTATGATCATCATCTAATGATAACATTTCAGTGGATAGATTTTGGGAAAATTCGTGAGTAATAGTCCCACGCTTACGAGTTTGAATATATTTTGCCGATAGTTGCAAGGATTGTGTATTTTTGGGGATTTCACCGGAACCATCATTCCACATTGACCTTTCCCTGATTAACTTTGTTTGTTTCCTTAGTATTCCCCAAAGTTATAGGATATATTTCATTCTCCAGTCAGTGGAATTAGAAGTTAAGGAAAATTTCCGAGTCTAATTCTGAAACTATGAACTGTTTGAGATTACTTTGAGATGGCTAGTTATATCATATGGAAAGATTCTCCTTTTCTCATACAGTCATTCACCTCACAATCATGGATAGAGTGTTAGAAACCGAAGTCATGGATACTCCAGAAGCAGCTATTGAGTATGATGCAATGGACTTCACTGAGATTAATCTGGCTTTTGCTCAGGAGGCGATCGCCCTTTATCCTCAAGAACAAGCGATCGTCCTGGATGCAGGTACTGGTACTGGACGTATTCCGATATTAATGGCTCAAATACGTCCTCAATGGCAAATTATCGCTATTGACTTGGCAGCAAATATGCTGCAAATTGCTGCTCAAAATATCCAGTCCGTAGGTTTACAACAACAAATCCATTTGGAGTTAATCGATGCCAAAAATTTGCCCTATCCCGATGCATACTTTGATTTAGTGATATCAAATAGTTTGGTTCACCACTTACCTAATCCTTTACCATTTTTCCAGGAAATAGGAAGAGTCTTAAAACCTCATGGTGCTGTTTTCTTGCGCGATTTGTTCCGACCCCAAGATGAAGCGACAATAGATAGCTTGGTGGATAATATTGGTGTAGACTATGACCAAGAGCAAAGAAAATTATTTCGGGACTCCCTCCATGCAGCATTCACTGTAGACGAAATACAGGAACTGATACATCAAACACAGTTAGGAGAACTCAGGGTTTATCAATCTAGCGATCGCCATTGGACAGCCACAAAAACATCGAAATATTAAGCTCTGAGTAACTCTTATCTGATTATTCTCACCACAGTCAACTAATGTTTTACGCAACGATTGATAGGTACTTGTGTATTCCACATCAGTTCAAATTCATCTGAGGTAATTTCAAATTCCTGTATTTCCAGAGTTCTGAACGGTTGATCGCACAACATTCCAAATTCATCAGACAAATGCTGTCTATCATAAAATAAAACATTGCCATTCTCGTAAATTTCTATCTGTCGCAGAGGATAAAAGTTATCTCCTATTTCCAAAAAATAAGTACTAGTTCCCCAGGTATCAAAGTCTCCACCTAAGGGTTCATCCCAGAACCATTTGTAGTATTTCATAAGTGGTGAAAATCTACAGTTTCATCACTTATCATACTTGACTGATATACCTTTGAACACTCTTTTGCGACAATTCACTCTTCACTAGAATCACACACAAATTGACTTAGATGCAGATTGAATTAGATTTTTGTGAAATTAGATTCTCGACAAAATCTCTCTGGAAAAATAAAAAATAGATAGGGATAAAGGCTACTGCCTGGAGGAGAATATGAATCTCGACTCTGATTTCTAGTGCAGAGCGGCTGAAATAAACCAAATGTCTGAAACACTTGCAGCAAAGTAATTACGTTAGCATAGCTCTCCCGCAGGGAGCATTCCGCGTAGCGGTACTAATAGTCCGCAAAGGAAGCTTTGACTGGTAATAAATTACTCATTGCTTGCTACTGATTGACCCTTGTTGAGTACTAGGAAGACTGCTGCTCACAATCCATCGGTTGATAATAGCGACAGACTGCACAGGGACCAGTGGGGTTGACAGCACAGCGCAAGTAGCCAGAACGGGCATTATACTGACAACTAATATCACCAATCAGGTAACCTACACCTTCGATATAGTAGCGATCGCTGGTATTTGTTCCTGTATCACTGTGAATCATCTGTCTTCTTTGGGAATTAATTGTTGCAACTCTTCTGAGATGAGAACGACTTCTTTCCTGAGTTTTTCGCATTAACCACAAGGAAAATAGAGAAGGTAAAAAACCGATGATTACTACCAATATTGTTCTCAACAACACCTGAATCTACCTCATCTATATGCTGATAATCAGGAAAAGCGCTACTGCATCAAATTTTTCTCAGGAAGCTTTCAACGAGAAAGTCCAAAATTCTGACAAACAGACAGAAATTGCCTCATGCCACATAAATCAGCATAACGCCTACAAATAGAAGTGTGTATCAGTAAGCAGTATCAATTGTACTAAGTTTTGTTGAGTAATCCGCCAAGGATGGATAAATAATGTAATATTGCCTGACAAATTGTCATAGTGTGGTTTGTAGAGACGTTTAACCGTAACGTCTCCACTTAATTTCACTTGATAATTTGCTCCGGAATTGTGCTTTATATTTGTTGGTGTAGCCTTTGCTTTGCACCTACAAAATTTACTATTGCCTTGGAATGTTAAGGCTAAGATAACGCATTAGAATTAGTTATAAGTAGATTGGGTTTTATTTGCTTCCACCCAGCCTATATTTATTACAAAATTTTAGGTTTGTAATTCCAATTTAATGACAAGAATCAAGACAGCAAATTTGCTCAAACTTGACCCTGAACTTAGCCAAAGATTCAAAATTCAGATAATTCAAAAACTTAAAAGGTTAAAAATTAATTCTGAATTGACAATTTTAAATTAGAGTAAAGCAAAGGTTACCAGTGGCGATGATAATTTATCCGCCATTTTTCTAATTTGTCAATTGAGATAGAACGAGTCGTAACGTTGACATCTAGTCCTCGCCAATCGACTTCAGAATCAGTTGTAAAGACTCCACATTCTAACTCATTTAACTGAATATCCCAGTATTCACTAAAGCGGCTTTTCAATGTCATAACTTGTTCAAATACCTTATTTCGATGTTTATTCCTCCTTTTTCTTTCTGTTGCTCCGGTCGCTTCGGTATCAATAAATTTTGTTTCAATTAAAAACAGTTTATTATCATGTGTGAGATAGACGAAATCACACTTACCTAAATCCGTGTAATCGGCAATAGGAGACTTTTCAAATAACAAAAGTTCAGCGCAGGTCGGAAATAAGTCTTTGATATTCAAAAACAAATATGCTTGCAAAAGGAGTTCCTTATCATAAGGAAATCCCACAACCCCCTCGAAAAATCTTTTAATATCTTCCTGAGTTTGAGGTTGAATTTTTTTGCAGTACGCTACAAATTGACCTAGCGCATCAACGGTCATTAAGTTTTTGTTCCTTGCCCTCGTTGCTGCATATATCCTCATAGCATCAAAAGATACCATTTCCTCAATAGGAGCATCATCCGCATAAGTAACGAAAAACTAGCTTTTCAGCCTATTTTCGATAAGGTGATTTACTGATGACGATATACGTATTTCAGTGCTATTCTTTTTGTTGATTAAAATTTATACACAGTATTGGTAAGGTAATCTCGATTTTCCCTCGATTAGCGAGATGCTAGAGTCTATACCACCCTAGACGAATAACTCTGCTGGGTATGAAATTTTCAACTTCTCCCACATCCTGTAGGCTTCACTTGATAAGGTGTGCCTCAAAATATTCTTTCATTAACCATATTGAGGTCTTTTAGCTCCAGTTCAGAATTTTAAGTATTAGTTAAAAATTGAATTTGAGCTGGGAAACGGGCATTTTGTAAAGCTTGCATAGCACTACGAGAATCCTGCACCCAAAATTGTCTATTAAAACGGACTATTTTCCGAGAATCTCCTGCCTGAATTACTCCAATAACCGGGACTCTGGCTTTATCCTTATCACCAGATTGTTCCTGTAAAATAGTTCTAAGTCGATGTTGTTCTTCGATAGTGGTTGCCTGTTGAGGGTTAAGTTCTACCATCACCATTTGTACACTTTCCACAGGTTCTGCATCTTCCACAATTAATTGAACTTGGTCGTCACGGCGGTCAATTTTTCCCCAGATAATTAATCGAGAGTCAACATGTAGAATTAGGTTCACCCGCTCGTAAATTTTCGGGAATACCACAGCCTCACATTGGGTTGTCAAATCTTCTATTTGTAGAATAGCCATGGAATCACCTTTTTTTGTGGTGACTTTTTTCACGTTATTCAACATGACAACAGCACAAACCAATGTATCTTCCTTTTGTTCTCCGATTTGGGAAAGATTAATGGGAGCGAGAATTCTTGCAGATTGACGAATAGTTTTTAAGGGATGGTCTGAGACATAAAAGCCTAAGAGTTCCTTTTCCCATCTTAATCTTTCCTGGGGTGGAAAATCGGGCACAGGTTTAGCTTTGGGAGCAGATTCAAAACTGTTGGGTGTCGGACTAGGATTATTAGTAGCAAATGCGGTACCAAATAAATCGAAGAGATTTCCTTGTCCACTAGCTCGATCTTTAGCGCGAGACTGTGCCCAATCATAGACCAAATCGAGGTCATTGATTAACTGTTGGCGATTGGAGTTAATTTTGTCAAAGGCACCACAGTAAATCAGGGATTGTAAAGTACGGCGGTTGACTGCACCTAAATCAGTGCGATCGCAGAAATCACCTAAAGACTTAAATTCTCCTCCCTGTTCTCTTGCTTCCAGGATAGAGGCGATCGCCGCAGCTCCGACGTTTCGTACAGCCGAAAAACCAAATAATATTCTGTCTCCTAGGGGTGTAAAGTCAACACCAGAGCGGTTTATGTCCGGTGGATCCACCTGAATAGACATGTTAATACAGGTGGCAATATATTTCTGTACCTTATCGGTGTCACCACTATTCGCCGTTAGCAGTGCCGCCATATACTCTAGAGGATAGTTAGCTTTCAAATATGCTGTTTGATAAGTAACATATCCATAGGCGGTAGAGTGAGACTTATTAAAGCAATTAGAAGCAACTAAACCATTTTTAATCAGAAAATTATGGTGATTTTCTACACCAATGTCATAAACGTTCTCTGTATCAGCGAGTTTGCGTGTAATAACCTTAACCATTGTTTTATGGATGAATCTGATGATAATGATTTAGTCACCAATGGGGTGTGTCGATTGGATACTCTCCGCGTTTATATCCCTGGGAAGCCATTGACAACCCCCAGAATCTATTTTGACCTAATTCCGTAGTTCACAACATTTTCCTTTAAGGCTTTTTCTCGGCGACACCCCACCCTCAAGGGCTTTTTCCCAATACCCGACACATTACCTCTACATCCTCTGAAATAATCCCTGGGCAGAAGTCGCCAAACTGTACTAAAATCAGGGACTTGAGTCCTCATAGTAGTCCAGAGTCATAAATATTGAATTTTGAGTACCGTTTCAGCTACTCTTCAACTCATAACTCAGGGCTTACAAATACTATTTACAGAAGACAACTATATGGCATCCATCCGCAAGTTGCATAATCAACTGAAAAAAAAAGAACGTTCTGCTGTGGAAATTACTCAAGAAGCCCTAGAGCGTATCCAAGCAGTTGAACCAAAGTTACATAGTTTTTTGTGTGTGACTGCTGAACACGCACTAGCACAAGCAAAGGCTGTTGATGCCAAAATTGCTGCGGGAGAAGAAATAGGTTTATTAGCTGGGATTCCTATTGGTATTAAAGATAATTTATGTACCAAGGGTATCCCCACAACTTGCGGTTCACGGATACTAGAAAATTTTATTCCACCCTATGAATCAACGGTAACGCAAAAACTAGCAGATGCTGGGGCAGTAATGGTGGGAAAAACCAATCTGGATGAGTTTGCCATGGGTAGCTCCACGGAAAACTCTGCTTACCAAGTTACTGCTAACCCTTGGGACTTGAGTCGGGTTCCAGGGGGTTCCTCTGGTGGTTCTGCTGCCGCAGTTGCAGGGGATGAATGTGTGGTATCCCTCGGTTCCGATACGGGTGGTTCTATTCGCCAACCAGCCTCTTTCTGTGGCGTTGTGGGAATGAAACCTACCTATGGGCTAGTTTCTCGATATGGATTAGTGGCTTACGCTTCCTCCTTAGACCAAATTGGACCCTTTGCTCGAACGGTGGAAGATGCGGCAATCTTATTGAACGCGATCGCGGGCTACGATCCCCAAGATTCAACTAGCCTGAAAGTAGAAATACCTGACTATGGTATTAGCTTAAAACCAGACCTGAAAGCTCGGCGTAAAATCAGAATCGGTATTATTGAAGAAACTTTTGCCAGTGGTTTAGATCCAGTTGTCAGCGCAGCTGTGGCTAAAGCCATTGAAAAATTACAAGAATTAGGTGCAGAGATTCAAACTGTATCCTGTCCTAATTTCCGCTATGGTTTACCAAGCTATTACGTTATTGCCCCCTGTGAAGCATCTGCTAATCTTGCTCGCTATGATGGCGTAAAATATGGCTACCGTGCCCCAGATACGGATAACCTGATTTCTATGTACACCAATACCCGTGCCACTGGTTTTGGTGCGGAAGTTAAACGTCGGATCATGATTGGTACATACGCATTGTCTGCTGGCTACTACGATGCCTATTATCTGAAAGCGCAGAAAGTGCGAACATTAATCAAACAAGATTTTGAACAGGCATTCGCCAAGGTTGATATCTTAGCTTGTCCGACTGCCCCAACTACAGCTTTCAGAGCAGGGGAAAAAACCACCGATCCTCTAAGTATGTATTTGAACGATTTGATGACAATTCCTGTAAATCTGGCAGGGTTGCCTGGTTTGAGCGTTCCTTGTGGTTTTGATGCCCAGGGTTTACCTATTGGCTTACAACTCATTGGTAACGTATTACGAGAAGACCAATTATTTCAAGTTGCCCACGCCTACGAACAATCTACGGATTGGCATTTGCGAACACCACAATTATAGGTGGATTTTGTGGTTGGTGATTGCTCAGGACAATCACTAACCAACATTCATAATCTACTGGTTATTCACTGTTGTTTCTTGATTATTGATTGTTGATTGTTGATTATTCACCTGGGAAGTAAAAGTAACTTGTTTAACACTACCAACATCTCCTAGGGGTTTGGCTTCTTCTGTCTTAGTAGAAATTAAAACAGCTCCCGCATTTCCAGAGCGAATTGTCAACTCTTTTTGAGCATTCCAAGTTTTTTTATCACCCTTATTCATCACACCTTCAAAAGCAATTTTCCCATCTATTTTGATGCGCAACCATGATTGCTCTTGCAATTGCAAAGTGACTTCTACGGGGGTGTTGGCAGACGTGGATTCAGGGGTAGGAGTATTTAAGGGTGGGACTGTAGGTGAGGCTGTAGAGACAACTGGGGGTGAAGCAATGGGAGCAGTAGGAGAAACAATAGTTTGGGGTTCAACTGGAGCTTTTGGTGTAGTTACTGGTTTTTGAGGAGATTTAGCTATAGTTCTGACGGTTTTGGTTTGAGATACTTGTTCATTCCTCTGCTGCAAGTTGAGTAAATAAAATAATCCTAAAGATGCAGCAGCTAAGAGCAAAGAATAAGGAACGATTAAGGGTATGTGAAAACTGGGTTTACTCGAAACAGAGATATTTTGACTATCCGAATCCAGGAGAAAAAAGTTAATCGCAAAATTTTTAGCTAAGGTCGTACCTTCTAAACCTAAGGCATCACCATAACGCTTGATAAAGCCTTGAACAAAGATGGGTTCTGGTAAATCTTCAAAACGACCTTCTTCTAAAGCCTGTAAAAAAATTAAGCGAATTAGTGTTTGTGCAGCAATTTGTTCCAGACGAATAGACTTTTCTTCTCTAACTTTTCTGAGGTGTTCCCCTATTTCTTTAAGTTGCTCCTGTTGAGCATCATTGAAGGAATTCACTGCCTGCTCCTGGTATCCGGTGTTCTGTATCATTATGTTATACACTAATAATTTTTTGATAAGTATTATTAATTATCAAATATCTCAGCTATGCTGTGGTTGGCGTTTTTGTATCGATAAATACTTGAGGAATGTTCAGGAATCTGCAACATAAATTACATTCTATCTCTCTCATACTGAGGTGGTTAGTAAGTGTCCTAGTGCTAGTTTACTGTGCTGTTACCATACTTCTATTTTTTTACCAATCAAGGCTGATTTTTTTTCCAACTTCTAGTATTGAAAAAACACCAGAGTTATTTAATTTACCCTATCAAGATGTATGGGTATCTATACTGAATAGTGCTAGCAAAAAAGAATACATTCATGGTTGGTGGATTAAAGGTGAGGAAGATGACAGTAAGGTAATATTGTATCTCCATGGTAATGGTATCAATATTGGTGCCAATCTTAGCCATGCTTATCGATTTCATCAACAGGGATTTTCTGTATTATTAATTGACTATCGTGGTTATGGTCGTAGTCAAGGAAGATTTCCCAATGAAACACGGGTGTATGAAGATGCGGCATTTGCTTGGAATTACTTGACACAGGAGCAAAAAATCAATCCTGGGCAAATTTGGATTTATGGTCATTCCCTAGGAGGAGCGATCGCCATTGATTTAGCTGTCAAATGCCCACAAGCCGCAGGACTGATTGTAGAATCCTCTTTTACCTCTATTCGTGACATAATTGCCCATCGGAAACATTTTGGGATATTTCCAGTCGATTTAATCCTGACACAGCGTTTTGAGTCTATAAAAAAAGTTCCCAAATTGAAAATGCCAGTTCTATTCATTCATGGCAGCGCAGATACAACTGTCCCGGCTTTTATGAGTGAACGTCTTTATACTGCGGCATCAAAACCAAAAAAACTATTACTAGTTCCAGGTGCTGAACATAACAACATCGCAGAAATAGCTGCGGATAAATACTTACAGACTTTAGATAGTTTTATTCAACAGGTAAAGTCTTATCAGTAAATTCTCCGTATCCGTTGGAAATATCAAGCTAATATAAGTATAATATTCATCTCTGAAGATGTCAGTAGAACCTAAGTAAATATCTGAGTACTATTTTCTGTATTTAGGGAACTTATGGACTGTAGATAAATTCTTAAATCCATCTGCTGTTGCATCTGCTTTCTAAAATTGGATAAATGAAATCCCGTCTGGTTTAAAAGGGCTATAGGTTTGGAAACAGGGTAAAAAGTTTTTTCATTTTTGCAATTTATCCTGAGCATGATTTCCCACTGGCGAATACATCAGATACATCTATCAATCTATTCTTATCATCAGCAAGATATGGTTGGTGTTGATAACATCAACTGTAATTGACAACTTTTCAGGGAAGAAAATGATATAAATCCCTCAGAATTAATGTGCAATTAATTAATCTTGACTTGACAAAAATTCCATGATTTGAATCGTTGTTAGAATTTGTGTGAAATTGTCTGAGAAAATGGAGATATGAAATTTTTGTGACAATAGGTATCGCTTAATTTTATTTATCAACTCAGAGAACTATGGAGAAAATAGAAAAATGAAATTATTGTCATCGAAATAATCATAGAATTATCACAATACTGTCTATGGGTATCACATACTTAAATCTACACAGGGCGATATAGAATTTAACGAAACTCTACTTATTTGGATGCTTTGAATATTGAGATTCCAGAGATAGTGACTTGATAAGTCATGCAAATTATCATGAAAACATTTTAATTTATCGGTAAAAAATTGAGAGATGCTTTAATATCCATATGTCATAAACTTTATTGCAAATCTGTACAATAATCGTACATAATATTCCGGAATAATCAGTTAAGAACGGAATAAATTACACAGACAAGACAGACTTACCTAACCCCCCTAAAAGAGATTTATAAAATGACTACTGCACCCGTATATCATTTGAAAATTCTAGGCAATTCCACAATTGAAATTTCTCAAGATGAACTGCGATCGCTGCTAGGTGAAATTGAGGCAGAATTACACCGCAGTCCAGCCTATCGTCGCGCCTTAGCTAACGCCCAAAAGCTTTTGGGAGATTCCGCAGACCAGGCAAAACAGTTATTTAAAGCGGTGAGTCGTGAGGCTATTGGCTTGGCTTTTCGGCAGTTTGCTCAACAATACGCAAAAAATTCTGTACTTAACCAGGCAACAGAATCGGCACCCAATATATCTACTTCTACTCCTGAGTCCCAAGGAGATTTATCTCAGTGCTTGACAAGTGCTAAATTTCACACCACAACAGAGAATAAGCAGTTAACAGAGTTACCTATCGTGACCAAAACTTCTGATTCTCTAGGAAAAAATACTAGCAATAATAGCTCGGCTCGCACACAAGCAAAATGGTTGCGCAAAAAGAAAGTTTCTAAAACTGAGATAGCACAAATTGCTGCACAAAAACGTGTAGATTCATTAAAAGAAATTGGGCAGAAACTTCAGCAAGCTAGGGAGTCTCAAGGACTTTCTCTATATCAGTTGAACATTTATACTCATGTTCCTGTACATCAAATGGAAGCTGTGGAAACTGGGAACTGGGATGTATTGCCAGAGGATGTTTTCGTTCGCGGTTTCATTCGGGTAATGGGTAATGCTTTGGGGATGAATGGTACAGCTTTAGCTGCAACTTTGCCTACTTCTGAACAAGTTAAATCAGTGTTACCGACTTGGTATCAGTCTAAAAATAATTCCGGTAGTAAGTTGGGATTTGAGATTAATCCCATACATTTATATGTTGGTTATACCGCTTTAGTCGCTGGTACGGTGGGTGGATTATCTTTCATGTCTCAACAGGGGGAAGCAAATCGTTTAATGAATAATGCATCGACTCCGACAACACCATCGGTTTCGGATTCTTCCCAAAAATCAGAACCCGTAGGAAAACCAGGTATTCAATCAAGTAATGCAGGTATTACCATTGGTGCTGATATTTCACCTCCAGAAGCATTGTGAGGTATTGCAGGAAGAGATTAACATCTGGCATCTGGGTAAAAACTGGGGTGATAGAGAAAATAGCCCAAAAAACTGGATTTTGAGTGAACCTGGTTTTTTGGGTTTTCAATTTATCGAATCCTAGGGATTATTGCTGTGAGTCATCTTCTGCCAAAATTCCGTAAACTTCACGTCTGACACGATTCAAAAGTTCCTTCACCCTGGCAATTTGTTGTGAATTACCACTGCGAGCAACTTGCATTACCGCAGCACCAACATCAGTCATGGCTTTTTGTAATTCCATGAGTTCCTGGGGTTGTTCTCTGCGATTCATCCATGTCGGGCGATCGCCCCGCTCTGCTAGTAATTCTTGCCCAGCATCGGTAATTGTGTATACCCGTTTGCCTTGAACTTGCTCGGAAATTAGATAACCTCCTTCCTCTAGTAATTGTAAAGTCGGATAAACGGAACCTGGACTAGGTTTCCAGAAACCTGCATATCTTGCTTCTAATTCTTTAATTAACTCATAACCGTGACGGGGCTGCTCTGCCAGCAATGTCAACAGTATGTATTTAATATCACCACGGGGAGTTCGCTGTTCATCTTTCCAATCTCCCATGGGGAAACCACGAAATTTCTTGCCGCGTCGTCTATCATCACAACCCATACCAAAGAAGGGAGGATGAAAGGGAGGGGCGAAAAAAGGATGCATTAACATAAACAAAATTTTCCCTTTGTTACTTGATATTCTGATTATAGACCTATCGCGATATATCGTTAATTAAAGTTAACGATACTTTGGTGAGCAAGGTTTGTGAATCTAGACCAAAACTAAATTATCTCGGTGGATAACCGTTTCAGCTCCTGCATAACCGAGAATTAGAGGAATATCGCTGGAACGTTTGCCACGAATCTTTTGTAGTTCTTCGCTATTGTAATTAACTAATCCCCTAGCAATTTCGTTACCATCTCTGTCACAGAGTTGCACCGCATCTTGAGTATCAAATTCTCCCTCTATATTAGTAATTCCCGCAGCCAGGAGAGATTTACCCGCAGATGCGATCGCCTGGACTGCACCGCCATCTAAATACAGTTTACCTGTGGGGAGTAAGCCATAGGCAATCCAGCGTTTACGGGCAGAAGTTGGCTCTGGTTGGGGAGCAAAATGAGTTCCAATGGTTTCACCACCAATGATTTTTTCCAGGTTTCGAGGTTGTCTTCCCTGGGTAATCACAGTTCTGACACCCGCAGCGATCGCGATTCTTGCCGCAGCTATTTTTGTCACCATTCCCCCCGTACCCCATTGGGAACCCTGAGTTCCTGTTTGTACTTGTAAATCAGTTAATTCCTGGAGACTATTCACCAAGGAGATGGGTTGAGCATCGGGTACAGAACGGGGGTCAGCAGAGTAGAGGCGATCGACATCGGTGAGCAGAAATAGCCAATCAGCTTGTACTAAACTGGCAACTAGGGCAGAGAGGGTATCATTGTCACCAAATTTTAATTCCTCCGTTGCGACAGTATCATTTTCATTTACAACAGGGATAACACCTAGTTCCAGTAAAGCTTGAAAAGTATTATAGATATTTAAATAACGACTGCGTTGGACTAAATCACTTCTAGTTAATAATACTTGAGCAATTGGCTGTTGCAAAGTAGTAAATAAGTCATCGTATACTCGCATAAGTCTACCTTGCCCCACAGCTGCCACTGCTTGCTTCAGGGCGATCGCCCTAGGACGTTCCGTCAAACCCAAGCGCGCACAACCCACACCTACCGCACCGGAAGAAACGAGAATCACCCGGTGTCCCTGTCGTCGTAAATCAGCAAGGGTTTCCGCGAGGGTAGCAATAGTAGAGAGTGCCAACTGTCCTGTTTCCGGTTGGGTGAGGCTAGAAGTGCCAATTTTGACAACGATTGTGTGAGCCATGGGTGGAAAGGATGATGCATAGGAGATTTTCGATTTTAGATGATTTCCGTACATTTAAGAGATAGAAAAAGAAAAATACTCCAGGTGTTGACTGAAGGTGGCTATTACCAGAGGATGGGGATGGATTTCTAGAGATGATGAAAATATGAGGATTTGAACAGACTTGGAAAATTGCAACAATTACTCTGATAGGTGATGAAAATTTCTCGTCGTTTAGATACTTTGCCAACCTTATGACATCTCAAGAATTTCTAGAAAATTTGGCTTCAGCCGAAACAGACTCTGCCAAACTGATAGTTTTTGCACGATACTTAGATACAACTGCCATGGATAACGCCACATCCCCCAGGTGGAGAAGCATTGCTTACAGTACTGAAATTCAGCTAGCACTGAATAATCTAGCTTTTCATCTCGAAGCATTAGCTGAAGTGGAAGGGTAAATTTTAGGATGATGCGTTGTTAAGATTTATCTTCCACAATGCTCTAAGAAGAGCTGCCTTTGGCGAACGCCTTGCGATTATCGATTTCTAGAAAGAAGAACTTGTGGTAAACAATTTATTTCTGTGGAGATGCGATCGCCACTGTCACCAACTCAGAATATATTGTGATCTATCGTAAATCCCTGTAATTACAAGACAAATATTTTACCTATTTTTTATACAAACTTAAATGCGTATCAGGCTTACCGCAGTCTCTTTTACTAATTGACACCTGATATAAATTAAAAACTCCTCTTATCCCGTAAGGTTTTAAGGCTTAATTCACAACTCATTATTTATTGTAGCTATCTCGTTATCCTGAAACTACTACAACAAAACGCAATTTGAAATTAAGATTTTCCCGACTACGTACACGGATAAAATATCAAGTTTTGATAAATTCGGTTTCCATTTCCGAAACGAACCTGACAAACCCTGTAGGCAGAGGCTAGGTTAGTTGTAAAATATCAGCTGTAAGCTTCCAGCTATGGTACAGGAATTAGCGATTCGCACCACCGGATTAACAAAACAATTTGACAGACACGTTGCTGTTAATAATATCGATATAGAAATTCAGTCAGGTGAAGTATACGGGTTAATCGGTCCGAATGGTGCTGGAAAAACCACATTAATTCGGATGTTAGCAGCAGCTGAGGAACCAACTACAGGGGAAATTTATATTAATGGCGATCGCCTAATGCGCGATCGTTCCAATCCTACCCTCAAACGTCGTTTAGGTTACTTACCCGATGACTACCCCCTCTACGAAGAACTAACAGTTTGGGACTACCTAGACTATTTTGCCCGTCTCTATCGCTTGCGAGAACCCCGACGCACCCAGCGTTTACATGATGTTCTCGAACTCATTCAGTTAGGAAATAAACGTAATAGTCGAATTTCTACCCTGTCACGGGGGATGAAACAACGTTTAAGTTTAGCTCGAACCATTATCCACGAACCAATTCTCCTTCTTTTAGATGAACCAGTATCCGGACTCGATCCCATTGCCCGGATGCAGTTTCGGGAAATTATTAAAGTTCTTCAAGAAGCAGGAATGACAATCCTCATTTCCTCCCACGTACTCAGCGATTTAGCAGAACTTTGCTCATCTGTGGGGATTATGGAATTAGGTTGCTTAGTAGAAAGTACATCCCTCAATCAGCTATATCAAAGACTATCTCGGCAACAAATTCTCATCTCTGCTCTGGGAAAAATAGATATACTCATTGCAGAGTTAAAAAACTGCCCCTTTGTGGAAGAGTGGGAAGTTCTATCCACAAAAACCACAATTCGAGTCAATTTTTCCGGCAAACAAGAAGACTGTGCGGACTTGCTCCGCAACCTGATCCACGCTGATATACCCCTAACAGAATTCCATTGCACCCAAGAAGACTTAGAAACCATTTTCCTCAAACTAGGTCATAAACAAGCATCCTAAGTCCCCAATGGATGGAAGATTTTTCAGGTTAGCGTCTCTACCATCAATAAAAACCCGATTTTTTATCGGTTAATGTTCAATTCCATCAAACTACTAAATAATCTATGATGCAAAATCTAGTCGATAAAATCGGCGACTGGAATCCACAAATGCTACGAGAAATCAAAGGTCGTCTCAAAGTGTTTCCGGTTGCCCTCTCTCTGATTATTTCTGGTTTAACCCAGTTAGTCATATTTCTCTATCAACTGCGAGAATTACCTGGTAGAGTCTATGGTCTTTCTGGAGTCTACTGCAATCTCAGCAAAGAATATCAGCAACAACTTAATGACCTTTCTGCTCAGTACCATCAAGTCAACAAACAACTACTACATTTCAGTAGCAAACAGTTTTTTGACTCCGAGAAAGTCAAACTTTTCAAAGAGCAGTTAGAACAGGTTCAAAGTAGACAAACATCCCTAAATAAATTCTACTATTCCGAAAGTTGCCCCCCAGACCAAATCAATATGGCATTATGGTGGCGTGACCATTGGGAATACATCTTTTTGTCCTTAAGTGTGGTATTTATTTTCACACTTTTGATTGCTGGAACCTACCAATTAATTAATAATTTGGCACAGGAAGAAAGACGGGGAACTCTCAACTTTCTTCGCCTGACACCGCAATCAGAAGCTAGTATTTTAGCTGGCAAGATGTTAGGTGTACCCATTTTAACCTATCTCACCATTGCTGCGGCAATTCCTTTACATTTAGTGGCTGGACGTGGGGCAAAAATTGCCTTCAGTTATGTCCTTTCTTTCTATCTAGTTCTAATTGGTAGCTGTGTTTTCTTCTACAGTGCTGCCCTTCTATTCAGTTTAGCAACTCGTTTTCTCGGAGGTTTTCAGCCCTGGCTAGGTAGCGGTGCAGTCATGGTATTTCTATTTTTTACCTTGACAATGTTATACAGTCGGGAATTTAATCATGCTCTAGCCTGGTTGCAACTTCTCAGCCCCCTCAATTTGGCTGCCTATCTCTTTCCCAATCTATATAGCTACAATAGATATAATAGTCAGCAGTCCTTAGAAACTCTTCAGTTTTTCTATATTCCCATTGGCAAAAGTTTAATTACCCTAATTGGCTTCCATTTGGTGAATTACGGCATAGGAACCTATTGGTGTTGGCAAGGTTTAGAGCGTCGTTTCCGCAACCCAAATACATCCCTATTTAGTAAAGGGCAAAGCTATGCTTTAATGGCAACATTTCAGTTAGCACTGTGGGGTTTTACGATTCAATATAATCAACATTGGTGTGACACCTACAATACCAATCCCTGCAAATATGATTTCAATTATCAAGTAACACAGAATCTATTATCTATATTTTCTGTGAATATTCTGCTTGCCTTCACCTTAATAGCTTTGCTTGCTCCCCACCGTCAAGCAATTCAAGATTGGGCAAGATACAGACATCAAAACTTTGCTAGCAATCAAAGTATTTGGCAATATTCTCTGTTCAAAGATTTGCTTTGGAGCGAAAAAAGCCCAGTGCAATTAGCCATGGTAGTGAATTTAATCATGATGACTTTACCCATGGCTATCTGGATGATATCTGCACCAGTTTTGAGTACTAAGTATGTTCACTCAATGAAGTGGCTAACCACCCTGAGTACATTCAAAGTAATGATTGGTATAATTTTATTCATCAATGTGATGATGATTTATACTACCTTGGCTCAAAGAATGCTATTGATGAAGACAAACAAGCGTTCTTTTTGGGCGATCGGTACTGTGGGTGCAGCGATGTTTGTACCACCTGTGATAGTTTCCGTATTAGGAATTTCACCTCAAGAAAACCCTCTGTTATGGTTGCTATCTAGCTTCCCATGGGCAGGATTAGAATACGCAGGCATATCAAGTATTGTCACTGCCATCATCGCTGAGTTTAGTGTTTTGGTATTCTTCAATATTCAAGTCACCAAGCAAATTAAATTAGCTGGAGAATCAGCAACAAAAGCCTTGTTAGCCACAAGTTAGAATTTGATATTGGGTAATTTCAGAAATGCAGGGATGTGTATACGTTCCTGTATTTTTCAATAGTATTTTTATGCAGTCATGCAGATTGAAGCAAAACTATTTTCAAGAGATATATCAGCAATGCTAGAAAACATATTAGATAGGATTGGTAATATTAATCCTCAACTATTTCGAGAGTTAAAGGGGCATTTAAATACTAAAAATATTTTCGTGGTGCTGGTTGTATCTTGCGTATGGCAGATGATTATTTGGTTATTTTTTCAAAGCCAATTACCAATTGCTATTAGCAATAAAAGTGATTTTGAGGAATTTAATAAATATTGTACAGGTAGTATTGAAAAAGGATTAATCAGTTGTTTAAGAAATCCTGATGGTAGTATTATTGTTAACTGGCAATTATGGAATTTAGATGTATTCGCTTGGCTAAGTATAATCGCTTGCTATACTTTGCTAGCTTTGGGAGTTTACTTACTAGTTAATGATTTATCTACCGAGCAACGTCGGGAAACATTAAACTTTCTCCGATTGACTCCTCAAAAACCTGAAAGTATTTTCTTGGGGAAGTTTATCGGTGTGCCAATTTTGGTATCTTTGGGAGTCGTTTTGACTTTACCCCTCCATATATACACAGGTTTAGGTGGGGGAATTGCTCCCATTGAATTGCTGGGTTTTTATGCTGTAGTTGTCACAGCTATCTGTTTTTACTTTAGTACTGCTTTAATATGTGGTTTAGTGACTTCTTGGTTAGGTGGTTTCCAGGAGTGGTTGACTAGCGGATTGGTGTTGGGTTTTTTAACCTCCACACAAATGTTTTTCAATCATGCAAGTAGTATTTATAGTATGAATTACTTGCGGTTTTTGAACCCATTTTTTCAGATTCCCCACTTACATCTCACTTCTTTTTTCCGCCTAAATAATTATTCACTCATATATCCTAGTAGTATTTGGGAAGATTCTCACTGGCTCCAGATAAATTTAGATAATAATTATCTGCTTGTGGTTGGGTTAGTGGTTGTCAATTATCTAGTTTTTTCTGGTATTAACTGGATATCCTTAAAGCGTATCTATAGCAATCCGCAAGGAACTATGTTGTCGAAGAGACACAGCTATGGTTTGATGCTTTATTTTGTATTTTTTACTATCGGCTTTAGTGATTTCACCGCAGAATATTTTTTTAGAGAGAATATTTCATACTTATTATTTTTAGATTTTCTCTTACTTTTGTATTTGATGATAGCAACCTTACCACATCGGCAAACTTTAGCTGATTGGGCACGTTATCGTCATCTCAGTGAAGAAACAAGGGTAAAATCAAACTCTCTTGTATGGGATTTAATTTGGGGAGAAAAAAGTCCGGCAACGGTAGCGATCGCCATTATTTCTGCGATAGCAACTACACCCCTGATAATTTCTACTTTTTTATATTCATCTAATTCTAAAGAATTCATCAATAGTATTTACGCAATCGGGTTTGCGGTGAGTTTAGCAATGCTCTACACCGCATTAGCTCAACTATTGCTCCTGATGAAATCCTCTCAAAGAATTTACTGGACATTCGGGGTGATTTCTGGCTTAATCATTTTACCAATCGCCCTAGCTTCTACATTTTTTGGTAGTGCTCGAGAACCTGCTTATTTCCTCTGGTTATCTTCAATTACTGCACCTCTACTGAGTCTTTATCCCCCAGAAGATAGCATATCGATAACTCTAGTTTTATCTATGCTAGGTATACAATTAGCTCTCACAGGGTTCTTCACTTATCTACTACAGAGTCGTCTCCAAGTTATCGGACAGTCAAATTATAATTGGTTGGTATCAGGAAAATCACATAGTCTAGAGTAACTAAAAGTACCAACAATGTCAGTAAAGTCAATTCCAAAATTATTCATTCCCCTATCCCTCACGGTTTTCGGGTTGAGTTTTAGTAGCCACAGCAAAGCGTCTCTACTGACTCAGAATACACCTAAACCTCGACCCCAGGAAATTGTCCAGTCGGGGGAAGTTCGACCTTTGCCGGGTAAATTAGATAATATCCCTGTGTTTAACAGTAATAGTCCGGAGTGGATTAAAAACGAGGGAATTCTCCTCTCAACCTTTCCTGGTAAGGGCAAAAAAACACCAACTGCTCACTTAAATTTTCCTTTCCAAGGCAGATTTGATTTATTTGCCCACCACTATACCCACACTCCCAAGGATTTACAGACTCTATACATTGGGGTGATGCTCCACAATCCCAACAAACAAGCTGTCACTGTGAATATTCCGCAAGCAGCTAGTTATTTGATGACTGAAGCTCCCTTTGTCACCCTAGCACCCTATATTGATAATAATGATGGTAAAACCTTTTCTGGTCCCGGTGCGCGGGCTGTTGCAGATGTTTTACGGGGTGTGCGACAAAAGGATTTTCCTAGCAAGCTAGTTATTCCCCCAGGGCAAAGTCGGATGTTATTGAATCATCCTATACCTGTGCGAAATTTAGAAAAGCCAGTCAATGGGCGTTCTAGCTTTATGCGGATGAAAAGTAGTGGTAAAGTATACATTGCGAGTATGGCGATGTTTGCCAAGAAAACCCCCACTTCCGGGAATAAGTTGCCAGTCAGTCCCAAGGGCGATCGCGCTCCTACCCTGAAAGAATGGCAAACCTTACTAGATACTGGTAGTTTTGCTGGACCCCGTGATAAAATTCCCACTCCTCCCGATGCGACAGGAGGTCAGTTAATCTATGGTAGAGTTGCTGGTGTATCTGAAGGCTCTCAGTGGATAAGTAATATTACTGACAATGCCGCAGCGAAAAATCTCACGATTCCCAACCCAGGTAAGGCGATATCCTATCCCTTGGTGACGTTGCGGGGAGGCAGATTGGGTACGGAGCAGAAGCAAACAGCAAAAATGTTGGTACGGTACGGGGATACTGCCTATGAAGCCCATGGTAACTACTGTGTGGAATATAATCTGGTGATGCCTCTAATTAACTCCACAAAACAAACACAAACCGTAAGCGTGACTTTAGAAACTCCCCTCAAGGAAGATAAGCTTTCCCAAGGTGGAATTAAATTCCGTAAACCGTCTCTAGATTTTCCCTTTTTTCGAGGTACGGTAAGGGTGCGCTACACCAATGATGCAGGCAAGGAGGTGACGCGCTATGTCCATCTATGGCATCGGACAGGACAGGTTTTGGAACCCTTAATTAAGTTAACCATGCCAGGAAATTCTCGGCGCAATGTGCAATTAAACGTAATTTATCCACCAGATTCCACACCCCCTCAAGTTGTGACGGTGAGAACAATGGAGTAGTCTGTTTGAATGTTTCTGGGTAAATTTCCTAAATTGTTTTTGTAATTCTTATCATTTTGGATACTTTTCCTCACTGATTCCACAGACTTTCCACAATTTCCTGGGTAGTTTTCCACAGGGTTTACACGCAATTGCAAGCCTTTGCAGCAATATTGGGGATATTGTCTTCTGTGCAACATCCTTTTTCGTGGACTGAGTTTTCTTGAAGAAATATAACAAAAAATCCTGCTTAACCCTTATACTTTCGTAAGTGTGAATTTTTGCTAAATGAATTCTTAACATTTCGCAGCATTGACAAACCTACCCCCTTTTGACGCACAATTATTCGGCTTGCCTTTATTTTCTGCCTCTGCGTTTCTATGAAAAACCTTTCGCTGTTGCCGCAGATTATCGCCCAAGCAAGGGTTTGTGTGTTCCTTCAGGATGGCTCACCACAAACAAGTTTTCCATTAATGATGGATGTCCAAGGAGAAGACTCTCATGAACACAACAGTCAGCATTTTTACAGAAATCCCCGAAAACCTACACGAATCTCTTAAAACCTATCTAGATAAGCACCCTGACTGGGATCAAAATCGTGTATTGACAGCCGCTCTGTCTTTGTTTTTGTTGCAAAATAGTGATAGCGATCGCCGTGCTGCCCGTGTCTACCTAGAAACTCTCTTTCACCAGTGCTAAAAAAATTACCAGTAACTATTTTGACAACTTGCACTGCGAATGATGTATACAATTACCCATTACTCTCATAGCATTTAAGCCGCAACACCGAAAAATATTGGGTCTGCGATGCAGACCCAACAAACTTCGTATATTAAAAGCAGCGAAACAATAGCGCACCATTGACAAATAAAAAACAAGTTTCTGCTTTCTCTTGTCTGACGACTTTCACCCCTGTAAATCATTGAGTATTTAGTTATACAGGAGCTTTTTCCGGTTGAGGTGGTTGAACTGGGCATTCAAATTTATACCCCACACCACGCACAGTCTGAATTAATGCGGGTTGACTGGCATCAACTTCGATTTTTTTACGAATTTGACCAATGTGTACGTCCACAACTCTTTGATCACCAACATATTCATAATCCCAAACTTCTTGGATCAGTTCAGCCCGTCGCCAAACTCTTCCAGGATGACTGGCGAGAAAATGTAATAAATCAAACTCAAGAGCAGTTAAAGGTACAGGTTGATTATTCAGTGTCACCTCACGGCGTACTGGATCAATCATCAGCTTTTCAAACACAAGGCGTTTTTGCTCGGCAGTTGTCACTACCCGTTGACGACGGAGAATCGCAGCGACTCTGACTTCTAACTCACCTAAACCAAAGGGTTTAGTCAGATAATCATCAGCGCCCTTAGAAAAGCCACGAATTTTGTCCGCTTCGTCGGCACGGCTAGTCAACATTAATACAAAAACACCGTTACGGCTTTGCATCTCTTGGCAGAGGTTAAACCCAATTACGTCTGGTAGATTAACGTCAAGAATCACCAAATCTGGATTAAATTGCTCAAAGAGAGCGAGGGCAGTTTTACCATCTTCGGCAGCTTCTACCTGATAGCTTTGCCTCATCAAAAATCGTTGGATTAGATTACGAACCGCAGGGTCGTCATCAACTACAAGAACCTTGGCAGGAGCCATGACCATCACTTCGCACAATAACTCATATGGATTAATAGACGGAACGCGATCAGAGCGCGATTTTTCAGGGAAGCACAAGAAGTTACAAAATTCACACCATAACTTCTGATAATGCCAATCTTCGGTGGGTTATGATAATTGGCAGTTAGGTGTAAGTATTCTACTATGCACCCCTTTGACTCAACGTATAAGCTTGAAAACCCTTGTTAAGGTTATCAGACAGGGTAGACGCTGAGAACTCTAACCGCAGAGACGAGTAAATTAGGATACCTTAATTACCTCGGTCATTTGGTATTTTCAACGCTCTAATTTTAAATCGATATGTGACTAAATGACACAAACTATTCTAGGGTGACTAAAGTTTAAGACTTTTTAAGGTACGGTAAGTTGCCAAATCGACAAAAGAAAAGATAATTTTTTCATAAAACGCCTTGTAAGTATTTCTAACTCAAATTCTAGAGTAGGGCTAGAATGGATGAACGGCATGAGGGGATACACGGAGTTATTGCAATATGTTAAAGTGGCTATAGTTAGAACCACCAAGTCGATTTTCTCGACCCATGTTACCATCCAAGTAAGATAAAAAATCGGCTGAACAGATAGTTTCGACTGATTATAAAATCTCAAATTATTTTTTCTTACACAAAAACTGCTGCCGACATCAGCTATATTAACTAAAACTTCCATGAGCGATCAAAGTCCCTACGAAAAACTTGGGGTGTCAGAAGATGCTAGCTTCGATGAAATCCAAGATGTCCGCAATCGCCTACTGGAGCAACATAGTGGCGATACCAAGCTGTTGGAAATGATTGAAGTCGCCTATGACGCGATTTTGATGGAGCGCTTGCGAATGCGTCAAGAGGGCAGAATTAAAGTTCCAGAAAGGATTCGTTTCCCGGAACGCTTGGTACAGGCAGTTCCTAAGGAGAACCCTGCACCTCGCCAGCATTCCCCAGCCTGGTTACAAAATATATTAGACAAACCGACTCTGAGTGATATTTTCCTACCTGGAGCTTGGTTTTTGGGATTGAGTGCTATTAGCGTATTTTACCAAGCAGGGGGGGATGCAATATTGCAGCTAGCTCTGGTTGTGGGTGGAGCGGTAAGTATATTCTTCTTGAATCGCAAGGAGGCAAAATTTGGGCGCTCTGTTCTCTTTACACTGCTAGGTTTAGTTATTGGCTTAATTGCTGGTGGTTTAATGGCTAATTTGGCGTTGCCATCAATACAGCAGTTTTTCAGCCTGACTGAGAATCAATTTTCGACGGTGATCACTTTTGTTTTGATGTGGCTGATTAGTAGTTTCTTGAAGTGATTTCTGGTGGTAATGAGTAATCACACTTACCCATTACCGCAGGTTTTTTAAATTAACTGTAAAGATTGTTCGAGAACCAAGGTTAAGGCAGCCCCTAAATTGGGCACTATATAGTCTGGTTGAAAGGATTCTAGCTGCTGGCGATCGCGGATACCGCATTCCACTGCAATCACTTTCACTCCATGTTGTTTAGCGGCAGTAATATCTGCTTCTGTATCTCCTACCATCCAGGTGTCGATCGCTGGAGGTAATTCTGCTAAAGCTCGCGCCATTAGTAGGGGTTTATCATCGACATCACGAGTTTTCACGTAGTCATTGCTCAAGCAATAACGCCGATTTTCCGGGAAAAATTCTCCTAAACCGTATTTTTCAAAGGCGTAATCTAGCTCCCTGACTCGACGCATTGTCATGACTGCTAAATCAATACCAATTTGTTGAATTTTTGACAGCGCATCTGTTGCCCCTGGAGTCAATATATCGTATTCAAAGTAGGGTTGGGTATGTACTGTTTGCTTACGTAATTGGGAGAATTCTTGGGCTTGGGTTGCGTCTAAACCAGAAAGAATGGCAATTTGGGTTTCTGGTGTGCGCGATCGCTTTAATTGCCAAAACTCTGTTTTTGTTAATTGGCGAATCTCTTGGTCTGCTCTGCTAATTTTTGTTAAACACAGTAAATAAACTTGATAATAACGCTCGGAAACATCAATAATCGGACCATCAAAATCTGTAATAATTCTTAACATTGATGAGTATTGTAAATTTTATTTACAATCTAACTCAGAAAAGGTTGGGTACAAGTTTTGAATATCTGATGACTGTGTTAGGAAATACTAATTAGAGGATAGGCAATAGTTTTACGAAGATTTACAAAGTTCCGCGTTTCATTTGTTCTCTCTCCATAGCTTCAAACAGTGCCTGGAAATTCCCTTCCCCAAAACCTTGGGCTTGGTAACGTCGTTCGATAAATTCGAGGAAGAAGGTTGGTTGGGGGAAAATTGGCTGGGTGAATATTTGTAACAGTATGGCTTCTGGTTTATTGGTATTCCAGTCTACTAAGATTTCCTGTTGGGCGATCGCGCGAATTTCCTCTGGAGATAGGGGTAATTGGGGGCGTTGTGCCAGTTGACTATAGTATGTTGGGGGTACAGACAAGAAAGGTAAACCCTGGCTGCGAAATTGGGCGATCGCTCTAATCATATTTTGGGTATGTAAGGCAATATGCTGTACTCCTGCACCCCGATTTAAGTCGAGAAATTCTTGAATTTGCGAGTTTGGTGTGGCAGGTTGATTAATGGGAAATTGCACCGTACCACAGCTAGATAGCATGACTCGACTGTGTAACGCCGAGCGTTTTGTTTGAATGTTAAATACTTGCTGTGGATAAAAATCCAGAACCTTTTCGTACCAATCTACCGCAGAATTTAATTCCCCTGCGGGCACATTCAAAACAATATGATCGATAGAATTTACCGCCGAGGAGGGTATCGGTGTAATATTTTCTAAGGGTGTGGCGTATTCTATCAAGGTATGAGTCAGAGAACCCCAAGCCGCTATTTTGCACCAATGAATACAGGTATGATGCTGTTGATATTGTTGAATTGGCTGTAATATTTTCGCTCCGTGTTTTTCGGCGCGGGCGATCGCAGCTTCTAAGTTTTCCACGACAAAAGCCACATCAGCAATACCAGCAGGATGATGAGATAGATACTCTGCAACCCGACTCTGGGGTGAGACAGGAGAAGAGAGTAAAAAATAAACAGAACCACTACAGACTACTTCTGTTTTGGTATGAATTTCCTCCCATGGCAAGGAAAAATATCTAGGATAATTATCTACCCTACTAAAATTGAGGTACTGAACAAACCAATTTGCCCAAAGGTGAGCGTCATCTACATAAAAATGGATATGAGCAATTTTCATAAATCGTGAAAATCCAGCTCAACAGCTTACTTCTTTGGTTATTGTGCCTGTTTATCTGGTTTTTCTGTTCTTTCCTCAGCAATAATCTAGAATTGAAAGTTAATGATTAGTTATTGAAAATTTTCGGGTAAAAATCCTAATCTATAGCACCAGGGATAACCGTACTAGGCTGGTATTTGGGAATATTTGTATATTTTTCAGTCCCTCAGCTCCCATTACAAGAGAAATTATCTTCCCTATTCCCTGTTGTCTGCTCCTTATTATATACACATCATAAAGAAACATAGTCACGTATCCGACTAGTACGGGTATCCATGGCATTTGTCAAAATTTGAGAAGTTGTACCAAACTCTACCGTTTGACAGATACGCTTTTCATTCTGGTGAAATATGGCAATATAGTCAGCAATCCGAGTTGCCTGTTGCCAATTACGAGTGACAAAAACAATTGTTAATGAACTTCTGAGATGATTAATTAGTTCTGCCATTTTATCCATCATTGCTGCGTCGAGAGCAGAATGAGGTTCATCTATGAGTAAAACACGGGGTTGAGTTGCCAATGCTCTGGCAATACACAGTCTTTGTTGTTGATTCTCTGATAGGTTCAATGCTGGTTTATGTAGTTTATCTTTGACTTCATGCCACAAACCTGCATTTTTGATAGCTATTTCGACAATTCTGTCAGTCTCTGATTTAGAATGCCAACCCGCAGATTTTACTCCATAGGCAATATTTTCATAAATGCTCACAGGGAAAAGGTGGGGAATTGTGGAAATAAAACTAATTTGACGATGCAATCGAGACAAATTTACTTTTCTATCATAAATATTTTTGCCAAAGCACTCTATTTTTCCCGATAATTCCATACTTGCATCGGGTTCATGCATCCGATTCAGCGATTTGAGAAAGGTCGTTTTTCCTGAACCATTCGCGCCCACAATTGCCGTAACTTTATTTTGATATATATTTAAAGAGATATCTGCAATTACAGGCAGCTTAGGATAAGAAATACTTAAATGTTCAACCTGAATAACTGTGTTTAATACCGACATACATACCAGAAAGCTATTTGGTAATCATTGTATCTGATCTACAAATTCTTTTGACAATAACAAAATCGTTACTTATCGGTAAAATATCGATAAAAGTTGAGATAAATTTACTAATTTAATACAAATTTAAACAAGTTAATGAATCTAGCTGCATTCTTGATTGATTTATTTTTTGAGTAATTTAAATTAATTTGATAATTTGATATTAAATTTTTCGAGATAAATTTTCCGAAGTTGCAATCAAAAAAAACTGCCTTCAAGGGTTGCATCCGTATATTTACTTGTATATAGATAAACAGGTATTTTAGCGATCGCCACTCGTGTAACTTCAGTGTTATCGCGGCGAATCTAGCTTAAGGTATGGCACAAAAGCTATATTTTCCATAGAAAAATCCACAGTTAGACAAAAATCTCCATAAGTCTCTGTAATTTGTTTTATTCAATCCATAACCGCAATTTTTCGTACTGTTTGGTGATATTTATCATCATCACATAACCTAAAAAAGATTTTTTTTAACCTAAAATCAACTATATCTTTACCAGTTTTTAACCTAGCGAAATTATCCTTCCTCTTGGAGTGGTATTACGGAACTGCGCGTCTAGAGAGGAGTATTCCCGTGAACAAAGTCAACTTGAAGTTAGGTCGCTTGTCAGCGATAGGTGTGATTACATTGACTGCGGCAACTTTTTGTGCATCTATGCCTGCGGTGTTATCTCAAGGTGCAGCTGTTAAAATTGACGGTTCCAGTACAGTTTTCCCGATTTCCCAAGCTGCGGCTGAAGGATTCCAAAAGAGTACTGGTGGAAAAATGCGCGTGACTGTTGGTGTATCTGGTACTGGCGGTGGTTTTCAAAAGTTCTGCCGTGGCGAAACCGATATTTCTAACGCATCTCGTCCTATCCTCAAAAAGGAAATTGACGCTTGTAAAAAAGCTGGTGTTAAGTATATTGAGCTTCCTGTTGCCTATGATGGCATCACAGTAGTGGTGCATCCTCAAAACAACTGGGCAAAAAACTTAACAACAGCTGAACTCAAGAAAATGTGGGAACCAGCAGCCCAAGGCAAAATTAACAATTGGAACCAGATTCGCTCTGGATTCCCCAATGCTCCCCTAAAGCTATTTGGACCTGGTACAAAATCAGGTACTTTTGATTATTTTACCGAAGCCATTAACGGCAAATCAAAACAAAGCCGTCCCGATTTCACCGCGAGTGAAGATGATAACTCCCTCGTAAGTGGTGTTTCCCGTGATAAAAATGCCATTGGCTATTTTGGTTATTCCTACTACGCACAAAACAAAAACAAACTCAAAGCAGTAGCAGTAAACGGTGTATTACCCTCAGAAGCAACTATTAAGAGTGGAAAATACGCTCCCCTGTCTCGTCCTATCTTTATTTATGTGAATGCCAAGTCTGCTGACAAGCCAGAAGTGAAGCAATTTGTCCAATACTATATGAAGAATGGGGCAAAAATTGTGGGTTCCGTGAAGGAAGTTTCCCTACCAGGTAATGCTTACAGTGCCCTGTTGAACAGATTCAACAAAAAGCAAACTGGCTCCGTATTTGGTGGTGATGAAAAGGTTGGTGTAACCGTTGCTCAATTGCTCGCTACACCGAAAGACTAATTATTTTGCATAGGTAAACGGAAAAAGCTAAAGGATGATATCAGGGTTTATATACCTGCGTTATCCTTGGCTTTTTCACCACATCCAAATTCTCAGCAGCATTTGTGAACAAATAGGAGAAGAGGAAAAATATAGCTTAATTTCCGATTAAGTTCGACCTTTTTTCCACAAGGGATTTACATTTTTATGTCAATCCATCCTTTGGGAGAATCATGGCAATAACATCATCAAAGCAATCTCAAGTAAATAAACTATCCCCAAAATTATTACGGGATGTACGGGAAAAAATTATTGAATTTATCTTATTTATCGCAGCATTTTCTTCAGTCGCTACCACTGTAGGAATTGTCGGCACCCTATTACTAGAATCTGTAAAATTCTTCCAGAATTTAGCCCTGCATCGTTTAGCAGCAAGTCAGGGTGTCAGTGTTGAGGAACTCACTAATCAAACAGTTTCTATCGGGGAAACTCTCACAAGTATTTGGGCTTTTATTACAGGTACAACTTGGGCACCTAATTTTGAACCGCCCCAAGTCGGGATTTTACCCTTGGTATCTGGCACATTAGTCACCACATTAGTAGCGTTGTTTGTCGCAGTTCCCCTAGGGACGATCGCCGCAATTTATCTGAGTGAATTTGCTCCTCCCAGGGTGCGAGAAGTGGTAAAACCCGCTTTGGAATTGCTCGCAGGGGTTCCCACGGTAGTTTATGGTTATTTTGCCCTATTATTTGTCACCCCTATTTTACAAGTTGTGTTGCCTGCTCTACCCGCAGCGAGTATGTTGAGTGCTGGATTGGTGATGGGTGTGATGATTATTCCTTACATTAGCTCTCTCAGTGAAGATGCGATGCGCTCTGTGCCTAATTATCTCCGTGAGGGTTCCTATGCTACGGGGGCTACACGCTTTCAAACAGCAGTTAATGTGATTTTACCCTCGGCAATATCAGGGATTTCCGCAGCTTATATTTTAGGGATTTCTCGCGCCATTGGGGAAACAATGATTGTGGCTATCGCTGCCGGTGGGCAACCAAATTTAACCCTCAACCCCATGGATCCAGGGCAAACTATGACAGCCTACATTGTGGAAGTCAGTAAGGGTGATGTTGCCTATGGAACTTTAGATTACGAAACTATTTTTGCGGTGGGACTTACCTTACTAATCATGACTTTGATATTTAATATCATCGGTCATTGGCTAACTAAGCGTTACCGCGAAACCTATTAATATGTCGGGTTCTTTCCGATGTTAAAGCCAAGGGGAGTTGAGGCTTTATCTCAAATATAATTTCACTTTCATCATCAAATTACCTGGGTAAGGTTTAGCAATCGGATTTACCTCTACAGAAAAAATATCAGAATTTTCATAAATTGCTACCAAACCATTACCCATCACCTAGTAACCATCACCCAGATGAAATGACAAGTCAACAAAATATTCAGAAAATTCGCCAGACTATCGCCCGCAATAAACGCTCTGACTTTATTTTTAGCATCATTGGCTTATCGTCAATGGTTTTTGCCATTTTAGTCCTAGCACTTCTCATTCTTGATTTAGCTATGGACGGTTTACCCCGTCTCGACTGGCAGTTTTTCACTTCCTTTGCCAGCACAGATGCGAACCAAGCAGGTGTCTTGGCAGCTTGGGTGGGAAGTCTTTTAGTGATGTTGGTGACTGCTGCAAGTGCCATTCCCATCGGGATTGCATCAGGTATCTATCTAGAAGAATATGCCAGAAAAAATTGGTTTACTGACTTAATTGAAATTAATGTCGCTAACCTCGCAGCAGTTCCCTCGATTATTTACGGAATGCTCGGCTTAGGAGTATTTGTTTATACTTTTAAGTTAGGGCAAAGTATCGCTTCTGCTGGGTTTACCCTAGCTTTACTGATTCTGCCAGTAGTGATTGTTGCTACTCGTGAAGCCCTTCGTGCCATTCCTAGTAATATCCGGGAAGCAGCTTATGCTTGTGGTGCTTCTAAGTGGCAAACAACTTGGGATCACGTTCTCAAGTACTCCTTTGGGACGATTCTCACGGGAATTATTGTGGCACTTTCGCGGGCAATTGGGGAAACTGCTCCTCTGATTGTGGTGGGAGCTGTGGCATTTATTGCCTTTTTACCCGATTCTCTGCTTTCTCAGTACACGGTGATGCCAATTCAAATGTACCGATGGACTGATGTTCCTGACCCAGAATTTCAAGCCAACGCCGCAGCCGCAGGTTTGGTACTAGTTGTCATGACTTTAGCGATGAACGCGATCGCTATCTATCTTCGTTATCAACTCAGGAAAAATATTACATGGTAGAAACAACATTTTCCACCCACCAAGGACAAACAATTAAAGCTGCCGTCAACTATCTTAATTTTTACTACGGTGGTAAAGTCCACGCTTTAAAAGATATTAATATGCCCGTGTACGATAAGAAAGTCACGGCATTAATTGGACCATCCGGTTGTGGCAAAACGACTCTGCTACGTTGTTTTAATCGGATGCATGACCTATATCCCGGTAACAAATATCGTGGGGAAATTGCCTTAGAACCAGAAGGAATCAACCTCCTTGGTCAAAAAGTAGACCCCATCGAAGTCCGGATGCGAATTAGCATGGTGTTTCAGCGACCTAACCCCTTTCCCAAATCTATCTATGAAAATGTAGCCTATGGTTTGCGGGTACGCGGAGAAAATAGACGACGCTTAATTGACGAACAGGTCGAGAAAGCTTTACGCGGAGCAGCTTTGTGGAATGAAGTTAAGGACAGGTTGCATGATTTAGGTAGTAATCTATCCGGTGGTCAACAACAACGTCTTTGTATTGCTCGCGCTTTAGCTACAGACCCAGAAATTATCTTATTCGATGAACCCACATCAGCCCTAGACCCGATTGCTACCTCCAGCATCGAAGATTTAATTGCTGAGTTAAAAGACCAAGTTACCATTTTAATTGTCACCCACAGTATGCAACAGGCGGCACGAGTGTCTGATTACACAGCATTTATGTATTTGGGTGAACTGGTAGAGTTTAATAAAACAGAGGTTGTATTTAACCAACCAGCAAAACAGCAAACCGCAGATTATGTCGGTGGTAGGTTTGGTTAATTGGCAAAACCCCAGCTTTGGTAATAAGTTGGGGTTTTAGGTAAAAGGATTTCGGTCAAAATATTCCAGAAATCATTAGGAAGTCTGAATTTGGCGACGAGAGTATCGCCATAACAAGAAACTACTCGCAAACAATTTAATACTTTCCAATATCCAGTAACTACAATGGAACATATCCATTTGACCAGATACTTTAGTTGCTGACTGAAACAGATTTAAATTCATCCCTAAAGCCGACATTTCTGGGGCTAAACCATAGGTATCAACTAGAACTACAGCTAATAGTAAGACTGAGAGAAAGATATCACTTCCCAACCACTGGGAGTGTTTTTTGCTAGCTGCTAAAACACCAGTGAGAACTAGACCAGCAGAAAGTAATTCAATCCGGTTAAAATTCCAAAATAGAACATAACCAGTGGAAGCAAAACTTGGTTGTGTCATCATACCGGAAACATATAAGCTTGGCATAATTACCCAGTCTAAGAGCAGGCTAGCACTTAGCCAAAAGCCTAGGGTCAGAATGACAATGTTTTGCCATGATGGACGGTTAAATCCGAAGCTAGAAACAGCGTTCATACGCGGATACGCAGAGATAATTGCTTATGGGGAATTCTTAAAGATATTTTTGTTACTACCTGGGGATAACTTTCCTCAGATGATAACGGAATAACTCTATGACTCCAGTGTCTTACCTTCAGAAGTGATTTGACAACTAATATCAATTATCTTTTACAAAATGGCAGACAAGTACATGAAGTATGAATATAAAAATTTACATTTCTTAATTATTTGGGAAAAAGTGATGAGCGAAAAATTATTGAGTTATTTTTGCGGTTATTTTCACCCATGAAGAATGTCAAATGTTAGAAGTCTATTTATGTAGAATTCCAGGTAAGGAATTTTGTTTACGTAAATCTAAGACATCTGCGAGAGATTCTTGGGGTTGGGAAATTTTGATTTTCTTTGGTAATGGTGTATTTAAGGAAGTCAGGGAAACATTTGCTTTTTTCAAGGATGGCAGGGGAATAGATGTTTTGACAGGTGCTTTAGCTGGTATTTTGACAGGTGTTTTAGCTGATGTTTTCACTACAGGTGTGGGGGCAAAAACAGGTAATTGTTTCGGTGTACGTGGTTCTAGAGAAGAATTACTTGGTCTACGTTTTGGGAAATTGTAATTTGGTCGAGAAAGATTATTAATCAGTTTAAAGATAATTAGACAACCACTAGCACAACTAATGGCGATCGCGGCTAACATCCACAGTGGTAAAGGATTACCTGATGGGGGATTTTCCTGATTAGATGGCACAATTTCCACAGGGATGACTTCCGGTTCCGGTTGATCAACACGCCCGACATAGCCTAAACTCCACACAGCAAAGGTCGCACTACCGATAAAGCCACAGAGTAGTGCCACTAAAAGCAACCAGGGACTACGCAGGCATAGGTAAAGTATTAAGCTCCGCAGACTCAGCAGCTTAGAACTGCTTGCCTGAGAGTCTAATTGGGACTCTTGATGCTGTACATTCTGATGATTTTCCATAAACTTACTCTCAGATTTGTACCTCAGGCTTTTGATTGTACCGGAGGAGTTAAGCATCACGTATCCGTAGAGAGTTTTTGATAATTTGTAGCGAAGTTATCGACTGACCAAAACCTCAAAACTATTTATGTTCAAAACAACAGTAATATTGATAACTTAAATGGGGAATAGTGGAAGGGGGAAAGAAAAAATACACCTCACTCCTTCCTGCCCTCTATCTATCTTTCCACAGTAGAATGTCGTTCGAGAGCTAGTTGCACCAGTCGATCAACTAATTCCGTAAAAGCGACACCGCTATGTTGCCACAGCAGGGGATACATACTTGTCGCTGTGAAACCTGGTAGGGTATTAATTTCGTTAATTAAAACTTCTCCCGTTGCTTCCACATAGAAGAAATCCACCCGTGATAAACCCGCAGCATCCACAGCTGCAAAAGCTGCCACTGCCATTTTTTGAATTTTCTGGGTAATCTCTGCGGGGAGGTTTGCGGGAATTACTAAGTCTGCCAAACCTTCTGTATATTTTGTTTCGTAGTCATAGAAGTCACTACTGAAAGTAATTTCACCGACAACAGAGGCTTGAGGTTGGTCATTACCCAGTACAGCGCATTCAACTTCACGGGCAATAACTCCAGCTTCAATGATGATACGACGGTCATAACTAGCAGCATTATCCAGAGCTGCTTCTAATTCTGAGCGCGATCGCACCTTGGCAATTCCCACAGAAGAGCCTAAATTGGCAGGTTTAACAAAGCAAGGATAACCCAACTCTGCCTCAATTTCATCGCACAATTTTGGGAAAACACAAGGATTTGACCAAATTTGGGCACGGGTGACAGCTTTATATTTCACTTGAGGAATTCCAGCTTGGGCAAATGCCATTTTCATGGCGATTTTATCCATACCTAAAGCGGAACCTAAAACCCCGGAGCCTACGTAGGGTAATTGCATTAAAGTTAACAGACCCTGAATTGTGCCATCTTCCCCGTTAGGTCCATGGAGAACAGGAAACCAAACATCAACTTCCCCGAATTGGGCAGGAAATTGCCAGTAATTCATTTGAGATTGAGGACTATTTTCCTGGATTGTCTTGGATTCAGTCAGGGGTTTACCAGTATGCAAAACTTGCTGGGGAATATCTCCACCTAACCAGCGTCCATCCTTTTGAATGTAAAATGGTAGTATTTCGTATTTATCATGATTTTGACCAGTCCCTAAAGCAGTGGCGATCGCCTTGGCTGACTTAATCGATACCTCATGTTCTCCAGAACGACCACCAAATAATAACCCAATCCGTACCTTTGTCATCGTTAACACCTAAATACCGGAAATGCAGATAGGTTAACACACAATTCTTATCACTTCAGAGTCAGGTGAAAATTTCACTTTCGGAGATAATTTCTCCCAGTCCAGTTATTTTTCTCTATCACAGTTGGCAAAGCACTTACTATCGATTTCTCCTATGAGTCTTTTTTGTCTAGTTCATGGCGCTTTTCAAGGAGCTTGGTGCTGGGATTTATTAATTCCTTACTTAGAAGCCCAGGGTCACAAAACAATCGCAGTTGATTTACCAATTGAAGATGCATCTGCAAGTTTATCGCAATTCGCGGATGTCGTATTCCAAGCACTGCCAAAAACTGATGATGATATTATCCTAGTTGGTCACTCCATGGCTGGCACCGTGATTCCCCTAGTAGCAGAAACGAGAAAAGTCCGTCAGTTAATATTTCTCACTGCCCTTATTCCTTCCCCAGGAATTAGCACCCTAGACCAATTTGCCCATCATCTTGATACTGAGACCCTGAAATCATTCAATTACACAGCAAAAGAGCCAAGTTTACTCGCAAAGTTTCGTGATGAGCCTCTAATTTTTAACGCAGTTTCTATTGGTAAAGACTTTTCCGATCAGGCAGTTTTGAGGGAATTTTTTTATGAAGATTGCCAAGAGGATATTATCGAATGGGCACTCTCAAATAGCCGTCCTCAAAAATCAATGGCATATATTTTTGAAGATAATCCCTTGAAAAATTTCCCAGATATTGACTGTAAATATATTTTCTGTACCCATGACCAAATATTTTCCTCTGAATGGTCACGCTACGCACCACCGAAGCGTCTAGGTATTGATGTGATAGAAATGCCAGGAGGACATTGCCCCCACATATCCCGTCCTGCTCACCTTGCCGAAATATTAACAAATATCTAGTTTGTTGAGCTAGAAAAGTAATGTTAATAACTGCATAAATCGGTCAATTATTAATCTAAAATTGCCTCAAATTCTAGATATGGCACGGGTATTTATATTCCTTGCAGTTGGGTAAGTGTTCTTGCTTACCCAACCACATAAAATAATTTATTTGTTTGTATCCCCTTCACTACGAGTTGCTTCTAGCAAACGAGAGAAATAAAAACGAGTCTTAGTTAAAGCTTGACGCTGAACCGTAAAACCATTCTTTTCTAAAATCTTCACCACATCCGCTTCCCGATGTAAATATGCACGAGTAGTTTTACTTGCACCAGGGAAAAATGTGCCAATTTTCTTGAGAATAGTCAAAGCACAGGTTTTAGGAGCAAAGCTGAGAATTACCCGTGATTGTGCCAAAGAACAAAGGTGAGAAATCATCTCATCAGCTTTATCCTGGGGGTAATGAATCAATACATCCAAGCAAATAACCGTATGGTGACTACCACTCAGGGTTTCCAAATCTTGCACAGCAAAGGTGGGATTGTCAGCATTCCCTAACACTTTTACCGCCCTTTCCCTACCCTCTTCTACCATTTTCTCAGAAATGTCGCTGGCATAGACCTTTGCACCAGCTTCTGCGAGGGGAATGCTGAGACTACCCACACCACACCCAGCATCACAGATAGTCAATTCCGATAAATTGCCGTCAGCTTGTAACCAAGAAATCACCGTATCTACCGTGCGTTGATGTCCAGTGCGGATATCCAGCTGGACTTTATTGACTTCCCCGTCACCATAGATACGTTGCCAACGGTCAAAACCTGTGGAATTGAAATAATCTTTAACAATTGTTTTATCGTCTGCTGCGTTCATGAAAATTTGTTTTTGCTGATAAACCTAGACGGTTAATAAATATAAACTAGAACTGGGCTTGATTTCAGTAAAGTCAGAAATTTTCCGTGAATATCAGTCTTTAGTTCCCCGACTTTTGCAGAGAGTTCTGAGTATGACTCGCATCTTACCCTAGCTGGGATAGCGCTACTTTCTTGACAACCTGACTGCTGACTAGGGAATTCCTCTTGTAAATAGGGTTTTAGACACACCTGGGAGAAAAACACCATCAATTCTCAATGCTGTTTGCTTGATTTCAACAGAATCAAAATCATCGAGCATTTTCTGATAATTCCCCAATGAATTCAAAGAAAAAACTGGCAAAATTTTGACAGATATTATACAATATACTGTCTATTTTTACAGAAAATATTACTTGTAAATACCTCTAGTAAATATATCCTTATTCAATACAATTCATAGATAAAAATGAATATTTCCTACTGAATTTAAGATATAACAATGACTTGGGTTTATCGCTGTTCTAAAATACTAATTGGCATGGCTACTTGGCTAACACTATTGACATATTCTGGACTTAAATAACCTTGATAGGAAGAGTCATTGTTAACGAAGCTTTGCATAAAAGCAACACTGAGAACATTGACATAGAGACGGGCAAAACTACGATTTTTACCTAATAAAGCTTCTGGGATAGGAATACTTGCATCAGGAGAATCGAGAATAGTAGAGAAGTGAGTACCATTATTAATTAATACCAAGTATTTCGATGGAGTTTGTAACCATGAGAAAGGTTGGATTTGTTCAGGAAGTGCAGGAGTAACAGTATCAATACTTCCAGAAACCAGCATCACGGGTATTTTGATTTGATTGAGACTTTCTTTACCCATGACAACACTAGTCAATGGGTTAATGGCGATCGCGGCTTTGATTCTGGAGTCTGTCAAGTTATAATTTTTAGGCTCTAGTCTGACTGCTAAACATTGCAAAAGCAGGGAAATATTTAAAGAGTTATCACTAGGAGGGCAACTAGCACGAATTTTGGTAAAATTGAGAGGTGCCCCTGCCAGAGCTAAAGCTGTATAACCGCCAAAGGATTGCCCAATCACACCCACTTGTTGCAAGTTGAAACGTTGACGAAAATTTCTATCATTAGATTGATTCAGTCTGGTTAACTCATCTAAGAGAAATTGGATGTCTAAAGGACGTTCGATGAATTCCTGGGGGGGAGTTACTTCTGAGGAGATTCCTGATAATAAACCTTGAAGTTGCTTGTTATCACTTCCTGGATGCTCAGGTACTGCAACCACGAAACCATAGGAAGCTAAACGTTTTGCCAAGTATGCGAAACTACTTCTATCATTGCCGAGTCCATGGGAGATAATAATTACTGGACGGGGTGTGGTACTTTCAGGGATATAAATATCTACTGGAAAAATGCGCTCGCTATTTCTGCTTAATTTAATGCTTTTTTGCTCCCAACTAAAAGTACCTCCCTTGCGTAAATCTAGGGGGAAGGAATTGGTTGCGAGGGAGGAATTATTAACTTTCTCCAGAAATTCTTGATTAATTTGGGCGATCGCTCCCTGACTTTGATTCATTAAACTATTAAATGCACCTACCAAATCTAAGCATTTGGCAAGGTTAATAGACATTTCCCGTGATGGGAATTTATGCAATAGGTTTAAGAGGGTTAATCCTTCCTTATCTGCACTTGCTAAAATTAGCGCTGCTCGAATTCCCTGAATCTGTTTATTTGTGGGCGACTCACCCTGAATAATTTCTGATATTCTCTTTAATAGTCTTTCCCCTGTGGGTGTATATAAAAATTGAGATATTTCTAATGTCTTGAGAGGAACGGGAGTTAATAAAGCTTTGCGAAACTCTGCTAGTTGTTCCTTGGGTGCATACTGAACATAGGTAGCTAATTCATCATCTAGTTTACCTGTTCTGGCATAAATATCTAAAGCATCGATGGAAATTGAACGTTGCAAAACTCCATAGGATAGAGTTAATCTTTCTGCACCTAGAGATGGAGAGGTTACTAGTACAGGTAAGAATCCAATTGTCAAACTACCGACAGTTATATTTGCAAATATTCCAATTCGCGCAAGGGTAGATGAAGCAAACCAACGAATCATAACCAAACACCCAGAGTTATTCAAGCGTATCGAAATTAACTTTATCGTAAATATCAAGTAGGGAAATTTACAATGGGATAAAAGCTAGGGGTAACACCTGATTTTTATCAATGTATTCGGAAAATATCCACTGATTATTCTCTTTTTTGTAAAAGTGTGACACATGAACTTTGTACTGATCAATTAAGACATATTCTTGAAAACTGGGAATAGTACGGTATGCGGAAAACTTTTCATCTACGTCATAGCTACGAGTCGATTTTGAAAGTACCTCTGTAATCATTAAAGGATTGATGACAGTATCTGTTCTCCCCGGTTGTAATTCTAAAGGTTCGGATATCACCATCACATCTGGATAAGTGTAAATATTCTCTTCCGGAATCCACAGACGTTGATCAGTGACAAAGACTCGGTAGGGTTGACGTTTTAACGCAAAATTTAATGTACTACTAACATTGAGAGCTATTTGATTATGATTAGGTGTTCCACCTGTCATTTCTCGAATCTTTCCTTGAATGTATTCATGACGCAATTCCGAGTTAATTTCTAACTCTAGATATTCTATCGGAGAATAGATTTTTTCTGATATTTGTACCATATCAATTTTGTTTCCAAGTACCATGAAAACTGTGGGGAATTACCTGGGGTAACTGTAATTTACAAGTAGGTTCAACATCAAGTCTAGCTGCATCATAAATCCAAACCTGACTACTATGGTGATTCCCATCATAAACCACCGTTAATATCCAAGCTGTTTCCGGGTTTTCCCTATCTTGAACATATATCGGTTCACTGGGATATTCACCAGTAATAAAATTGGCTTCTGTAAGGGTTTGGGTATGGTGATCAAAGGTGGCGATCGCGTTTAATATTTCCTGACTAATATCCGTACCTTGACGTGCAATGGAAAAATAAGTGTGATGGGAATATTTACCGACATTTTGTGGAGGAACTATGGGAAATTCACAGGTACGATTGATAATATTTTCTATCTGCTCAACTTTTGCAGTTTGGGGATTTAAGGATATTCTCGTGTAGGTTGTTTCTGCTAGAGTTTGGGTGACTCCCGTTGCCACTTCCTTGAGATATTGATTGGTTTGAAAATCTTGATATCTGGCAAAATCAATAATCGCTGTTCCTTGCTCACCTAAATAACCATTGGCAAAATGCCATTGAAACCATGGTTCTGTTTCTCCCTGACTAACTAAATCGAAAGTTTCTCGATCAAAAACATAGATTTTTGTGCCTAATTGGGGTTGCCATTGCATACAATCGCTATAACTACGAATTCCCAACATGATTGGCAATACATTTATCTGTACGGGAGGCATAAAAAAGATTAAATATCTCCCAGCTAAGACGAAATCATGAACTACTGGAAATCCTTCTAGGGTAATTTTTCCTGTTTTGATAATTTTGCCCGTGACATCACTTTTAAACAGATTCAGTGTGGCATTTTTACCAAGACTAATACCAAAATTAAAAATTTCTCCCGTCTCCCCATCGATTTTGGGATGAGCTGAATAGGGTATACCTGGAGTTAATCCCCCCAAATTATCTAAACCGAAGGTTTCTAAGGTTTGCAAATCCAAAGAATGGGGATTATCTCCCTCCCAAAGTGCCAGTAATTTGTCAGGAAGCGCTAACACTGAGGTATTGGCAGAATTTTTCACAGGTTTTCGCCACTGATTCCAAATCGCACCCGGTGCAGTCATCCCATAATTGCCGTAAAGATACTTCCCTGCTTGGTTTTCCTCCTGATACCCGGCAGTTTGTACGTAGCGGTAGGTAGCATTTACCCCAGCATCAGTAAAGTGTACCGCCAGAATTGCCCCATCTCCATCAAACCAGTGTCCCACGGAAATACCACCCCGTTCTAGTCTCCCCGCTCCATTGCGGTAAAGAGAACCACGTAAACCGGGGGGAACTTTCCCAGAAATTACTGATAGGGGAGTCAAGGGAAATTCTTCTGCCGGTGTGGCGAACGCCCTTGCCCACAGCATTTTACTTGACTTCTGCGTATTAATATGCATAAAAATATCTAACAAAATATCAGGAAATGTGGTGACTCAGGGATGTATCTAGATACAATGCATTAATTTAAACAAAGTTCCTAATTAAGACTGAATTCCCACCATGAGCAGCAAGCTGATGACGATCGCCACCTATAACAATTATATTGATGCAGAGTTAGCCAAGCATCAACTAGAAACCAGTGGTGTCAAAGCTTTTCTCGCAGATAATGAAACCGCAACCACTGCATGGCATTTAACCGTGGCGGTGGGTTGGATTAAGTTAAAAGTTTTACAATCAGATGTAGATAGGGCAGTTGATATATTAACGATTCCCGTAGAACCAGTCAGGGAAAATACAGAGTTAGAGATGGAAGATATTTGGGATGACAGGGATGATGACATCAGTGAATATCTCACTCCCGCAGAGCAACTACTAGATAGAGCATTTCGTTCAGCAGTTATCGGTTTAATCTTTTTTCCCCTACAGCTGTATTCCCTCTGGTTACTATTGCGTTTCTTCCTCTCTGGAATGGAAGTTAGTCGCAGCAGACGGATAAAATTAATCGCAACTTTGATTTTCGATAGCTTTGTCTTATTTTTGATTTGGGCAGTGTTCCGTATGTTCTAGGAAAACACCTAAGCATCCACCCAAATACTACCTTCCTCCACACGGGTAGGAAACACAGGCAAAGCTTTCTCTGGAGAAATCATTCCTAAGGCTTTACCTACAACTGGGGGAAATGGTGTCCAGTTTTTTACTTCACCAGTACGTAGGTCAAAAACACTGCGATGGAAAGGGCAAGCGATGGCTCCATCCTCAGTAATTTTACCCTTTTTCATCGGCAATTTCATGTGAGGGCAAGAATTATCCACAGCGTATAATTGCCCCTGGTGGTTGAGAACTAAAATCTTGCGATCGCCAACTTTTACCACTTCTCTGCCACCGGGTGTGAGTGCATCCGCAGCCAGTACTTTTGTCCAAGTCATTGTTTATCCTCTCTTCTCAGGTATCTTAAATCAAGCTTTGTTTCTCAGTTTATCGGAAAGGGGATATTGAACTTATGGCTAGAATCTAAAATCTCGAATCTTAAATCGCAAATTTCGTCCCAGGTTCAGCCTATGATGGAAAATGCATGCATTGTCTTTTCTAAATTTTGAGCAAGAATTTATGCTGGATGTAATACTCAATAATGTGGCACTGCTGGTACCCCTGTTGTACCTGGTTTTGGCTGGAGCATATTTATTAGTTATTCCAGTACTCGTGCTGTTCTATCTCCAAGGACGCTGGTACACAGCAGGTTCCATCGAACGTGCTTTTATGTACTTCTTGGTGTTTTTCTTCTTCCCTGGTTTATTAGTTCTCTCTCCGTTTGTGAATTTACGTCCCCGAAGACGCAAAATAGCAGCGTAGTTATTGGTTAGGTCATAACTCTCATGCGACGCATTGACGTAATTGGCATTAGTTTTGGTATCTTCATTGCTGGTGGTTTGGCATATGTGATCTTGCAATTTGCAGGTTTGGATAGCCAAAATGCCGGCATTTGGAGTCAGGTTTTACTAGTCGGTGGGTTAATCGGTTGGTTACTAACCTACGTGTTGCGAGCTGGGAATAAGAACATGAGCTACCATAAGCAACGAGAATTGTATGAAGAAGCTTTCTTCCAGAAGCGATTAGATGAACTCACACCGGAAGAACTAGCTCAGATTCAAGCAGAAATTGAGCAAGAGAAGGGTTCCCAGGTGTAGAATTGTCAGATGTTTAAGGTTTGGATTGAAGCAATTGGTATAAGGAAGAGACGATCCGACGGGTCGTCTTTTCATTTATGAAGGTCAGTATAAAATCAGTTAGCAGTTATCAAACAGTTCACTGTTTATCTTGGTCGTGCTTTAATTTTGAATTGATAATTTTGAATTTTGAATTCCCCGGAGGGGTTGACTAGTAAGTAATGACTCGAATATCTGATTGTTTTGCGGCTCTTGCCCAGGGAAACAACTGTGCTTTAATACCTTTTATTACAGCTGGGGATCCCGATTTACAGACTACTGCTCAAGCTTTAGAAATTTTGGATCGCCAGGGAGCGGATTTAATTGAGTTAGGTGTACCCTATTCTGACCCCCTAGCGGATGGTCCGGTAATTCAAGCAGCTGCAACTCGTGCTTTACAACGGGGAACCACCCTCGATCAAGTTTTAGAGATGCTGGGGGGGGTGATACCAAAGTTGCGATCGCCAATTATTCTGTTTACTTATTACAATCCGATTTTAAATCGTGGTATCGACAAGTTTCTCCAACAAATTGCCGCAATTGGGGTATCAGGTTTAGTTGTTCCTGATTTACCTCTAGAGGAAGCGGATAACTTGCTCAAACCCGCAGCTGTTTTGGGTATAGATGTGATATTGTTGATTGCTCCTACTAGTTCCCCTGAGAGAATCAAGGCGATCGCCAACTCTTCCCAAGGGTTTATCTATCTTGTCAGTGTTACCGGGGTGACAGGAATGCGCTCGCAAATGGGAACACGAGTATCAGATTTACTTATAGAGATTCGTAAGGTTACTGATAAGCCCATCGGTGTAGGTTTCGGAGTATCGCAACCAGAACAAGCTCAAAAAATTCGAGAATGGGGTGCAGATGGGGTGATTGTGGGTAGTGCTTTTGTGAATAGATTAGCTGAAGGTTCCCCAGATGAGGGGTTACAGTCCATCGGTGAATTTTGTCAAAGTCTCAAGCAGGCGATCGCCACTCCTTGAATACACTCACCTATTGAGGTATTGCCAATTTCCGGAAGGTAGATTAAAAAAGTCTAATGCTTGATTTTTTTGTCACCTTCCTTGGTAGACAATTTAACAGATATAGTCTTGAATATATAAAGCAGATATGAGCCGATAAAAAAAATCAGTAACAATACTCAGGTATAGCCCTGTTTGATTGTTATCTACAGTAGATTAAGGTATAAATTTATGAGTGTGAGAGTGTGTTCGCTATTTGTATCTGTAATTACGTCGCATTTAAGAGGCAAAGGCGATGAGTGAAAGTATGGCGTTTATCGGTGGAGTTGCGGTAGCTGGATTAGCCGCTCTTCTATTACTTAAGGGTACGGGTAGCCCCGTACAATCGAATGTGGCTATGCCTTCGATTCAAATGCCGACTATGTCGCAAATGCAACCCCCAACCTATACTAATCCCTACCAAACTCAGCCCCTCAATCCATCTCCCACTGCTCCCACAACCGATGAGCGGATTGCTATGGAACGGACAAAGATGGAAAATGAGGTACTGAAAAAAGAAAATGAGCAACTGAAAAGCCAAATACAGCAGTATCAGTCCCAAATCCAAGCCTACAATTACTATCAGCAGCAGCAACAAATCAGTAATCAACAAAACTTGAATTCTGCACGGTTGCCCCAAGCTGCTAATCCCTGGTGGAACTCTAATATTATTTGGTTAGTGGGTGGTGTAACTCTCACTGTTGGTGGTGGTATTGTCGTGGCTGGAGTGTTATCTTTATTCTCTCCCAAGCAGCGTTCAACTCGAACCATCCAAGTGATTCATCCTTACAACGGTTCCGGTGGGGCGATCGCTCCTGTACGTAGAGCCGAATTTTTACCTCCTCGTAACGAAGTCAGGCGGGTAGAAGAAGCTGAATATGATGATAATTACTAGTATTTCTTTCTAGCTAATTATCTGTAGTTATATAGTTATGTGTTTTGCGTCAATTCTACCTAATTGGCAAATTTTGTCTTGGGAGTTTTTTGCCATAACTTTCAAGTCAATAATTTAGCCTAATATTCCTGTGCAACTACCTGCTACTTACACTCAATTTTCTCAATATACTTAATACTTGATATAGCTCATTTTCTCTTCTAAATAAGGTAAATTTATCTGAAAGAGCATAGGTAGACTTATCTGCTTTGAGAAGTTTGATAAATTGAAAGTCATCTCCATTTGTCACTAATCCAAATATAGGTTTCTCCCCATCGGGGTTTGCCATCATATAGCTTAAAGCTTGGGGAATCGCAGGTAAAAGAGAGATATTTGCTTGCTTCGACTCCACAACTAATAACCAGAGTTGGTTTTGAATTACTAAAATATCTATACGTCCACGAATTATCTCCTCCTGTTCAGGGATAGAAATTTCGATAGATTTTTCCGTCGTAATTGTAAATGGTTCATAATAGAAACCAGCTAAATCTAACAGTGGAGATAATACCACTAATTTAACAGCATCCTCTAAAACGGGTGGACGTTTAATCAGACTGAGAAAATTACGTTTTACCCTATCTAAATATTCCTTTTCAACTTCGTTAATTGACGGTAAATCTGTTAATTCTGTCAAGAAAATTTCATCAGTACTTAACTTCAGAGCAAATTTTGTCTCTAAAGTTGCCAGGGTGACATCTTGTGTGGCGATCGCTGGAACCATAGCTATCCCAGAATGATGTTACTACTATAACTATTGTATCGTCACACAACTAAATCAAGAATATTTGATTGCAAGTATTTTGATTGGAGACAGATGACAAAATTGTCACCAAATCTTGTCTGTGCTGCAATCTCTAGAATTAACTTTCAAAATAGTTATACTACTAGTTAAATCTGGGTAAATGCCCATATTTGCACTCAACTTATTTCTAAATTTTTCATTGTTCTCTCATATTTTCCATTACGACTTTACTTCCAATTACAGATAGAGATATAATTAGTACAAATATGAAGGGGAGTAGCTACTGACTAATATAGATATAAATAATCTGCATAGTCGGTACACCTGAATCAACATACTGGTGATGAACCTGGTTCCGGTGACAAGCAAGAAATCAGAAATTTTTTCCCAATTGGTAGCGAGACCTTCACTTAGTTTCACGCAAAGAACGTGTGGAGCTTAGTGAGGTCTTTTATCAGTCTCATCAAGCTCCAGACGCTGCAATTATTATTCAGGAGTTTGAGAGAGTGCTAACTGCTTTTACTGCGGGCTTATTATTAATCACCGTTTCGGAACTGGGTGACAAAACTTTCTTTATCGCTGTCATTTTATCAACACAACATCCCCGACGCTTGGTATTACCGGGAGTAATTGCCGCCTTAGCAGCGATGACAATATTGTCTGTGGTTTTAGGGCAAGCAGTATCCTTATTACCTAAAGTTTTAATTGACTATGCGGAAATAGTTTTATTTATTGCTTTTGGTATCAAGCTAATATATGACGGCAGTAAGATGTCTCAGAACAGTTGTGAGACGGAAGTTGTGGAAGAAGCGAAGGAAGTTATAGCCAAAGCAGAAGCGCAGTTAAAGCAAAAAAATGCCTGGGCAATTTTCTTAGAAGCCTTTGTTTTGACTTTCATGGCAGAGTGGGGCGATCGCACTCAATTTGCGACTATTGCTTTAGCTGCTAGTAATAACGTCTTCGGTGTAACTGCTGGGGCAATTTTAGGACATTCCATCTGTGCAATTATCGCCGTTAGTTGTGGTAAATTAATTGCCGGCAGAATTTCCGAGCGACAGCTAACTCTCATCGGTGGTGGTTTGTTTATCCTCTTTGGTATTATCGCCGCAGTGGAAATGACTGTTTAGTAGGGGTGAGGGAGTGTGGAGAAAAAATCAGTCGTGGCGATCGCGAATGATTCCCAAAATACTCCGAGATAGCGCAACTTTGCCTAGATTTTCCAGAGAAGCAGAGAATTTTACCATTCCCCACTCCCCTTCCCTCACGGTAAACATCACTTATCACTCATTACTCATTACTCATCACTCATTACTCATCACTCATTACTCATTCCCCACTTCACAACCCATCTAGTTGTAAGAAAATTCCTCCTTTGAGGGTATTTGCTTGATTACCATAGCTACTGATAGTTAGCGATCGCAGATTTTGGAAGAAAGGTTTTTCTAACACCTCTACAAGTTTGAGAATAGGTATTTGACTTTCGAGAATATCTCGACTATCTTGCCAATCAAGATAAGCATATCCCTGATTTATTTGAGGAATAGCAGCCACACTATTTTGGAAATTACGATTATCCAGAAGTGATTTTTCCTGGGGATTAATTACAGCATCGATAACATCTAAGGATGAAGCCAAAATATCGTAATTGCCTTGACTAGTATGAATTCCATATACCTGCGCTGATAAATTATAGCCCTTTGAACTATTCGTCTTTTTCTCAGCCGTTAATTTTGTCCAAGTCGAAACTTCCTGTTTACCTAGGGCAATAGTATTTAGAGAAAGTCCCTTTTCTTTGGCAATTTCATCTAAATGACTCACCGATTCCGCAGTCTCTGGTGATTTTTCCGCCACTAAAATCCAATCAGGAGAATTTTTAATGCCATGGGTAAATAATCCCAAAGCATATTCACCCTTCACCCAAGGAAAGATATCCTGGGATAAATTAATTCCCAAACTTTTTTCCCACTCTCTTAAAGGTTTGAATAATCCAGCCTCAGAAGAATTACCAGAAACCACCGTGGCAATTTGTTGACCAAACTGTGCCAAATTACTATTAGTTAAATTACTCAAATCCTTACCAGCAAATACCATGCTGGCAAAGCTAGGAATATACTGCAAAGCTCCCACAGGTTTCTCTAATGGTGCTAAATTTGGTAGACTCTCCCCTGCTGCTAGTAAAGTAGTTTCTGCTAAGACACCTTTACCCGGAATAGCAAGAGAAATTAATTCCTGATTATAGGTAGGGGTTGATAATTTTAAACCCTGCCAATTCGCCACCATAGGTAAATTCAAAAAAGCTACACCTAATCCACCCTTGGGTAATTCCTGGATAACTTTTTGGTATTTGGAAGAACTAGTTAAATTCGTATCCGGAGCTTGCACATTATTAATCGCTTCCCGCAAAACTCGGTGATCATTAGCAAGCAAAATAAAATCGTCACCGATCGCCGCACCTGCAAGATGATTCTGTATCGGTGGTTGGGTATTAGTCAGCTTTTCCTTGATAGCTACCTGGGGAAAATCGTAAAGTATTTTAATACCTTCATACTCTTCCGTAGTTAAATTTGTCCCCGCAAGGGTACGTTTAGAGAAGAGTAAATCCACAAACTCGCGGCTTTTTTCTGGCTTCTTAGTCGCCAAAGCTACAAGATAACCGGGTTGTTTGCCATTTTTCCCATCACCATCAATGTCTGGAGTCGTTACCGCTAGGGTGATTTCATTCCCCAGCCAAGGGCGAATATCCTGATTGTAATCCAGGGATATGTTACCAAATATACTGGATTTAATTTTTGCTAATTCTGTATCTTTAACTAAATTGGATAGTTTCTTTCCGTCTACAAGTAAAGATGCCATGACTGGTGCTTGCTTAGACACAAAAATAGCAGCTTCGGGTTGTCTACCAGTTCCAGCATTCCCCAGGACTTTCAAAGATGCACTACTGAGGGCGTTACTGCAACCATTGAGACAAGTAATTAGGAATACACAGAAGCTAACTTTTACTAAATGTAACAATAAGTTTTGTTTCATAGAAATGATTGCGTTCCAGAATAGAACTTGGCGCGATCGCCCGATGACAGGAGAAAAAATCAACCTGTCTCAGTACTTGCACCACAGAATATTAAACCGTCTTCTTTGACCGAAAAGTCGCTTTGCTAAAGAAAATTTTTATGAGTGATGGGGAGTGAGCAATGAGTAATGAGTGGAGTGGAGACTAGGGAATGAGTAACGAGTAGTCATAGGAAATGCTTGCTCTGAGGGGAATCGAGTCGGGAGTGGGTGAAAGAGAACAACTTTTCGCGTTGACTTTTGAGTTTCCCTTATCCCCTAATTTGATAATCATTGCTTCTACTCATGCCAATGCAGACCCTTTTCTGTCAACATGAATAATATAGGATTGTTTACAAAAACTTCATGTCCGGTACACCCTTTACCCAACCTCTAGCTCAAGTTTCCGTCCAAGAGTTACAACAGCGCTTATCTGCTGGCGATCGCTCTATACAATTGATAGATGTACGCGAACCTCAAGAAGTGGCGATCGCTAGTATTGATGGTTTCCTGAATCTTCCCCTAAGTCAGTTTGCCGAATGGTCAGAAAATATCCATGCTCGCCTAGAACAGGATGCTGAAACCCTGGTACTCTGTCATCATGGCATCCGTTCAGCTCAAATGTGCCAATGGTTAATTGCCCAAGGCTTTACAAATGTTAAAAATATTTCCGGTGGTATTGCTGCCTATTCTCAAATTGTAGACCCGGATATTCCCCAATATTAGGATTTTACCCCTGAGTCATTAACCAATGACCATTGAAGAATTAGTAGCAGAACACACAGCCACTGGGAATATTTTATGTCAGCATACCTAAATAATAGGTATTGTCTAGTTAATACCGTAAAATCGATTTATTCAATTTAGCTGTGTTCCCAAAGAATGATGTCAGTAATTGACAGGAAGTAATTGGGAAAATCTCTGTCAATATATGCAGACAATTTCCTACCCTGCTTATTATTCACTCCTTTGGAAATACTCTCTATAAATTCCCTAATTTTTTCACTATTGCTTAAAAATCGGCTTTAATAAACCATACCCTATGCAAGTCCAGCTTACTAATCGACAACAGCACATCCTTTGGGCAACTGTACGTCACTATATCGCTACAGCAGAACCTGTGGGTTCCAAAGCATTGGTAGAAGAATACGACTTGGGTGTTAGCTCGGCGACTATTCGCAATATCATGGGAATACTAGAAAAATCCGGACTACTCTACCAACCCCACACCTCATCTGGACGTATACCCTCAGACTCTGGCTACAGAATATATGTAGACAAATTAATTACTCCCTCAGAAACCCTAACACGACAGGTAGAAACCGCACTCCAAAAACGTTTGAAGCGAGAAGATTGGAGTTTAGAACTATTACTCCAAGGAGCAGCCCAAATTCTGGCAACTCTCAGTGGCTGCATTACCCTAATTACCATGCCCCATAATAGTACCGCCGTCCTGCGTCACCTGCAATTGGTGCCCATAGAAGCGGGAAAAATTATGCTAATTGTAGTCACAGACGGTTATGAAACCCATTCCAACCTGCTTGATTTACCACCCCGCACTGATACAGAAGCAGATGGGGAGTACATAGAGCGAGAATTACAAATAGTTTCCAACTTTCTCAACGAACATCTGCGAGGACGTAGTTTACTAGAAATATCGACCTTGAATTGGAGTGAATTAGATCAGGAATTTCACCATTACAGCGAATTTCTGAAAATATCTCTTTTGGAACTTGCCAGACGTACCTTTAACCCCACAACAACACAAATTATGGTGAGGGGTGTATCAGAAGTGCTACGTCAACCGGAGTTTTCCCAGTTACAACAAGTCCAAACAATTATCCAACTATTGGAGGAAGAACAGGAACAGCTGTGGCGGTTAATATCTGAAGAGCCAGAAGCAGAAGATACCAATAAACCACGGGTGACAGTGCGAATTGGCGCAGAAAACCCCCTAGAACCGATACGTAGCTGTAGTTTAATCTCCTCTAGCTATCGTCGAGGTAATGTCAACATTGGTAGTGTTGGTGTCTTGGGACCAACTCGTTTAGACTATGAAAGCGCGATCGCAGTTGTCACAGCTGCTGCTGATTACCTCTCAGAAGCTCTCAGTTAAAACCTCTAATTTATGAATCAAAAAATCGTCCTTTGGGCATTGTGGCTAGGTTTTACTACCTATGCCTTTTTATTTGCGCCACCAGATCAACCTGATACCTTCAATTTAATCACAAACCTTTCTACGGGAGCATGGCAAGGTATTAATCCTTTAATTATTGCCCTGTTTAACATTATGGGTGTCATAGCCACAGCTTACACCTGTTTGATGTATATCGATGGTAGGGGGCAAAAAATACCCGCTTGGCTATTTGCCACAGCATCTCTTGCCGTTGGAGCTTTTGCTATTATTCCCTACCTCGCTTTACGCCAAGCAAATCCTACATTTCCAGGTAATAAAAACCTGTGGTTAAAAATTCTTGATTCTCGAATTACAGGAATATTCTTAACAATTGCAGCCATAATTCTCATCACCTACGGTGTTACCCAAGGAGACTGGAATAACTTTATTCAGGAATGGCAAACAAGCCGTTTTATTCATGTGATGAGTTTAGATTTTTGTGTGCTTTCTATCCTACCATTTATTCTCATTACTGATGATATTTCCCGTCGTCCCAGCAAAAACTCACAACTATTAAACCTGCTGGCTTTTATTCCCCTATTCGGCATGTTAATTTATCTATGTGTTCGTCCATCACTCCCAGAAAATGAAACTATGCCGGAAAAATTAGGTAATCTTTCAACTCAATAACCAAGAGTAAATTCAGCCTCTCCATGAAATATTATTCCTGGGGGTTAAGATGTTATGTACCTAAGTTTGTATATGGAACCGCAGGGAGCAGTAAGAAAGAAAATTTGACTTTTTTTCAGGCAAATACACATATACAATTTAAATACATTACAACTTATCTGGGCTGAAATACCTTGCAAAATTACCAGAAATATCATTAAATTTATACCTACAAAAAAACAACCTACCATCTCTAAAACCTATGCAAACCTATGATGTAATTATTATTGGTGCTGGACACAACGGTTTAGTTTGTGCTGCCTATCTACTTAAAGCAGGTTATAGTGTTCTTCTATTAGAAAAACGCTCCGTTCCCGGTGGTGCTGCAACTACAGAAGAATGTTTACCAAAGGAAGCACCAGGATTTAAATTTAACCTCTGTGCCATTGACCATGAATTTATTTTCTTAGGTTCTGTGATTCAAGAGTTAGAACTAGAAAAATATGGTTTAGAATATCTACAATGCGACCCTGTGGTTTTTTGTCCCCATCCCGACGGCAAATATTTTTTAGCACATAAATCCCTAGAGAAAACCTGTGCTGAAATTGCTCAATTTAGCCCCAGAGATGCCCAGAAATATGCTGAATATACAGATTATTGGTTAAGAGCAATTAATGCCATAGCTCCCATGTTTAGCGCTCCGCCAAAATCCATTATTGATATTGCCGGCAACTATAATACTCATAAAATTAAAGATTTATTTTCAGTTTTAGGTTCTCCAGGTAAAACTCTGGATTTTGTTCGTAATATGCTATCAAGTGCTGAAGATATTTTAAATGAATGGTTCGATTCAGAATTTCTCAAAGCACCCCTAGCTAGACTCGCAGGAGAAATGGGAGTACCCCCTTCTCAAAAAAATTTAGGAATTGGCTCAATGATGATGGCAATGCGTCACCAACCAGGAATGGCAAGACCTCGCGGTGGTACAGGTGCATTAGTCGCAGCTTTAGTCAATTTAGTTAATCAAAAAGGTGGGGTCATTCTGACTGATCAATATGTAGAGAAAATCTTAATTGATAATGGTAAAGCTGTTGGTGTTAGAGTGAGTAATAGTCAAGAATATAGGGCGAATTATGGAGTAATTTCTAATATTGATGCTCAAAGATTATTCTTGCAATGTGTAGATAAAAGTGATGTGGACGCAGCAGATCCAGAATTGTGGGAAAGGCTAGAAAGAAGGATTATTAATAATAATGAAACTATTCTGAAAATAGATTTAGCCTTAGATGAACCGTTAGAATTTAGCCATCATCAACATCGAGATGAATTTCTGATTGGTTCTATTCTGATTGCGGATTCAGTTGCCCATGTAGAACAGGCACATAGTAAATGTATGGTGGGGGAAATTCCCGATTCTAACCCATCCATGTATGTGGTGATGCCTAGTGCTTTAGACCCTACATTAGCACCTCCAGGTAAACATACTTTGTGGATAGAATTTTTTGCCCCCTATCAAATAGCTGGAGCTGAAGGTACAGGATTAAAAGGTACAGGTTGGACTGATGAATTAAAGTATAAAGTGGCTGATAGGGTCATAGATAAACTAGCAGAATATGCTCCCAATGTGAAAAATGCAATTATTGCTCGTCGAGTCGAAAGCCCTGCGGAATTAGGAGAAAGATTAGGTGCATATAAGGGTAATTATTACCATATTGATATGACCTTAGAACAAATGGTATTTTTCCGTCCTTTGCCAGAAATTGCCAACTATAAAACACCCATAGAAAATCTATTTTTAACAGGTGCTGGAACCCATCCTGGTGGTTCTATTTCGGGAATGCCGGGGCGTAATTGTGCTCGCGTATTCTTGCAAACTCAACAACCATTTATTCAGACTTTTCGGGATGCCAAGGATTCTGTTCTCGCAACCTGGGGTGCAATTTTCAAGAATTAAATCAAAATCAGGTTAGTTGGGAATTACATCAGATATGTGAGGCTGTAAAACTGGTAAAATTTAGTAAATAGATGTTCCACCGAAACGTCCCTACAGATTTATCTAGATGATGCTAATTTCCAGAATATCCCAATAGAAAACTGGTGTAACGGTAAATTTTTCCCAATCTCCGAATACCTAAGTCTGCCAAATGAGTAAAATTTGACAATTTCGCACTGAAATTTTCCCATTGTGGCAATCAACTGGTACGATGTTAATCGCACGAGACAACTTAACTAGCGTCCTATGTCTATAATTGCTCTGAGAGCATGGTATCTGGAAAATTACGAGCCAATTCATGAGTTGGAAAAACGTCCACCAGATATGCGCTTGAGTAAAAAAAGTCTATTAAAGTCTGCTTTGCGAGCGGATTTTTTAGAAGATATTGAGGAAATCAGGAAGTCTGTGTGGTTTGGACGCTATCTGGAAGGGGAAAATATTGAGTTTTATATAGAGGGTAGTGGTGGGTATTGTGTAGCTAATATTGATTTAATTAGCCACGAAATTTATTTTACCAAGCAAGCAGTTTTAGCACAGTTAGAGCCAACAATATTTTTTTCTGGACAGAAAGAATTTGCCCAAGCAAGTATTGCCGTGCGAGATGTTTTAACTCAGACAGTGGAGAGTTTAAATTTGCGATCGCGCTTACCGTTAAAGTTAGTTGAGTATCAACGTCCGAAGGAAGGTGCGACTCGTTTAAGTACAGCAATGTTACGTAAAATCCGTAAAAGCTTACTATTTGTTGCCGATATTACCGCGATCGCCACCATTGAGCATTCCGAATCCCCCCAACTGATTCCCAGTCCCCAGGTTTGTCTAGAAATGGGGTATGCAATGCAAAGCAAGCGCTCAGAGCAAATTCTCCTCACCCAAATGCAACATCCAGAATTATCCGGTAAGCTTCCCTTTGATATCCCCCCGACCCAATTTGTCCCATTTACCGATGTGCCAGAACTTACCAAAGTCTTACCCGCAGCAATTGAAAATCAGCTGACGCGATTTCGGTTATTTTGAACTGGTTAGTAGGCAATAGGGAAAAACTTACAAATTGTCTGACAACAGGGAGGCGATCGCCTCTGGCTGCATTTTCTTGTATTCTTTTTTACCTAATTTCACTATACAATTGGGAGCGCTGCCACAACGCTTTTGGCAACCAGTAGTCTCAATTTCTACCCGATCCCGTAAACCATGCTCACACAGAGTTTTCTCCAACTCTGAGATTAAACCCTGACCACCACGTTTTTTACAACCCGATTTTTGACAAACCAGAATTTTTGCCTTGGGTTTGAGATGACGTTCGATTTGATGCTTAGGGCAAATTCCTAGGGGTTTGACACCGTAAACCTTAAATTTAATTTTTCCTGTATGGGTATTTAATTTACTAACACCAAATATCCGGATTAACTCACCTGATTCTAAAGAAGTCCCCAGAGGATTACGTAACTCCGGTGGTAACTTTAAGCGTACTTCCCCAGAGGCGATCGCCAACTGCAAATATTTCCGTTCCTTACTAGCACCATTGACAAACCCCAGAAACTGTCCTTCTAGGTCGAATTCAGATAATGTTAGGAATTTGCCCATTGTTGTGGATTTTGGATAAATAGTATTGTCTTGATTAACCTCACTCAGATACGCAGAGAAAAAATGATTTAGGAGTATTTAGAGAAATACTCTTAAATTAATTAACAGAAATGGTACTTACAAAAAGAACAAAGTATGAAGTATATAATCACTCATAAACTTCATTCTTCATCCTCCTAAATAGTTGATGCCAATTTATGACAGTCTTTTCGCTTCCACTGTCAGGGGCAATTGGGAAGGATCAGGTAGAGAAGTAAAAGCTAATTCCCAACCGTTAGCAAGAGTCAAAATAGTTCCTTGCTCACTATCGGTTTCCTTAACTACTTCCTCTTCCAAATCTTTTTTGGCAACATAAACGACCAAATGACCTGCATTATTTTGCCTCAGCATCACTTTCATAATTCTCCGTCTCCTGCTTCAATTAATTCCAATTCTTTCTTCTTGCAACCAACAATGAACCCTGTATGGATGAAATGTACTGCATAAATATAGGAACGCTGCAAAAACGTACCAATACTGATGACGTAACCGATATCCCCCTTATTCGCCAATACTTTCCCTATTTCCTGTCCGGGAAAAGTACCATCATTTTTAATTAATTTACGTAGACGTACTTTGTCACCGATATTAAAATCTGGTGGATCGTTGAGCTCCATTTCATCGGAGAGCGTGGACATATTTTCCCTCTTCAACTAAATGCAACAATTCTTGTGTCGTCAAACTACGTTTTTTCTGTATGGATTGTTGGCGTACTGCTTCTAAAATTGATTGGGCTTCCTCCGAGTTAGGATTAATACCATATTGTTGAAGGATGCTTGTCAGCAAATGGCGACCCGAATGCTTACCTACTACTAAACGCCGCTCTCGACCCACCTCTTCTGGGGCAAAAGGTTCGTAAGTATTAGGGTTTTGCATTACACCATGGGCATGAATTCCCGACTCGTGGGTAAAGGTATTTTCACCAACGATCGCCTTCCAAGGTGGAACACTACTATTAGATGCGGCGGCAACCAGTCGAGATAAGTCCAACAATCGAGGTGTATCGATACCTAAATCCACATCATAGAGACGCTTCAGAGCCATCACCACCTCTTCTAGAGCAGCATTTCCAGCCCTTTCACCCAAACCATTCACCGTCGTATTCACAGATGCAGCACCAGCTTTTATCCCTGCTAAAGCATTTGCAGTCGCTAATCCTAAATCATTGTGAGTATGTATCTCTACGGGAACAGATAGCCAGGTGACTAGACGTTTTACCCTTTTATAGGTCGTGAAGGGGTCAAGAATCCCCACAGTGTCACAAAAACGGAATCGTGACGCACCCCATTCTTGGGCGTAATGAGCAACATCTAACAGAAAGCTGTCCTCAGCACGGGAAGAATCCTCCCCACCAACAGCCACCCACAGACCTTGATCTACAGCAAAGCTGATGCTGTCTCTGAGTTGTTGTAGAGTCACTCGCCACTGACCATGAAACTTGGCTGCAATTTGAATCCCAGAAACCGGGATAGAGATATGTACACGCTTGAGACCGGCTGCTATGGATGCTTGGATGTCAGAAATTACAGCACGATTCCAGCCTAGCAGTTTTGCTTGTAAACCTAAATCAGCAATTACCGCGATCGCCCTTGTTTCTTCATCACCCATAGCTGGGATACCAACTTCGATTTCCTGGACACCAATGGCATCTAAAAATCTGGCGATCGCTACTTTTTCTTCTAGGTTAAAAGCAACACCCGCAGCTTGTTCTCCATCACGCAGAGTTGTATCATTAATCAAGATTTGAGTCATTGCAAAAATACCTCTATGGCAGCTCATTTCACACCATTTCGCGGTAGATGTCCTCCTTTCGGGTAATCACAGAAATTATGAGATTACAGGGCTTGTTGTCGTTACACAAGGAAGGAAATTCATCGACTTCTGACAGCAGTGAAGGAAAGAAACAAGTCAGTGATCATGGGTTAAATAGGTGACATCATCAGTAAATTTTGCTCCCTATCTTCTATCATTTCTCACTTTCTGGCTTGTATCTTGTCTCCCATCCACTAAAATTGATTTGCCAATAAGTCTAATTTCATCTGATCAGAAATCACAGTATACTTGTTACCCCATCTCTCACCCAGGTTAAACTGATGGCAACATATCTATAACTTCTTCTCATCATTAGCTTATTCACCCAATCATTCTTACTCAATTAGTCACCTGAATTCTGTATGGCATCAAACCAGCAATCAGTATAATTTAAGGATTATTCTCCTCATGAATTTTTGTGACATCATCCATCATCAGTAAACAGATATAACTGTTACTTATCGCTGAGAAAATTAATAGCCCAAATCCCGCAATTAATGTTGAAAACATTAGAATATCCTCATATTTAGCTCTAAGTAATTAATCATTTCTCCAACTCACGCAGGTATAAATATTCAGGAAAGTTAAAAATACTCATCTATGAACAGAAAACACCCTCCATCAAACCTCTAAGCACTGAGAACGCAGTTACAATGAAAACTCTTATATCTTTGGGCAGCGAACAGATACCAACCTGTTCTTCTGGCAATACTAACTTTCCTGATCTAACCAGTCAAAAATCTTCTCTAGCTGTTCAATATTTACCAGCCCATACTGCCATAATAACATCGGTAGAGGGGCTGCATCCGACTTCCGTTGGCGTAGTGCCACAGCAATATCTCCACTCGACAGTTCTAGCTCATTCTGCAAAAAATCTATAAACTTAATATCACTGTGACGTTTGACCACCATATCAGATTAGACCTCTTCACCTAGTCAGCAATACAACATTCATGAAACGTTAACTTTTTGCCCATAGAAAATATCAGAATGATTTAAGAATTACATGGCTGAAAATACTCTGAAAATCTGTTAAATTATAAACAGAAAAATCCTAATTATCGTCAGCAATTAGATAAATTACCATTCTTGCATATCTGATGATTGCAAAGAGAAATATTCCTCACAATTTATCAGTATCAAAGATAAAATTATAGGCAATCCATAACTTAAATAAATGTTGCAGATTCGATGGATGATGGGGCTGGTTTTCTGACAAAATAATCATATTCTCAGCCTTCATCCTGTGTTGTTGTCATACCATTAAATCTTTAGAAAAATTGTCTAGGATAACAAGCTATAGGTAGAGAATAAGCTAATAGATAGTGAATCGATGACAAAACCCGCTCACTTGCTCTTCACATTGATTCTACAGATAAGCTCTCATGATAAAGCCTATTTCTCTCCTCATAGCATTTTTCTAGAATCCCAAGTCAGGAAACCAACAGCTTTCTAAATAGTCAACCAAGTCTTGACGACTAGCAGTAAATCGTTTGACGATACTATAAACAAGAATTGCCGTCAGACAATCATCTATTTGTACTGCCAGAGAACCATCAGATAGACAAGCACAGGGAATCATTAACTCTTGCAAACGGTGAAAAACTAGCCAGCGATCGCCAACAGGAACCTCAACTAGATAACCGCTTGCAGCATCAAAACTACAAGGTTGAAACATAAGAGTTAGGTAATGGGTAATGGGTAATAGAAAAGCAGATAAAATTTAACAACAACACTACTTTTGTAAATTTTCTACCTGTCGCTCTAATTGTTCAATTCGTAAGAGCAAGGAACGAATCATAGTCGCTTCCACATCGGGTAACTTCCCATGTTCCAAAGGAGAAATTCGTATATCCTTCTGTTTACGAGAAATATTTCTTCCAGGAATCCCAACAACAGTACAATCAGCAGGAACATCCCTTAAAACTACCGAACCTGCACCAATACGTACATGATTCCCAACCTGAATATTTCCCAAGACTTTTGCACCCGAACCAACAACAACATTATCCCCAAGGGTAGGGTGACGTTTACCACTCTCTTTACCAGTCCCACCAAGGGTGACACCCTGATAAATTAAGCAATAATCACCAATAATTGCTGTTTCTCCAATCACGACACCCATGCCATGATCGATAAACATACCTTTACCAATAGATGCACCAGGGTGAATTTCAATCCCAGTTAAAAAACGCGCAATATGTGACATCAAACGTGGGAGAAAACTTACACCCCGACGGTACAACAAATGGGCAAAACGATGTAAGCAGAGTGCATGAAATCCGGGATAACAAACAAGTACTTCTAACCAATGACGTGCAGCTGGATCGCGTTCAAAGATAATGCGAAAATCACTCAATAAATGTTCAAAAAAAACAGTTTTTGAACCAATTGTGTGTGCTGTGTGATGCCCTGACTGATGCCCTATTTCCTCTTGATAAGAATCCGCACAATCCGGCATTTTTGCAGTATTCGCATTTCGGTTACTATCTAAAGTCTGTTGCATCGGTACTGTCTCATTTAAAAAAGCCGTGTGCTATTTTTCTGCTTATACCAGATGAATTGTAACGACATAATACAATTAGCCATGATTGTATTTATTGAATTGATTAAGGCTCTACTCAATGCTGTAAATCTAGATGTCAACCCCATTACAAATCATTTTGGGGTTAGGGGTATGAGACTTTTTGATGTCAGGGTACAAGAATTTTTAGGGTTAGGAATCAGTATTGATGTACTCAAGCTCAACCTAGACAGAGTAATCCTTTGAGCTAATTCTGAAAAAATATTTTTGCATAACTTAATAGGTACTCAATCGCAATGTTTTTGTAGAGAAAAGTAAAAATCTGTATCTGCAATCACTATATATATTAGGAATGGAGCATAACTAAGGAGTTTGACAGTTACCATCAAAACCCTTTCCTTTCTTGGTTGTTGCTGTTCACCGCAAACAGGAGCTAGAATCTTATTAAGAGTTATTCTCATTTTCCTGGAATGACTAATTTATCTGAAAGCTTGTTTCATCGCCACTTTCTGACCAACACCTGAAAAATTAAAAAAATATAAATTGCATTTTTTAGCAAAAAAAAAGTGATATGTTAGATACAGAATTGAATTTCGCACGTTTCTGGGGTAGCCCTCCGTAAACTACTCCAGATTTCCAAACATCACAGTTCTCTACAAAATCAGCTAAATTTTTCCCACCTAAGATAGAATCGTTATCCCAGACAAAGATAGTTAAATAGAGTTCACAGGCATTTCGTGATTTTGTTCATTTCGCCCTTGTTGAAAACACCCCACTCTGTCATTGCTGCACGGGTACGCCACAAAGCTAGGTTAGCCGCCACCATTAACTAGATTTGCAAACAGGAGCATCAAAAATTAAAACTGCTAAACGAAACTTAAAACTTGCCTCAAACCCTGACTCTGACTACGTTGTGGATGAGTACAATAAAACTTGTACCCTACTCTGTAAATGCCAGTCCCCCTGCCCGGAAATACTAGCACCTCGTCCCGAAAAAAAAATTCCAGATTTCTTAATCCTTGCATTGTCGGGATTGCAGATTTTGAGTACAAACTTAATAAACCTAATAAATATTATCCAGGGATTTATCGACTGCACCTGGGAAGCGACTGATATAAAACATATATCGCCAATCACTTGACGCGCCAATAACAAAAGGAGCGATGAGTGAGTGGAGGGATGAGATAGCACCATGCCCCTGTGAACAGAAGTCGCGCCTGTCGGCACAAAGCACCCACATCTTGTGCGTTGACACACACCAGCCGAGACATTTGGGTTTTATAGCCTAACCTATCAGACGCGACTTCGATTCTTTATATAATTTGGGATAATTATCACCAAAGAGTATAAATACTTTCAAAATTCAAAATTCAAGGTTAAAAATGTTGATTTCTAATCTTGCACTTTGAGTGTTGATAATTTCAGGTATTTGGTACTAATACTACTTGAGGCGGGCAAAAATTGAAATTTTTCATCCTCAATAGTTTTGATTCTCCCACAGTGGCAGCTCACGTACCCGACTTTTGCGAAATTCAATGTCTCCACAGTCAACAGGCCTCGTTTCCCCTCTCGTTACGGAACCTTCTTCTGCTTCAGCGAAAGCGAAATCTGGTGGCTGCGGGTGCAGCAGCAGCGCCACCGTGGAAATGGATGAGAAGCTGAAAGAACGGATTGCTACCCACCCTTGCTACAGTGAAGAAGCTCATCATCACTATGCACGGATGCACGTCGCTGTAGCCCCTGCTTGTAACATTCAATGCAACTATTGCAATCGCAAGTATGACTGCGCGAACGAAAGTCGCCCTGGGGTAGTTAGCGAAGTGCTGACACCAGAAGAAGCAGCCCATAAAGTGCTAGTGATTGCCAGCAAGATACCCCAGTTATCCGTTGTGGGTATTGCAGGTCCTGGGGATCCTCTAGCGAATCCCGAAAAAACCTTCCGCACTTTTGAGTTGATCGCAGACAGCGCACCTGATATTAAGTTGTGCTTATCAACCAACGGTTTGATGCTGCCAGAATATATAGACAAGATTAAACAACTAAATATAGACCACGTTACCATCACCATTAATATGGTGGACCCAGAAATCGGTGCCATGATTTATCCTTGGGTTCACTACAAACGCAAACGTTATAGAGGAATTGAAGGCGTTAGAATTCTGCACGAAAAGCAGATGGAAGGCTTGCAGGCACTGAAAGAAGCTGATATTCTTTGTAAAGTTAACTCTGTAATGATTCCTGGTGTAAATGACCAGCATTTGCCAGAAGTTAACAAGATGATTCAGCAGTATGGTGCATTTCTGCACAATATTATGCCTTTGATTTCTGCACCAGAACATGGCACTCACTTTGGTTTAACCGGACAACGGGGACCAACACCGAGTGAATTAAAAGAACTGCAAGATAAATGTTCTGGTAAGATGAAAATGATGCGGCACTGTCGCCAATGTCGTGCCGATGCCGTCGGTCTGTTAGGTGAAGACCGTAGCCAAGAATTCACCAAGGCAAAGATAGCCGATAGCCCTGCCGTATATGATTTAGAGAAACGCCAAGAAGTTCACGCAGGTATCGAGAAGTTCAGAGAGGAACTGCAACTAGCCAAACAAACAGTTGAGACAAATCATAGTCAGTCTCACAGTCAAAAGATTCTAGTAGCAGTAGCAACCAAAGGTGGCGGTTTAGTAAATCAACACTTTGGTCATGCCAAGGAATTCCAAGTATACGAAGTTGATGGCAAAGAAGTGAAGTATGTTGGTCATCGGCGCGTAGACTTGTATTGCCAAGGTGGCTACGGCGAAAAAGCGACCTTAGAACATATCATCCAGGCGATCGCGGATTGCAAAGCCGTACTTGTTGCCAAAGTGGGCGAGGAACCCAAGGGTAAATTGCAAGCTGCTGGTATCCAACCTGTAGAAGCTTATGACGTGATTGAGAAGGTTGCTTTAGAGTTTCACGCTCAATACGTGAAATAAAGGGAAAAGGCAATGGGAAAAGGGAAGGTTTCATATTCCCAATTCCCAATTACGATTACCAGATTCATTACCCATGACCGATTACCCAGCACCCCAACCTCACTCACTCTCCTGAAGGAGTAAAGTCATGGCTTACAAGATTACCGGTCAGTGCATTACTTGCAACCTGTGTGATTCCGTCTGTCCCACGGACGCAATCAAAAAAGTTAATGGTAGTCCCTGGATTGATCCAGAACTGTGTACAAACTGTATTGGCAGTATTCATACAGTTCCCCAATGTATTGCTGGTTGCCCAACCTGTGATGGATGTGTGCAAATTTCCACTGATTACTGGGAATCTTGGTTTTCTACCTATGAACGCTTAGTCAAAAAATTAACTAAAAAACAAGATTATTGGGAGAAATGGTTTAGCGTTTATTCGCATAAATTCTCCGAACAACTACAAAAACGTCAGCAGCACCAAGCAACTTTTTAGTTGTTAGTTATCAGTTAACGATTAACGGTTAACGCTGATTAGTTAACTGATGACACCCTTGCTTATTCTGAAAGAGAACTGAAAGCAATGCAAAGAAACTGTATTTACCTCGACAATAATGCCACCACAAAAGTAGATCCAGCAGTTGTAGAGGCAATGATGCCATACATTACGGACTATTATGGTAATCCTTCAAGTATGCACACGTTCGGTGGGCAGGTCGCTAAAGCAGTTAAAATTGCTAGAGAGCAAGTTGCTGCCCTCCTTGGTGCTGATGAAACAGAAATAGTCTTTACAAGCGGTGGTACAGAAGGCGATAATGCAGCTATCCGCGCTGCCCTATTAGCTCAACCGGAAAAACGTCATATCATCACCACCCAGGTAGAACACCCTGCTGTCTTAACCCTGTGTAAACAACTGGAAACCCAAGGTTACAGTGTCACCTATCTTTCCGTGAATCAGCATGGACAACTGGATTTAGATGAGTTAGATGCTGCCTTGACTGGTAATACTGCCTTAGTCAGCATTATGTATGCAAATAACGAAACAGGCACAGTATTCCCCATCGAAGAAATTGGTGCTAGAGTTAAGGCAAAAGGTGCTATATTTCATGTAGATGCAGTGCAAGCCGTTGGTAAGCTGCCCCTGAACATGAAGAACAGCACTATTGATATGCTGGTCATGTCAGGTCATAAGATTCACGCTCCCAAAGGTATAGGTGCATTGTACATCCGCCGAGGTGTAAGATTCCGTCCCCTGATAATCGGTGGTGGACAGCAACGCGGACGACGTGCTGGAACAGAAAACGTTCCTGGACTGGTCGCCCTAGGGAAAGCCGCAGAACTGGAATTGTTGCATATGGAAGAAGCAACAGCCAGAGAAATTAAACAGCGCGATCGCCTAGAAAAAACTATCCTTTCCTTAATTTCCGACTGCGAAGTTAACGGTGATATTACTCAGAGATTACCGAACACAACTAACATCGGTTTTAAATATATCGAAGGAGAAGCCATTCTCCTACACCTGAATCAACACCAAATTTGTGCATCTTCCGGCTCTGCTTGCAGTTCCGGTTCCCTGGAACCTTCCCACGTCCTGCGGGCAATGGGTTTACCCTACACCACCTTACATGGTTCCATCCGCTTCAGTCTTTGTCGCTACACCACTGAAGCCGAAATCGACAAAGTAATTGAGGTTCTACCAGGGATTATTCAACACCTGCGTGACCTCTCCCCCTTCAAGAACGATCAAGCTGCCTGGTTACAACAGCACGAACAGGTACTCACCCATCGCTAAAGTTTGAGGAGAAAGACCCATTACCCATTCTCCCATTACCCATTCCCAAACCCCCAATCTCAAACCCTAAATCTATCATGTGGGAATATACAGATAAAGTATTGGAACTCTTCTACAATCCCAAAAACCAAGGCGTTCTGGAAGACAAGGGAGAGTCAGGAGTCAAGATTACTACAGGTGAAGTCGGTAGTATTGCCTGCGGAGATGCCCTCAGATTACACCTCAAGGTTGATGTAGACACAGATAAAATCGTTGATGCTCGCTTTCAAACCTTTGGTTGTACCAGTGCGATCGCCTCATCAGAAGCATTAGTAGAACTGGTAAAAGGCAAAACCCTAGATGAAGCTCTAGAGGTAACGAATAAAGAGATTGCGGCATATTTGGGAGGACTCCCCGAAGCCAAAATTCACTGCTCTGTTATGGGTCAAGAAGCCCTAGAAGCCGCCATCTATAACTATCGCGGCATCCCCCTTGATGTCCACGAAGAAGACGACGAAGGTGCTTTAGTCTGTACCTGCTTCGGTATTAGCGAATCAAGAATTCGCCGTGTGGTCAAGGAAAATAACCTCACCAGAGCCGAAGATGTCATTAACTATATCAAAGCTGGTGGTGGCTGCGGTTCTTGTCTGGCGACAATTGACGACATCATTGTTTCCATCCAAAGAGAAGTCACTACCTCCCAAGCTTCTAACAATAACCCTGGTCAGTTAGCCGTAAAAGCACTGACTCCTGTGCAAAAAATTGCACTCATTCAAAAAGTCCTGGATGAAGAAGTTCGCCCCGTACTCATTGCCGACGGGGGAGATGTCGAACTGTATGACGTAGATGGTGACATCATCAAAGTCAAACTCCAAGGCGCTTGTGGCTCCTGTTCTAGCAGCTTTGCCACCCTCAAGATAGCCATCGAAGCCCGACTACGCGATCGCATCAGCCCCAGCATTGTAGTCGAAGCAGTATAACTAATTACTCAATTACCAACCAATGAAACAACAACTAGTGAGAGTAGAGCGATCGCCCCCAAGCGCGTGCGAAACTGCATCGCCTCTGGTTAGCATAAAACGCTAACGTGCCCTTCAAAAAGCGACGCTCTACCAACCGTCACTGCTGAACCCAGCAGATGTGACACCTTACATACCAACAGACCCACCAAAAGTAATCAAAAATTAGCAGGAGAAAAACAGATCATGTCCGACAACATTAGACAGATAGCTTTCTACGGTAAAGGTGGTATTGGTAAATCCACCACCTCTCAAAACACCTTGGCAGCTATGGCAGAAATGGGTCAACGCATTCTGATTGTCGGATGTGACCCAAAGGCTGACTCAACCCGTTTGATGCTTCACTCCAAAGCACAAACCACCGTATTACACCTAGCTGCTGAACGTGGTGCAGTAGAAGACCTCGAACTCGAAGAAGTCATGCTCACCGGTTTCCGTGGTGTTAAGTGTGTAGAATCCGGTGGTCCAGAACCCGGTGTTGGTTGCGCTGGTCGTGGTATTATCACCGCTATTAACTTCTTAGAAGAAAATGGCGCTTACCAAGACGTTGACTTCGTATCCTACGACGTATTAGGTGACGTTGTATGTGGTGGTTTCGCTATGCCTATCCGTGAAGGCAAAGCCCAAGAAATCTACATCGTTACCTCCGGTGAAATGATGGCGATGTACGCTGCAAACAACATCGCTCGCGGTATTTTGAAATATGCTCACTCCGGTGGTGTGCGTTTGGGTGGTTTGATTTGTAACAGCCGTAACACTGACCGGGAAATCGAATTGATCGAAACCCTGGCATCACGTTTGAACACCCAAATGATTCACTATGTACCTCGTGACAATATTGTTCAACACGCAGAATTGCGTCGTATGACCGTTAACGAGTACGCACCTGACAGCAAACAAGGTAACGAATACCGCACCTTAGCGAAGAAAATCATTAACAATACCAATCTCACCATTCCTACACCCATCGAAATGGATGAACTGGAAGCATTGTTGATTGAATTCGGTATCCTCGACGACGACACCAAGCACGCAGCAGAAGAAATCAAACCTGCTACTGCGAAAAAATAACTAACACCTAAGGAAAAGGAATAGGGAATAGGGAATTACCAACTATAAATTAGTCTTTCCCTTTCTCCTTCTACCTTTTTCCTTCCTCTCCTTTCTCTCCTTCCATCCATTTCCCCACCCGTTAAGCATAACTGAGGCAGACTATGACACCTCCAGAAAAGAGTCTTACTGAACAAAATAAAGAACTGATTAAAGAAGTTCTCCAAGCCTATCCTGAAAAATCTCGTAAAAAACGCGAAAAACACCTCAACGTCCACGAAGATGGTAAGGCTGATTGCGGTGTAAAATCTAATATCAAATCCGTACCTGGTGTAATGACCGCCCGTGGTTGCGCCTATGCAGGTTCTAAGGGTGTGGTTTGGGGTCCTATCAAGGACATGATCCACATCAGCCATGGTCCCGTAGGTTGCGGTTACTGGTCTTGGTCTGGTCGTCGTAACTACTATGTAGGTAACACTGGTATCGATGCTTTCGGTACTATGCACTTCACCTCTGACTTCCAAGAACGGGACATCGTTTTCGGTGGTGACAAAAAACTCACCAAAATCATCCACGAAATCGAAGAACTCTTCCCCCTCAACAAGGGTATCTCCATCCAATCTGAATGTCCTATCGGTTTGATTGGGGATGACATCGAAGCTGTTGCTAAGAAAACATCTAAAGAAATTGGTAAACCCGTAATCCCCCTACGTTGCGAAGGTTTCCGGGGTGTATCCCAATCTTTGGGGCACCACATTGCTAACGACGCTATCCGTGACTGGGTATTCCCCCGTTTCGATCAAGCTAAGAAAGACAATACCCTGAAATTTGAATCTACCGACTATGACGTAGCACTCATTGGTGACTACAACATCGGTGGTGATGCTTGGGCAAGCCGGATGCTTTTAGAAGAAATGGGCTTGCGCGTTGTTGCTCAGTGGTCTGGTGATGGTACCATCGATGAGTTAGTCCAAGGTCCCGCTGCTAAGTTAATCCTCATCCACTGCTATCGTTCCATGAACTACATCTGCCGTAGTTTGGAAGAAACCTATGGCTTGCCTTGGATGGAATTTAACTTCTTTGGACCTACCAAAATTGCTGCATCACTGCGCGAAATTGCTGCTAAGTTTGACAAGAAAATCCAAGATAACGCTGAGAAAGTCATCGCAAAATATCAGCCCATCATGGATGCAGTTGTCAAGAAATACCGCCCCCGTGTAGAAGGCAATACTGTCATGCTCTACGTTGGTGGTTTGCGTCCCCGTCACGTTGTTCCCGCTTTTGAAGATTTAGGTATCAAAGTTGTTGGTACTGGCTACGAATTTGCTCACAACGACGATTACAAACGGACTACTCACTACATCGATAACGCTACCATCATCTACGACGACGTAACTGCCTACGAATTTGAAGAATTCACCAAGGCAATGAAGCCTGACATGATTGCTTCCGGCATTAAAGAGAAGTATGTCTTCCAAAAAATGGGCTTACCTTTCCGCCAAATGCACTCCTGGGATTACTCCGGTCCTTACCACGGTTATGACGGCTTTGCCATCTTTGCTCGCGACATGGACTTAGCTCTCAACAGCCCTACTTGGGATCTTGTAGGCGCTCCTTGGAAAAAAGCTACAGCCAAAGTTAAAGCTGCTTAATTTTCCCGAAAATCGGACGAATAGGCTGGGGGTTTAGCCCCAGTGCGTTAGGGATAAGTGGTGAATGCTGAATGCTGGATGAAATAATTTGTTTCCTTCATTATTCACAATTCATCACTAGTAAATCCCTTCGGGGGTTGAACCCCTGGCGATCGCCATTTACCACCATAAACTCACCAAGGAAAAAGGTTCAGAGCAGTAGTAAATAGGAATTCAACCCTGGCTGCTCTCTCCTTACTCCCACTTCATTACCCACCCAGCTACAACAGAGATAAGCAAATGCCACAGAATCCAGAAAAAATCGTAGACCACTTAGAGCTATTTAAACAACCGGAATACACAGCACTATTTGAAAACAAGCGCAAAAATTTTGAAGGCGCTCATTCTGATGAAGAAGTTGCTCGTGTTTCTGAATGGACAAAAGGTTGGGAATACCGCGAAAAGAATTTCGCCCGTGAAGCTCTAACAATTAACCCCGCCAAGGGTTGCCAACCTGTAGGCGCCATGTTTGCGGCTCTGGGTTTTGAAGGTACTCTACCTTTCGTTCAAGGTTCTCAAGGTTGTGTAGCATACTTCCGTACCCACCTCAGCCGTCACTACAAAGAGCCTTGCTCTGCGGTTTCTTCTTCCATGACAGAAGACGCAGCCGTTTTCGGTGGTTTAAACAACATGATTGAAGGTTTGAGTGTTTCCTACACTCTCTACAAACCCAAAATGATCGCTGTTTGCACCACCTGTATGGCGGAAGTAATCGGAGATGACTTAGGTGCATTTATCACCAACGCCAAAGGTGCTGGTTCCATTCCTCAAGATTTCCCCGTACCTTTTGCCCACACTCCTAGCTTCGTTGGTTCTCACACCACTGGCTACGACAACATGATGAAAGGCATTCTGTTGAATTTAACAGAAGGCAAGAAGAAGAACAAAACCAACGGTAAAATTAACTTCATTCCTGGTTTTGACACCTACGTTGGTAACAACCGTGAATTGAAGCGGATGTTAGGTTTGATGGGTATTGATTACACCATCCTTTCTGATACCAGCGACTACTTCGACTCTCCCAACACTGGTGAGTATGAAATGTATCCCGGTGGAACAACCTTAGAAGATGCTGCTGATTCTATCAACGCGGAAGCAACAGTAGCTCTGCAAGCTTACACCACCACCAAAACCCGTGACTACATCGAAAAACAATGGAAGCAACCTACCAAGGTTCTACGTCCCTTCGGTGTTAAAGGTACTGACGAATTCTTGATGACATTGTCAGAAATGACTGGCAAAGCCATCCCCGCAGAATTAGAAGTAGATCGTGGTCGTTTAGTTGATGCCATGACTGACTCCTATGCATGGCTCCATGGTAAGAAATTCGCCATCTACGGTGATCCCGATTTAATCTTCTATGTCACCAGCTTCTTGTTAGAAATGGGTGCAGAACCTGTACACATCCTCTGCAACAATGGTGATGATGTATTCAAGGCTGAATTACAAGCAGTTCTAGATGCTAGCCCCTTCGGTAAGCAAGCTACCATCTGGAATGGTAAGGACTTGTGGCACTTCCGTTCCTTGTTGTTCACTGAGCCTGTAGACTTCTTCGTTGGTAACTCCTACGGTAAGTACCTGTGGCGCGACACCAAGATTCCTATGGTGCGTATCGGTTATCCTCTGTTTGACCGTCACCACTTACATCGTTATGCAACCTTGGGTTACCAAGGTGGTATCAACCTGTTGAACTGGGTTGTTAACACTATCCTAGATGAAATGGATCGCAACTCCAACATCACTGGTAAGACAGATATCTCCTTCGACTTAATTCGTTAGGAATTAGACCAAAGGGCAGGTACATCCTGCCTCAACTCGCGGCGTAGCATAAGGGAAAGAAGGTAAGAGGTGAAAGGTGAAAATTCCTGATGCCTTTTCCCTTCTCCCTTTTTCCTTTTATTTACTATTGGGAAAAGATGATGATTGAATCTCCAAAAAATTCCCATATTTATCCTGATTACTCTTCACTAAATAAACCACAAATCAACAAGTTGGGTTTACTGCAACCATTAGGTAATTTTGTGGATAATGTCCAGATAAAAAATTCCCATTTGGCTCATATAATTTGTCGAATCATCCCCTGTTGCTGTCCCTTTGAGAGGGATATTTACTTATTGGGTTTGACTGTGCATATTCCAGCTTTATGTAAGCTCAATCCTTTATATAATGAGTTTGTCAGTTTACGTTTTCGAGCTTTATCTTATTTAGCTGATGTATGTGGGGAGGATATATCCAAGTATATTTGTGGAGATGAAGAGTCAAGGTAAGATGTAAATATTTCCTTGTCTCAGGGCAACAAATAGTCAGGGTGTTCGCAAATAGTTCAGTAGATTTTTGGTGATTTTGTTTTGCGAAAAATAACCAATAACTAGTAATTTAAAATATCTTATAAAATATTTTCCCAAGTTACTCAATTGGTTACTTATGACTCATTAATAATTGCTGATAATCTATTAACTATTAGTTAGTAGTCATTAGTTATTAGTCATGAACAAAATGCCAATAACCAATGACCAATGACCAATGACCAACTTGTATCCAGCGCGAGGACGGAGATGATTTTCACTCAAAGCAAAATTAATGAGCTGCTCTCTGAGCCAGGATGCGAACATAATCACCAAAAGAATGGGGAAAAGAAAAATAAATCTTGTACCCAACAAGCTCAACCGGGAGCTGCTCAAGGGGGTTGTGCTTTTGATGGGGCGATGATTGCTCTGGTTCCGATTACAGATGCTGCTCATTTGGTTCATGGACCGATCGCCTGCGCTGGCAATTCCTGGGGCAGTCGTGGTAGCTTCTCTTCTGGTCCACAGCTATATAAAATGGGTTTCACCACTGATTTGAGCGAAAACGATGTGATTTTCGGTGGGGAGAAGAAGCTCTATAAGGCGATTATGGACATTCATAATCGTTATGAACCAAAGGCAATTTTTGTTTATGCAACCTGCGTTACAGCCTTAATTGGTGAGGATATTGATGCTGTTTGCAAAGCGGCGGCAAAAAAAATTGCCACTCCCGTGATTCCAGTACATTCGGCTGGTTTTGTGGGAAGTAAAAACCTTGGCAATCGGATTAGTGGTGAGGCTTTACTAGACCATGTTGTGGGTACAGCAGAGCCGGAATATACTACTCCCTATGACATTAATCTCATCGGTGAATATAATATCGCTGGGGAAATGTGGAATGTTTTACCTCTATTGAAAAAATTAGGTATTCGTGTTTTAGCCAAAATTACTGGTGATGCTCGCTACGAGGAAGTCTGTCACGCCCACCGTGCCAAGTTGAATGTAATGATTTGCTCTAAAGCATTAATTAATATGGCGCGGAAGATGGAGGAACGCTATGGTATTCCTTACATTGAGGAGTCTTTCTATGGCGTGGAAGACATGAATAGATGTTTGCGAAATATTGCGGCTAAATTAGGTGATCCAGATTTGCAAGCACGAACAGAAAAATTAATTGCGGAAGAAACTGCTGCTTTGGATGTGAAACTGGCTCCTTTCCGCGATCGCCTCCGAGGAAAAAAAGTAGTTTTATATACAGGTGGTGTGAAAAGTTGGTCGATTATCTCGGCTGCCAAAGACCTAGGGATGGATGTTGTTGCTACTAGTACTAAAAAGAGTACGGAAGAAGACAAAGCCAAAATTAAGAAATTACTGGGTAAGGATGGTATTACCTTAGAAAAGGGCAATCCCCAGGAAATTCTGCGAGTGATTCGGGAAACTAACGCAGAGATGTTAATTGCTGGTGGTCGTAACCAATACACCGCCTTAAAGGCGAGAATTCCTTTCCTAGACATTAACCAAGAACGCCATCATGCCTACGCTGGTTATAGTGGAATGGTAGAAATGGCGCGGGAGTTAGATGAAGCTGTTCATAGTCCGGTGTGGGAACAGGTACGCAAACCAGCTCCTTGGGAAGACCCCGCCAGCTATGCTCATATCGATGCAGATAATCACGACAATCTTTCCCCCTTTGCCAGGTTATCCCTCTCCCTGACGATGGAGGATGATGACTAATGGCGAAAGTTGTCACAAAGAATAAGCCCGTTGTTGTTAATCCTCTCAAGCAGAGTCAAACCCTGGGGGCAGCCTTAGCATTTTTGGGGTTAAAAGGGGTAATTCCCTTACTCCATGGCTCCCAGGGCTGTACAGCCTTTGCCAAGGTGATTTTGGTGCGTCACTTCCGGGAAGCAATCCCCCTGGCAACCACGGCAATGACGGAAGTTAGTACCATTTTGGGGGGAGAAGAAAATGTCGAGCAGGCAATTCTCACCCTAGTAGCCAAATCCCAACCGGAAATTATCGGACTTTGTACAACAGGGCTAACGGAAACCCGTGGGGATGATATGGACGGAATTCTCAAGGAATTTCGCAAGCGTCACCCGGAGTTAAATGAGTTACCAATTTTACTAGTTTCCGCTCCTGATTTTAAAGGTTCTCTCCAGGATGGATTTGCAGCGGCGGTAGAAAGTATTGTTAGGGAACTGCCCCAACCAGGGGAACCGAAGGCGCAACAATTAACAATTTTGATGAGTGCTGCTTTCACCCCAGGGGATGTTCAGCAAATCAAAGAAATGGTGTCTGCCTTTGGGATGATACCAATTGTTGTCCCTGACCTTTCCGCTTCCTTGGATGGACACTTGGATGATTCCTACAGTCCAATTACCGGGGGAGGCACAACCCTGGTACAATTGCATAAAGTGGGAAGCTCTGTGTTCACCGTCGCCCTGGGGGAAAGTATGCGTGGTGCAGCGAACATCCTGGAGCAAAAGTTTGGCATTCCCTATGAAGTATTTACCGAGCTTAGCGGCTTAGAAGCGGTAGATAAGTTCATGCAGTTTTTGGCTGATTTAAGCGGTAATCCCGTTCCAGAGAAATACCGTCGTCAGCGTCGGCAACTGCAAGATGCGATGTTAGACACCCATTTTTACTTTGGTAGAAAACAGGTATCCATTGCCCTAGAACCAGATTTACTTTGGTCTACAGTGTGCTTTTTACAATCCATGGGGGCAGAAATTCAAAGTGCGGTGACAACCACGCGATCGCCACTTTTAGAAAAACTACCCATGGACAGTGTGACGATAGGTGATTTTGAAGATTTTGAGCAATTAGCAGGGGGTTCCGACTTGTTAATTGGTAACTCTCACACCGCAGCGATCGCCAAACGTCTGCACATACCCCTATATCGTCAAGGTATCCCCATTTACGATCGCCTGGGTAATGGTCAATTTAGAAAAGTTGGCTATCGGGGAACCATGGAAATGTTGTTTGAAATTGGCAATCTCTTTTTAGAAGAGGAAGAAATCAAAGCCAAAGAGAGAGTTGTTCAAGGAGATTGGTAATTCACACAGATGCAGAATCTAGGGAGAAAATTTAGTTTCTATCTCCTATTAACCATTCCCAGTTACCAATCAATAATTACCAATTTCAGGAGTATCAATAATGAAAATAGCCTTCACAACCAGTGACCAAGTTCATATTAATGCTCACTTTGGTTGGGCTAAGACAATTGATGTCTATGAAGTCAATGAACAAGGACACCAATTTGTAGAAACTCTCACCTTTGATGGGGACTTACAACAAGATGGGAATGAAGATAAAATTGACCCCAAATTAAAAGCTTTAAATGATTGTACCATCGTTTATGTTTCAGCTATTGGTGGCACAGCCGCAGCGAAGTTAATCAAGAAAGGCGTCACCCCCGTAAAAGCACGTTCTGAAGAAGACAAAATTCAGGATGTTCTCGGAAAATTAGTCCAAACCCTCAAAGGTTCTCCACCACCTTGGTTACGCAAAGCTTTGCAACAAAAACCCAACAATTTTGAGGACGAATTAGAAGAAGAAGCAACCCTATGAGTACAACAAATAATGTCAATGGCACAGCCTCGAATGAAGTTTTAAATTCGCCTTTTCTCAAGGCAATTGTCCAACAAGTGAGAGGACAAGATATTTACGGAGTTTACAAAACATGGGCAGATGATTTACTTTTGAAGCCCTATATTGTCAGTAAACAAAAAAAACGAGAAATTCCAGTTGATGGAGATGTTGACTTGATGACTAAGAGTCGAATTCTCACTTTTTATCGGGGAATTGCGGCTTGTATTGAACAAGAAACAGGGTTAATGTCCCAGGTAGTTGTCGATATTGGACATGAGGGTTTTGGCTGGGCATTAGTTTTTTCTGGAAGACTATTACTCACCACGAGAACTATCCGTGATGCCCATCGTTTCGGCTTTGACTCCCTAGAAAAGTTAGCTGAGGAAGGGGAAAAACTCATTGCTAAAGGTGTGGAATTAGCAAAGACATATCCAGAAGTTGGTAAACTCTAAGCAGAAAAAATCCCCTCTCCATTTTTGTACCTTGCCAACGAGATATTCATCAAGAGAAACTTTGCGATTAATTTCTCCCCAAATTCTATGCCCGAAGCGAAAAAACTCACCATAGCCGAACTCGAAACTCAAATCAAACGCCTCAATAGTCGAGCAGGTCAAATGAAAATGGACTTGCACGATTTAGCAGAAGGGCTACCAACGGATTATCAAACATTAATGACAGTTGCTGCGGCTACTTACGAAATCTATAAACAGTTAGATGAGCTAAAGCAACAACTCAAAAAAATGGAGCAAGAGACATGAGCGGCACTTTAGAAGAGTTTAAACAGCTCACAAAAGCAGAGCAATATTTTGAGTTTTTTCAACTACCCTATGACCAGAAGGTAGTAAATGTAAATCGTCTACATATCTTGAAGAAATTCTCGCAATTAATGCAGCAAATTGATGAGAATGATACGGACTTAAATGAAGTAGAAAGATTAAATAAATATTGTGAGGCATTACAACAAGCCTATCAGGTATTTCTGGATTCAACTGCCCAAGAGCAAAAGCTATTTAAAGTGTTTAACCAGAAACCAAAAAATGTAGTCACGCTGACAGAAATTACGTCTGATTAGGAGGTAAGAAAGTGATAGACCTAACGCCTACCGAGTTAGAACGTTACCGTCGCCAAATCATGCTCCCGAATTTTGGCGAATTAGCGCAGAAGCGCCTGAAATCAGCGACTGTTATGGTGACAGGTGTGGGAGGATTAGGTGGTACAGCAGCGCTTTACTTAGCGGTAGCAGGCGTTGGGCGGCTGATCCTAGTCCGAGGCGGTGATTTGCGGATGGATGACATGAATCGTCAAATTTTGATGACTCATGAATGGGTTGGGAAACCACGGGTATTTAAAGCCAAGGAAACCCTGGAAGCAATTAATCCTGATGTCGAAATTACGGCAATTAATGATTATGTGACTGCGGAAAATGTAGATTGTTTGGTGCAATCTGCAGATATGGCTTTGGATTGCGCCCATAATTTTACAGAGCGAGATTTGTTAAATTCAGCCTGTGTTCGTTGGCGTAAACCGATGGTGGAAGCTGCCATGGATGGTATGGAAGCTTACCTGACAACGATTATCCCCGGTGTCACACCTTGTTTATCTTGCCTATTTCCGGAAAAACCCGATTGGGATCGACGAGGATTTTCTGTTCTGGGTGCGGTTTCTGGGACATTAGCTTGTCTGACGGCACTGGAGGCAATTAAGCTGATTACAGGTTTAAGTCAGCCTCTACTGGGACAGTTGTTAACTATCGATCTGATGCGGATGGAATTTGCCAAGCGTCGTTCTTACCGCGATCGCGCTTGTCCAGTATGCGGTAACAGCGCACCGTGGCGCTATGAACAAGCAAATAGTCAAAAGTGTGAAGTTTGAATCAGGAGTTTCGGGAGTTTCAGAAGTATTTGTGCAGTCTGACTGTATTCTACTGACTGCTCCTAGGTTATGTTTTTCTTGTCTTTGATTGCTTTAGTCATGGCGATCGCCTTTTTTTACATTGGCTTAACTACTCCCCATTGTATCTTGCAGCTATCAGTAATTCTTCTCAGTCTCTTCTGCCTAGCTTCAAGTACATTCTTCTCGGGAGTACCGCTAATGTTACTTATGGCTCTAGCTTTTCTATTCACCCTGAATAAAACCCGCACCTTCAACCAAAATAACTAAATCTTAGGTATCTGGAGGATTGATGACTATTACTTTGACAGAAAAAGCAGAACTAAAGCTGCAAGGATTCCTGCTTGGTTCTAACCCCAACACAAACGCACCAACTAAAGGTATCCGCGTTTCTGTTAAAGATGGTGGTTGCAGTGGCTATGAGTATGGCATGGATATTACCAGCAAACCACAGCCTGATGATTTGATTGTGCAACAAAATCAAGTCACCATTTATATCGATGCCAAAAGTGCGCCCCTACTTGATGGTATGGTTATCGATTTTATCGAAGGTGTGATGGAAAGCGGCTTTAAGTTTATTAATCCCAATGCTACGAGTACTTGCAGTTGTGGCAAATCCTTTGAAGCTGGTGGATGTCCATCTGCGGGTACTCCCTGTAATTAATTCAACTATTAACTATTCATTAGTTAATTGTGCTGATAAATGATTAGCTAACTCTGCTGTAAGCCGCCTTTAAGCAATGATGATGAGTCTTTCAAACCCTCACCGTTAATGCAATCACGGGCGTATACAGCAGTCAGTTCTTTGCTGATCGCTGAACTAACCCAAATCCGATTATTCTGAGGAGAATGCAACTATGGCAGCTTATCAAGTACGACTGATTAATAAAAAAGAAGATTTAGACACCACAATTGAAATAGACGAAGAGACTACTATTCTTGATGGCGCAGAAGAACATGGTATTGAATTACCTTTTTCCTGTCATTCTGGTTCTTGCTCTAGCTGTGTCGGCAAAATTGTTGAAGGTGAAGTTGATCAATCTGATCAAATCTTCTTGGATGACGAACAAATGGCTAAGGGTTTTGCTTTATTATGTGTCACCTATCCTCGTTCTAACTGCACAATTAAAACCCACCAAGAGCCTTATTTAGTATAAGTTTTCCAACCTAGGATTGTTTTGTATTTCGCCAAAATGCTTGGCTTTTAGATCCTCTACTTCTTACAGAAGTCGGGGATCTGACACTCACAGGTGCAGATTTTTATAATAATCCCTGTTAAAAATCTGACATCCCCTTAGAGAAAACTATAGCCCCGCAAGGGATGAGAACATGAAGGACAAAAAGACCTTGTCCTAAAGGTGTTTTTACAGCCACATTTCCCCACGAGGGGATTAAATGAATGTGATTTCCATTTCAGTGGTTAAAAGCCTTAGAGCATGTTTGAAAAGTTTTGAAAGGTATAAAATGTCATTCTGAGTGGAATAAAATGGAATGAAGAATCTAGGGTTTCGAGCGTGTACCGAGATGTTTCACTCCGCTTCGCTGCACTCAACATGACAAACAGACCGACTTTTAAAACATCCTCTCATGTATCAATGATTATTCAGATAACGAAGTGTGAAATTTAGGTTAAAAAATTAAAATAATACTCCGCAATCCATAGCGAATTGCGGATTGACGAGGCGTTTTTCAACTACTCTGGGACGACTGAGTTAGAAAATACACGCTTGAGGGAGAATACAGCAAGGATAATGCCAAGAGTTGCCATCACAGCAGTGGGGTAAAAGAAAGTTGTATAACTGCCGAAGATATCTCTGATTCTGCCAGCAAGCAAGGTTCCACCTAAAGCACCAACACCAAAAGCTGTGAAAACGATGCCGTAATTTTTGGCGTAGTCTTGGGGAGGGAACAGAATTAAAGTGGCTGTGGGGGTGATCGCTAACCAAAGGAAAAGTAAAATAGGAAAAATGCTACTAAACTAAGTCGCAACGTCTCCCTCTCCAGCTTTCAACATCATCACTGATGCAATTATAACCATAATCAATGAGAGAATTGCCCCTAGTTTTGGGGTAAAGCGATCGGTGAATCCGTAATCAATCTTATGTATCTGTATCTTCCCTAGCGCAATTCCATTTGGGGATGTTTTATAGATATGGATATGGGTATCACTCCCCCTTCGTGTTGTATAAATGAGGGAGAATTATAACTTAAATAATTATTTAGAAGAGAATTATTTCTATGTTTAAGTGTAAAATATTTGGCGACCTGTGATATTACAAGTCGCTTTTTTTATTGCTGCTATTTAGTCAACGGCTACCATCACATCAGTGGCTTTAATCACTATGTAAGCTTGTTTTCCCACAGTGAGATGTAACTTTTCTCCTGAAGACTTAGTAATTAAAGAAGTCACTTCTACTCCTGGAGCAATTTCTAAGGTTACTTCCGTACTCACCACCCCAGGAATTATTTTTTTGACAGTTGCTTTGATTGTGTTCCGAGCGCTAATTTGCATATCTATAAATTTTGGTAGATAATTCTCACTCCAATAATCCTATCAGAATGTAACAATTATCACGAAAATTCTTCAGCTTTTGTTCAGATTTTACTATGAAATTTGTGATTAGGATAAGAGTGGCGATCGCTGCCGTAATTCTGATATCTAAAGCTTAGATATAACTTACACAGTCTCCCTATCTTTGTACTTAGATAATTTGTCAAAATATATACTTAGCTTCCATGTTCTTGCTATATGCCAGATACATCTCCATCTCAAAAAAATACCTTACAGCGTGATTGGTCTGCATATTATAATGCAGTAGCAGATCGTCCACCACGACAAACTTTATTAACCGCGATAGAGCTACGCTCCGCCGAAGCGGCGATCGCCAAATTTCAACAAGAGAATAATCATTTTAATCACAGTTTTGCAGTGGATTTGGGCTGTGGAGATGGTAGAGATACAATCGAAATTCTCAATCAAGGCTGGCAAGTTTTAGCAATTGATGCCGAGCCAGAAGCTATTCAGCGTTTAACGAATCGTCCTCAAGTCAATTTAGCACATTTAGAAACCCAGATTGTCAAATTTGAGGATTTAAATTTACCACAGAATATCGATTTAATTAATGCTAGTTTTTCCTTACCTTTTTGTCTACCCCAATCTTTCCCTATTCTTTGGCAAAAAATAGTTAATTCTTTACGCCCCGGCGGTCGTTTTTGTGGGCAATTGTTTGGTGAACAAGATTCTTGGGCTATTGGTAATTCGATAAATTATCATACATATTCACAGATTATATCTTTGTTAGAGCCGTTTGATATTGAATTTCTAGAAGAAGAAAAGCATCCGGGAGTAACTGCCCTAGGAGATGAGAAATATTGGCATATTTTTCACATTGTAGTCAAGAAAAGGTCTGAATAAATATTCAGTCATTCTGGAAATACTTCAATTTTATCGCTTTTTACTACAAGGAAATATAGTTAAAATATTAAACTGTATAGTAATCAATACAAACTTTATATTTGATTTATTAATCAGTAATTTAACCTGCCCCTAGCACTCCCCATATATTGATAAGCCCGTCTTCTGTGTTTGTTTCTCCATCCCTAGATATCAGCCATAGTCAATGCTTTCCTCGCTGATATTTTCCATCTTTTGGTTTATAAGTTAGCTTGTCTCTAGGTCAATAGTCATTTAGCCTATACTCTACAAAACTCTAGATGCCATAATTTATTCACTATTTTTTAATTTATATATGAATAGATATTTAGCAAAGTTTTATAAATAAGCCCTTGCGGAATTCGAGAAGAGATATAAGATATAAATGTAGGCTAAATTGTTGCCAAAAACCTAAAGTTCAGCCCAAAAAATCAGGATTACAGTTGTGTTATATATCTAGAATCCTGAATATAGAAAAGCTGAAAATAGGAGAATCGAAGATATCTTCAAATCTGTCTCAATTGGAATACTGCGTAAATTTGCTCCGAAAAATTAGCTAGACTATCAGGAACAAGATAGTTGTGTGGAAAAGTCTACTATCTCATTTCTGTAACCATTTTTTTGAGCGCGAATCTTGGTTTATTTAACTTCAAGTGGAATTGATAATAAATCTGAGAAACGTCCCAGCTTTAGGAAGAATTGCAGCAGTTTAGAAGCAGTTTCTTACCTTCAAGAAATTGCCTGATGGAAAGAAAGGAGCAGAAAATATGAGAGCTAAAGATATCATGACTCAAGATGTAGCTACTATTCGCGGTTCAGCTACTATCGATCAAGCAGTCAAGCTTCTCAGACTCAAAGGATTACGAGCATTAATTGTTGAACCTCGTACTGCCGATGATGCTTACGGTATTGTCACTGAAACTGATATCGCTGCCAAAGTTGTTGCTTGTGGGAAAGATCCCAAAGATGTACAGGTTTATGAAGTGATGAGTAAGCCTTGTATTGTGGTTAACCCTGACTTAGATGTAGAATATGTTGCACGACTTTTTGCCAACACTGGTGTATGGCGTGCCCCTGTAATTCAAAAAGAACTTTTGGGTATTGTTTCCGTCACCGATATCATTGCTAAGGGTGATTTTGTCGAAAAACCAAAATTAGCATTCTTACAAAAAGAATTGCAAAAAGCGATTTCCAATGCTCGCTCTACCTGCGCTACCTATGGTTTAGCTTCTAAAGAAGCAGCAACCGCTTGGGATTTAGTCGATGAAATTGAAGCTGAAGCTGGTTTCTATGGCGCTCCCAAACCACAAAAAACAGCTAGAGCAATGTTTGCGGAAGAGCGTCAAACCCAACCAAATCAAACAATGACAGCAGAGCAAGTAGCGGCTATTGCTTAGGTGCTGAATACCATTTAGGCTTCAAGATTTAGATATCTCAACTGCAAAATGTATGAATAAGTGGAGACGTTATATTTAGCGCTTCTACTTATTTACTAAGGTATTTTCAGATAGAAAAACTCCAACTTACTTGATAGGTTGGGGTTTTTCATTTCTATGAGAATCTGTTTACAGAAATTACTCTAAAATTTATTTTTGTTTTGCACATATCTTATCTGGCAATTCTTTTCAATATTATTTGCAAGCTAAATTACTCATATGTCGAATTTATGGGCTAATTCATCAGCTAATTTACCCAGAAATACAAAGATTCTAGGAATCAGAAACATAATTAATATATGGCTAGTGAAAAATATTCTCATTGATGTAAGAAGAATAATCATCAATAAGCATCGGCAGAATCATATGTTACCAAGCAAAAGTATCAGAGAATTCTTTTTTTTAATTATTTGTGTCTATTATAAGTCTAGTTGCGAATAGCAAAATATCAGTCGAAAGGATGAGTTTGGTAATCGAGAGTATCATTTCAGTATCCTTACTATCTCATTCAATTTTGATTACAGAGATGTATCAATACGCTTTGGCTAACAAAAAAAAGGAATAAAATCAGATTTATAGGTGACGATACTTTTCTAATTTTTGTTTATCTAAAACGTATTGAGAGATACAGCTAATTTTGATTTTTCAGCATATCTTTTTGATTTTCCTAGGGAAATACAGCATTTATCTTGCTGGGATGATTTTTCTCTATTGTGTAGAATCTCAGGCATTTATACTTATTAATAATTGCCGAGGCACTAATCGAAGAAATGTGGAAAAATAATTAATTTGTGTCTCTGTGGAAAAAATTATGCTAATATTTTGCGAATGTTGAAATAGCTATATCCATAAAGCAATATAGGTAAAATAACTGCCTAAAAATATTGCTGATTTTCTGGATTTTGCTCAGAAATGGCGAATATATAAAAGTTGGAACTATTTCAGGAGCACTGGTAAATTGTCCCCTTAGCTGTTGATAATTTAGCCAAATAATCAGTTAAGCCTAAATGCCACTTTCTTATGTCTAATGACTAAGAAAAATGTTTGTGTGAGCGCATTTAAAAGGTACGTCTTACCTGGAATCCAATTCTAGCACGATTAATTAGTTTGGTGCATGTTTTTCACCAAATTTGTCACTGTCCTCAAATGTCCGGAATTTTCTTTTGTAAGTAAAAGGAGTAATTAAGAAGAATGGGAAACAAGTATAATTTCTTTCAAAATGAGGATTCCCATCCGGTGCAATTAACCTCAGCAGATATTATCTTGCGGCAACAGCTAGAAAATTCTGTGGGTAAATATTTTTATAGTGCTTGCGATCGCACTCTGCGAGATTTGCTTTCTAACTGTCGCTGGTATGTCAAGAACGACGGTAGTGCTTTAACTTTGGTGGTGGAATGTCCAGATCCCTTTACTAACTGGCAATTGCTGCGGAAAATGGTTCCCATGGCGACTTTGCTGGGTGATATTGTCAGCAGTGCGAAGATTCGGATTTGTCCCCCAGAGAGCGAGGGAATGCCATTTGAGATGCGGGTAGATGAACTTGCTGTATACCGCGATCGCCACTAATCTAACTACAACCGCGAAACTCTTGGATTAAAGTCATAATTTCTGCATAGACAAAATCTTCAGAGTTTTTGACCGCAGGACTTAATTCTAGCCCCAAACTGAGATTTGCCGCTTCAATTAAATACACAGTCACATTTTCGGGAAAATCATCTGCAAAAATTTTCTGACCTGCGGCTAGGGCATTATCCCAGCGAAAATCATGCAAACTATAACTAGGTTCTGGTAGAGTGGCTAATTCTTTACCAGGAACCTTGAATACAGCACCCGGTTCGGAACCGCTTGTACTAGCATCAATAATGATTAATTGTTTACTTCCCCTTGCTTGAAACATCACTTCCATTCCTCCGGTTCCACAATCAAAAACTTGAATCTGAGGATGGGGATGTTGGGCAAGATATTTTTGTAAACGTTGAGCAATAATGACACCAACTGCGTCATCACAACGGTTGAGATTACCACAACCAATAATTGTCAGCATGAGTATGATTCAATAATTTGAGATTTGAGATTAATCAATATTTTTTTCTTGGGAAGTGTCTGGGATAACAATTATAATAATGCAGCGAAAATATTCAGGCTGACAGTGATTTATGCCTACGACTTCTTGGAATCGTCACCATGTGCTTTCCCTAGCAGACTTTACACCTGATGAATATAATATTGTTTTACAAACTGCTGCGAGTTTTCGGGAAGTTCTTTCACGTCGAACAAAGAAAGTACCAGCACTTCAGGGACAGGTAATTGCTAATTTATTTTTTGAACCATCGACACGTACCCGTAGTAGTTTTGAGCTAGCAGCAAAACGTCTTTCCGCAGATACTTTAAATTTTGCTTCCTCCACTTCTTCCATGACTAAGGGAGAAACAATTTTGGATACGGCAAAAACCTATTTGGCAATGGGTACTGATATTATGGTGATTCGCCATAAAGATGCAGGTGTTCCCCAGGCGATCGCCCAGGAAATGGATCGTCTCGATGTTCGTGTCAGTGTTCTGAATGCTGGTGATGGACAACATGAGCATCCTTCCCAGGGACTGCTAGACTTATTTACTATTACCACTCTCCTGAACCCAGAAAACCCTCGTTTAGAACTATTGGCAGGAAAAAAAGTGGCGATCGTGGGTGATATCCTCCATTCTCGCGTCGCACGGTCAAATATTTGGAGTATTACTGCTAGTGGTGCAGAACTTCATCTTGCCGCACCCCCCACTTTACTACCGCAATTATTCGCAGACTTTGGTAAAAATAGACCAGGTAAATTATTTCTTCATTGGGAATTAGACGCAGCTTTAGCAGATGCTGATTTTGTTATGACTTTACGTCTACAAAAGGAAAGAATGACTGCTAACTTGTTACCTTCCCTCCGGGAATATCACCACAGATTTGGTATCAACCGTGAGAGATTAGCCCAGTGTAAACCCCATGTCAAAGTATTACATCCGGGTCCAGTGAACCGTGGGGTGGAAATCAGTTCTGATTTAATGGATGACCCAGAATTTAGTTTAATTCAAACTCAAGTTACTAGTGGTGTAGCTGTACGTATGGCTTTATTATATTTAATTGGTAGTAGTAAAGTTGCTTAATTCAGGCAGTTATTTGTATTAAAAGTTGTGAACAGAGTCAAGGTATGAGAAGATTAATCAGGTAATTTCGTATCTATTTTCTCTTCTCAGTTGATTTTAAATCCATGCCTGCTAGGGATATTTTTCACTCCGCTGTTAAAAATGCTCTTGAAAAAGAGGGCTGGTTAATTACAGATGACCCCTTAGAAATCGAGGTTGGAGGGGTGGAAATGTATATTGATTTGGGTGCAGATTGCATTCTAGCAGCCGAGAGGTTAGGAGAAAAAATCGCAGTTGAAATTAAAAGCTTTGTTGGTGCATCAAATATTTCTCAATTCCATACTGCAATTGGTCAATGTTTCAATTACCAAATTGCTTTAGACATCAATGAACCTGAGCGAATGTTATACTTAGCTGTTCCCCTAGGAACCTATAACAGCTTTTTTTCTCTACAATTTATTCAAACAGTGATTCAGCGTTCTCAGCTTAAGCTCATCATTTATGATACAGCTAATGAGGTGATTGTAGAATGGAAAAATTAGCACAATATCGAGCTTTCATCCAACAACTACTCACACAATACGCCCATCGTGGTTCTGCCAAGGGAGAGATAGAAAAGCAAGTCGTTTTTGATACAACTCATGACCATTATCAACTAGTATACGTGGGTTGGAAAAATCGCCGCAGAACCTATGGCTGTGTTTTACACCTTGATATTAAAGATGGGAAAATTTGGATACAACACGATGGCACGGAAATTGGTATTGCTAACGACTTAGTAGAATTAGGAGTTCCCAAGGAAGATATTGTTTTAGCCTTCCATGAGCCGTTAGTCAGACAATATACTGATTTTGGAGTCGGTTAAAAACCTATTCGGGCAACTGATTTTTCAATACTTCCAAGGAAGCCCAACGTTTATCAACGGGTTTCTCCGGCTTGTCATTCTTGGAGTCGGAACTTACTGGTTGAATTCCCTGACAACGCCTGTCGCATAACTGACGCAGAGGAATTGCCAAACACATTTGCTCATACAGCCATTCGCCAGGATGAAAATACCCATTAGGCGAAATAGTTTCTACTAAGTCTTCTATCGCAACTTCCCTTTCTAGGGGTAAATCTTCCTCTTTCCCGGCAGATTCATCTAGCCAGATAATTTCTTTGGCATTTACTGCTAAACGATGGTTATATTGCTGTAAACAACGGTTACAGGTACAGGTAATAATTGCTTCTGCTTGCCCAGTTACTTCTAAATAATTAACACGATGCTGAATCCGCAGAGAGCCGCGAACTGGTGTTAAGGTTTCTAAACCGGGGAGGAACTCTTGGACTGTAATTTCCTCTGTTTGTTCCGGTGCTTGGGTTAACTGCGGAATGTGAATCGCATCCATAGGATTTGTGAGATTGTTTCAGCACAAGTGATTCTTTGAGATATCGACAAGAATATACCTGAGCAGTGATTTTTTAACTAAAAAAGTGCAGGTATTGGGTTAAACATATTTATCCAAGGCTGAAAATTGACTTGATAATTTGTCTCTGGTAGGTATAGTTATCTTTATTAATCCTGCCTTCCAGGGAAAATTTGTCACATCTCGGAAGATTTGCCAGAGAAAGCAAGGAATGAAGGATGAAGCATCGAGTATTAAACTTTAATTTTCTGACTTCTTCCTTCTCCCTTTTCCCGGAATTACATGAGTGATGCTAATCGCACAACTAAGTTTCTCTGGGGTTCTTTCCCTCGGCTAAAAGTTTCCAGATCGGTGAATTCCTTTAAGAAAGTATGCACTTCTCGTCTTTCCACAGAACTCAATGATCTGATTTCTACTTCTTGCCCGGTAGTACGTGCTTGTTCTGCCGCAGTTTCGGCGATCGCCCGTACCTCTGCCTGTCGTCTAACCCGATAACCATTCAACTCAATGGTATAGCCAGCTTGCAACTCCGGAGCCTGATTAATATTCAAAGTAGAATTGGCTAAATACTGAATCGCATCTAGTACAGCACCATCACGTCCAATTAATAACTGAATTTGCTCTGGTGTCAGTTCGCCATGATTAATCGTTAACCAGTAACTGTCTGGCTCCTCTGTTTGAGGATTGGCAGTTGCTTCCAACTTGCCTACTACCTGTGCGGGCGCACCAGTTAATTGCAGTAATGCTTGTAACCACTTTTGCCCCCGTTCCATCGGACTCTCAGCCATGATCAACCTGTAGCCTTCTTCTTAGAGCTTTTGGGTTCAAAGGGCAGAGCTGGTTTTTCCGCCGCTTCTGCTTCCTTCGTTTGGGTATCTACAATCTTTTGTAACTCTGCTGGTAAAGGTTCACGGGAGAGAATGTAAGTTTGTAGTGTTTGGAAAACGTTACCAATCACCATATACATCAATACCCCAGCTGGTAGGGGAAAGAATAAAAACATCCCAGAGAAAATAACTGGTGTGATTTTATTGACTGTATCTTGCTGAGGATTTGCACTATTGGTATTCTGTCCGGATAGCATTTGGCTAACATACAAACTAATACCGAAAAATAGTACCATCGCCACAATATCCCAGTGGACAGTACCATCGGGATCGATCGCTCCCACTCTCCCCAGAGCATCAATAAATAAGAAACCTTTTTCCGCAGCTAAACCAGGAATTGTCCCTTGAATTGTCACATCCCCTGGCTGTAAAGCTTCTATATTGCCGTTTGCATCAATCTTGATGCGTTCTTCCCCTTTGGTGATTTTCCATTCGGGCAGCAATTTAGTTTCTGGATGCTCCTGCATCACTGTCTCGAAGGGTTTTCCTTCTAGGGTTTGATATTGAATTTTAGTTTTTTCCCCCACTGCTAATTTAGTACCACCAGGTAAAATTGCAGTGACTTTGAGATGCTCTCCATCGGCAACGTAGATATTTTGGGCAGGAGTTGCAAATGCTTGGGGTTGAAGCTGTTCTATTTGTTCTGCGGGCAAGATTTGCAGGTTAGCGGTATAGTTCACACCAGCAAAGGGTGAACCTCGCAACGTTGCAAATAAAGCCAGTAATACGGGCATTTGTAACAACAAGGGTAAGCAACCCGCCAAGGGGTTACCGAACTCTTGCTGAACTTTCATCATTTCTTCTTGCTGCTTTGGCGTGTCGTCTTTGTAACGCTCTTTAATTTCCTGCATTCGCTTTTGCATCAAAGGCTGGACAATTTTCATCCGGCGCATATTACGAATGGAACCAGCACTCAGAGGGTAGAGCGCAAACCGAATAATTAGCGTCAGAGCGACGATCGCCAACCCATAGCTGGGGACAAAACCATAGAACAAGTCTATGATTGGCAGCATTACGTTATTCGAGAGAAACCCGATACCAAAATCCATTATTCTGAATTCAACCTGAGGTACTTTTAATTGTCTGAATCTAATTTATCTAAATCGGGATCCATCCGCGACTACAATTTGACTACGGATAGCCGCCCATGGGGAAACTTTTGGAAAATAGATAAGGGTGAAGGGTGATTTTCCTCTCCCCCGTTACCCATTACCCAACTTTTAATTTGCCCCACTACTAACATTAGGATTTTTAGCAGTGACTTTGTCGTTAATGTAGTCATAAAGTTCTCGGAACCTGGGAATGGCTCGCAACTCTAAACGACTACCATTTTTCATGGTGATCACCATATCTCCCCAAATGCCTAAACCCCTGGGGACTTTGACGATTTTGACGATTTCTGAGTAAATGATGTCACTGCGATCGCGTCCCATCCAACCACCAGTTACAGAAATCCGCCGATCAGTAATCCGAAAACGCAGCCATAAAGCTCTAACAATTGCCCCTACCGTTAATGGTATGCCAACAACTGTAAACCCTATCAGTATGTTTAATATCAAATCCCCAATGTGAGGACCACCTTCAAAATAAACTTCTTCACGAATGCCCATTGAATACCTCAGTTTGAGCCAACAACTGCTCTAATTCTTGCAGAATTTGTTGGGTTACGCACTTAGATTCTCCAGCAGTTGGTTTGACTACCACCACTAATCGCCATCCCGGCGCTAACTTTGGCAATAATTGGTAAAAGGCGGCGGAAATTTGTCTTTTGAGACGGTTACGCACTACTGCCCGCTTACTTACTTTCGTGCTAATCGAGATACCAATGCGGACAGGAATTAGAGGTTCTGCAAATAAATTCTGGCTGGCAGCATCCAGAGAAGGCTTTTTACCTGATGAAGGTTTTAAAGCTCTTAACGTCATGTACAAGCCATGACGACGCAACCCTTCCCGGAAAACTGCCTGGAAATCTTGACGCGATTTCAATCGATGCGTCTTCGGCAACGCCACAATTCTCTAAACGCTTAAACGATAGCGCCCTCTTGCTCTTCTTGCCCGAATCACGTTTCTCCCATCTGGAGTCCGCATTCTGGCACGAAAACCAGATGTTCTTTTTCTTTTTCGACAAGTTCCGCCCAGAGTTCTTTGCATTTTTTTGTCCTCTATGGTGATTTTATATAAAAAGCCACAATCTATAATTGTAGCACTTTTTGGCTATTTTGGATAGATGCCTATCCATTGTGAATTTGGTCGATATTACCCCTGGTGGGTTTTTCTTAGCTGGAGTCAATTGCCAGAAAATTCCACAACTCAGGATGAAAATATGAGGCAGCCTTTGGTTAGACAAGACTAAAGGGTAGATAAACCAAGTTTTACCCTTCTTCTTGACTCTTACCCCACTACTGTCACCTAATTAATGCTAATAATCCAAGTTCCAATGTGACGGGCTAAGACATCGCCAGGTGACTCGATTGCACAGTTGAAGTAAAACATACCACCAAACGCCGGATTTTTGACGTTAGAAAGGACGACTTCTGTTTTGCTGCCGGCGGCAATTGGTTCTTGGAGATACAATTCAATCACTCGATTTTCCTTGTCAAATTTCACTTCCGACAAGGCAACTTTTTTATCTCTAACTGTGACTTCCATCTTTTTGGGATCGAAATCACCTCTAAAGTGTCGAGGATAGGTAATTACTAAGCGGGAAACAGCATATTTCATTTTCTTTGCGGGTATCCGCAAACGATAGCGATCCCAACCGTTAGTATTTCCACCAAAGTCTAGGCGGAAGGGTAGCTGATTTTTGCCTTCCACACCGCTAAAAATAGTCAATCCGGGAAGACTTTCGGCTAAACCAATAGCAGGTAAGCCAGCTAATAAACAGCCAGTTACAGCACAAGCAGTAAGTAAACGTCGCATGGTTAAGCTCCTGTGGCAGAAAAAACGGATAAGTTAATCTTCTTTAACTTAGCGATAGGGGTTGTAACTAAACTTTACTACCGACTAGTAGTTAATGGACGTGAAACAGGGAAAAAAGTGTCAAAGGGGGAGGGGAAAAGGATTAATTGTGATTTGTTGTGGACATTTCCTTGACTGTGATTTTTGTTCTCAAGGGCAAAAAATACTTGGGTGATGCCAGTAGATAATCTCAGGGTTTCAATAATTTTATATAAAAATAATCTTTTTGTCATAAAAATTAAGTATCAATATAGGGCGATCGCCTGCTAAATTGGGCTAGATTAGGTAAAACAGGTTTGGCTAAACATTAAATTATTTCCAATTGTTTCAACAACGTAAATACAAGGAATTATGTGAGTATTGCACTATGTAAATAAGTCAACCTAAAATATTTCAATCCCTAAAAGAATTTGAAGATACAGAGGTAAATTTTGGGGATCAACATAGGATGTGCAATAAGTGAAATATCGCGTTTGAAAATATTTGGGAATTTTAGGGGCAATAAAGTCGAGATATATTAGCTCTGCGTAAGTTAATCGCCAGAGCCTAAGTTTGATAGATAAGCATGGGAATCATCGCTGATTCTCATTTTATCTGTCAAAAATGCCCAAATTTCCCCATCGCAAAAATATCCTCATTGGCAGAAACAAGAAGTATATTCATCTCAAGGAGATTTCATGAGAATTGCTGTAGCGAAAGAAATCGAAGTCTGTGAGAGTCGTGTGGCTTTAATCCCAGAGACTGTAGCCCGATTAGTCAAACAAAATATCGAAGTGTGGGTAGAGGCAGGAGCGGGGGAAAAGGCATTTTTCAGTGATGCAGATTACGCGGCTGCCGGGGCGGCAATTATTGCGAATACTGAAAGATTGTGGGGAGAGGCAGATATGCTGCTCAAGGTTGGTGTACCCCGCGATCGCGAAATTGACTTACTCAAAACTGGTGCGGTATTCATCGGGTTTATCAACCCCTTGGGAAATCCCCACATTGCCCAGAAGCTTGCAGAACGCAAAATTACAGCTTTTAGTATGGAGATGATTCCCCGTACTACCAGGGCACAAAGTATGGATGCATTATCATCCCAGGCATCAATTGCGGGTTATAAAGCTGCCCTGATTGCTGCTGCTGCCTTACCAAAATATTTCCCGATGTTAACCACTGCTGCTGGTACGATTGCCCCAGCGAAAGTATTTGTTATGGGTGCGGGTGTGGCAGGTTTACAGGCGATCGCCACCACTAGACGCTTAGGAGCAATGGTGGAAGCTTTTGATATTCGCCCTGCGGTAAAAGAAGAAGTACAAAGCTTGGGCGCAAAATTCGTGGAAGTCAAACTAGAAGAAGAAACTGCAACTTCTGGGGGTTATGCCAAGGAAATCTCCGAAGCTAGCAAACAACGTACCCAAGAAACTGTAGCTGCTCACATAAAAACCGCCGACGTAGTAATTACAACAGCTCAAGTGCCAGGAAGAAAAGCTCCTCTCCTAGTTACAGAAGACATGGTAAAGGGAATGAAACCGGGCTCTGTAATTATCGATATCGCCGCCGAGCAAGGGGGTAACTGTGCTTGTACCGATCCTGGCAGAAACATTGTCGCCCATGGTGTGACGATTATGGGACCCATCAATTTACCATCATCCATGCCTGTTCATGCCAGTCAATTATATGCCAAAAATATTACGGCATTAATGAAATTAATGATTAAAGATGGACAGCTAGATATTAACTTTGCCGACGATATTCTCGATGCTGCCTGTATTACCCATAGCGGAGAAATTCGCAATTCCCATATTAAAGCCGCATTACAACAACTGAGCGGAGTTGCATAACTCATAGGGGAAGGACATCAGAATAGCCCAGGCAAAAAAGATATGTTTCTCTTTGCTGTTGCCCGTACCCTATTTCCTATTTCTATCATTAATTATCCACAGGTAATTGCACCATGACTGAAGCATTAATTGCTGCCTTGTTTGTGTTTGTTTTAGCATCATTTATTGGTTTTGAAGTTATCAATAAAGTCCCCCCAACCCTACATACACCTTTGATGTCAGGTTCTAATGCCATTTCTGGAATTGCCGTTTTAGGTGCCATTGTCGCCTCTGGAGCGAAAGAGTGGAATCTATCAGTCATCTTCGGTTTAATTGCTGTTGTCTTAGCCACTATTAACGTTGTAGGTGGTTTCTTAGTGACAGATAGAATGTTGCAAATGTTTAAAAAGAAAGCAACCTAGGGAATAAATTCTCAGATTCCTGATTTTCACTTTCAATTTCCCATCACCATGTAGAAAATATGACAGAATTTCTTACCTCTGGGATTCAGTTGACATATTTAGTCGCTGCATCTTTATTCATTCTCGGCTTGAAAAAACTTGGTTCTCCAGCAACAGCTAGAAATGGCAATCTGATTGCAGCCGTGGGAATGTTACTAGCAATTGTCGCTACATTGTTAGATCAACAGGTACTCAATTACGAAATGATTCTGCTAGGTTTAGCCATCGGTTCTGTATTAGGGGCGATCGCTGCCTACAAGGTACAGATGACGGAAATGCCCCAAATGGTAGGTTTACTCAACGGTTTGGGTGGTATGGCATCTGCCCTGGTTGCCCTGGCTGAATTCTGGCGCTTACTTTCCCACTCCCAGCCAGTACCCCTCGATGTCAATATATCCATGCTCCTGGATGTGCTAATCGGTGGTGTCACCTTCACTGGTAGTATGATTGCCTTTGCCAAACTCCAAGGAATCATGACTGGTTCCCCCATCACCTTCCCACTGCAAAAAGTATTTAACGCTTTTCTCCTCGGCTCCTATATTCTTGGTAGCGTCTATCTGATTAACGATCCCCATAACCTCCTGGTATTTCTGGGCATCGTCACAGTTTCCCTGATTTTGGGTGTGATGTTTGTCATCCCCATTGGTGGTGGTGATATGCCTGTTGTTATCTCTCTGCTTAACTCTTTCTCTGGGTTAGCAGCAGCAGCAGCAGGTTTCGTGGTAATGAACAATATGTTAATTATCTCTGGTGCCCTGGTTGGTGCATCCGGTATCATCCTCACAGAAATCATGTGTAAGGCAATGAACCGTTCCTTACTCAGCGTGCTATTCGATGCTTTTGGCAGTGGTGGAAGTACCGTTAGCGCTAGCAGTGGTGGCAGTACAGGTGATAAATCCGTTCGCAGTATCGATCCTGAAGAAGGAGCGATGATGCTAGGTTATGCCCGCTCAGTGGTAATCGTGCCCGGTTATGGTATGGCAGTAGCCCAGGCACAGCATAGTGTACGCGAATTAGCCGATCAGCTAGAACGTATGGGTGTGGAAGTGAAATATGCCATCCATCCCGTTGCCGGCAGAATGCCAGGGCACATGAACGTATTACTTGCAGAAGCTAACGTTCCCTACGAACAGCTTCACGATATGGAGGATATTAATCCTCAATTTGATCAAACCGATGTAGCTTTAATTATTGGCGCTAATGATGTTGTTAACCCTGCTGCTAGAACCGATAGCAGTAGCCCCATTTATGGGATGCCGATTCTGGATGTCGATCGCGCCAAACATACTATCGTCATCAAGCGGGGTATGAGCGCAGGTTTTGCCGGAGTTGATAACGAACTATTCTACAAAGATAAAACCACAATGCTTTTTGGCAGTGCGAAAGAAATGGTAAGTAAATTAGCTGCTGAAGTCAAGCAATTATAGTTTTCCCTTCCCTTCAGATGCCTAACTCTTGTATCTTGAGTTAGGTTTCTGCTTGATTTATTACAGGAAAAAATTACTTAGTCAGCAATTGCTGAATGCTCATCTGTATTTTCTGTATGATGCAGTTTTGTCTGTTCAAATAAGCGAGCTATCCAAGGCAAAACTATCAAAAATGCACCCAAAACTAACAAAAATACAGAAATGCCGTAAATTTGATCGCGAGGAATTTCTAATACACCGCGTAAAATCACTTCCCGTAGCGCTGACACAATAGTAATTTCTACTGCTGCGATCACAGAAATGCTTTGTGCTTCGATGTAATCAATTAGTAAACGAAACAATTCGACTAATATCAGAATAAAAAGTATATCAGAAGTAACTAAACGTAAATCTAAAGGATTAAGTAAAGAAAAAAACATATCTCCTAACCTAATCACCATCACACAAAACAAACCGATACAAAGGGAGATAACAATAAAATCCTGAAATAGCTCTAAACTACTGACAATGTTGTCTCTCCGAAAGAAGTTAGTCAATTTGTTTATCACTTTTTTCTGCATTGAATCTCTAGAAGATATCGTTAATATTTTCTATATTAAGCAATCATTTTATCTAGATAAAAATTATTTCTCAGCAGCATATATTTATATTTTAAAAGTATTTATTGCTGCAAAACAGATACTGATTTAGCTCTCTAGAAGTGAGAATTAAAGAGGTGAATCAGAAAAATCATATTTATGATTAGGCAATAGGTATTTTAAATCAGGGTTTGAAGCATATTTGTATCCAATTACATCGTTAGCTTGCGATATGCCAACCTAACTTCAAATAAAAGTTCTATAGCTATCAAAAAAATATATATTTACCTTCCAGTTTCATCTTTTCTGGTATATGTCAGTTCCTTATGGCTACTTACTCCCTCCTCTACCCTATTTTGTCAGTCTGGGAAAAAGAAAAGAGGGTTATACCGATTCAAAAAATGTTTGCGACAGATACCCCACCCGCCTAACGGCACCCTACCCTTGCGAATGGGAGGGTTGGGGAGGGGTTTTGTTCATATGTCGTATTGTTTTTTCAAATTGGTGTTATTTCAAAGAACATTTTTCAAGTCAATAAAAGGTCATTCCCTAGGAATAAACCCAGTTTATCGCTAAACAAAGAGTATTTTACTCAGTGCTACAGTTCAGCAAATCAAGTTGTAACAGTCTTAAGATTTACTTGATGAAGAAGATTTCAGTGAAAATGCTGAATATTAAGACTTTTTGGGAATGAACAAGATGCAGCTTAGCTAACTGATTGTTTCTTACATTAGTACAGGAAAGAGTGAATCAAGCTGGCTCTGTATTAATTTTGAGCTAGATTGTGTATCGATATTTTTTATACCTAGTGTTAGAATTATTTTCCTGTATATTTTTTATTGTGGTATGGCTGTCAGGATTTTTTTCCATAGATTGTAACTCATCTGACTAAATTGGGAATTATAGGTAAAAGCATCAACATATGGAATCTATACGGGATCGCCAATTTTTCTGCTTTTTTACCAAACGCTTATTTTTTTTGGAATGCAACTCATGTCAGGAGGCATTAGCCAATTTTCTTACTCTACTCAACCCCCTCTCATCCTCATCGCTGATGATGATAGAACCATGCGACTATTATTGCGTGAACATATGGAAAAGGAGGGTTATCGAGTAGCAGATGTGAGCAATGGTAAGGAGTGTGTTGAGTCTTTTGTGGAACTCAAGCCAGATTTAGTGCTTTTGGATGCTGTGATGCCTGTAATGGATGGATTTGCTTGTTGCCAGCAACTATTGCGAATTGCAAGAAAAAATTTGGCAGATGCCATGGCAGGTATTGATATCGGTTCTTCCTTAAATACCCAATTAATATCTATGTTTTGGGATAAAACACCCATACTGATGATTACAGGGTTAGATGATCCAGATTCTGTTGATATGGCTTTTGAAGTTGGGGCAACAGATTATTTAACAAAACCTATCCATTGGGCTGTATTGAAGCGGAGAGTCAGACGTTTATTGCAGCAGGGACAAGTATACAAGCAATTAGAGGCTGCAAATCAAGCTTTACAGCAGATGGCTAATGAGGATGGCTTAACTGGGTTAGCAAATCGTAGACGCTTTGACCAATATTTAAATTCTCAATGGTTAAACCTGGCTCAGGAGAAATGTCCTCTGTCTCTGATTTTATGTGATATTGATTTTTTCAAACGTTATAACGACAAATATGGTCATCCTGCGGGTGATGCTTGTCTACAGAAGGTGGGATCTGTTTTACGAGAGGTGGCGCAAAAAAATCATGATTTAGTTGCCCGGTATGGTGGTGAAGAGTTTGCTGTGATTATGCCTTTTACCCAAGCTTCTGGAGCAGTTCACGTTGCAGCATCTATGCAGGCAGGTGTCCGAGAGTTAAAATTACCTCATTCCGAATCGGAAATTAGTCAGTTTGTAACTTTAAGCTTAGGTATTGCGACGCTAGTTCCCAATTTTGAGTCTTCCCCTACTGATATTGTGGCGATCGCCGATCAAGCACTTTATCAAGCCAAATCCGAGGGACGCAACCGAATTATTCTCAGGCAGCCAAATTTGCGAGTGTAAAACAGAAAGGGGGATGGCTGAAAGATTCCCCCTGCTTCTGGGTTATGTGGATAACTACTTGACTTTTTGCCTAATTTGGATAATTTTGTCTTGCAGTAAAATTTCTTGTTGACTATCTGCTAAGGAACGAGCCAGAATCATTGCCCGCTCATAGAAATTACTGGCGGTGGAGTAGTTACCCATCTGCTCGTAAACTTTTGCATAGGATTGGAAGGATTGTAATTCTTCTAGGAGATTTTGGGAGTTTTTGGCTAAAGCTAGACGCTGCTCTAAAAGTTCAAAGGTTCTTTCATAGCGTTTGACGGAACTGTGAGCGGTAATTAAGCCATCTAGTGCGCGTACTTGGTTAGGGCGATCGCCATTGATTTTGGCAATCCGCAGGGCTAACCCATAACTACCAATGGTTCCTGCATAATTTCTGGCAGCTAAGTAAGCATCGCCTAAATTATTTAGTGTATTGGCTTCACCGATGGCATCGCGAACCTGTTGACGTAGGGGGATAGCACTTTCATAGAATTGAATGGCTCTTTTGTAATCTCCTAACCTCGCACTGGCTAAACCCAGATTATTCAGAGAAATACCCTGCCCTTCAGTATTTTTGACATGGTTCGCAATTTCCCAAGCATCCGTGAAGGTTTTGTAGGCAGACGCAGATTCTCCGTATTGCAGAAGCAATGTACCAATATTATTTAAGCTAAAAATTTGTGCCTGAAAATCTTGGGTATCACGGGCGATCGCTAACCGCCTACGCATGGCATCTTCTGCCTCTCTGTAGCGTCCTAGCTTGATATAACCTTGACTCAGATAATCATAGGTTTGCCCCTGCGCCCGAAAATCTCCTAAGCGATGGTACACTTCCAGAGCTGTCAACCATGATTTCAGGGCTTGATTCATATCCCTAGAATCATATTGCTGCTTCCCTTGACTTACCAAATTATCAGCCTCATCCCGATCAATTTGGACTATTGATTTAGCCGAAGGGCGGTGTAGCTGCTCAGTAATATCTGTAGCTTTTGCCATGCCTGGAGTCAGTAATAAAACTGATAAAAGCAGATATAACTGACTCAGATGGAGAGATTTACTAACGAAGGTAATCCGATGGAGAATCCAATCCCCTGCGAAAAAATGACATTGTTTCATGTTAAAAAAAGTTTATCAAAAAAAAATACATAGAAATAGTCAAAAATACAGCATTTCTACTTAGAAGCCTGGAGGGCTAAATTTTCGCCTAAATAGATAGTGCGAACGTCTGCTGGTAATTTTTCCTCAAGCATACGATAACCTTCCTGAAGAAAATTGGCTACCTCGTTGGGAGAAATTGCATCACCTTCCGCTTGTAAGTAAGCTGCAATCCTAGTTTCACTCCAGTGAAATGTCTGTGCCATCAACACGATTAAGCGCAACATTCCTGGTAACTGTTCTAGAGCTTGTTCCACATAACACCGTAGGGGAGGGGAAGTAGTTTTGAGGGAATAGTGAATCGCTTCAGTGGGTAGCAATTCAATTTCATTAATACAGTAAGCTGTCATGTTAATCAGCCAGTTTTGTAATGTCAGCGCCTCCTGGGAAGCAGATGCGGCTTCTAAATTCAGCCCTCCCATTTCATAGTGAATATGTCGCCAAGTTAGGGCAAACAGGTAGTCTGCTTGAACTGGCGATCGCGCAGAATGACGAATTAAGGTATAAACAATCGGACTATATCGACAAAAAATAGCTGTGAAATATCTTCCAGCTTCTGGATGTTGCTGAAATAATTTCACGAGTTCTTGATCACTGTGATGGAACAATGACTTCACCAAGGGGTGGTTAGCTTCAGGAAAATGAGGAATCTGCACAAGCCGAATCTGGATATATTGCTAAAATTATCTTGCCAGAGATTAAGTTTTATTGGTCAATGATTCTTGTACTGAGTCTAAAGAGCAATCAGCAACCTTGACTCAGCACCGTTTTTGTGAGTTGGTGAAGATAAAATATTTATCCTCCTCGCTACCTATAACAAGTCTGTAGTGCAAATCCTGAGAATATTATGTTTGACCGTAATACTTTGTATAACCCTAACACTCATATTGTTTCGCTCTTGATACACTAGAAACACAGACTTAAATTTAAGCTCTAAACTAGAAAACCAAAAGCCACTCCTTTATAAAATTCTTAATCTGTTCATGGTTATAGCAGTTAACGGGACTTCATTCCTGCACCATCCTTTCACCCTTGCTTCGTTTTTACCATCCCTACCTTTGGATAGTCTATTTTCTACCCAAGGAATTATGGTAATGCTTTTAGCAGCATACGCAGGGGCAATGTGGATGTTTTTGACTAGCGCCCCCAAAGTCTATACAGTTATGGTGTCCGATTTAGAGATTGCCCGTCAGTTGTATGAAGGTTTACTGGATTTACCAGCAGCAGAAGTACCTTTACACTACTACTACAACTACGAGCAAACCATCGGTGCTACAGGTGTAGACCCCCTGTACATGGGTGCTAGTCCTAGCTATTCTAGCCGCATGACAAGTGGAAGCGATGGACTGTGGTATCAATTGAAAAAGAATACCCAGTTACACATCATCACTGGAGCTAGTATAGGCACTAAAAACCAGCAACGTCACGTATGTTTTGACCATGACTGCTTGGAGATGATTTTATTACGGGTGGAAACACGGGGATTAAAATTTAAGATTCGCAGTCGTAAACCCTTAAATTTTTTGGTTAAAGATTACGAAGGTAGAGTCATTGAAATGGCAGAAGTGGCAAATTAATATTTATCAGTTATTGGCTCACTGTTCACTAAGTTGATAATTTTGCCAGGGTTGGGTGAAGGTTAATTTTCCCCAACTCATATTTTTTAGAGATTACTAAAAACTTCATTCATCCGTTTCAAGGTTTTTTCTATAGAATCAATACTGCCAGCATTAATTAATCCATGATAATCAAATACATAGACTTGATTATTTTTGGTTGCTTTTAAATTCTGCCAAAATGATTCTTTTTGCCAATCGCTGATAACTGCTGCATCTGCCTTAGCAGGAGGAGTATTAATGAGAATAATCACATCGGGATTAATTTCCAGAATTTTCTCCGCAGAAAGAGTCACGTAACCCTTGAAGGCACTTTGCCCCTGCAACTCTGCTGTGACATTTTTGATATTCAATTGTTTTAATATGTCTCCAGCCCAACTATTTTTATTGGGGGAAATAATCGGTTTAGTTCCAGTTAATACTAGGGTAGAAGTCTCTTTACCTGGTTTATTTGCCAAGAAGCTTTCATATCTAGTTAAAAGAGGTTGGGCATTTACTCCTAAATAGTTGGCTATATCCTGAGTCAACTTTTCCAGGGATTGCCAATTATTTAAATTATAACTATAAATTGTAACTCCTAATTCTTTTAATTTTTGAACTTGCGGTTGATAAAAACCTTCTGGAACGATTGCCAAATCGGGTTTAAGAGCAATAATTTTTTCCAAATTTGGTGGCGTTCTACCTTCACTCACACGAGAAATTGTCTGAAATCTCCCATCTTGATTCAAGAGACTACTACCAGCCATCCCGACTAATTTTGTCTTGTCTAATTCGTAAATAATATCAGCAGCGATTGGAGAGAGAGCCACAATTCTGCTGGCAGAGCTTGGGGATGACGGGGAGGTTATAGAGACGGGAGTATTAGATTTATTAGGGTTGGGAGTTGAGATATTTTGGTTTGTCGTACTGCAAGCAATTAAAATACAGCTAAGCAGAAAAACTGCTCCCCGATAAAATATTTTCTGCAAGTTTTTCGGTAAAGAAAAAATTTTATTTAACTGTGTCTTTTTTGGCATTTTCTAATACATCTAGTAATTGGCTGGGTTCTTCAATTAAAAAATTGGGGTTATAGCTGGCTAATGCTTCGGGAGAGTTGAATCCCCAGGTAACGGCGACAACTTGAATATTAGCTTTTTTAGACGCTTCAATATCTCTAGTTTCATCTCCCACATAAATTACATCTTTGGCTTTGAGTTGCTTTTGACGTAATACATTATTAATAATAGTTGTCTTTCCAAAAATGGTTACACCAGAATAAATAAAGTCAAATAATGTATCGAGATGGTTGAGCTTTAAAAAGCTAGTGACATTTTCTTGGGAATTAGATGTAATAATACCTAATTTATAGCCTTGGTAATGTAGGTTAAATAGTGCTTCTTCAATCCCTGGGATAGGTTTCAAATCGACGATTTTACTTTTGAGTTCTCCTTTAACTTTCTTGACTAGGAATGGTACGCGAAAAACAGATATTCCGGAATACTTCATGATTTCTCTAGAAGTCAAACCTCTGAGTATTGCTAGTTCTTCTGGTGTAATTTGGATATAGCCAAATTCTAATGCTAATCGGTTAGCAATACTCACCAGGGCATCGACTGTATCAGCAATTGTGCCATCAAAATCAAATATAATAACTTTTTGATTCATTGGAAAATAGGAATGAAGCCGTCTCTACGAATAGGCACATCTGACATTTAACTTTCGTATCTTTGCCAAAATTACTATGGGATTTAGGAAATCAAGGAGAATATGCAAGGATGAGTAATTATCCATCCAAATCAACTTGACAGGGGGATAGTGTGAAGAAAAGTAAAATTATTTATCCTGATTTAAAGTTTTTAGGTTGCTTTGGGCATTTCTCCTGAACATTTTTGGTTTAATTCGTCTGAGTGCTGAGGCTGTAAATCGTTTTTCCCATTCTTGATCGGAAATTTCTGCTAATTCTAGCAATTTAGGCGTCAGATTCCCAGGGTAGGGTTGAAATTCCTCGATATCTGTTTCCTTGGCAAAGCGTTGATTCCATGGGCAAACATCTTGACAAATATCGCAACCTGCTACCCAACCATTTAAATGAGGGGTGATATTCTCCGGTAGTTGCTCTGCCCGATTTTCAATAGTATGGTAAGCAATGCAGAGATTGGCATCGACGGTAAAAGGTTTGGCGATCGCCTTGGTGGGGCAAGCTTCTAAACAACGGTTACAGGTGCCACAATGCTCTGTGTGGGGAGAGTCTGGAGTCAGAGGCAAGTTGGTGACAATTTCCCCTAAAAACACCCAAGAACCATACTCACGGGTAATCAGATTACTATTTTTGGCTATCCAACCAATACCTGCTCTTTGTGCCCATAGCTTATCTTGAAGAGGTCCAGTGTCAGCATAGTATCGTGCTTGGATGTCTGGGTGTAGGCTTTGTAACCAATTTGTCAGCGCTTTGAGTTTTTTGTGCAGAATTTTGTGGTAGTCTCGACCCCAACCATAGCGGGATATTTTGGCGTATTCTGTTCCCTGGGGATGTTGGTGGGCTGTGTAGTAGTTGAGAGCAAGGGATATCACCGATCGCGCTTCTGGCATTACCAGTTTAATATCTTGACGCTTCGGTGTTGTCATCCATTCCATGTCACCATGAAAACCCTGTTTTAACCATGCTTGCAAATGGTGAGGTGTTTCCTGTTCCCAGTCTGCAACTCTCGCAATCCCGACTTTGTGAAAACCAATATTTAGTGCTTTGTCTTTGATTTCACTGGTGGCGATGGTCAGAGCATCAAGCCTTTGGCTTTTCTCTGGCAATTGATTCATCTATCTAAAAATTCGCCTAATTATTGGCATAACTATTATACACAACCTCACCAGTATCAATGTTTGAAATTTCCTACTACTGGTATTTGTAAATTTTATTTGCCATTTGTTAAGAAATTATGCAAAATGTAAATTAAGAAAGGAAAAACACCTTTCAGTAATTCCCGGTAATTTTCCAGAACACTTATTAAATCGACTGTAGTGCAATCATGACATTTACAACTGATTCAGCACAAAACCGTTTTGCTAACGCTTTCAACTACAGCCAACCCTTAACTGATGCTGTCACCTCTACAACTGCTGTATTTAAAAGCTTAAGCGTAGACGACCAACTAGCAGTGCTTTGGTTTACTTACACCGAAATGGGACGTTCAATTACACCAGCAGCTACAGGTGTAGCACGTTTGCAATTAGCCGAAGGTCTGTTGAATCAAATCAAACAGATGTCTCATGAACAGCAGTTACAGGTAATGCGTGACTTAGCTGCTAGCAAAAACACCCCAATTTCCCGCTCCTACGGTATCCTGAGTACAAACACCAAATTAGCTTTCTGGTACGAGTTATCAGAATTAATGACACAAGGTTTAGTTGTTCCCGTTCCCCCCAATTACCAACTGTCCCGTGACGGTTTTCAAGTATTAGAGACTTTGAAGAAATTAGATTTCGGTCAGCAAATCACTGTTTTGCGTAAAGTTGTTACAGACATGGGTATTGACCCCTTCGGACGTTAATTCTCTAATTGCTAATTGGGAATTGATAAATTTCAGTCAAGTTAGTAATTTTCCATTCTTACCTATCCAACCTCAATGTCACAGGATAATTTCTATCCTGATTTAAGTTCCTTGGCAACTGTCTGGGAACTTCTTCATCAAATAAGGTTGATAAGTAGTCGGGTAGAATTAAAATAATTCGTAATTACGTTTTGTGACGGGGATTTAAATCCCCAAAGTTGCTTAAATAGTAAGATGGGGGGTAGGTTCGGTTGAAATATCAAATCTAAAGCTTCCATAGGTTACGCTACCGCTAACCCATCCTACAAAAGATTTTGCCTCCCTACTTAGCTAGAATAAAGACTCAGGAATTTTGTATAAGCTTTCAGTGCAAATTTATTTGCAGCTAGTTAATAAATCAGAGAAAAAATGATGACAGCTGCCAAGTCAGAAATAGTTTCATCCCAGAGTGAGATTGAAATTGAGGGAATCAGTGAGGTAACAATCTTAAATTACTTCACTACCTTAAATGCGGGTGAGTTTGGAGATACCGTGGCATTATTTTCAGAAGATGGGGTAATGCAACCACCCTTTGAGTCTGGGATTGTGGGAAGAGAGGCGATCGCCCACTATTTACAAACAGAAGCAAAAAATTTGAAAGCTTTACCCCGCGAAGGATATTTAGAAATCCTGGATGCGGATAATATTAAAGTTGAGGTGACAGGTAAAGCTAAAACTTCTTGGTGTGCAGTGAATGTGATGTGGCAATTTTTGCTGAATCAACAACGGCAAATTATCTACGTAAAAATTAAGTTACTAGCTTCACCCCAAGAGCTACTGAAATTGAGAAGAAATTAATCAAGTGTGATTTCCGCAAAAAATAGGGGTAGTATCAACTATCCCTATTTTGATTGATATTGATTTATTGATTTTTCCCAAAGGTTTATTTTGCTAGGGCGGGTTGCTGGAAAGACCGCATCAGCATTTTCCGACCCAATTCTATGTCTGATGGGGCACATTGCCAATCTGGGTGTGCAGTCATGAGCAGACTATCTAAAGTCTCCTGGTCAAATAAATGCCACACAGGAGCTTGATTAACTTCTGCTTCTATCGCGTAGCAATTAATACCAACACAGTGAATGATTAAATTGTTAACGATTCTGGTGATGGTCATAGTTTCACCCGGTTGTAGAGCGCGAAACTCTAGGATTACCTCTTTTAGCTCTGGAATACTGGATGTCGATAAACCCGCGATCGCCACAGTTAGATGATTGTCACTGTTCACATTCAACCAATACTGACGACTGGGGTCAATACCTTCCAACCAGGGCATTTCATCATCAAGGCGATAGCGAGGAGCTAAACAGAATGAGGCAACCATAGGTGATATTGATTGGGTGAAATTTCTGGAGTAGAAGCAGACCCCAAAGACCTATGGAGTCTAGCTTCAGAAAATTAGCAGGAGGCTAGCTACAGTTTCTAGTATTTAATGATTGCTGTGGACAAAGCAATTATATTTAGCAAAAGTTATCAATCTGTTTACATTTAGTAATATTTTGCTTTTCTTCTGGCAATGGCAGTTTATCCAAATCACCACAACCAGCACACCTGCTTGTATATAGAGAAGGTTCTTTGATTTCGCCACTTAATAGTTCTTGACTATTTTGTAGTATCAATGTAGTATGAAATTTCAGAGAAGCTCAAGTGAGTTCAGTGCATCATGGCAAAATTTTGGGACATAATTGGTTATTTTCGTCCCTACTGGCGAATCAGTGTATTTAGTATAGTGGCTGCCAGCCTCTACGAAATTATCGATTTAGTTGTACCCTACGCGATTGGGCAAATTCTCAATGTATTGTCAAGTCAACCGTTAGATAAACCCCTGGGGATGGCGATCGCCTTCTTGGGTGAAACCATTAATTATCCTGTGAATAATACGCTATCCTTGGGTGTATTACTCGGTATAATTTTTCTGGCGACTGTAGTACGTGCGCCAACCCAACCCTGGTTAACTGTATGGTTCCATTGGGATATTGCTTTGCGGGCAAGACGAGATCACAATGGTCAAACAATTGCCAAAATTCTCACCTTACCCCTAGAATTCTACGATGAAAACAACCCTGGAAGAATCTCTGGTCGGGTAGCTAGGGGTATTGCTAATCATACATGGACTTATCCAGAAATTGCCGGACAATTAATTCCCAAGCTAGCTCGTGTAGTGGGAATCTTTGCTTTTATCTGGCTGATTGAATGGCGAATCGCTATCCTATATCTGATATCTTTCGTTGTCATCCTGACAGTTACTCTCAAGGATTTGCAAAAGATTATTTGGCATGAGGGTAACTTAGATAAGTACATGGAGAATACGGAAAGTCGCACATCTGAGTTAATTACGAATATTAAGACAGTCAAAGCTTTTGCAACGGAAGCTAAGGAATTACAGCGACAGAAACAACGTTTTCAGAGGGAACTGACAGTAGTTGATTACCGAATTCACAAAGGTTATACCCGACTCAGTACTTGGCAAAGAACAGTGATTCAGTTTTGTGTCTTTAGTATTTTGGGTTTAACCTTAGCAGCGACGGTTAATGGTAGAATTTCCTTAGGTCATTTTATTATGACCCTAACTCTGTCTAGTATGGCTTATGCAGAGTTAGAGCCGATTAGTAATTTGGCAGAGGTTTTTGCTCGTCGTTATAGTTCCATGTTGCGGTACCACGAGTTTCTCAATGAACCCGCAGGTATCGATAGTGTAGGTTTACTAGAACCTGAGAAAAATCAGGCTTCACCCTATAAATTTAGCGGCAAAATCGAATTTTCTGGGGTGAATTTTGGTTACGAAGCCGATCGCCAGGTTTTACATGGGATTAATTTACTAATTGAACCCTATCAAACTGTAGCATTGGTGGGACGTTCCGGTTCCGGAAAATCTACCTTAGTTAAGCTGTTGCTGCGGTATTTTGAACCGAATCAGGGAGAAATTCTGATTGATGGGCAAGATATCAAAAATCTGGATGTGGGAGGTTACAGAAGAAGACTGGCGATCGTTCACCAGGAAGTGGACGTATTCAACGGTACAGTTTTGGATAACCTGAAATATGGGAAACCCCACGCTAGTTTTGCTCAGGTAGAAGCTGCTTGTAAAATTGCCAGACTAGATGAGGTAATTCAACATTTACCCCAGGGTTACTATACCGTAGTTGGTGAGCGGGGTGTGAGGCTATCTGGTGGACAGAGACAACGTTTAGGGATTGCTCGTGCTTTACTAGTAGAACCAGATGTACTGGTTTTTGATGAAGCGACTTCAAGTTTAGATTATGAGTCGGAAAGAGCAATTCAATTAGCGATGCGATCGCTCCAAGGAACCCGCACCACCATCGTCATTGCTCACCGTTTAAGTACGGTACGGGAAGCTGATAAGATAGTAGTCCTTGACCAAGGCAAGATTATCGAAGTTGGCAACCACGAGCAACTTTTACAACATGGTGGTATTTACCATCGTTTGCACGCATTACAAGAAACGGGAGAGTTATTAGATTAGTAATGTACTCCCAATTTATCCCTCTAAGCTCCGCGACTGAGATGCATAAAACTCCGTTGTTTTAACACTTCTTCATAAAGTCGTTCGAGATGGGTAATGTTATTACTGAGGGTGTAACGTTCTAAAATCCGATTTCTAGCTTTTTCCCCTAATACTGTTGTCATTTCTGGGTGATCCTGAAATAGGGGGAGGAGGGTGCGTAGTTGCGATCGCACAGTTTTAGTACTGAGAACAATTCCCGCTCCACCCTCTAATACTTCCCCATCAGCACCGACATCAGTTGCTAAACAAGCTTTACCACAAGCCATAGCTTCTAGTAATGATAGGGATAAACCTTCTACTAAAGATGGTAAAATAAATACGTCAGCTCCTCGCAAAAGCTCGATTCTGCGCTGCTCTTCTGCGATGAAACCTAACCAATAGACTCCATAATCTTCACCATAGAATGGTTCCAGGGACGAGCGTAGGGGACCATCACCTACAATTAATAGTTTACTAGTTGGTGCCATCTTTGCCTGTTTCCAGGCTCGGAGTAAAGCTTCCACATTCTTTTCTGGAGCTAAACGTCCCTGGTATAAAAACAAACGTTCTGCTTGAAATTCTTCCTTGAGGGAAGGTGTCGGAGCAGGGTAATACTTGTTGATATCGACTCCGTTAGGGATAATCGCAATATTTTCTAGGGGTACACCCATTTTTCCCAGTAAGTCTCGCTGCAATTGGGAGAAGACAATCACGCGATCATATTGTCCCAAAAAGGGTGCATAGAGTTGATACGCCAGTAACTGAGTACCAGAAATCAATTTAGCTCCCTTGCCAGCAAAAGGTGTATGGAAAGTGGCGACTAGGGGCAAATTTAATTCTTCACAGATTTCGGGGAGAATAAAATCAAGGGGAGACAAAGTTAATGAAGCGTGAACAATGTCCGGTTGCAGACGTTCTAAAGATTCGCTTAATACCTTAGTTGCCTTCAGGGTGGGAATTGTATAAACCTGTGACTTATAAATGAATGGTAGGGAAACTTCTTGAAACTTGGGCCAATTATCTGGTTCCCTTTCTTCTTGGGCAAAGTGCAGAAAACTGACTTGATGTCCCCGGTCTAGTAAAGCATTGGTAATCTCTCGACTGTAGGTGACATTACCACAAAATGGCGATTTTTTTCCAATCCAGGCTATACGCATTCTCTGTTTTACTAAATTAGGTAAAGCGAAAATAGTTTATGATTTTTTATCAGCTATTTACTTCTATTTAATAGAGGTGACAAACCAGAGGTGAGATGATTGTCTCCTAATTCTTGATTGTCGCCATTTTGTTAATCTTCTGTGTCAACTTGTGATGAACAAATTGTTGATGCAGAGTCAAGTTTTCACAATCAATACCGATAAGCTATGGGGTAAAGTCTAACCTTGGCGATCGCAGACTTTTTTGACTCGACAAAAGATTGGTTAAGTTCGATGAATACCGCAAAATGGTAGCAGTAAGAATAGCGTCCTAGTCAGTGACTGGAATTAGTCTACCATGAAACCATCGACTTGGATTGAGGATAGAATTTGGGCTGGTTCTGAGGATATAGTTTTCTCTAGTTTGAGGAAGACCTGGGAGAATTGTACCAGGTAAACACGCCACCAAGGAGGACAATAACTGCTAGTCCCAAAAAGACGGTTCTTAATCCCACAAAGGTTTCTGCCACACCAGCTAAAGCCAAGGGTAGGGAGAGAGCAATATTAATGACGTTATTTTGTAAACCGAAAACTTTGCCCCGCATTTCTGGTGGTGTTTCGGTTTGGATGGTGGTTTGCATAGGAATACCGACTAACGCACCAAAGACACCGACTAAGGTGATTAGGATTAGAACCATCCACAGTTGTTGGGTGAAGATAGATAAACCTGTCAGAGCAACTGTCATACCAGCGCAACCAATTAAACTGAGTTGGGTAAAGGAAAATCTTTGTCCCAAATTTCCTAAGGATGTTGCTCCCAGAGCAATTCCTACTCCACCTGCTGCGAGGAGGAAACCAAATTGTTCGGGTTTGATATCAGGAATAACTTCGGCAATACTGACTGCTAAAACTGTGAGTGCAGCAAATACGGAAAAGAGAATCACTAGTTGAATCAAAGCATTGCGCAGACGGATATTTTCTTTGAGGTAAAGGAAACCGTCACGTAAGTCAGCAAAAACATGGGGTGATTCTTTCTCTTGTGCTTGGGGTTTTTCGTGGGTGACAAGGAGGAGGAGAATCAAACCCGCGATCGCGTAACTACCACCGACAAGTAATTCTTTGCCAAAACCATCGCTACCTCCAATACGGAACCACAAACTATCCGCAGCTGCTAACAGTGGTTCCCCAATGGCAAAACCGACGATTACAGATGCCATCATGGTTGTGGTGTATAGGGAATTGGCAGAGAGTAAATTTTCTTCGGGTACGACTAGGGGAATTGCTGCTTGCTCTGCGGGGGCAAAAAATTGTGTCAGGGTGGAAACTAAGAATGTTACGCCTAAAATAATGGCAAAACCGACGGGAAATTTACCAATAGGTTGCCAATCGCGGGTTAACCACAATAAACCGGGAATTCCCAAAACTAAAATTCCCCGACAAATATTTGTTGCTACTAATACAGCTTTTTTTGACCAACGATCTACAAATACCCCAGCAAGGGAACCGAACAACACCGCAGGAATTGTAAAAGCCATCATCAGTACTGATACCCAGGCACTAATTGTCTCTTCTCCCCGGTGGAATTGGGTATGAATCAGAGCAATCATTAATACCAGATAAACTTTATCTGCCAGTTGACAAAATACCTGTCCTCCCCATAGAGAGAGGAAATTAGGGTTTTGCAGTACTGGTAAAAATCCCTGCGTCCCTTTACCATCAATATTTGATTGACTGGGGCGATCGCCCTTTTCTATAACTTTAGTGCATATCTCCCCAGTATCAGCCTGATTATCCTTGTGGTTTGATGTCAGGGATTTACAGTTGTCGGTAAAGTTGGGGGGAGAATTCTCAGAATGGTGAATCTCATCTGTACTTTTGACAACACTTAAATGGTTCGGTAATTTAGGTGTTGTTGTCCGATTGTGTTTTTTGCCATGACTGGGTAAGGGTGAGATAAATTTAGTTTCCAAATCAGACGGTTGCATCATGGTTAGCAGCAAAATATGAATCTATCAGAGTGGCAGAGCGAATAATATTACCAAAGTGATACTGAGCATACTGGCGCAAAATTTGCTCAATCGATAACCAAGCATTTTCTGTTGCCGTATCTTGCATTATCTCTGGTTGTGACAACTGCTGGAGCAGGTGAAATTCTGGGATTTTTAAACGACGGGTGATTTTGGGTAATTCTTGTTGATGATCAACAATTTCATAGTTGGGGGATGGTACTGCGGTGGTGGGGTATGTACTCCTAGTCTCGCTAATTACTGGTAATTGTGCTGTTTGCTCTGGCTTTGCTGCTGTTTTCATGGCTTCCCACGCACTTAAACAGACAATCCCCCCAGCATTGACGCTAAAACCAACTTGCCAATGGGGATTATTGGTGTCTACTTCTATCATCACTTGTGAGAGACAACATTGGTTAACTTGGGGAGTAAACCCTGCTAGGGCTAGAAGTTGATAAATTCCGTGACTCAGGTAAGCAATAATACTATTTAAATTACCTGGGGGAATGGTTTGTAAACGCTGTAAATGTTGGTTAAGTAGGATAAATAACTCTTCTTGGGGTTGTTCGCTTAAAGCTTGACAGAGGGCAATTTCCGCCAGATATTGACTAGCAGCAAGTTTTCCCAAGTCTTTTGCCAAACCTGGGTAGGATTCAATGGTTTGAGCTTGGGTAATTTTATCTAGCGATCGCCCCTTGGCAATCAATAATTCATTAACAACAAACATCCCACTTCTCCCCCCCAAACTAGAGTGATGTTTTCTAGCTCCGGGGGCGATCGCCTTAATTAAACCATGTTCTTTGGTCAAAACTGTCACTAATCGATCGGCTTCACCAAATACCTGACTCTTTAAGTTGATTCCCGTTACTTTATAAGTCTTACTCATTTTGTATCAATGGTTATCAGTTATTCATGTAGAAAAAATAACTGTTCCCTGTTCTCTGAATATTTTTTAAGATTCTTCCTTATCCAGCCTATCGCGTTGCCGTAACAAATCTACACCACGGGATGTACCCAATCTGGTTGCCCCTGCCATAATTAATTCTAAAGCTTGTTCCAGGGTGCGAATTCCTCCGGAAGCTTTAATTCCGACGCGATCGCGGGCAACTTCTTTTAACAGTCGAATATCGGCGATCGTTGCTCCCCCGTGCCACCCTGTACTAGTTTTCAAAAAAGCTGCACCCGCATCCATGGAGACTTCTGCCACCCAACGTTTCTCAGTATCTGTTAACAGAGTTGTTTCTAATATTACCTTAACTGGTTGCCCTGATTCCTCACAAATTTCCGCAACTTCTCGATGCACCGCTTCCGTATCCCCAGATTTCACCCACCCAAGATTAATTACTAAGTCTAATTCTGTTGCACCATTTTCTACGGCTTCCTGGGCTTCGTATAATTTGACACTCGAACTATGGGCACCAGAGGGAAAACCAATCACGGTACAAACCTTTGGTTTTTTACCATGGAGCAACTCTGCTGCCAGTCGTACATGGGTGGGGTAAACACAGACAGATGCAAACCCGTATCTATCTGCCTCCTCACACCAGTGTTTCGCCTGCTCTATTGTGGCTGTGGGCATCAATAAGGCATGATCAATGTAGGGCGCAATATCAATGTCTGGATAGTCTGATGCCATGATTTTTACTCCCCGGGTGGATTATTAACATTTATCAATAAAAATTAGGTATTTTTAATAAATTAAAACATAATATTAGGGCTTTGGAGACGCTCTTCAGCCACTTTCTGTGAATCACGGCGAATTGTCACACTTCAGATAATTAGTCGTTGACTCAAACCCATCTAAATTACCTATGCCAAAAGCTGGCAAGCTTTGTATTGTAGATATCTTAATTTCCCTATAATTTTTCATCTAAAAAATCACGAATATTCTGAGCTATGGCTTTAGCAGTGAAATAAGGTACACCATTCCCAATGGTTTTAAACATATTAGTTAATGACATATTTTCTGGTAAAGCAAATTTCTGAGGTAAGGATTGAATCGCTAATGCTTCAGCAACAGAAATACGCCTAATTTTATAGGGATGTAAATGAACTTCATTATTCCCATAACAAGCGGTTGGAGAAAATCGCCATCGGTGCAGACGTTTGTAGGATTTTCCAGAATCATCACCTTCATCAATGGCAGCCAATTTTGTGATACCAGCCCGTGGTTGAAAATAATGGTGAGAGTTGGGATGGGAAGTGACGTGATTTTTTCTAAACCAATATTCCACTGTTAATTCTGGGATGATATTTTCTGGACAGGGAAATATAGAATTTTCTTGAAATAAGGTTTTTTCTATCCAGGGTAACTGGAAGATTTTTTCTTGATTGTAAAGTACATATTTATGCCAAGGAAATCGGTAATCTAACCTGGAATCCTTTGACGTGCAGAATTTTTGACTAAACCCAATAATAATTATCCTTTCTCGATTTTGAGGTACTCCATACTCGATGCAGTTAATCAATTTTGTTGTCAGGAGGTATCCAGCTAATTTTAATTTACGTTTTAAACTTTCAAAGAATAACCGATGCTTGTGGGTTTTCCATAATCCCTTGACATTTTCAAACAGGAAAAAATCCGGTTGGTAATGACAAATTAATTCCACATAGGCGGCTGATAGCTTCCCATTATCTCCGAATTGTCCGCGATTTTTGCCACCCACGGAGAAATCTGGACAGGGAGGACCACCAATAAAACCGATAGGATGATGATAGCGGCGGCAATCTTGGATAAAATCTGGAAGGTTGGCAGCAGTACCCAGGAGCAATTTACTAATATCATGCTCTTCTCCACAATAATAGCCATACTCCGGTAATGGCAGGTTTAAAAGTTGTCGTGAATAGCGGTATGCTGCCAGAAAAGGCGAAAAAATTTCATTGACATAGACAATATCAAAACCACTAGTTTCAAAACCCAAATCGAGAAAACCAGCACCAGAGAAAAACGAGAAGATTTTTCCGAAATTTGGGCGATCGCCAGCCACAATTGTCATAGTCTTATTTCCCTAAGGAGAGGCGATCGCCTACCTTCATTCTGAATTCACGGTACAAAGAGGCGATCGCTGGGTGCTAAACAGCTGCATTCTCAGCAGTAATCAGTTTTGCGTCTGTTGTTTCTGGTAATAAACGCTTCACACCTTGCTGTACGAAAGTTTGGATAAATGCTGTCTTTTGGTTTTCCTGAAAGACATTTTGAATAGTTTGCCGTAGCTTGTCTAAGTTCAATGTACTTCCAGAATTCACTGCAATTTCCTGCTCCTGGAAATAGGCAATTAAACTTAAACCTGCTAACCGAGTTAAATATGCAGCACTGACACCCTCAACCACACCACCAGCAACGTAGGTGATCGCATTAGTTTTCAAAACAGTGCCGATCGCCTTGGTGGAAAGTTCCACTAAACCCAGTTTCAACATCAAACTACCCATTTCCCCAGCAACGGTTTTGGCTTGCTCTAGGGAGAATTTTTGTTGATAAATATGACCTAAATCTACAACCATTTGACCGTTAATGGCGGCGGTTGCTAATAAATCTAAGGCAGGTAGGGGATTGGCAAAAGCTGCTGCTGCGGCAATCCATTGATACTGTTCAATCACAGGGGTAGCGCGATCGCTCCTCACACCGTTCAAATATTCCTTAGCAGTAGCTTGCAATAACAAGGCTTGTCTTTGGGTAGTCGCCCAAACTAATTGTTGCCCTTGATTGCTAATAATTCCCCCCAACTGCTGGATAATTTGCTGTGTATCGGGTACAGGTTGTTCCATCCACTCTTGAATCGAACCATCTTCACCATGTTTGCGAACCTTGATTGGTAAAGGAGATGCAGCAGTTGCCACGGTTTGGGGGAAGCGTTGCTGAAGGGAGAGGAAAATACTAGCTCGCTCCTCTGGCAAATACTGATCTTGCTTATTGAACACCAGCATTGCTCTTTGAGAAGTTGCTTTTACCTGGTGCAAAGCTTGATATTCCGAATCTGTCAAATCTCCATTGGTGAGAAATAAGACAAAATCTGCCTGATTCGCATCTATTAAGGATTGTGTATCTTGATTGACTTCCTGCAACAGAGGTGAGGTTTCCTGAAATTGGCTATGGGGGAAATGGGGCTGTAAAGTTTGAATTAGAGTTGTTTTCCCCACTGATTTCCCACCAGTGACTGCAACATTGATATTTTCCCTATCTAGCTGGGAGTATAAATCTTGAGCTTGTGCCCGCAAATCTGCCAGACTGGGGTGGTTTTCTGCTTCCTGAGCCAGAAAGGAAATAACTGTCTCAGACTTAGCGATCGCCTCTTCCACTATTTCCCGACTTGTTGGTATGCTATCTAGGGGGTCGTTGCCAGCTTTGGCACGTTTATATTTCAACAGCCACAAACCACCGCCCACAGCAATCAAACTTAAGAGACTTAGCTCACCTAACTGCCCTACAGAATCATGCCAACTCTGTAAAAACCATAGGCTAAAAGATAGTCCCAGTCCACCTACTAAAATTGGTCGCTGCAACTTCACAACTTTGGCTCTCCGCACGTCTTGGATGTTTCTCCTCCAGAATAGATCAAAACTTTCCTTTCCTCAGTTCAAGGGAGCCATCATCACACTTTTCTTTACTTCTCTATCAAAAAATTAATCCCCCCTAGAAATAACTTCCAGAGAGGATTAAAATTTACTAACTTAATTTGGTGGCGGGAAGTGGATTTGAACCACTGACCTTCGGGTTATGAGCCCGACGAGCTACCAGGCTGCTCTATCCCGCGTCGCCTTCTTTAGCTAGTATAGCACCACCTTTTATCTTTTGGCAACTACAAAATCGATAATTCTCCGACGACTTCTAAACGCTTGTATTTACCAATGAGCATAAACCTTTCTGCGAGGGCTTCCGCAACGCTGGGAGTAATCCAACCCATCTGTTGGAGCAGGTGAATTGCCACGGCATATTTTGCCCGTTTCGAGCCATCGATCGCCTTGATTGCTAGTCCCATACCTTCACCCAAGCGCGCGATGCACTGGACTCCTTCCGCACCGGACTTGCTGACAATTTCTCCGGGGGCAAGGCGCATGAGTTCCGTGTCAAATTCTCCCTCTCCAGCAATCATCGTGGGGTGGTGAGTCATGGCGCGGACAATACGTTCTAAATCCAAGCCGCTACGGGAGGCTAGTTGGGCATAGAGGGAAGCGATTTGTCCCAGCTGCATCAAATAAGTTGGGGCACCACAATCATCGTGGGCACTAATGAATTCAGCAGCAGGCATCCGTAGGAGTTCAGATACTTTATTTAAAATTAACTGCTGGACAGGGTGCTTACGTTGTAAATAATTACTTAAAGACCAGTTGCACTGCTGGCAGACTGCCAACATTCCGGCGTGTTTTCCGGAACAGTTATATTCCAGAGGGCTGCTTTTTCCTTCTGGGGTGGGGCATTGGAGAGCCGAAGGGTCAATATCTGCCCGCCAGAGAATATTAAATGTTTGCCGTACCTGTTCAATACTGCCCTTGTGGGAACTGGTGATAATTGCTAAGTCGCGATCGCTCAAATCAAAACGTTCCAGTGTCCCTGTACTGGTGACAGCAAGGGCTTGAAATGGTTTGAGGGCTGATCTGACAAAAGTTGCGGTTTCGGAGTTTCCGGCAACGGATAGCACCCGCCCACGTTCATCACAAACAACGGCTTGGACTACGTGTCGAGATTCGATAATACCTTCGCGTAGCAACCTCACTTCTAATGATGTTGCCTGGGTTCGTTTGCCCATTGTCATGGGTGAATATCTCTTAATTGTGTCATCATTTTTTGAGTCAGTTGTCAATAGCTAATTTTGAGTAGTTACCTGGGCTGACAGGCGACCGTTTCTAGTGACTATTGACCATTGACAATTTAGACTAAGTGTTAAACTAAGTGCCAAACTATCGTACCAGCTAGGAAGAATACAGCCAAGCCAGCAAAGGTAATTTGTAACCGTTGGATAATTGGTTTAATTTGATAGGAGACTATCAGCCGATCGCGGCTTAATATTGCTTCTGGTTTTGTCCAGGTTTGACCATCGTACCAACCCGATTCTTCATAGAAAATTATCGGACTGCTGAGGCGATCGCGCACGTAAGACCATCCTAAGTACATTTGCACTAGTACAAGAATGACACCCACGCTTCCCCCAGCTGCACTGGTGAGGAGGAATTGGACAAAGTATTTATGAATGGGAAAACTGACAGCTGCTACGGGACAGGCGACGATTAAGGAGAGACTCCAAACCCAGACAATTTTGCTGATGTATTTTCTCCAGGGGAGAGTGCAGTCACGAAACATCCAAGCAGATTTTAGCTCCTCATATTCATTCAAGGGCTGTTGTTCTGTGGGTACCGGACAACTATGCACCGAAGACTCTATCATCTTGCCTTACCCCCGCCTTCATCGGATGTGTCAAATTCTATACGTTCTGCGTGTCCCCAGAAGGCTTCCAAGTTATAGAATTCCCGTTCCTTGGGCATCATGACATGAACTATCACATCTCCATAGTCATGGAGTACCCAACTGCCTTCCATTTTTCCTTCGCTACGGAGGGGAAGACGATGTAATTTTTCTTCTACTTCTTTTTCCACAGCATCGGCGATCGCCCTGACTTGTACACGGGAATAGCCCGTCAGCATCACAAAATAATCAGCGAGGTAACAAACTTCAGCGACTCGCAATAGTATAATTTCACCAGCTTTGCGTTCCGATGCAGCTGTGGCAACGGTGAAAGCGAGTTGCCGACTTTCATCATCAGTAGCTATGGTGGAAGCTGTGCTTTCGGTGACAGCAAGGGATGGGAAGGGGGAATTTACGGGAAAGAAATCAGACATTAAACCTCAGATGCTCTTTGATTGCAACGTTTTTTGACAGACGAAAACCAACAAATATTCAATTGCAACTTTCTAATCTGGTTTGTTTGCATACTAGCAAAAAAACTGGGGTCAGAGATTACTGTTATCAAATTGCTGGTTTGTTTTTGGACTCATTTAAGAACCAATTGCGGGTAGCGATCGCCCTGGGGTGGATGAGGTAGGGGCTATCAAGTAGATATTTCAGGGTATAATCGCAGGTTAGCCACACTCCCCGGTGGATATTTTCTTGGCTGACATTTCTTAAGGTCTGTAATTGTTCGGAGTCTCCCCGTCCTGGTTCCAAGGCATCCGCCAGGAATACAATACAGCTGAGGGGATTCATGGCTGGTCTGCCTAGGGTATGATTGGCGATCGCCTCTAACACATCCGTATCTTTTACCCCGAAGGTTTCCCGTGCGACAATTGCACTCACATCCGCGTGTAACAGATGGGGGGTAGTGGACATTACCGCATCTATTTCCACCCCACCCCTACTTGCCATAGCTAGGAGCTTACGGGGTTTAAAAAATTTTGCCAAATCATGCATCAATCCAGCCAACGCGGCTTTTTCGCTATCAACACCATGGTGAACAGCCAAATTCCTAGCTAATTCTTCCACCCGCAAAATGTGATTTACCCGCGAATCCGGCACATTTTCCCTTAACCAGGCTAAGACTTGTTGACGCATAGACGGCATCGATGCAAAGATTATTTTCCTATTCTAACTTGATGGGCTGCTGGTGTTAGGTGGTGAACAGCCCCTGTGTCTTTTTCATCAAAAAATTTTGAAGCCAATGTGAAATTCTGGTGATTACTTGGGAACTATGACTTTGTAGTTCTCTCGCTATGGGTATGAGGATAAACGACCAATGCCAGTATTAACACGTAATATTGCCCTAGAAAATATCGAGGCAAAAAGTCAGGAACAAGAACAGCAGCAGCAGATAGTGGTGCAGTTACGTGATGTTGTCAAAACCTATGGGAACGGACAAAATGCTGTCAGCAACGGGAATTTAGCTGTGAAGCAGGGAGAATTTTTATTTATTACAGGACCTAGCGGTTCTGGTAAATCCACACTGTTGAAATTACTCTACGGGGAGGAATTAGCTACCGAGGGGGAAGTTATCGTTGATGGGTTAGATGTCGCAAATTTACGGGGCGATCGCCTGTCTTTTTTACGACGACGCATCGGTATTGTTTTTCAAGACTACAAGCTCATACCCCAGCGCACCGTTGCCGAAAATATTACCATCGTTCTGCAAACCCAAGGCTATACCCGCAAGGAAATTCAGCGTCGTTTAGAACCCACCCTGAAATTAGTCGGATTACTAGATAAAGCTAGTCAGTTTCCTGCACAACTTTCCGGTGGAGAGCAGCAAAGAGTTGGCATTGCGCGGGCAATTATTAGCACACCACCCCTCATTCTCGCCGATGAACCTACGGGGAATTTGGATCCAGATAATTCCTGGCAAATTATGCAAATACTCCGAAAACTCAATACCTTTGGTGCAACGGTAATTGTCACCACCCACGATGAGCAATTAGTCAGACGCTGCAATTATCCTGTCTTGCAAATGCGTAATGGCAGATTGTACAAAAAATAAAATATACTCAGTTGCTGTTCAGAGAAGGGGATATAGGCGATCGCAAATCCCCTGAAAGCCAGTCAATGGGATATAGTGTGATTTTAGGCACTTAGAGATCCCCCCTAACCCCCCTTAAAAAGTGGGGAATCGGAATCCAAGTCTACTTTTCCAAAAGACGTAGAGGGCAAATATTTTCTTTCGTTCCCATGCTCCGCGTGGGGACTTATTCCACGAGGCTCCGCCTCAAACAGGGAAGCAGAGCTTCCCTTACCTGTATCCAAACCGGAGTCTTGGAACAAGTTTTTCGTCATAGTTTTTGCATGATTTTTTTATCCCAAAAAAGGCACAAAGTAAAATCGAGAACTGTCTCTAAACCGTCCGAGCTATCCTTGAATCAAAGCTTGAAACCGTGGTTCATGGCGCATACTATCAAAATCAGTATCCGTTTTCGCCATCTCTCGGTACTTTTCATCTAACCTAATAGCAGTTTCTAGGTTTTCCATGGCAGCATCCATATCACCTAAATTAGCATAGGCACAGGCGCGATTATACCAAGCTTCATTCTTATCAGGTTTGAATTGCAGAGCTTTATCATAGGATGCAACAGCCTCCTCATACCTTCCCAACTCATCTAGAGCAATACCCCGGTTATTCCAAGCTTCATGCTTATCAGGTTTGAATTGCAGAGCTTTATCATAGGAAGCAACAGCCTCCTCATACCTTCCCAAATTACCTAGAGCATTACCCCGGTTATACCAAGCTGCATCATCATCAGGTTTGAATTGCAGAGCTTTATCATAGGAAGCAACAGCCTCCTCATACCTTCCCAAATTACCTAGAGCATAACCCCGTCCATACCAAGCTTCATGCTTATCAGGTTTGAATTCCAGAGCTTTATCACAGGAAGCAACAGCCTCCTCATACCTTCCCAGATTACCTAGAGCATAACCCCGTCCATACCAAGCTTCATGCTTATCAGGTTTGAATTCCAGAGCTTTGTCATAGGAAGCAACAGCCTCCTCATACCTTCCCAGATTACCTAGAGCAATACCCCGGTTATACCAAGCTTCATGCTTATCAGGTTTGAATTGCAGAGCTTTATCATAGGAAGCAACAGCCTCCTCATACCTTCCCAGATTACCTAGAGCATAACCCCGTCCATACCAAGCTTCATGCTTATCAGGTTTGAATTGCAGAGCTTTATCATAGGAAGCAACAGCCTCCTCATACCTTCCCAAATTACGCAGAGCAACACCCCGGTTATACCAAGCTTGATGTAAATCAGGTTTGAATTGCAGAGCTTTATCATAGGAAGCAACAGCCTCCTCATACCTTCCCAGATTACCTAGAGCAACACCCCGGTTATTCCAAGCTGTATCATCATCAGGTTTGAATTGCAGAGCTTTATCATAGGAAGCAACAGCCTCCTCATACCTTCCCAAATTACCTAGAGCAACACCCCGGTTATTCCAAGCTGTATCATCATCAGGTTTGAATTGCAGAGCTTTATCATAGGAAGTAACAGCCTCCTCATACCTTCCCAACTCATCTAGAGCATAACCCCGTCCATACCAAGCTTGATGCTTATCAGGTTTGAATTGCAGAGCTTTATCATAGGAAGCAACAGCCTTCTTATAGCTTCCCAAATAAGCTAGAGCAATACCCCGGTTATACCAAGTTGCATCATCATCAGGTTTGAATTGCAGAGCTTTATCATAGGATGCAACAGCCTCCTCATACCTTCCCAAATTACGCAGAGCAACACCCCGGTTATACCAAGCTTGATGCTTATCAGGTTTGAATTGCAGAGCTTTATCATAGGATGCAACAGCCTCCTCATACCTTCCTAGATTATGTAGAGCAATACCCCGGTTATACCAAGCTTGATGTAAATCAGGTTTGAATTGCAGAGCTTTATCATAGGAAGCAACAGCGCTGATAAAATCTCCCACAGCAACAAATAATGTTCCCTGTTGACAATAAATATCTGCTCTACGCTCTGGGGATTCTTCATATTCTAGGAGTGCTTCAAACGCCAGAAGTTTCTCAGTCTGTTGTGCGGGAGTGAGGTTGATATATTCATCAAAATTTCCCTGTAAAATTAACTTGTCATAGGATTCTGCAATCAGTTCTTGCTTATCAGGAAACTCAAATACTCCCGAACTCCAATCAAAAAAATCGGGAGCGCGACGAATAAAGAATTTAATTGCAAATAACGGCAAAATCAGTACAAAACAAATATTAGGAAAACTCTCTCTAAATCCTTCCCGTTTCTGATTCAAATGACCGAGAATTTTCGGAACCCTATCCAAAACATAATATTCTCCCTCACCACCATAACCCGGTTGAATGGAGGATTCTAAAGATTTTTCTAAACCTTGAATAAACAGAATATTTAACTCGTTTTTATCTCCACGTTGGGCAACTAAATCATATAAATTATCAATCGCTGCTGTTAACTCAATAACGCCTATTTTCTTCTGAGGTAAATCTTCCCTAACTTGGGTAATCAAATTTTTCGCCCTTGCTGGAGAGCATTGCACAAACACAATGCCAAACCCTCTTTTCAACCGCAAAGAGCGTAACAAGGTTTTGTAGACATCTTCCTCCCTAAATTCGTCATCAGAAGAGTTATCACTTCTCATAGCAATTCTGTATAAAAATACAACAAAAGCTCCTTAGTCTCATGACCCTCCTTAATCCCCCCTTGTAAAGGTGGGAAACAAGAAAAATCAAGTTCCCTCCCGTTTATAAGGCTACGGTGTACACACAAGTCTAAAAATTCCCCCTAGCACTTGGTTTCGTCATTTAGATTTAGGTTGTGCGATCGCTCTGGAAGCCTGTCATTGCGAGGAGGAACGACTCAGCAATCGCAAAAACCACGGGATTATGTGATTACTTCGCTCCGCTATCGCTGCGCTCGTAATGACAATTTAAGGGGTCTATAACGCCTGAAACCCTTACAGCTACCACTTGTATGTACACCGTAGGTTTATAAGGGGAGGGTTAGGGAGGGGTAAAAAATATTTGATACATCAATCAAGACTTTTCAAACATACTCTTAAGGTTGAATTTGACTAATTGCACTTTGAAATTTAGGAGTCGCTTCAATCAAGGGATGAACATCACACCAAATCTGCAAGTTGTCATCGTCATCATAATAACGATACTCCAACAAGGAACGATTGCGTAATAAACGTAAATGTTCTTTATCGTCTTTCTTATCTTTACAATGATTTGCTTGAGCCAAAATTTCCCAATGATGCTCTTGAATTGCTTTGCGATAGGTTTCTCTGAATCCATCAATTGCTCGTTTTGCTGCTTTCGCGGTAATCGGTAATTGATCAACGTTTTCAATCGCACCTTGAATCAATTTCATTAAATCTCGCATATGTCCACCACTCATCAAACACAGTTGATTCAGGGTTTCTGGACTATCAAACATGGGTGTTATATCTAACCCATCTATTTTTTCATCCAAAACTTTTTCTAAGGCTGGTTCAACTAATCCGACTCGCTGACTAATTAATTGCCGCAGCTTCTTTAATCCAGCCTCGTTAATTGTACCATCGGGATTACGTACCATCATCATCGGTACGACTTCCAGATTATGGTAACTGGTATCAAAATTGGTTGCTAAATCGGAATAGACAACATCAATAGGTACGGTGTAGATAATATGACATTTCAAACTCCGTAACATTTCGCTGCGATTGAGGTAAATTTCTTGATAATTATTGGGTTTACCTTCCTCTGCAACTTCCACAATCCGATCCAGATTATCAACAATCACAACTAAACCTTGATATTCTGGAGCTTGGGATGGTGTTTTCTTGGAAGATTTCCCTTGGGACTTTTTAGATAGATATTCCTCTGCTTTGACAATAAAATCATTCAACGCTTCCACCAAGGAAGGAGTATTGGCATTAATTTTCTGGCGGATTTCCCGACGCTTATCGGGTACAGCTTTAATTGTGGCGGTAATTTTAGAAAATTGAGATATTTGCTGCTCTAAGCTCAAACCTTCAAAGGATAACTCCATCATCATCAAATCCTTGAAGGATTCCCAGCGCTCTTGCATCCATTCCAGCAGAGGATTGTGCTTTTCTATCTTGACAGCTTCTACTAAATGTCGCGTACAAGCCATTAATATATCCGCATATTCCACATCTTCCGGTTCAATATCCTGATCATCAACCGCAAAATAGATAACAAAAAAGCCTCTATTCTCTAGGTTCTCTTTCAAACGTAATAATTCCGTAGACTTACCTGTACCTCGGTGTCCGGAACATAGCTGACAGGTAGGCTTATCTGAGAGGACAATTTTCTTCCCTAATTCCTGGTATACTTCCCAATTACCACGGACTTCTCGACAATCAACATAGGCTTCCTTTGATGCTGTCTCAAAGGGATTGAAGGAATTGTAGATGTCAGCTAGCGTATCTCTACTCACAGACTACCTCAATCAATGCTGCTACTGGGTTGCTACTGGCTGTATCGTAGCATTTACTGAGTAGAGGTAATAGGGGTTATATAGTTCGTTGGGTTTTGGGAAAAATTTGCTTGTAGCAAAACACCCGCAAAAACAGTTTAATTTACGGGTAAGGTGCGGGTTCTGCAACCACGATTGAAGAATCCATCTAATCCCCATGCGGCACATTCTACCGCGCGCGGTGTATCTGGTTGGTTAACGGTGGTGTAGTCACAGGAAACATAACCGTTACCATCACTATCAACAGCTTGACATCTGCCACCATTGAGCTGTTGCTTGAATACTTTTGATACATAATCATTGAGTTGAGATTCCGCAAAACTACGACCAAACATCGATTGTCCAATAGTTCTACCAGCTGTCACGAGAAAGGTACTAGCAGCGACTAGGAAAAAGGTAATGAAAAAGAGAATTATATATAGCCTAAGATTACGCATAAAAATCTCTGAGGAAACCACTATCACAATAAAGCAAAGCTCTGTTTGAGGGAATCCAGGAGATGGATTATTCTGCATCTGGGGAGGTAATTTTTAACATTTCATTACCACCACGCTGTAATTCGTAGGGTACAGGGATAATTTCACAGTTATAACCATCCCTTGTCAGCTGCTGGATAACTGGTTCTAGGTGGGGCGATCGCTCTAACATCAAAGTCAGGAGGGGAAATATTCTCACCTGTTCACAAACGCGCAACATCTCCCGAATCCCTTGCAAATGAAAGTTGACATCGAATTGCTGGGAATAGAGAAACAGGAAATGGGAACACAAACCTAATTGAAATTGGCGATCGCGGTATTGCAACTTTGGTAATTCACCAATTTCGTATCTTTGCTCTAATTTTCCTTGTTCGTAGTCTTGACAAAAATTATCTATTGCCCTTTCCCGATTCTTCCGTAACCCTTCCAGTGAACCGTGGTAAGTCCATACCCAATCCTGGGGAGTTTGTTTTATCTGTTCAATAATATTATCTACCACCTGATCAAAACGGGTTTTTATCTCCTTGGCGGTAAACTTATACAGTGGGTCAATGGACTTGATATTGTAACCCAGTTTTGTCCCCTCAGCGTTAAAGCTAGCTGGACCATCACCCACACCCAGAATCGACTTCTGCAAATCCGTCTCTGTCAGTTGAAACATCTGCACATATTCATCCCAGGATCTACCAAAGGGAACTACCCCATCTAATTTCATTGCCATATGGCGATCGCACCCGTCTAAATTTACTGTATACTACAATATATTACACAAAAATTAGCTGACAGTTAACTGTTTGTCCCTATGTTCCCACGATTTCCTGGAATGAATCCTTACCTTGAACAACCAGCTTTCTGGTCTGCTTTTCATACCAGAATTTTAGTGGCGATCGCTGACACCCTAGCACCAAATTTACTACCTACATACTACATTGAGGTGGAGACTCGCACCTATCAAGAACAGGGAAAGACGGGAGATGATTTACTCGTAGGAATTGCCGATGTTGGGGTTATTGGGACAAATACACCCCCAAAAATAGCAGAGGATTTATTAAGGGATACTAGTTCCGTTCTCACCCAAAAACGTCCCCAACCTATCACCTTACCAATGTCATTGACTGTCAAACATCGCTATTTAGCAGTTAGAGAAGTCGGGAATAACCAAGTAATTACAATTATTGAAGTCTTGTCACCCAAGAATAAACAAAAAGGTCAAGGTAGAACTGCATACGAACGGAAACGGGGAGATATTTTTGCCTCTCAGACAAACTTGATTGAGATTGACTTGCTACGTCAGCATCCACCAATGACTATTTTGGGTGAAATAGAAGCAACAGATTACCGGATTATAGTCAGTCGCAGTTGGCAACGTCCCCAAGCAGACCTCTATGGATTCAATTTACCAGAACCTATACCCACCTTTCCCCTACCATTAAAACCCGAAGACTCAGAACAACCAGTTCATCTTCAGACAATAGTCGATGGGGTGTGTGAACGTGCTGGATATCACCAACGTATTAACTATCAGCAACCCCTCCCACCACCAAAATTATCAGTTCATAATCAGAAATGGATTGATGAGTTGCTTTCTTCTTCAGGTGGGAATTCACCAGAGGTTTAACCAACTTTGGGGGTTTAAGTAAAGAGCTTCTATAAGCAGCGTGTTTTGTGTCGGGGTTTAAATTCCCATCACAAAACATAATTACGAATTACGAATTACGAATTACGAATTATTTTAACCCTGTACTCTGATTGATTTTCGGCAAATGCAAACCAGAGAAAATCTCACTGATATTATAGTGAGAATCAGTCCTTAATTAACTCCCTAGCATTAGCACTGTGACAGAATCTAAAAGCTACAAAGATACAGTAAATTTACCTAAGACTAATTTTGATATGCGGGCAAACGCTCTCAAGCGAGAACCTGAAATCCAAAAGTTTTGGGCAGAAAATCAAATTTATCAGCGTCTCTCTCAGGAAAATCCTGGAGAGTTATTTATACTACATGATGGACCACCCTACGCTAATGGTTCATTACATATAGGTCATGCTTTAAATAAAATCCTCAAAGATATTATTAATCGTTACCAGCTGCAACAGGGAAAAAAAGTCCGTTATGTTCCTGGTTGGGATTGTCACGGTTTACCCATTGAATTAAAAGTTCTGCAAAATATGAAACAAGCAGAACGACAAACCCTCACCCCCATTGAATTACGTAAAAAAGCCAGAGATTTTGCCCTAGATACCGTTAACAACCAACGTCAAAGCTTCAAACGCTATGGTGTATGGGGAGACTGGGATAATCCCTACCTCACCCTCACCCCGGAATACGAAGCAGCACAAATTGGTGTGTTTGGGGAAATGGTGCTGAAAGGTTATATCTATCGGGGTTTAAAACCCGTCCATTGGAGTCCTAGCTCTAAAACTGCCCTGGCTGAGGCAGAATTAGAATACCCGGAAGGACATACTTCCCGCAGTGTCTATGCTGCTTTCCCCATGGTAAGCTTGGCAGAGCCGCTCAAATCTGCATTAGGTGGATATTTGCCAGATTTAGGTGTTGCCATTTGGACAACTACACCCTGGACAATTCCGGCAAACTTGGCAGTGGCTGTCAATCCCGATTTAGACTATGTAGTGGTGGAAGTTACTGCTACAGATAGCTACCAGGGTAAAAAATACTTAATTGTGGCAGCAGGCTTAGTGGAAAGTTTAGCGGCAACCCTAGGTGTAGAACTATCCGTAAAAGCCACATTCAAAGGGAAAGATTTAGAACATTCTACCTACCGTCATCCCCTATTTGAAAGAGAAAGTCCGGTGGTCATCGGTGGCGACTACATTACCACGGATTCCGGTACAGGCTTGGTACATACTGCCCCTGGGCATGGTCAAGAAGACTACATTGTGGGACAGCGCTACGGTTTAAGATTGCTTTCACCTGTGGATGATAATGGTAATTTCACGGAGGAAGCAGGTAAATTTTCTGGTTTAAATGTCCTAGGAGAAGGCAACCAGGCAATTATCGATGCACTTACAGAAACTGCTGCTCTGTTAAAAGAGGAGCCATATGTGCATAAATATCCCTATGATTGGCGAACCAAAAAACCAACCATTTTCCGTGCGACAGAACAGTGGTTTGCTTCGGTTTCTGGATTCCGAGAAGCTGCTCTAGCAGCAATTTCCCAGGTGCGGTGGATACCTGCTCAAGGGGAAAACCGGATTACACCCATGGTTAGCGATCGCTCTGATTGGTGTATTTCTCGGCAACGGACTTGGGGTGTGCCCATTCCTGTATTCTATGATGAGGCAACGGGGGAACCCTTGCTAAATGAGGAGACAATCAAGCACGTCCAAAAAATTGTTGCGGAGAAAGGTTCTGATGCTTGGTGGGAGCTATCCACTGAAGAGTTACTCCCTGAAAGTTACCGTGGTAATGGCAAATCCTACCGTCGCGGTACAGATACCATGGATGTGTGGTTTGATTCCGGTTCTTCCTGGGCAGCTGTAGCTAAACAGCGACCAGAATTAAAGTATCCTGTGGATATCTATTTAGAAGGTTCAGACCAGCATCGCGGATGGTTTCAATCCAGCTTACTTACAAGTGTGGCAGTCAACGGTCACGCACCCTATAAAACAGTACTAACCCATGGTTTTACCTTGGATGAGCAAGGGCGGAAGATGAGTAAATCCCTAGGTAATATCATAGAGCCAGGGGAAATCATCGAGGGTGGTAAAGACCAGAAGAAGCAACCGGGTTATGGTGCGGATGTGTTGCGTTTGTGGGTGTCGTCGGTGGATTATACCTCTGACCAGCGTATTGGCAATAATACCATCAAGCAGTTAGTCGATATTCGTAACAAGATTCGCAACACTGCGCGCAACCTTTTGGGTAACTTACATGATTTTGACCCCGAAAAGGATGCAGTGGTATATGACGATTTACCTCAACTGGATAAGTATATGCTGCACCGTATGGCTGAAGTTTTCCAAGAGGTGACAGAAGCATTTGAGAGTTTCCAATTCTTCCGCTTTTTCCAAACCGTGCAAAACTTCTGTGTGGTGGATTTGTCGAACTTCTATATGGATGTAGCCAAAGATAGGCTCTATATTAGCAGTCCCGACGCTTTCCGTCGCCGCAGTTGCCAAACGGTGTACTGGTATGCGCTGGAAAATTTAACCAAGGCGATCGCCCCCGTACTATCTCACCTCGCAGAGGATATCTGGCAATATTTACCTTACAAAACCCCCTACCAATCAGTATTTGAGTCTGGTTGGATGAAAATCGATCCCAAATGGCAAAACCCAGAATTAGCTACATCCTGGGATAAATTGCGAGATGTCCGCAATGATGTCAATAAGGTACTAGAGCAAGCACGAACAGATAAATTTATCGGTTCTTCCCTGGAAGCTAAGGTAATACTTAACACCAGTGATGAGGCATTGCGAGCTATCCTTACGGAGATGAAAAGTAGCAGTAATGGGGTAGATGAGTTACGGTATTTACTGATTACTTCCCAGGTAGAAATTGCCGAGAATAACCAATCCATGGGAGATTTGAAATACACCCTCGAATCCAACGGGTTAACCATCGGTGTGATGAATGCAGAGGGAACTCGTTGCGATCGCTGTTGGAATTACTCTACCCATGTCGGAGAATCCTCAGAACATCCTGCCATTTGTGAACGGTGTGTGTCTGCTCTCGCAGGAGATTTTTAATAGGTAATGGGTAATAGGTAATAGAATAGCTTTTTCTATGAACTATCACCCATTCGCTATCAGCATCATTAATAAAAATTGCATATAAGGAAAAACTTCAACGTCTAAGTTTTTAGTCGATTGAATTAACCAACTTTTGCATTTTTGAGGAATAAAATGATGCTTCCCTATTCATCTCGTCTAAGTTTAGCTTTACTAACAGTACTTACCTGTGCAATAGCAAGTCCAGCTTTTGCAATAAGAGATTTTGACAATAGCGTTAGTGCAGCAGATTTTGTCGGTAATTTAAATAGTGGCACAGGATTTCGTACAATACAAGGAGATGTAACTGCAACAGATGATCTTGAGGACTTTAAGCAAATTCTTCTTACCGGACGTTCTAATCTCCGCCTAAATTTGGAAGGTGTTGCACCTGATGGAGGACGTACAGATTTAACCTTAGTTCAGGATAAAAATAGAAATGGTAGACTCGATAGTGGTGAAATTATCGCTAAGAGTCGCAACTCTTTCTCTCACCAAATTACCCGCCAAAATCTCACTGCTGGTAATTACATTATCATCATTGCCAGTAGACAATTGAATTCTAGCAAAGTGAGATATAAAGTAACTGTAGATGCACGGGTTTAGCAATTAAATTTCATCCATGATTAAATTCGGAGTTTTTTTGCGACTCCAATGCATCATTACGATGTAATAATGCAACCTGAGAGCATCCCAATTTTGCAAAAAAGATAGTAGTGGGAGTAGTGTATCTCCTCCGGAGACGCTTCACAAACGATTGACTTGTATTGAGCTTTGTCGAAGTAGCGTTCACACCGAAGTCTTGCTCCCTACTGTCATTACTGAAGTCGGTAGAATAACCGCACTACAAAATCAATTTACACATTTGGGATGCTTTTTATCTACAATTTCTGCAACATTTCCTGAGTTAATTGGATAAACGCTTTAGAACCAGAAGAACCAGGAGAACTCAAAACTACCGGCATAAAACTATCTACCGCTTTCGCAACATTCACATCCACGGGAATTTGTGTAGGGAATATTTTCCCATCTCCAAAGTCTTGTTGTACTCGCTGCATTACCTGTTTGTAATATCTACCCGTGAGCAAGTTTGCATTTGACATGGTAAATACAATACCTAACATTTTAATATCAATATTTGCCTCTTGCTCGTGACTTTCCTTCAATTTTGCAATACGTCTTTCTAATAGTTGAATCCCCACTACTGATAAAGGTTCAGGTTTAGCAGGTAAGATATAATAATTACTCGTTGCCAAAGCGCTACGGGTTAATAAGTTGTATCCAGGAGCGCAATCTAAAATGATAAAATCATAGTCATCCCGAATCGGTTCTAAAACCTTCCCTAGTAATACTCTTTCAAAACGATTCCAAATTGCTTCAAAATTATTCTCCCCTAAATTTACTGCCTGTTGATGCAGCATTTCTGAAACCACAAACTCATCATATAAATCAATATCACCAGGGATTAAATCTAATCCTGGCAGGTTGCAAACTTGGGATTGAATAATATCTTGGATTGTCAATTTTAACCGGAGATTAGGGGTAATAATCGCATCAATCAAGTAGCGTAAAGTTTTCCTTTGTTTCCGATACTTAGCAAAATCAACAGGTGACATTAAACTCAGTGTGGCACTAATTTGACTATCCAAATCTAGTACTAACACTCGCTTTCCATAATTCTTCGCTAAACAAGTTGCCAAATTCACACTCAGAGTTGTTTTACCAACTCCACCCTTCATATTTGCTGTAGCAATTACATATCCCATCACTTGATTCCTCTTTATTGATGCATTCCCATCTAGGTAACGTCAAAATTTCATTTTTGTGGAGAAAACACGGGTAAATTTAAGATTTTCTCGACTTGAGATGCTTGAAAGCAGTCAGATTATACCAGTGATGGGTGCAACTCACGCAAATCAGATGAGATAGATTCAGGATAAAAGAATTGAGAAAAACTTCTGCTCTGAGTAAATTTAGGTGACGTGCAGCTAAATTACATAAATCGAAAACATCAAGTTATTCTATTGTAGGTATTTTGCCCGCATCTAATATACAAATTAAATACGCATTACCTTACCACAAAATTTGTTTCAAAAGAAAAATATACAAAATAAACACGCGAATCCTGTTACTTTTGTGAAATTATATTATGCATTGAGAAATTATCATAAGTAATTTTAATTACACAAAATCATAAGGCTAGGTCATAATCAAGGAAGTATAAAATTTTATCGATTGAGGTAGGAGAGCTTGTCTTTTAATCCTGAGCTTTGTCGTAATGAAAGCGAAGTAGAAAGCAAACTCATTGTTCAATATCTGTTGCCACAACTGGGATATACTCCTGAAACTTGGCATCAGGAAGTCGCTTTTGGGAATATTCGTTTAGATTTTTTAGCTTTTGGTGTTCAAGTTATTCCTTTTACTTTAGATGCGAATTCCCCCTTAAGTATAGTGATGGAAGCAAAGCATCCTAAGCAGAATTTGAACACTCATATTTTGCGTCTTAAGTATTATCTCACAAAGTTAAATGTCAGATATGGATTATTAACTAATGGTAGAGAAATTAGAATTTATGAGAAAAAGAGCCAGGATGAGGTTCAAATAGTTTTTCAGTGTTTAGGGAAAGATGTTGAAGCCAATATTGATGATATTAGGAAATTAATTGGAAGAGAGAATATTAACAAAATACAGACAAGTGAGAACTCAGCAGTTAAGCAAACAGAAATTAAAGTTAAGACTAAGGAAAGAAATATGAAAGTAATTGCAGTTTACCATAATAAGGGCGGTGTAGGTAAGACGACTACTGTTGTTAATTTAGCTGCTGCTCTGAGAAAAAAAGGCAAACAAGTATTGATTATAGATTTAGATAGTCAAGCAAATTCAACTTTTGCGACAGGCTTAGTCAAGTTCGATGATGAAGATGATGATGATATTAAAGACTCTAATATATTACAAGTTTTACAATCTGAAGAGTTATATCCTATTTCCGAAGTTGCAAGAAAATCTAATTTCTGTAATCCAGAAATATACGTGATACCCTCCCATATTAACTTAATTGCAGAGGAAAGAAACTTAAGTGAACTAGAGCATACCAAATTAGGACTTCTTGAAAAGCTAAATGAGGTAAAAGATAAATATGATGTCGTTTTGATTGATACTCCACCTTCTTTAAACTTGTATGCAAGAATAGCGCTTATCACATCAGACTATGTAATTATTCCATCAGATTTAAAGCCATTTGCAAATCAGGGTTTAACTAATGTCAAGGAATTTATTAAAAAAATAAATGCTTTTAGAAAGCAAGTCAGAATTCCACCCTTACAAATTCTTGGTGTTCTACCTTGCAAAATATCTACTAACCACAAATTTGTCAATTCTACGCTCAGAAATCGTATTGAAAAGATAGCAAATAAATATGATTTAGATGTATTGGAAGCAGTTATATATGAAAGAGAAGATTTAGCTAAATGTGCAGAGAGAATCATTAAAATGGGTGACATGGAAATCGCTGATCCAATTTCAGTAATGGATTTCAAACCTAATTCACTTTCAGCACAAGAATTTGAATTATTAGCAAAAGAAGTATTGAATAAAATAGGGATGAATTAATGAAACTCTCTACATCACTTGTTGCCGTTAAGAGAATTATTTGTGATACTCCACGCTCTATATTTGATAATGATGATATAGAAAAAGCTGCACAGACGATATTGTCAGTAGGAGGTCTTATAAACCCTCTTGTTGTTGCTAGAAGTGGCTTCCAATCGTATAAAGTCATCAATGGAGACTTTGAATATTATGCTGCTGTTAGAGCCAGAGAGATAGACTTAAAATTGGGAGAAATGGTCAGTGTTTATATTGTTGAAGACGACAATAATGAAGTAATTGTCAAGCAAATAGAATTGTTTCGAGATAAAAATAATTTACCTGAAATGACAGGCACAACTATTATCAGTCAAGAAACTTTAAATAGTTTTGTAAAATCTATTGAATCAAGAATTGATAACTTAGCTCATAAGTTAATAGAAGAGAATAAGGAGAAATTTCAGTTAGAAGCAGAACTTAAAGACATAAAGAAAAAACAACTTATAGATATCAAACCATTAGACATATTTAATACATTTGAAAAGCTGCAATTAGTACGTAAGTTGATGCAAACTGGAATGAATGAAGGAGAGGGACAAAAAATTACAGATGCTATAGTGAAAGAGCGAGACATGAAACTTTTTGACTCTTTGATAGATGTTGTGGAAAGAGTAAAAATTAAGCAAAAAAACAATAAATTCAAAAAAGGCATAAGTTCTGAAAGAATGTTAAAAATTACCGATATTTGGTTGCGTGATGATTGAAAAATTTTAGTAAAAATAGGGCGCGTAGGATAAAAACCCAGAGACAAGTATTACTTATCACAATATTATAGCTGCGTCAGTCCACTACCCATTCATATAATAAACCTATCATCGGAGGTGGACTTTGCCTCTCTCTAATTTTCTCTGAATAAATGTATATTAAAAAACATATTTAAGTATCCCGTATCATCTCAATATCCTGATAAATAATCATAGCAAGAGGATTTACTGATATCCTTCCTGGGGAGCATAAGTATAATAGTGGACAGTGCATTTACTGGGGCGATCGCTATTTCACAAACTGAAGATAATTCCAGCATCCGTATCAACAAGCTGAATATTAGACAAGATATCCACAAGTATACTTAAATCTCTCCCTTTCCTATGCGTACCCTATTTATCACCAAAGAAGTACCCTATCCAACAATTGGAGGTGTGAGTTTACGCACCTGGCAAAACATCAACATTATGATGAAATCTGGAGAAGTTGGTGTTTTTTCTGTTTCTAATTGGACTCCTAAGCATACTTCTCTCCCTGGGGTTGCAGTTTGGAAACATTGTAATGTAACGGAAAAACGTTCTCCAAAAGAACAATTTATCAATCGTTTATGGTGGTTTTCTCCTCGGAAACATCCAGATACTCTTTGGGGATATTCTCATGCAACAGAAGAAGCATTAAATCAACTACTACAAGAATTTAAGCCAGATATTGTTATTCTGGAAGAAATTTGGGTATATCCCTATTTACAGGTAGTAAAAAATCACCCTTGTAAAATCATTTTTGATAATCATAATGTCGAGGCTTCTTTATGGGAGCAGCGACATAGTAATAGTAATAATTGGAAATTTCGACTGAGAAATACAATTCATTTAGCCCATCTCAAACGCATAGAAAAAGACTTTATTAGCCAAGTCAATCAAGTATGGATGTGCAGTGAAGAAGATGTACATCTACTCAAAAAATTTTACTTGCACTTTGTCCCTACCTATGCAGTACCTAATAGTATTAATGTTTCTGCCTATGACAGTATTCGCTCAGGTGAATTTACTCCTCCTCCTGAACTCGCAAATAATCCCTATAACTTGCTATTTTTAGGTCAACTTTCCTACTCACCCAATACTGTTGCAGCAGAATTATTAATTCAAAAAATATTCCCAGAAATTCAAAAAATTTATCCCCAAAGTCGATTACTATTAGTCGGACGTACACCAACTGCCTATATGTTAGAAGCGGCAGCAAAAAATCCTCATATTATTGTGACTGGAAGTGTACCTGATGTGAAGCCTTATATTGCAGCAGCAAGCATTATGGTTGTACCTTTAATGCAAGGTGGAGGAACTCGCTTAAAAATAGTGGAAGCATTTGCCGCAGGTTGTCCGGTAATTAGTACTGCGAAGGGTTGTGAAGGAATTAAAGCTAAAGATGGGGAAGAGTTGTTAATTAGAAATACTGTATCTGAAATTGTTGCTGGTATACAGGAAATTTGGTCTGATTCTTATCTTGGGGAAAAACTGGCGAATTCTGCCTATGAATTAGTTCAAAAAGAATATTCTTGGGAAGCAACTGCACGAAAAATAGATCAGGCAATTCATGATTTATTACATGTTTCGTAGTTGTTTGGGTGATTAATTTGAGATAAGTTACAGGTGTTTAGATACCTAACTTCTAGGAGTCGGGTATCTACTAACTTCTGGAAATTCTGGCGACAGACTGCAAGTTAACACCTAGAAAGGAATATCATCCATATCTGGTTCTTCTTGAGGTGGTGCAGCATAGGATGGACGTTCATAACTAGTATTGGCTGGTGCAACTTCTGTATAACTTGGTTGGGGAGTATTTACCAATGGTGTGGTGGGTGTAGTGGGTGTGGTGAGTGTCGTGGGTGTGTTATTTCTGGCAACTGTCGCGGAAGCAGTTGTAATACTTCCTCCACCGAGGGAGTGGATTTTTTGCACAGTTAGTTCAGCACGTTTTTCCTTGAAACCCTCCGGACGGTTAATGGTATGCATTCCCAAACGTCCTTCAATCAGCACGCGATCGCCTAAGTGAAAACCCTGATGTATCTCCTTTGCCAAATTACCCCAACCGACTACCCGTAATGTCCCACTCGGATCCTCTGCCCTTGTACCAGGGAACTCAACGGTCATCTCTGCTAACTCTAACCCATCAGGGGTATGGCGCAGTTGGGGTTCTTGGATAATTTCTGCCATCAAAATACAATTATTCATAAATTCCTCCTGCCTGATTTCTGGTGAGTAATGAATTTTCAGTGATAGACTTCTTGGGTGAGATTAGGCAAGAATCAGGCTGAACAGTTGCTTTTCCCACCCTTGCCACAACATCTTTTCTTCCGGAAGTCTCAATAAGTAGCAAATATTTTGTCTAAACTACTAAAATGTGTCAAAAAAAGCTGTATTTACACTCTTTACCACAGAATCTGTTTTAACATAAAAGCCAAGCAAATATCCGCGAACAGCAGCGTTTAAACTGTTCACGAAACTCGCCTGACTTGCTTGAGTAATCGATTCTGCACTTCAATAGTATAATTGTACCATAATTGACAGTAAAATAGCTTTACATCTTGACATGGGCAGGAAAAACACCAAACGCGATTAACCTGGCAGGAAAGTCTCGCAATCCAGGTAAACCTAACCATCGTGGTGGTTGGAAGGGTTGAGAATTTTGAGAATCCAGAGCAGGGGCAAAAATGCGTTGTTGGATCAGAGATTGAAAGGTTTGAATTACACGAGTAGGCAATTCCCGTTGTCGCTGTACCTGAGCGAGATCATCGACATTGAGAGTTCCAGTTTTCAAAGGTTTACTTAATACATTGCTAGCAACTACCGCGTCTTGGATGGCATAGTTGATACCAACCCCTCCAATAGGGGACATAACATGAGCCGCATCACCAATTAACAGTAAACCCTGACTATACCAGCATTTGAGGCGGTCAGACTCTACAGATAAAAAGGCAATTTGCGACCAATCGTGTAAAAATGCGATTCTATCTACCAATTCCGGTACAACTTCTATCACAGATTGACGTAATATTTCTAACCCTTGATGCCGTATTTTTTGGTATGTGCCTTTGGGAATGACATAGGCAATTTGCCACTGTTCTCCCCGATCTAACATTGCTACTATATGACCACGACCAATACGTCCCATTCCTCCTGGAGCTTCCTCCCGATGCTTAGGAAGACGGAACCATAGGACATCCATGGGTGCAGAGGTAGAAATTGCCTCAAATTCTCCTAGCTGTCGTAGCTTAGAATGCCGTCCATCTGCACCGACTGTCAGCTTTGCCCGGACTTCATGCCATCCACCTTGACCTCGATAACTAACTCCGATCGTAGTATTATTTACTCTCAGTATTTCTTGCACATTTGCCCCCATGACTAGCTGAAAATTCGGGTATTTTTTGGCTTCAGTCGTGATAAATTCCAGGAATTTTACCTGGGGCAACATTGTAATGTAGGGATAGGCAGTCTTGAGATGACTAAAATCAGCAATAACAGCTTGTTTTTCTGAGGTTCCGAGACTCATCCGATGCATTTTGGTGTGGGGAAGTTGTAGCAAGGATTCAGCTAAATCCAGTTCTGCCATTATTTCCATTACTGATGGATGGATAGTATCCCCACGAAAATCGCGGTCAAAATCCTTGTGGGTTTCTAGTAAGATGACATGGATACCCTGGCGTGCTAAAAGTAAAGCCAGTAAAGTTCCTGCTGGACCTCCACCAACGATACAGCAATCTGTGGTCTGGGTATCAATAATTTCCTGGGAAGCGTTAGAGGTAATATGGATAGCCATATGGAAAACTCCTAAATAATTCCCGATGTATAGTTGCTTCTAAGGTAGTCTGTTTTTGTTTGTGTTCCCTGCTTTTTTAACTTATTGTTTATCTGATATTGATTCAATAAATTATCGTGGCACAGGTTGTATTAGAGAACGTTTATAAGAGTTTTCCTCCCCGCAAAGGTGAGGGTACACAAAATCGTCAGGAAGGGATGAATGTATTGCGACGAATTCACCTGACGGTAAATGATGGTGAGTTTATGGTGTTGGTTGGACCCTCTGGGTGTGGCAAAAGTACTTTGTTGCGCTTAATTGCTGGTTTGGAAACCATGACTGGGGGAAATATTTGGGTTGGCGATCGCCTAGTCAATCATCTTCCCCCCAAGGAACGAGATATTGCCATGGTGTTTCAAAATTATGCTCTTTACCCCCACATGACGGTATACGACAATATTGCCTTTGGGTTGCGTCGCAGACAACAGGGTGATGGAGTATCTCAGGGTAAATTTACTGATACTTTGTTAGTTGAGGCTACGAGAAAATTACCTAAGGGATTACGGTATATTTCTGAGCAAGAACGGAAAATTCAAGAGCAAGTCAGGAACGTTGCCCAATTATTGCAAATTGAAGGTTTGTTAAATCGATTACCCAAGCAACTATCTGGGGGGCAAAGACAACGAGTAGCATTAGGGAGAGCGATCGCCAGAAATCCCCAAGTATTTCTCATGGATGAGCCATTATCCAACCTGGATGCCAAACTGCGAGCCGAAACCCGTGCCCAAATTGTGAAGTTACAAAGGCAACTCGGTACAACCACCATCTATGTCACCCATGACCAAACAGAAGCAATGACTATGGGCGATCGCATTGCTATCCTGAATCAGGGACAAATCCAGCAAATAGACCCACCTTTAGAATTATACAACCGTCCCGCGAACCGCTTCGTTGCCGAGTTCATTGGTTCCCCACCGATGAATTTTATCACCGTGGAATTTCACGCACCGCAATTAATAACCAACGGAGATTTCCGCATGACAATTCCCCATCTTTGGAGCAGCGCGTTACAAAAATATGACGGGAAAAAATTAATTTTAGGTGTCCGTCCAGAGCATTTACTGGTAAGTGTGCCTGCCACGAAAAATCTCCCAGTAAAAGTGGAACTAGTGGAAAATTTAGGGAATGAATCTTATATTTCTGCTAAATTTATTGAGTCTAGTTTTCCCACCAATGGAATCAACAATAATCCCCTTCAGATAAGAGTTCCTCCCGATAGAACCATCAAGTTAGGGGAAGAACTATGGCTATCTTTAACAACAGATAAAATTCACTTTTTCGACCCGGAAACAGAGCAAGCTATCTTCCCGAAAACTTCCCCTTCCTTACCCTTTGAAAATTAGTCACAATTATCGTTTAACTATCACAAAATTAATTGCGATCGCACCCAATCTTAATCTTCATTCTACGGACGTTAGTCTTTGCGCCACACGCAACTTTGCCGATCTCGCTCTGGAATTATTGGCAATTTCCTCTTCCTGGGCAATTATCGGCTTTTTCGTGACCACCTGCAACAAGGGTGAATTGCGTAAACTATGCTTGACGATTCTGTCTTCCAAGCTATGAAAACTAATCACAGCTATTCTTCCCCCCGGAACTAATCCTAGGGGTGCTTTGGCGAGAAAACTTGTTAACACCCCCAACTCATCATTCACCGCAATCCGTAAAGCTTGAAAAACCCGAGTTGCCGGGTGGATTCTACCATGACGATATTTCCCTGGAACAGCAGTGGCGATCGCCTCCGCTAATTCCGTCGTAGTCTGAAAGGGGCGCTTTTCCACAATCCGTCTGGCAATACGTCGAGACAGTCTTTCTTCACCATACTGAAAGAAAATATTTGCCAATTCCCCCTCATCCCCATAATTAATTAATTCTGCTGCCGTTAACGACTGGGTGCGATCCATACGCATATCCAAATCCCCCGTTTGGCGAAAACTAAAACCCCTATCGGGAGTATCCAGGTGATAGGAACTCACACCCAAATCAGCCAAAATCCCATCAAAAGCTCCCGGAGAGTAGATATAACTAGCAAAATTACTATGAACAAAAGTCACGCGATCGCCAAACTCTGCCAACTCCTGCTTTGCTGCTGCCAACGCATCCCCATCCTGATCCAAAGCAGTCACCCGTACATCTGGCATAGATTCTAAAATTAACCGCGTATGACCACCACCACCCACCGTAACATCTAAATAATGTCCCCGCGATCGCACAGCTAAACCCTCAATTACAGCTTCCGGAAGCACGGGTATATGGGAAAAAGTCGTTGTCTGCTCAGTAGAATGGGGATTCATTTGCCTGGGAAATTTAGAACTGCAAAGTCACTACTGTAACACTGCTACAAAGAAACTTGAGCTGGTAAATTAATCTTACTACTCACTACTCCCCACTCCCTACTCCCTGACCCTTACCCCTTATCCAACAAGCAATATAACCTATGGAAACCTTCCCGAATCCTTATATATTGTTCTGCTAACGATCATCAGTTGACATACACTTATCTCAATATAATGAAATTAGTTGAATGCCATCCAAACCCATAAATTCAGCAGCTTTATCCCATTTTGGATTAGTATAACCCTGATGAAATTCAGGTTTAGTCAAGCGAGTACAGCTGACTCTAAATCAAAACGGTATGATGCGGTTGCATTTTATGTGTGTTCGTAGCAAAAATATTTGCAAACACCCATAACAGAATGTCAAATAAGTGAACAGTAGACGGTGGAAAGTACAAAGTCAGTCTAACTAATCCACCAAATAGCTGAATCATCGACAACTGTTAAACACATTTCCAAGTAGGGGTGACTGGCTTCATTGTTCACAAACGGGAGAAGACGGAAAATATATGGCAAGAATTGAAACCCGCACAGAACCAATGGTGCTGAACATGGGACCACACCATCCCTCAATGCACGGGGTTTTGCGGTTAATCCTCACCCTCGATGGAGAGGATGTTGTGGATTGTGAACCGGTTATTGGCTATTTGCACCGAGGAATGGAAAAAATAGCTGAAAGTCGGACAAATATTCAGTATGTTCCCTACGTCAGTCGCTGGGATTACGCCGCAGGGATGTTCAACGAAGCTGTAACTGTCAATGCACCGGAAAAGCTAGCTGGTATCAAGGTTCCCAAACGTGCTAGCTATATTCGTGTGATTATGCTGGAGTTGAATCGTATTGCCAACCATTTACTGTGGTTTGGTCCCTTTTTGGCAGACGTCGGAGCGCAAACTCCCTTCTTCTATCAGTTCCGCGAGCGGGAAATGATTTATGACCTGTGGGAAGCAGCAACAGGCTACCGGATGGTCAATAATAATTATTTTCGCATTGGTGGAGTGGCAGCTGATTTACCCTACGGTTGGGTAGATAAATGCTTAGATTTTTGTGAATACTTTATTCCCAAGGTCGATGAGTACGAGCGTTTAGTTACTAATAACCCAATTTTCCGCCGTCGGATTGAGGGTATTGGTACCATCACCCGTGAAGAAGCAATTAACTGGGGGCTTTCTGGTCCTATGTTGCGAGCTTCTGGGGTGAAATGGGATTTACGTAAGGTAGATCACTACGAGTGTTACGACGATTTTGACTGGGACGTGCAGTGGGAAACCGTAGGGGACTGTTTAGCCCGGTATATGGTGCGGATGCGCGAAATGCGGGAATCTGTAAAAATTATTAAACAGGCGATCGCTGGACTTCCTGGTGGTCCCTACGAAAATCTGGAAGCAAAACGCCTCATGGCTGGGAAAAAATCGGAGTGGGATGCTTTCGATTACCAATTTGTTGCCAAAAAAGTTGCTCCCACCTTTAAGATTCCTAAGGGTGAAATCTACAGCCGTATCGAAAGTGGTAAGGGTGAAGTCGGTATCTACCTTGTCGGTGATGATAATGTCTTCCCTTGGCGTTGGAAAATTCGTGCCGCAGATTTCAATAACTTGCAAATCCTGCCTCATTTATTACGTGGTATGAAAGTTGCGGATGTCGTCGTGATTCTCGGTAGTATCGACGTAATTATGGGTTCTGTTGACAGATAGAATGCAATATTTGTCGGTAAAGGGTAATGGGTAAAGGGGATATAGATGAGAGTTTTGCCCTTTCATCTTGTCCTCCCTCCCAATTCCCCAACTATTAATTCAAAGAGGGGTTGTCAGTATGTCCGATTCGCTGATGTATCAACAAGAATATTTTGTGGTTTTGGAAACCAACCAACCAGAACAATTTCTCACAGTTGGGGAATTAATCGCCAAACTCCAAGAAGTTATCCAAAACCTGGATGCTCAAGACTTACCCCCTGATTTAAGTTCTTTAGACTCTCCAGAAGCACAGGCGCAACATTTAGTTGATACAAGTTGTGAATTAGATATCGGACCAGGGGAGTATTTACAGTGGTATGCTGTGCGTTTAGAAAAATAGATGATTGGTTGTCACGAACAGATGATGGTTTTATTCAAACAGGCAGGATGCCTGTATCACAATTCTTAACTCACCACTGCCTGGGAATTTTCCGCCACAGTAATTAAAGCTAATTCAATTTTGTCCGTTTCTGGTTGGGTAATTTGCACATCAACCCCAGGTCCAAAATATTTCACCATTTTTTCTTGGAACTGTTGCCAAGTAGCTAGGGGTAAATCTGGTGAGTCGAATTCTAGTATTAAACTATACGCCCCATTAATTTCTGTTTCTCGCAAGCCTGTAATGACAGGTCTATCATCGTCACTAGCAGTTAATTTGAGGTATTCTAAAGCACGGTCGAAATGGGTGTCCATGCCGTAGCTGTAACGGGTAATATCGGTGCGAATCAGGTTTTGGGTGGTTGTAGCTTGTGTCTCTCGAAGTGCTAAGACTTCTGGTGTGGTAGGTTGGGTAAAGGCGAGGGGTTTGAGTTCATTGGTTTTCAGTGCTAATCCGCCTAAAAGCAAAGGTAGACCGTAGAAAAAGCCAATCAGGTTCAGGGTAGAATTAGCCTGGGCATAGGCAACAAAACCCATGATGGTCAGAATCCCACCGACCACTAGACCCAGAGTTCCCAAGGAAAATTTACGTAGCATGGTGAATGATATCAAGTTTTAGCGACTAAGTTTTATCATCGGCGATCGCTAACTCTTTAGGGAATAGGTTAATTTTAAATCTAGAGATTTTTTGTACTTAATTGCAATTACTAATATGGAACCACAAATTATTAAAGAGCGCATTGCTGCCGTAAAAAGCAAACGAGAATATCTGTTAAATCTATTGCAGCAGCCAAACTTAGGCACGCTCCAGCTAGACGTGACACAAGCTTTAGAGGAAATGGATGAACTGATTGAAGAGTATAGACGCACCTTCGGGGATTTTGACGATAACTAAATTACCACTCAGGTGATATTGCCCTGAATAGACTGGTAGCAGAGTTTCGTGACACTGCTACCTTTTACTATAAATTATGATCATTATCAACACTTTTGGGATTATGGATAGACAGATGCTGTCAAGGACTGACTGAACCATTGGTCAATCTTTGTCCCATTTGCCGAACTACAGAGATTAGCTCAGTTGTGGGTACATCTTTACGACAAATTACATCCAGTTGGGCTGTATTTTCATGTAATTTATGCTCTTCCACAGAAGAATAAGCAATAATCTGGGTGTTGGGGGCGATCGCCTTAATTTGGTGTGATGCGCTCCATCCATCCATGATTGGCATTTGTAAGTCTAAAATTACAACATCGGGGCGATGTAGTTTCACCATTTCTACTGCTTCTTGACCATTACTAGCCAAACCAACTACTTGAATATTCTTCTGCGCGGAAAAAACCAACTGAAGAGTTAGACGAGTTAGTTCATGGTCATCGACCACTAGCAGGCGCAAGGTAGAAGATTCACAGGACAACATTAACATCCGAACAAAATACGAGAGTGTACAACAACTTATCTAGTTTATGAGAAGGTGGAGGACAACTAACTCTATCCTATGGAATAATAGTGGGCATTTTGTGGATTGAGATATTGCCCATGATTGATAGCAACTATTGATAAATCCATGCAATTAATTCCACTCTATTCCAGATTATGCTTCATCAAAATAAACAGAAGATTTTTTCTGATTAGCTAAATTAGAAGCCACTATATTTACACCTTGCGCCATCGCCATCAAGGCTTTTTGAGAACAACTATCAGGACATTCTTCTCCTGCCCGCCTTTGGACATAGCTGCCATCAGGTTGTAATTCCCAAGCTTGACGATTATCGGCTAACATAATTCCCAGGATTTCCTGCAAATCCTTGGCAATATCGTTATCCTGAATTGGAGTAATTACTTCGACTCTTCTATCTAAATTACGAGGCATCCAGTCCGCACTGCCAAGGAATATTTCCTCTTGTCCATTGTTGTAGAAATAGAAAATGCGGGAGTGCTCCAAAAATCGCCCCACAATGCTGATGACACGGATATTTTCACTAATATCTTTTAAACCAGGGCGGAGGCAACAAATACCCCGAACAATCAAATCAATTTGCACACCCACACGGGAAGCTTCGTATAAGGTGGTGATAATTTTGGGGTCTACAAGGGAGTTCATCTTTGCAACGATGCGCCCAGAGTAGCCATTTTGAACGTTTTCGATTTCCCGACGAATTAAACTCAGGAAGCGATCGCGCATATTCACTGGTGCAACCAACAATTGCCGATAAGACTTTTGTCGTGAGTATCCAGTTAAAAAGTTGAAGACATCCGTGACATCTGCCCCTAAATCTTCCCGACAGCTAAATAAGCTCAAATCCGTGTACAGTCTGGCAGTTTTGTGGTTATAGTTGCCTGTACCGATGTGGACATAGCGGCGAATCCGGTCTTGTTCTCGCCGTACTACCATGGCAATCTTACTATGGGTCTTTAACCCGACTAAACCATAGACAACGTGAACCCCTACACTTTCCAGTCGTCTTGCCCAATAGATATTATTCTCTTCATCAAATCTCGCTTTTAACTCCACCAGCACAGAAATCTGTTTCCCAGTTTCTGCGGCTGTAATTAATGCATTAACTATCGGTGAATCCCCTGATGTCCGATACAGGGTCATTTTGATTGCCAAGACGTTGGGGTCGTGGGCAGCTTGGGTAATAAAGCGGACAACGGATGTGGAAAAGGACTGATAGGGATGGTGTACAAGTAAGTCTCTTTCTCGAATCACTGAGAAAAAGTCACTCCCTTCTTCAATTTCCCTGGTGTGAGGATTTATACGTAAATCTCGGATGCGCTGTAAACGATGATGGACTACCGATTGCCATGGAGGGTCTTTCAGTTCTGGAAGGGGAAGTGACATAAAATACATTAAGTCTCGTAATCCTAACAGACCATCGACTTCATAAACATCATTTTCAGATAATTCCAAATCTTCCATCAAGCGACTACGGATAGTTTCCGGGGTATGTGCTTGAATTTCCAGGCGTACAGGCGTACCACCAACACGACGTTTTCGCAGTTCCTGTTCAATTGCTAGGAGTAAGTCGTCTGCTTCATCCTCTTCCAGTTCCAAATCCGCGTCGCGGGTGATGCGAAAGGGGTGATATTCCTGGATATTCATCCCTGGAAACAGAGATTCTAAGTTGTGGGCGATCGCCTGCTCTAGGGGTATCCCTGTCCAAATCGCGGGTTTACTATTACGATGAATCCCGAGTTCTGGGGGTAAGGGCAAAAACCTGGGTAAAACACGGGGAACCTTCACACGGGCAAAAAATTCTTCTTCTGTTTCCGGATTTTTCACTACCACAGCTAAATTTAAGCTGAGATTAGAAATATAGGGAAAAGGGTGGCTAGGATCTACTGCCAGGGGTGTGATTACCGGGAAAATTTGCTCTTCAAAATAGTTATCTAAATACTTTCTTTGCTTTTCCGAGAGTTCTATATAGTCAAGAATATGTACACCATGGTGTGCGAGTTGCGATCGCAGTACTTCTTCAAAATGCTGGTGCTGTTGAGCTACCAAAGGACGCAAAAAAAAGCTAATATCTTCTAACTGTTGTGGGGGTGTTCGACCGTCAAACGCCCATTTACTCACCTTAGCTTCTACCTGTTGCTTGAGTGCAGCAACCCGCACCATGAAAAACTCATCGAGGTTAGAACTAAAAATCGCTAGAAATTTAAACCGTTCTAACAAGGGTGTACGCGGATCTAATGCTTCATGCAATACTCGGCTATTAAATTCCAACCAGCTGAGTTCGCGGTTGAGAAAATACTGTGGATCACCGAGATTTGTGTGATGATTGCTCTTTCTAGATTTCGGCATGATTACCTAGGTACAGGCAGAGGCATCCCCTGGAAATAAAAAGGGATAGACTATGGCAACAAATCTGCCGATCTAGTTTACCCTGTAAAGATTTTACTCTGATTAATGAATAACAAGAATTGAGAATTTGCTGCTCAATTACTTGGGTTTTACCACCAAGACGGAGCATGGGGCTTCTTCGACAACTTGGCTGCTGACAGAACCCTGAACAATACGTTTCATTCCGGTTAATCCCCGGCTACCAATTACAATCATATCGACCTTATAGATGTTGGCAAGACGGATAATTTCCTCTGCTGGTTCGCCGGTGACTAGTTCTAATTCACTCTTTACCTGGAGAGTGTCTTGGTAGGCTTGTAATTGTTTTTCGACGTGTAAATAAGAACTTGCTGTCGATTCTGGATGGGGGCGATCGGCAGGTAATTCCGTCCCTAACTCTGGAGGTGTAAATACATGGCAAAAAATTACTTTAATATCTTGGGGTAATACTAATTCTTTTAAAGTCTGAATCACTCGGTCTGCAAGTTCCGAACCATCCAGAGCTACTAAAATTGTTTTGAGCGCTGTTGTCGTTTCCACAAGAGTGATCCCTTTTTTCTATACACAACAAAGCCATCATACTAAGTTGTCATTTCGTTGTAATTTCACTTGTATGAACTTAGGTGATTAAGCCTTAGACTTTCAGTGTGATGCCAGTACAGGATTTTTGTCAAAACCCTAGGGAAAAATTTAAGAATTAGTTAACAGTTAGTGATTTTTCTCTACCATCAGTAAACAATTGCTTTACAAATTAGTTATTTTTCTTTCTGAATTCGCCTTCTGACAGAATCAACGTGAGAGGGCAAACCTTCAGCAGATGCAAGAATATCTATGGCATTGGCAACTTTTTCTAAAGCTTGGGGTGAGTACTGAATTATACTAGAGTGCTTGAGGAAAGTTTCAACTCCCAGAGCAGAAGCGTAGCGAGCTGCCCCTGAGGTAGGTAAGGTGTGGCTTGGTCCGGCTATATAGTCTCCTACAGCTTCTGGTGTGGAATAACCTAGGAAAATCGCCCCAGCGTGGCGAATTAATGGGAGCAAACTCCATGGATCTTCCACTTCTAGTTCTAAATGTTCTGGGGCAAATTCATTGGCGAAATCACAAGCTGTGGCAAGGGACTCGACGATAACGATTAATCCATGGTGGGCAAGGGCTTTTTCTGTGGAGATGCGCCGAGGATGATCAATTAATTGTCTTTCGACGGCAACCTTGACATTTTTCGCTAAAGCTGGATCGGGGGTCAGCAAGATTGCTGCTGCCATTGGATCGTGTTCTGCCTGTGCCAGGATATCTGCGGCAACATGGACGGGATTGGCGTTTTCATCGGCAATAATTAATACTTCGCTTGGTCCAGCTAGGCAATCTATCCCGACTGTGCCATAAACTAATTTTTTGGCAAGGGTGACATAAATATTACCGGGTCCGGCGATGATATCGACGCGGGGAATTGTTTGTGTACCATAGGCGAGGGCGGCGATCGCCTGGGCTCCTCCAACTCGATAAATCTCTTTAATTCCGGCTTCCTGGGCTGCTACCAACACCGCAGGGGCAATACCTTTACTTCCTCCTGGGGGTGTCACCATCACCAGACGGGGGACTCCTGCTATCTTTGCTGGAATCGCATTCATTAAAACTGTACTAGGGTATGATGCGCGACCTCCTGGTACGTACAAACCCGCAATATCAACGGGAGTATAACGCTTACCCAGAACAACTTCATTGTCACCAAAATGAATCCAACTTTTGGGCACGCGCTGGCGGTGAAAAGCTTCTATCTGCTGGCTCGCTAGGCGAATTGCTGCCAACAAATCCTTAGATATATGCTGATAGGCGGCATCTAACTCCGAGCTTGTAACCCGTAAGTCTTCTGCTTTGAGAATAGAATTATCAAATTCTTCTGTATAATGCAATACAGCTTTATCGCCTTGGCGCTTCACCGTTTGCAACACTTCCCGCACTGTTGCTTCTTTATGAAGTACCTGTTCGTCATTGGTGCGATCGCAGATCCGTTGTAATTCTGATCTAACGTCTGTCTGCTGAGTAATGATTCGCAGCATGGAGTAAGGACAATGCCAACTTTAGAATATTCTCACCGAAGGAATTAGTCTTGCTTCTTAACCAATAGGTTTTGAGAGCTACAACTAAACTTTCTTCTCTAGCTTAACGTGGTTTTTTTGATACTTAACAAGCCGATCAAGCCTAATAGCTATCAGTGTCAAACAAATCTCCTCATCTGAACCTATATTGACTCATCTCAATCTAGTCGAGGCAAAATCAGGAAAGATTAAGAGTCAAACGCTAATTTATGAATGCTAGCTCTATCTATTTCCTACATATAACGAGGGACATGGGTGTGATGAAACAGCCAGTCGCCCTATGGGGAAATAGTTGTTACACTTATAACTTTTCTACTGCTCTGCTTTGCAAGTTAACAGGGTTAACACTATTCTACAGATATAGTATTTGTAGTTTATATTTTAACCTGAAAACTTGGTTGTGTGCACACAGCACGGTAAAACAACTCTGAGGGACTGTATATAAATGGACTAACGTCAGTTTTCTTGGCGGCTAATAGGTCACTCAAAGTTTTTTCAGATGGCAAATTAGTTAGATGATTGAGAAAAATCTGAATTTCTCATTCTCAGATAATTATCTTACCCTATGGTAATTCTACTGATTAGAATCAAATATATCAACAAAATTCTCTCTCAAAGCAAAATATTTTGTAAAGTCAAGTCTCAAAACCATGTCTTTGGGGTTAATGCCTTTCTATCTATTGACGTACAACTGAGTATTTCCCCATTGTAAGTCGCAATGTAAAATGCAATTGTACTGAGGAAATAGGCGGAATTATCAGTTATTTAATAGATTTTAGGGCAGAGAATTCAGATTATATTCAATTATAAAAAAATTTTTGTTCATCAGTAACATGCAGGCTTTGATATTTCCAATTCAGAATTGCATTGCAGTGATTGTCGATACCTATTTGATGATGATTGTTCAATACTTGTGAGATAGTCCCTAAGGCAGAATTTCAGCTAAAAGTCATTGCTAAGACTTCTTTGCCCAAGAGTCACCAAGACAAGGTGGGGCTAAATCTTATCAAAAACCAATTTTTGTCCAGAAATCATCTCACTTGAGGTGAATTATCTTGACAAAGGGGCAATGTCTTTAACTTTTTTTTGGATGGTTGTTAATATTACAGCATATTTTTTGTCAAAATTTGATACATTTCCCCTAACAGCACGGAAAAATAGTTGTAGTAGTAGTTACAGAAGGAAGAAGCAGGCATAAAATTGAACTGTAACGAGTTACCTGATTTGGCGTCGTGGAATTTCCCCTGATTATTTGACTAAAATATCTCTGTCTGTTACACCCCATTCCCTGTCCTGCATACATGAAAACCTCGCTTTGGCGTTTTTCGACAACTTTAATCACAACCTTTTGCCTATTGGGACTGACGGCAGCATCCCGCTCTAGTAACGCTGCAACTGATATAGTATTGAAAATTGGTATCGTCCAGCGATTTGGGAATGCGGTGACGGATAAATTAGAAATCGTTCCCACCCAGGGCGATCGCCTAGAGTTAAAATTCTCCACAGGTAATGGCAATAAAACTATTGCTACCAACAAACCCGTAAAATTAGAGATAGCCACTTCACCCCTCAAACAAGCAACTTTAGAAGAGCGGGTAGTTCTGGGAACCTACCGCACCTACGAAACAGCAGAAGATAGTGCGAAAAAGTGGCGAAAACAGGGAATTGAGGTAGAAATTGCCCAACCGGAACGCTGGCAAGTGTGGGCAAAGCGTGATGTTTATAATACTCCTTTGCTGCGGCGCTTATTGCTACGTAGCGTCAAATCTCTAGGGACAAATCTGGCGTATCTTGATACTAAGATTATTGATCAAGTACCCGTAGTCAGCTGGGAAGTAGAAGGTAATCGCTATAACCGGACAAACCTAGAAATTAGTAGTGGCAAAAGTCTAATTCAGGTAAATCAGGGCAAAAATCTCGCAACTAAGCGGTTATATGCTGGCAGAATGGAAATTCAGCCCAATGCCTATGGTACCTACAGCCTGATAAATAACGTAGCTTTGGAAACATATCTTCGAGGAGTAGTTCCCTACGAAATTGGAACGCAAGCCCCCAAAGCTGCTCTAGAAGCTCAGGCTATTCTAGCTCGTACCTACGTTCTGCGTAATTTACGGAGATTTGAAATAGATGGGTATCAATTGTGTGCAGACACCCATTGCCAAGTTTACTATGGGTTAAAAGATGCGGCTGCTAGTACAGATAAGGCGATCGCCGCTACTCGTGGGATGGTTTTAATCTACAATAATGAGTTAGTGGATGCCTTGTATTCCTCTACCACAGGGGGGATTACCGCTTCCTTTAGTGATGTGTGGAACGGTGAAGATAGACCCTATTTAAGACCCATAATTGACGCACCAAATGATTTGGGTTGGACAGGTAAAAGTCTTTCAGAGGAAGAAGTATTTCAAAAGTTTATTAGTTTGCGAGAAGGTTTTAACGAAAGTGAAGGAGATTTATTTCGTTGGCGTAGGGAAACTAAAATTGAAGATATTACCAAGGGATTACAAAAATTCCTGAAAGTGAAAAATAGTCCCTATGCTAAGTTTAAAACTATCAAGAATATGGCAGTTGTACAGCGCAGTCATAGCGGACGCATTTTAAAATTAGCAGTAAATACAGATATTGGTACTTTCACCCTCCATAAAGATGAGGTCAGAAGTGCCTTTTTTGCACCAATTAGTACCTTATTTTATCTACAAACTTTAAATAAAGGTGAACCAGGAATTTGGGGGTATGCTTTTGTTGGTGGTGGATTAGGACATGGTGTGGGTTTGAGTCAAATAGGAGCGCAAAATTTAGCGAAATTAGGCTGGTCAAGCGAGAAAATTCTCAAATTTTATTATCCAGGGACAGAATTACAGTTATTAAATGATAAGATTAAGTTCACAGAATAGCCTTTGATATAATTAGAAAATTGCTGACATAGACTAATGATTTTTTCTGTTAATTAACTACCGGGTTCAGTTAATCGCATTAAATATCTTTCAATTAAAAGAATCGCCACAATATCATCAATGGGACGGGGTGGTGTTCGCATTCCTTGGGGTAAAAGCTTCGTTAATCCTTGAGGTGGGTACATTTGCCAGTAGCGATCGCGCGCCTCTAGACTAGTGTAACGCTCGTCAACTAAAATAATACTGATAGCCTCTGATAATGCTTGTTGAATTTCCTGTTTCCATTTTTTTGCTGTAGTTTGGTCTCCCATCACCACTAAGGATACAGGATATTGTTGGAGCATTTTTTGAATGTAAATAATTGCCTCACTTGAAGGTATAACTTCATGGAAATAGAGTTTTCTATCTACTCCCATCACCGCTAAACCACATTTATCTTTACCAGGGTCAAAACCTAAAATTACTGGCTGTTTTGCTTGAGAATCAGATAAGCTCATAGAAATTTGGTAATGGGTAATTATGTATGAATTATAGGTGATACCAATATTTATTTTTACTCTTATCTATTCACTCTAGTCATCTCATTTTATTGATAAATTATGGTGACAGGGAATAGCTAACAGAATATTTGTTGTTTTACTCATTCCCCATTACTCATTACTCATTCCCCATTCCCCATTAACTAAGTACTAAACAAGATTTCTCCATTCTGCATTCCCACAAACTTTAATCTTAAAGGTCCTACGGTAAAAGTGTCCTCTGCGGCGATCGCCTTAATATCTAATGGCTGTTGATAGGTTTGTAACTGATTCATAAAGGCAATAAAAGTTCTACCGTCAATTTGAATATTTTGCAAAATTCCCGCATTGCGGGCACGGAATTCCGAAGCCGCAATTAACTGATTAACTCGTTGTCGTAATTGTTCAGGGGTAGAAGTTTTGGGGTCAACAATATTAGTTGCAAGGGTCTCTCCCTTCTTGAATAGAAGTACATTTGGTGTAGCATCCAGAACTATTTCGATGCGTTTTTCCCCGCGAACATAATTACCCGCCGATAAAATTCTAACTACATATTCCTGACCATTACTAATTTTTTGACTGAGTTGTTCTACTCGTTGCCGTGTAATTTCTATAGTTGCTTGATTTGGAGAGTTATTGGTACCAATTCCGGTTAATTCTGCCTGGGCAATACGATTTGCATCATCTAAAAGCCTCACAATCGCCTGTTGCGCGATCGCCGGAGATACTGCACGAATTACACCAGCCGTAATTACCTGATAACGGATTAAAGCTAATTTGCCGACTCGTAAATCTTGGTAGGATTTTTCCAGTCTACTAACTTCCTGCTCCAAATAATCTTGTTGCTGTTCTAATTCTTTCAGACGAATTTCGCGTTTAGCAATGATTTGTTCACGAGCAGTAATCACTAAATTTCGTTCTTGAATCAGTCTATCTAGGCGAGATATTTTCTTGTCTCGTTGCTCAATGGCTTCTTGGCTTTTGGCAAGTTCTCGATCTCGCAGGGCGATCGCCGCTTTGGCTTGATTGATTGCTTTTTGGGCTTTCTCGTAGAGAGTTTGACTTTCTTGCTTGAGTCGAGCAATTTCGGCTAACTGTTTATTGCGCTCATTGTAGACACTCTGGAGCTGGGAAATTGCCTGTTGATACTGACTGACAACCTGCCCCAGTTGATTTTGAGTTTTCTGAAGCTTGGTTTTTGTAGCAGCTTCTTGGACAATGGTGCGATTCAGTTGGGCTTGGGTTTTTTTCTGCTTAATATTCGCTTCTTGAAGGTTTTTATTGGTTCTTTCCAAGCTTTTTTGTGCTTGCGCTTCTTGCTGCTTTGCTTGGTTGAGTTCTCCCTCTACTTGGCTTTTTTGGGCTTCGGCATTTTTGAGCTGCTCACGCTTGCGACGCAAGTCTTTTTGAATATCCTGTAACTCGAATACCCCTTTGCGTAAACCTTCGTCAGCCAAAAACAAAATTCCCAGGGTTGAGGCAGAAATACCTAACCCAGTGAGAATTGTAATTAATACTGCCGTATTTTTAGGACGTAAGTTAAACAGGGAGAGTCGTTTTTTGCCTACCTTCGTGCCGATGCGATCGCCAACGGTGGCAATGACTCCCCCTAGAATTAGAATCGCTACGATAAGGATGTACCCGGTCGCCATTGTTAATATTTACCGACGAAATCCTTCCAGATACAGCCTACTACTTCCAAGGGTGATATGGGGATTGAAGATAAGTAATATAGTCATCTTAGTCTATTGGACAAATAGTTTTGCTTGTTCATTTGATCTGAGTCTGTCGCAAATGCTTCACCGAGTAGTATTGTAACGAAGTGCTGGGTAATTACTGGACAAATTAGACTCAGACTCATTAATCAACACGTCCTACGCACTGCTAGGTTTTGTCGTAGGCTATGCCCATAAGATGGGATAGTTACTTACTCCTTTCCCCGTTAACTTTAAGTGAATTGCCGACTTAAGGTCACAGGTTTATGGACTGTGATTTTCTTCTTGTGAATGGAAATCATCTTTTTCTCTCGTAAGTCACCTAGTAAACGAGTCACAGTGACACGAGTAGAACCAATTGCTTCCGCGATCGCCTGATGAGAGAGCTTCAAGTCAATTGTGATGCCATCGGCACAAGGAATGCCAAAGTCACGACAAAGAATCAACAAGAAACTCACCAACCTAGAACCCATATCACGGTGGGCAAGGGTTTCAATCATCATCTCTGTCTGCAAAATCCGCGAGGATAAACCCCGCAGCATTAACATTGACAATTCCGGATTTTCTTTGAGTGCCTGTTCTACCTGCTCAATTGGTGCTGAGAGCAATTCTACAGGAGTAAAGGCGACTGCATGGTAAAACCTATCCGACTTGTTTCCTGTTAGTAGGGACAGAACTCCAAACACACTATTTTCTCGTAACAGCGCTACTGTAATTTCTTCTCCAGCTTCATAAACCCTGGAAAGTTTCACTGCACCTTTGAGAAGAAAATAAACCCGTTCCGCAGGATCGCCTGGAAAAAAGATGGTTTTATTCCGTTCAAAACTTTCCACCACGGGTGGAAAAGCTCCAGTAGCCATCTGACGAAAAACATTTGCTAGGGCTTTATCTTGTGTCACTATCATCTCCCTTCCCCTACCCAATGCCGGAAAAACTAAAACGGATTTCCTAAGAATACACCCGAAAAATCAAGAAGACATTGTTAATCTTTTTGTACTTTCCTATACTTATCCCCTTTTTAGCCCGGTTATTTGTTCATCATGATACCTAATTTCTCTAGTGAGAATCTAGTACTTTGTGATAGCTACAGACAAAATTTATAGACCACAAGCATATTTGCCAAATCCCAGGAGATATTTGGGAGATTTTTTGAGCAAAAGTGGCATTTTGTGCTTATAAACAGTAGGACGGATTGTTTCTCTCGCTGTTTGGGAATTATGAAGCTGTGGCTAAATTTGATTGTTTCAGAATATCTACAATCATCTGATTGAGGGGCGATCGCCAAGGGATGACTGGGGATTAGGGGTAGTTCCATTCGCCATGGGAAATTTCCCCATTAGAATCAGGCATTTTATCGTCGATAAAATCCATAATACATACGGTATGGGCTATTCGAGGCTTGAGAGTAGACTCCTACTAGTGCTGATTCTGTGGTTCTCATCCTCTATCCCTGGGGACAATTTACCTCAAGAAGAAGTTCCCATTTATTTGTTCACTAATTAGCGATTCTCCTGTTCCGATAACCGATAATTGGTAATTTGTAAATCTCCTTGCCGCGAATATTCACTGTTTCTTCCCACTTCCATACGATAGCCACCAAATAACCCATAATTGCCCTTAGAGAGGGGGTGAGATTAGGAGATTTAGAAATCCTCTGCCTAACTCAGATACAGCTGTGCCAGATTCTAGTATGCTCAAGCATGAACGTTAACGTTAAGAATTAATATGTTGGATCTGAGTGGAAAAAACGCCTTGGTGACAGGAATCGCCAATAACCGCTCCATCGCTTGGGGTATTGCCCAACAGTTGCACAAAGCTGGAGCTAATCTTGGTGTGACATACTTGCCAGATGAGAAAGGCAAAATGGAAAAAAAAGTTGCCGAACTGGTAGAACCTCTCCAACCCAGCTTATTCTTGCCTTGCAACGTCCAAAATGACCAACAGATTGCTGAAACCTTTGAGGCGATCGCCGCCAAATGGGGCAAGTTAGATATCCTGGTTCACTGTCTTGCCTTCGCGAATCGAGACGATTTAACTGGAGGATTTAGCCAAACTAGTCGCGCTGGATTCAATACTGCTTTAGAAATTAGTACTTACTCTCTTGTCCAATTGGCAGGAGCAGCGAAACCCCTAATGACCGAAGGTGGAAGTATCATCACTTTAAGCTACTTAGGGGGTGTCCGTGCTGTTCCGAATTATAACGTTATGGGAGTAGCCAAAGCGGGCTTAGAAGCTAGTGTGCGCTACCTTGCCTCAGAACTAGGTCCCTCTAATATTCGCGTGAATGCTATCTCCGCAGGTCCAATTCGTACCCTGGCTTCCAGTGCGGTAGGTGGTATTTTAGACATGATTCACCATGTGGAAGAAGTTGCACCTTTAAGACGCACCGTCACCCAAACAGAAGTTGGTAACACCGCAGCATTTCTCTGTAGCGACTTGTCTAGTGGCATTACTGGGCAAGTTATCTATGTTGATGCTGGATATGAAATTATGGGAATGTAATGGAATAGGGAATGGGGAATACTTGCCATCAGGGAAGTCGAAGGGGTAATGGGTAAATAGCCTCATCAACTGCCACCAGAAGGCATGAAAAATATTCTTTCCCCCTGTTCCCTACCCCTGCTTCCTCTCCTCTAACCTCGACTACTCTGTTGACTATGCAAACTCTCTCTTCTCACTCGGAAAAATTAGCTTTTGCTCCTCGCATTGCCACCGTCAGCCGCAAAACGGGGGAAACGGATGTGCAAGTAACTGTCAACCTAGATGGAACAGGAATCTGTCGTGTGGCAACAGGTATTCCTTTTCTTGACCATATGCTGCATCAAATTTCTTCCCATGGATTAATTGATTTAGATATTCAAGCCACGGGAGATTTACATATTGATGACCACCACACCAACGAAGATGTGGGAATTACCTTAGGACAAGCTTTATACCAAGCTCTGGGAGATAAAAAGGGAATTGTGCGTTTTGGTAATTTCCTGGCTCCCTTAGATGAGGCGCTGGTACAAGTAGCTCTGGATTTTTCTGGTCGTCCCCACCTCAGCTATGGATTAGAAATACCCACACAAAGAGTCGGAACCTATGATACTCAGCTTGTCCGAGAATTCTTTGTAGCAGTGGTAAATCATAGCCAAATGACGTTGCACATTCGGCAGCTAGATGGGATTAATTCTCACCACATTATTGAAGCCACCTTTAAGGCATTTGCCAGAGCCATGAGAATGGCTTTAGAATTTGATGCTCGGCGCATAGGTACTATACCTAGTTCTAAGGGAGTCTTGTAGCAGGGGAAAGAAGAACGCTCAAGGGTTTTTTCTCTTCCCAGACCTGACCAGAGTTGAGTTAACATTGTTTTCTAATTTCTATTCACAATCTAATCATGAAGTCTGTGGGAGATGTTCCTGAACGCAAATTGAGTAAAACTGAGCCACCACCAGTAGTTCTAACTTCAGAATTACGCAAAGTTTATCGGACTGGTTTCTTTTTAAATCAGAAAATTGTCTCCCTGAAAAGTTGCTCTCTCAAGGTTTATCGGGGGGAAACTTTCGGTTTATTGGGACAAAATGGTGCAGGTAAGACAACTTTGTTTAAGGTTTTACTGGGAATTGTCCGTCCGACTGGAGGACGGGGTTTATTATTGGGTAAACCCTTGGGCGATCGCGCGGTGAAACAACGTATCGGCTATCTACCTGAAAATACCTATCTCTATGAATATTTAACTGGTTGGGAATTTTTACAACTAACAGCAGGAATTTTTCAGATACCGAGCAAAGTACAGCGTCACCGTATCCCAGAATTACTAGAATTGGTGGGTTTATCCCTAGCGGATGCGAAGAAAAAACAAATGCGTCGCTATTCTAAGGGGATGTTACAACGGGTAGGCATGGCGCAAGCTTTAATTAATGACCCGGAATTGATATTCTTGGATGAGCCAATGTCAGGCTTGGATCCCGTGGGACGTTATCAGATGCGAGAAATCATTCTGACACTCAAAGCCGCCGGCAAAACAATTTTTTTTAATAGTCATATTCTGAGTGAAGTAGAAAAAATTTGCGATCGCATTGCCATTCTTTCCCAGGGGGAATTGATTTGTAGTGGCTCGATTAATGATTTACTCGGTACTGCTAATACCTACCGGGTTAAGGGACAAGGTGGAGACTGGGAAGTTTTAAGTAATTGGTTGCCGAATATCGAATTTCTTGCAGATGGTTCTTGGCAAGGAGAACTCCACGGAGATGTCTATGATTTCCTGGCAAGCTTACGTTTAATGGGTGGGCAAATTATGGCAATGAATTTATTTCGTCCTTCCCTAGAAGAATTTTTTATGGAACAGGTACGAGAAAGAAAGAATAGTTGACTAGCTATTCAATCAAATCATCTGCAAAAAATTATGAACGTACCTAGGGAAAATTCTCAACATAGGGATGAGTAGATGTTGCCGATTCTCTACCAGAAGTAATTTTCCTGAGGCTGTATTTACCATTATGCAATTATGTATATTTTTGTGTATTTTAATAAAAATTTATCGTAAAAAAAACATTTATGCTTCTGGCTGTAAAATTCAGCTAAGGCGGAATAGAATGCGGAATTTCGGCTTGAGGTGATGTATTAAGGAGAGTTGAGTCGAAACTATCAGGCAGGAATTTATACCAATGGTGGCGATGGTGAGAAGACATTAATTAAGTGAGGGCAAAATCAGACAAACTCTATTTACTCTGGTTAGACTCTTTTCTATTAATAAATCAAAAAAGTATTTTACTAATTTGCATTGCGTATATTTTCTCACTTTAAGGTAACTTCACTAAAAATTCAAAGATAATAAACAATTGACCTCCTGAAAACCCGCATTTTTGCAGAAAATAAAATTGTTGGGCGATTTGAATACTTACGTATATTCACCATTAAACTGTTTAGATAGGAATTTACCCCTTGTGGTGTGTAGTAAATATGCTTAATACGAATTTGTGGAAATATTTGACTCAATCGGCGATCGCTTTGACGTTGTTCAGTAGTTTAGCAACAGCTTTCCCCAGTGCGAGTTATGCTCAAAAGCCAGTTTTAAAACAGGCTCCAACAACTCAAGGGACAACTATCGATACAAATTATACTTTGGGAGGCGGCGATCGCATCCGTGTGAACGTCTTTGAAGTCCCTGAATATACGGGAGAATATCAAATTCCCCCCGGTGGAGCGATTAACCTACCTCTGATTGGTAGTGTCACTGTCCAAGGATTAACAACAGAAGAAGCCGCAGATGACATTGCCAAGAGATACGCTCGTTATTTAAAGCGACCTCTCATATCCGTAAATTTACTATCACCTCGTCCGATTAACGTCTTTGTGGCAGGGGAAGTTTCTCGCCCCGGTGCTTACACCATCAGCTTACAGGGTGGTGCCGGGAATGACCCTGGTGTGCAGTATCCAACTGTTTTGGCAGCACTGACCACAGCCCAGGGTGTCACATTAAGTGCGGATATTACCCAGGTAGAATTACGACGCAAAGGTGGTAGAAATGGAGCTGAAAAGCGACTGCGTCTGAATTTAAAAGAATTGACCAGAACTGGACAACTCAACCAGGATATTACCCTGCGCGACGGTGATACCATCTTTGTACCGACAGCCACGGATATCAATAATGAACAATATCTGGCTGATTTACGTAATTTCACGGCTTCCAACTTTGCCGCAGATGTAACCAAACCTCGGACGGTGGCAATTATTGGAGAGGTGAATCGTCCAGGTAGTTACCTTGTCACCCAAGGAGATGCTGTCAATAATGCTAATGCTGCTCCTGTCAGTGGTTTACCGACGGTAAGTCGAGCAATTCAGTTAGCGGGTGGGATTTCTCCCCAAGCGGATATTCGTAACGTTGTACTCCGTCGTCCCACCAGAACCGGTTCCGAGCAGAAGATTACCCTGAACCTCTGGCAAATTTTGCAAAGCGGTGATACAAAACAGGATATTATTGTCCAGGAAGGGGATACGATTATTATTCCTACCGCCACAGAAATTAACCCCGCAGAGGCAACTCAACTAGCGGTGACGACTCTCTCTCCGACGAAAATCCAAGTAGGTGTAGTCGGTGAAGTGAAGAAACCCGGACAAGTTGACTTGCAACCTAATAGTACTCTCAACCAAGCTTTACTAGCTGCCGGTGGTTTTGAAGGTGTCAGAGCTAGTAGCTCTACAGTTGATTTAATTCGTCTCAATCCCGATGGTTCTGTCACCAAACGCAAGGTAAAAGTTGACTTTGCCGCAGGGATTAATGAGCAAACCAACCCCATTTTACGTAACAATGATGTGGTGGTGGTTTACAGAAATGGTGTCACCAAGACATCAGAAACTATTAGTAGTTTCATTAATCCCTTCTCTGGAATTTTAGGTGTATTCCGCGCCTTGTTTGGCTTCTAGAGATTTGGAATACTTCCAAGGCAGAAATTATTATACCGATTCAAAAAATGTTTACGACAGATACCCCACCCACCCTATTGGGTAACCTCCCCGAAATCGGGAGGGATGGGGAGGGATTTTGTCTATGTGTCGTATTGTTTTTTCAAATTGGTATTAGTTAGGAAGTAACTTCTTGGCGATCGCCCTAACTCTGGTTTAACGCGATCGCCCCAATAAGGATTAATGAGTGAGTAGAATCATTTCATTCACATGATGTCATTCCGCGAAGCTATGCCCCAAGGGTTTTATAAAGCAGTAAAGTGCTGGTAATTTTGCTGAGAATTTTTCGGAAGAAGGAGGGAACATTTTATCTAGATTTGAGTCACAATAATACCTAAGGACTTGGGCAAAATTAGGCAAATTTAAAAATAATGCAATTTCCCCTAGGTAAATTTCCTAACCAAATACCCTGGTTGCGAGGATTGGTATGTAGTTGCACCCTCGTTGGTATTTGGGGTATGGCAACACCCGCAACCCTAGCTGCGGAAACGGTGACAATTCGCTTTGGTTCCTTTCAACAGGCGATCGCCGTTGCTGATTTAGAAGAATTTGCCAAAACTGGAAAATTACCCAAGAACCTGAAACTTTTCTCCTCAATTCTCACACCCCAGGTTCGCGGATTACTCAGTCAACGTTTACAAATAGATCCGAAAATAGGGGATAAATTTGTCGCAGGATTATCCAAAATTCCCGCAGGCAAACAATTCATTTCTTCCCTTGGTGCTATTATCCCTGGCAGCACAGCCGAAAGCTTGGAAGCTACCCTTAATATTGCCCTGAGACAGGTAAATGGTTTAACTGCTCTGTCCTTTGTCCGTGCTTATCCCCAGGAGAATGTTACAATTGATGCCTCCAAAGCCATCTCCTTCGCTGTGGAATTTAACCCGCGATACTTGCAGAGTCAGGCTTTTAATTTGTTGCTGACTAGGGAATTAGATGCAACCGCACCTAGTACCACCCGTTTTAAATCTACTCTCAATCCCGCAGCACCCGGAAAGCTAACCGTACAAACTCAAACTCTCAGTTTTCGAGATAGTGAACGCAACCGCACGATTATCGCGGATATCTACGGAAGTCAGGGGGATAAACAGCAACCTTTAGTGGTGATTTCCCACGGTTTTGGAGCGAATCGTCAATTTTTAACTTATCTTGCCAATCATTTGTCTTCCCATGGTGTCACTGTCGCTGCAATTGAACACCCAGGAAGTAATAGTACCGCAGTCAGAACTGCAAACACCAACCTGGCAAAATTGATGCCAGCCACAGAATTTATTGATAGACCCCAGGATATCAGCTTTTTATTAAATCAACTGGCAAAAATCAACCTTCAGCCAGGAAGATTACAAGGTAAATTGAATACAGAGAAGGTAACGGTTATCGGACATTCCCTCGGTGGTTATACAGCTTTAGCTTTAGCCGGAGGAGAAATTAACCTGAAAAATGTCCGCGAATTTTGCCGTGATTCTCTCTCATTTTTAGAAGCTCCCGCAGACTGGTTACAATGTGCAGCAACTAATTTACCAGAGAAGAAATTACAGCTAGGAGATAGCAGAGTTAAGAGCGCGATCGCCCTCAATCCTCTAGTCGGTAAACTCTTTGGTGACAAGGGTTTAAGCAAAATCCGCCAACCTATCCTAATTCTCACCAGCACCGCCGATACTATCACCCCATCCCTGAAACATCAACTTGTTCCCTTCTCCCAAATTTCAGGTACTAAATACCTTCTGACTGCTGTAGGAGCAACCCATCTCAGCATTGGTGACCCCAAATATCAAGCAAATAACACCTTAGTAAGAGAGCGCCGAGGTAAGGATACCGCAAGTTTAAGGATGTTAACCCAGGGAGTGAGTTTAGCATTTATCAAACAACTGACACCGGAAGCAAACCAGTATAAACAGTTTCTCAGTTCCGCCTACACTCAATCCCTATCTGGGACAGAATTGCCTCTGCGCCTGGTTTCTGAGTTGCCTACCAACGTGGAATCTTGGTTAGAAAAGATACAAGACAAGAAATAGCCAGAAGCCCATTTTTTTTTACTTTTGCAGCAACTAGGCGCACCAACTCAATAAATGACAGCATAGAGACTACTAAGTAAGTCGGTGAGAATAAACCTAACTATGTAACAGATTGTAAAATCGTCAAAACCGTTGCGATTGCTTCATTCCACTTTGTTTCATTCGCAATGACATAGCGTGAATTATTTAAGCCGTTCTACTTATATCACCCCAAGAGTATTAAGAATTACGAGTTATCTTAGCGTTCGCGTAGCGTGTCGCTCTGCGACTTAGCTGCTCCCCAGGAGGCATTACGAATTACAAATTACAAATTGTTGGGAGTGGTGTAACTTTAATATTGACTCACCACGACTGAAAATATTTATATCTATTTCAACCCATGGCAAAACTTTGTCTGGAGAACATCAAACGTAAGTTCAATCATGTCACTGTGATTGATGACATATCCTTTACTGTTCCTGATGGGGAATTTTGGGTGTTGGTCGGACCTTCCGGATGTGGTAAATCTACAATATTGCGGACGATCGCCGGTTTAGAATCTGCAACCTCTGGCAATCTTTACATCGGTAATACCCTAGTAAATAATATCCCTGCCCGACAACGGGATGTGGCGATGGTATTTCAAAATTATGCCCTCTATCCTCACATGACCGTTGCCCAAAATATCGCTTTTGGCTTGCAGATGCGGCAAGTTGACCGGAAAATTATCCAAGAAAGGGTTGTCACTGTTGCGCGATCGCTCTCCCTCGATCACCTCCTCGACAGAAAACCCAAGCAGCTTTCCGGGGGACAACAACAACGGGTAGCCTTAGGTAGGGCGATCGCCAGACAACCCCAAGTCTTTCTCATGGATGAACCCCTCTCAAACCTGGATGCACAGTTGCGAGATGATACCAGAGCTGAGTTAAAAGAGTTACATCAAAACCTAGGCATTACCACAGTCTACGTTACCCACGACCAAACGGAAGCTATGACTTTGGCAGACAAAATTGTTGTTTTAGAAAGAGGAAAAATTCAACAAATAGGCAACCCCCAAATAATTTATACCCAGCCTGCTAATCGTATGGTAGCAACCTTTATCGGTAGTCCACCGATGAATATTCTGCCAGCTAGAATTACATCCCAGGGTTGCGATATTTACGGGCAATCTATCCAACTACCGCAGAAAATTCAACAGCAATTTACCTTGACTCCTGGAACCAACTTGGATTTAGGAATACGTCCAGAACATATATACATCACCAATAATCCAGAAGAAGCAATCTTGACAGTCGAAGTCAAAGTTGTTGAACCCCTGGGAAGGGAAACCCTAATTCGTACCGTTTTACCCGGTTCCGAAATAATTATTAACGTGCAAGCACCTGCAAATGTGTATCCCCATCCTGGCGATCGCCTTTCCCTAGGAATTAATCTAGATGAATTATGTTTGTTTGATAGTAAAACTGGCGATCGCTTGTAATCCTTGCTTTTCCCCCACCCACCATGGTAGACATCAACGGTACTTGGCTAGGAACCTACTGGCAAGACGAAATACCAACCCGTTTTGAAGCAGTCATCATCCAAAGTAACAGCAACCTCACAGGAAACATATTAGATGATGGTTTCCTCGGAGATGCTCAATTAAGCGGTAAAATTCTGGGACTGAGAATCAGTTTTACCAAAATTTACCTCCTTACCTCCCCCGATCCCATCAAATATACCGGACTAATTTCCGAAGATGAAACCTATATGCGTGGCAAATGGAACATCGGACGTAATTTGTCTGGTTCCTGGGAAGCTCAACGGAGCGGAGAATCATTGATAATTAACCTAGAAACTTCCTTCCGCAAACGTATTTCCCAAACCATTGGTAATTGAAATTCTCATTTTCGTTAAAATAATTCCTAGGCAGCACTGAAAGATTAAGGATGAAAGGATGATGACTCTGGTTGTGGCTACTTTCTATAAATTTGTCAAACTACCAGATTTTCTAGCAATGCAAGCACCCCTTTTGTCCTATTGCCAGGAACAGTCAGTTAAAGGGACAATTTTGTTAGCAGAAGAAGGAATTAACGGTACCATTGCCGGTTCCCGTGATGCCATCGATGCTGTGTTATGCTTTTTGCGTAGCGATCGCCGTCTCGCAGATTTACAACATAAAGAATCAGTCGCCAAAACTTTCCCCTTTGAACGGATGAAAGTCCGCTCTAAAAAAGAAATTGTCACCATCGGTTTACCAGAAATCGACCCCACAGAACAAGTCGGAACCTACGTCACCCCCCAGGAATGGAACCAGTTAATTTCTGACCCAGAAGTGGTAGTTATTGACACCCGTAACGATTATGAAGTCGATATCGGTACCTTCAAACGAGCAGAAAATCCCCACACGGAAACCTTCCGTGAATTCCCTGAGTACGTCAGACAAAATCTTAACCCGAATCAACATCAGAAAGTTGCCCTATTCTGCACCGGAGGAATTCGTTGCGAAAAAGCTTCAGCCTATATGCTTGCCCAGGGATTTTCCCAGGTGTATCATCTCCAAGGTGGTATTTTGAAATACCTGGAAGAAGTACCCCCAGAAGCCAGTTTATGGGAAGGAGAATGCTTTGTTTTTGATGAACGGGTGGCAGTACGCCACGGTTTAGAATTAGGTTCCTATGAAATGTGTCTCAGTTGCGGACACCCCATCAGCGAAACAGATAAAACTTCTGAAAAATACGAAGCAGGAATTTCTTGCCCCTATTGTTTTGAGGAATTGACTGAAGAGAAAAAACAGCGTCAATTAGAGAAGGTTAAACAGCTGAAACTGAGTCAAAGCAGGGATATTTAGTAGAGATGATTCGCCGACTCGTCTCTATCCACCGTTTCAATCCCTAATAGGGATTAGTTTTAATTGCAATGCAGGTTTAATAAAAGGTTTTAACGATGTCGGAGTGCAGTTTCAATCCCTAATAGGGATTAGTTTTAATTGCAATGGCTCAGGCTTGCAACGCTTGATATGTTTAGTTTTCAAGGTACTGCGGTGCCAATCGAGCATAAAAATACCATTTCCGCGATCGCGCCGTCAATATATTTTCAGAAAAAATCGCTACAATCCTTGTGTATAAACCATTCCAGAGTTGCCGCGAACCTCCCAACAGCCCATAATCCCGCAAAAGTTTTCCAGATAAGGTTTGAGGCGAAAAAATACTCCCCTGCCAAAAAACATCCACCCATCCGCACCCAAAAAACAAACTTCCTTCCTCATTTCCCCCTAATATTCTTCCACATACATATCACCATACTCTTTCCCTCCTAGGGGAATGCTCTGATAACGCAACTTACCCTTAATCACTACTTCCTCACCGGGTTTTAACTGTGTTTGATTTGTTACCACCCAGATTTTGCCAGTGGAATCATTAATTTCATAAGCTGCTTGCTTAATTAAAGGTGCTTTTTTTTCGACTTTACCCTGAACATAAACCGTATCCCCAACTTTTACCTTAGTTGCCAACTCCCGAATTGCTGTGGTATTCGCACCAGTTACGCTCATAGTCTTGATTCCACCACAACCATTTAAACCCATCACTAATAAAAAAAGACAACCCAGAGAAACACCTGGAAAACTCCAGTAAAAATTTTTCTTCTTCCACATGAAAATACCTCCTAGCTGATATCATTTGAGACTGGAAAATTTAGAATTAGCCATGGGTGATGTAAATCTATAGTACTCTCCAATAATTCTCTATTCCTGGCGCAACTAATCTGAGAAGATAAAGAATGTGGTGGATACTGTTTGCCAATTGTTTGCCCAAGGCTATGGCATCAGAAATTTGCACCCAGGTGTAGCGTATTGGGAATGTACATGGAAACAAAAACAGCCAAGCTATTGGATGGTAAAGCCTTAGCTAGTCAGATTCATCAGGAACTAACTACAAAAATTCAAGAGCTACAAACCCAAATTGCCCGCCCACCTGGTCTAGCTGTGTTAATGGTAGGTGATAATCCCGCTTCTGCGGCTTACGTTCGCAATAAGGAAAAAGCTTGTCAGCTAGTGGGTATTGCTTCCTATGGACAGCATTTTCCCCAAGATACTACCCAAGCAGAGCTAGAAGCAGTTATTCACGAATTAAATCAAGACAGTCGCGTTGATGGTATCTTAGTCCAACTACCCTTACCGTCCCATCTGGATGCCGTTGCTCTGTTACATGAGATTCATCCCGATAAAGATGCTGATGGACTCCATGCCGTTAATTTGGGTAGATTAGTGCGTGGGGAGCCAGGTTTACGTAGTTGTACACCCTTTGGGGTGATGCGTTTACTACAAGAGTATAATATTCCTCTACGAGGCAAACAGGCTGTAGTAGTGGGGCGAAGTATTTTGGTAGGTAAACCCATGGCATTAATGTTACTGGCAGCCGATGCCACAGTTACGATCGCCCATTCTCACACCCAAAATTTAGGGGCGATCGCCAAAAATGCTGATATCCTAATTGCAGCCACAGGCATTCCCGGAATGATTACAGGGGATATGGTCAAACCAGGAGCCGTGGTAGTAGATGTGGGCATTAATCGCATCACCGATAGTCAAGGGAAGAGTCGCCTGGTGGGTGATGTTGATTTCGACTCTGTAGCCCCAGTTGCAGACTATCTCACCCCCGTTCCTGGAGGAGTTGGTCCCATGACCGTTGCCATATTATTACAAAATACAGTCAAGAGCTACCAAAAATCCCAGGAATAAAATATGAGGAATCAAGTATGAAAAAAGCTCATCAAAACAGATATTAACTGGTTATTGATTGCATAATTTATTACCCTATTTTGTGCTTGTACTTTCTCCCGATTAGCAAGAAATCAATCAAAATTTTGATTTATACCCAAACAAGCCACCACTTTTACATAGACAAAAAAGGAATTGACTGATGGTAGCAGCAGACAACTTAAAAATAACTTCAGAATCCCCTACTTTTGAGTTGATATCTTACTTAAAAGAACGGCAAAAGCTCTGTGAAAAAGCCCTAGATATTGCTGTTCCCCTGGGCTACCCAGACAAAATTTATGAATCTATGCGCTACTCCCTATTAGCCGGAGGTAAGCGTATACGCCCGATTCTCTGTTTAGCAACCTGCGAAATGTTAGGTGGCTCTGTTGACATGGCAATGCCCACAGCTTGTGCTATGGAAATTATCCATACCATGTCCTTAATTCATGACGATTTGCCTGCTATGGATAATGATGATTATCGCCGTGGCAAGCTGACAAATCATAAAGTTTATGGCGAAAATATTGCCATTCTTGCAGGGGATGCTCTGTTAGCCTTTGCCTTTGAACATATTGCTGCTAAAACCCAACAAGTACCCGCAGAAAGGGTGTTAAAAGTTGTTGCTCACCTGGCAAAAGCCTGTGGTGCTGATGGTTTAGTGGGTGGGCAAGTTGTCGATTTAGAATCAGAAGGAAAAACAGATACATCTTTAGAAACCCTCGATTATATCCATACCCATAAAACTGGGGCATTATTAGAAGCTTGTGTTGTTTGTGGTGGCGTGATTGCAGGTGCTTCCCCAGAAAACCTCCAACGTCTATCAACCTACGCCAAAAATATTGGTTTAGCATTTCAAATTATTGATGATATTCTCGATATCACTGCCACCCAAGAACAACTGGGTAAAACCGCAGGTAAAGACTTACAAGCCCAAAAAGTTACCTATCCTAGCCTATGGGGTATTGAAGAATCTCAAAAACAAGCCCAAAAACTTATAGATGCTGCCTGTGAGGAATTAGCACCCTTTGGAGAAGCAGCAAAACCCTTAATTGCTTTAGCTCATTTTATTACTAGCCGTAATCACTAAAAGCAGAAAAAGTCAAGTTTGGAGGATGAAATTTTCTGTGTCACAGTTTTGCATCCTCCATATCAATGAGGTTTACAAACAATTTAGTATTGGAGAAACTGATTGCGGTTGATTCTCCACACCGCACTTTCCCAAGTCAGTCATCTTAAATAATTTCAAATTGTTTGACTAGTCCACTCAAGTATGTCAAATCTTTAAATTTATATTGTTCCTCACACACTACCAGTCGTTAATTCTGAATCTAACTAACCAAAATACCATGCAGGACATAGGCAATATTTTAGACAACCGGGTGCTGGTGGTTGCTCTGGTAGCTTGTTTTATGGCTCAAGCATTAAAACTTGTGATTGAGTTAGTCAAAAATCGCAAACTGAACATTAATGTTTTAGTAACTACTGGGGGAATGCCCAGTGCCCATTCAGCTTTAGTAACGGCACTAGCGGCAGGTGTGGGACAGAATATCGGCTGGGCTTCTCCAGAGTTTGCCCTGGCTACTGTCTTTGCCATTATTGTCATGTATGATGCTGCGGGAGTCCGTCAAGCCGCAGGTAAGCAAGCACGTATTCTCAATCAAATGATTGATGAATTGTTTCATGAACATCCAGAGTTTTCTGGCGATCGCCTGAAAGAACTACTTGGACATACACCCTTCCAAGTCATTGCAGGTTCCGCTTTGGGTATTGCTATCGCTTGGTTAGCTAGATACGCCTACTAGTTGATTCAGCAAGTCTAAAGATAAGGAAGCCAAGATTAATTTGACAGAACAGAATCAGGGAAAATCGTATTGCACCTTTTTCCCTGTTTTTGCTTGCCTAGACACCAATAGGCGTATATCCTGCCTGGGCGATCGCCTCTCTCACCGTTGTCTCTGAGCTATTTGTCTCCACACTCACCACCTTAGTTTGGGTATCCGCCTCTACCATCGCTGCCACATCAACCAATTTAATCGCTTGGGTAATCTTCTCTGCACAAGCAGAACAAGCCATATCCGGGACTTTGATTGTTAGTCTTGTCATTGTGCTATTTCCAGATTTAATTGGACTATCAACTCTATTCTGATTTATCAAGAAAGAAGCCGGGAAAATATTAGCGGCTAAAAGCGAAGAAGTCAACGATGTCATAACTTGCTTTTTCGCCAAAAATACTTCTTGAAATACAGACTCTATTTTGTAGTGGGTGAAGTGACGCAGATAGTAAATATGGGACTGTGAATTTTTTCTCAGCTATCATCATTAATTTGTAATAAATTTGACAGCATCCCCCTCATCAGACTTTATCGGGGAGAAAAAACGTATATATTTTCTTCATAATGCTTTTTTAATTTTTTTACAAAAAACCATTTTAAACTTCAGTACATTTTCGATAAAGATTAATTAAAGGTAGCCAAACTATCAGAATCACCAGATACAATAAAAAGATAAAATTCAATAGTGTATATACTGATATATGTCAGGAAATAGTAGTTAAGATGAAAGACATTGGCGACCATAGAAATCGTGATTTTTTTGATGTAGAGAATGATTTGGCTGTCAATCATTTAGCTCAACAATGGGCAAAAAAATACTTACATAGTATCAAATCTAATAAGTCTTATGAAATTGAGAATGATGCACAAACCCTAGCAGATGTTGCATCACCGTTACAGCGAAAAAAAACAGCAAAAAAACTCCTTAACTTCTTATCCTCAGCAACTTTTCAAGCATGGAATCAAACAAATGCCCTGCTTAGTGAAGAAATAAAGCGCCATAATATTGATACTCAATTGATAAACCCTTGGGAAATTGCCGCCGAAGCTAGTAAAATCTATTCCCAGGCATTAGATATTTATGGGCAGCAAATATTTCCGAAAACATCAGATTCACAGTGGAATCTAATCTATACAAACAAATGCTCAACCGCAGAGATGGAGGAAGTCGAGTCACAAAATATAAACTCTAATCAACTATCAACAATCATTAGTCCTCAGCTGGGAATGCTACGACAGAAATATACTCAAAAAGACCCCAAGGTAATTGGAGTTGTGTGTGTAATGTTTCATTACACGAGTCAAATGTTACTACAAACCCTTTCTCCCTGGGAACAAGTCTTAGTCGGTGGATATTTCAAAGTCATTGACGATCACCTGTATATACCCTTACAGCGTGCTTACAAAGCTGCTACAGTCCACGATAAAACTTCTCCAGCATTAGCAGCAGTACAAACTTTGTTACCAATCAGCACACAAATAGCAAAAAAAATTTCTCAAAAAATTATCGAATTGAATCCACATTACTACTCTTTATCCGGTAGTCTCAATGATTCACCTGTAAAGACTTCTAGTATTCGTGATGTGGAAATGTTTCAAGTCTATTTATGGATATGTACTCTTGAAGGAAGTGTTGCAGCCATCCAACAGGAGTTATTTCCTCTGTGTGTCATGCTCTATCCCAAGTTGAACATACAATGGCATATAGTTCGCCAAATGCTACAGCTACTAGAGCAAGAAATATCGCAACAATTAAACTCAGAACAATTTTATACCCTCCTACCATACTTGCACGTTCTATGGCAGATGTTTTCTCCTCAAGTTTTTGAGGAATTTGACTTCCTGAATTGAAATCAGCATCATTACTATGTAACTAATGAAAAATGGTTATTTATTTGACAGTAACTGTTTTGCTAAACTTCTAAAATTCCCTAATGCGTGGTAATTCTTTGTGGATTCAATCTTTGACCGTGTACACTATTCATTCTGTCACACATTAATTCCATAAAAAATCCTGTTTATGCTTCTGCTTATTCAGAATATGCGCAATATTTGTGACAATCAGCAATTGACCAAAATGGCATTACTTTTTGCGTGAAAATCCATATCTATTGGATATTTTCTCGTGAGCAATTTTCTTCAATAATCATAAGAAATAGTAAATATCATCTCAAATGACTAATAAAAAATGGGCTGTCAAACGTATTACCGTCAATCTCGCTACACAAGAAGCGGAAAAACTCGAACACTATTGTCAACAGACAGGGAGACCTGCAACCGATGTCATTAGAGAATTGATTCGCGGTTTGCCAACCTCCCACGACTCTGCTAGAGATGTTGTTGTACAAGAAATAACCTAGCAGTGGGGATACGGGAAAGGTGCACTATGAACGCTCACCGCAGGTGCAGCATAAATGCTTTTGTTGTGGTGAATTATTATCTGTGTTCATCGGTTCATCTATATTAAGTGCGAGACTTTACCCGTAAATACAAATTTTTGACTTGACATAGCTATCACATCGGCACAGGCATGAAAATGTCTGTGTTTTCCTTTGTCTGAAGATATAAGAAAATTAGTGGCAATATTTCAAAAATATGCTAATTTAACCGGAAAACGGTCAAACGAATGTGATGTTATTTATCACCAGAATCAAAATGCAAGATGAGTAATTCATCAACTTATTCTCAAAATATCGTATAAAAAACAATCAGTGTTTGATTGGAAACACAACAATAGTCAGGTTATATTACTCAAAAAATTAACAGCAGTTAGCGAAACTATGAAAACTCCTGAATCTGTAGAAATTATTCCTCTGGATAGTAAATTATTTTCTGAATGGAATTGGCAAAAGCTTTCCAGTCTGGTTTGGCTACGCTTTTTACCCGTTGCGGTGGCGATCGCCACTTTCAGTACTGCGGGAGCAGCTTTCGCCCTTCAGAAAGGGGAAAATAGTCAACAAGTCAAGAATGTGCAAAGTTGTCTCAAGCAATTGGGATATTTTTCTGGTCCAGTTAATGGTAATTTTGGCTCCCTGACTGAAAATGCTGTGAAGAGATTTCAGCAAGCAAATAGACTACCAGCAATTGGAATTGTTGGTCCCCAAACCCAGCAAGCATTAAATAGATTGTGTCAACGGGCACAAAACCCCAACGTGATGCAGTTAGGTAGTCGGGGTGCAGGAGTTACACAGTTGCAGCAAGACTTAGGCAGATTAGGCTTTTTCCGAGGTCCCAATACTGGTTACTTTGGTACAGAAACCCAACAAGCTGTGATTCGCTTCCAACAATCACGGGGTTTAGTAGCTGATGGGATTGTTGCCAATGGAACCTTAAACGCCATCCGTGTCAGTTTAAGAAAGTCACCTAATGATGGTATGGGAGGTGATACCTTACCCAACGCTTTAAATGAAGGTGATAGCGGTTCCGAGGTGATCAATTTACAGAGAGCTTTAAGAAAACTAGGTTACTTTAACGCCAATCCCACGGGCAAATTTGGTATTTTAACTAAGGAAGCCGTAGCTAGATTCCAGCAAGCCAATAGATTACCCGTAGATGGTATTGCTGATGGTGAAACTTTACAGGCTATTTACCAAGCTGTGGATGCTGGTCAAGACAACTGTACAGCCACCAGGGGAGATATTTGTTTAGGAGAAAATAGCCAGCGAGTAGTCGCAGTACAGCAACGTCTACGTCAGTGGGGATTTTACAACGGCAATATTAATGGTTACTTTGGTGCAGCTACCAGAGACGCGATCGCGCAGTTTCAGCGTAGTTCTAATTTAAATCCCACAGGTTATGTAGATTTTAGTACCTGGCAAGCATTACGTTTAAATAGCAATATTAGCGATAATCCCAGCAATCCCAACCCCATTAACGACGATTCCAACAGGGAAAACCGCTATGTCGTAGTTATCCCCATGTCCCATTCTCAAACCTTGGATATGGTACGTCGATATGTTCCCGATGCTTTTTCGACAACATCAAGACTAGGAAACTATGTCAATGCTGGAGAATTTAGCGATCGCACTGCTGCGGAAAGACGTTCCCGATTATTGCGTGAGCGTGGATTTGATGCCAGAGTAGACTATCTCTAAACACAAGATATTATCATTGCCCGAAACCCATTGGTAGAGACGTTCCGACGGAGCGTCTCTCTTGATGTCCCTCCCTCGAATTTACACCGACATCTGCCATTTACCAGTAAAATGTCTGGGGTTAATTAACTTGAGAGGTGAAGTATCATGGCACAAGCACGTATTGGGATTATTGGTGGCAGTGGCTTGTATAAAATGGATGCTCTCAAAGATGTCCAGGAAGTACAGCTAGAAACTCCCTTTGGTTCACCATCTGATGCCATTATTTTGGGGACAATTGACGGTACTCAGGTAGCATTTTTAGCTCGTCATGGTCGAAATCACACTCTTACTCCCTCAGAGTTGCCATTTCGAGCTAATATCCATGCCATGAAACAACTAGGTGTGGAATATCTCATCTCAGCGAGTGCGGTGGGTTCCCTGAAGGAAGAAGCTAAACCATTAGATATGGTAGTTCCTGATCAATTTATTGATAGAACCAAAAATCGGGTTTCCACCTTCTTTGGAGAAGGAATAGTTGCCCACATTGCTTTTGGTGAACCCATCTGTCGTCATTTAGCAGGAATTTTAACCGAGGCGATCGCCTCCCTTAACCTCCCTGATGTTACCCTTCACGAGGGGGGAACCTACGTCTGTATGGAGGGACCTGCATTTTCCACCAAAGCAGAATCAAACCTCTACCGCAGTTGGGGAGCAACCGTGATTGGGATGACTAATCTTCCCGAAGCGAAATTAGCGAGGGAAGCCGAAATTGCCTACGCAACTTTAGCACTAGTTACCGATTACGATTGCTGGCATTCTGACCATGATAGTGTCACCGTCGATATGGTCATAGCTAATTTACAACGCAATGCCATTAATGCACAAAAAGTCATTCAAGAAACGGTGCGACGTTTAGCTGCAAATCCCCCCGTTAGTGATGCCCATTCAGCCTTAAAATATGCGATTCTCACTAACCTAGAAAAAGCACCTGCTGCAACTAAATCTAAGTTACAGTTGCTCCTGCAAAAGTATTTATAGTAGGAACAGGGGACAGGGGACAGTTATCAAAAAAAAGAAACATACCTTTCCCCCTATCCCTAGGGTAAGAAATAATCTGGTAATAAATTCCCCGCAAACTTTCGCCAATTCTGATTAATTTTTCTCAACAATTGTATATGTGGCTCATCTGCTTCTATAGGTAAAATCTTGGCGGGTATACCCTCTCCTAAGGAGGACATTACTAGATTAGCTGCTTCCAAACCAGTTACATAGGCTTTTTCCTGAGACCAAGAACCATGGCGATTAATAATCCAATCCCCACTCATAAAGACATTTTTTAAACTAGTTTGAGCAGGCAGCATATAACGATAACTACCGGGAGAAAAATGAGTTACTGCTTGGGGCAAACGTATCACACTACTATCAATTACCTGAGCATTCCGAAATTCTGGGATACAAGTTGCCAAGTAATTTTGCACCATCCGAATAACTTCTGCATCACTGGCAAATAGAAACTGATTCCCATGGTAAAAATCGACTTCAATTACACTTCCCGGTTCATCTTTGTATTCATCATGTAAAGCGTTTAAATCAAAAAATGTCCATCCCGTCGTGGCATCAAAACCGAAGCAAGCATTAGATGGACGGGGAATCTTAATTTTTCTGTCAAACCAGAGACGGGTTGCCACCACATCAATGGCATTTAAATTAGATAAATTCCGAAATTCTGGATATTTTTGTAAACTGGAACTTCCAGCAACAATTTTTTTCATCCCTGTAATTCCTACGGCAAAAATTACCGCATCCGCAGCAAACACTTCATCTTGACAAACTACAGCCGTCGCTTGATCATGCTCATTCAGAATTAAATCAGTAACTTTGCGATCGCTGAGAATTTTTCCACCTAAATTTGTAATTCTCTCCACCCAAGGACGAAATATTTTTTCCCCCACCGTACCACGGCACCAGACAACATCAAAATCTGCCTGGTGGGCAAGGATAAAGTAATAAAGCATACCGATAGTCGCGGCTGCGGAACATTGTTCCCCCGGTGCAAACAAACCCACTAGTAGCATCGGTTCAAAGGCTTCACGGTATAATCGGGCAGAAACAGCAAAGGTTTTAAATAGCTCCCTAGCTGTCACACTGTCATATCTCTGCCATGCAGCATCAGAATTATCAAAGTCCACAACTGCATAGAGTAAGGGTAATGCACTGAGGCGATCGCTTAGTGGTAAACGCTGAAATTTTGTGTATAAAAAAGTTCCTAGAGGTGAAGGTAAACGAGGTAAATCTTGGAATATGGGTGACTCAACTTCTAAACCTGCGGGAGAATACTGAGAAGAACGTGTCCAACTGGTAAAGGGATTGATACCTAATTCGTTAATCAAGGCAAAAATATTTCTGTAGGGATACCAAAAACCATGGATACCTGCCTCAACTGCACGTCCCCCAGGGGTGCGCCAACCCGCCACTAAACCCCCAGGATAGGAACCTGCCTCTAGCAAAGTCACGTCATAACCTTGTTTGGCTAGGCTGTATGTCGCACTTAATCCAGCCCAACCAGCACCCACAACTACAACTTTTTTACCCTGTGAAAATTGTGTCATCTCATCTTTACCATCAAATTTACAAATTTTAATAATCGCAGAATTTAATAGGAATTCAACCTATACATCCAAGTTAGCTTCATATCTTCCATAGTAGGATTACGCAAGTATAAATAGTAGTTATTAGAACTTTGAATGTATCTTTTAATCAAATGTTTTAAGTATAAAATCGGACAAAAAATCTTTTTTCTCTCATTAGTAAATATTTGCTAAAGTCACGCAATAAATTTGCTCTCAAAAGAGTAAAAAATATGATTAATTATTGATGAAGGATAATCAATATATTATTTTATACAGTATTTCTCTTGCGTGTATTGCTCACAACAGATTTGTCAATCCAGATTTGTTAAAATAGCAAAGTTGTCTGTATTCTCTGGGCTAAAGCCTTATTTTGTATAGTCTATTGGCAATCTAGATAGACCTACTGTGCAGAAAAATCAATAATTTGATAAACTTATGCTAGTTTTTTCTTCATAATCACCCATGATAAAATGAGTGAAATTACTGATTTCTCTCTATTCCCAACTCTACTAACATTTAATCCATCGAAAGAATTTTAATTATCAGGTTGAGAACATCATTAGTTTGTTTTTCGTCAAGGTAAATAACATTCGATAACATTGAGAAAACCTGTATTTAATTAGTTCAGTCGTTACACTGATTTTTGACATAGCCGAAGGAGGATTGATAGTGAGTAAAATGGAATATGCATTAGTTGTTAGTTATGTACTAATGACTGGCTACTTTTTAATTAATTGGTTAAGGTTTTCTCTGCGTAGTGTGAGTTCTTCACCAGAGAACACTTTTCTCTCTTTGACTATGGTTGTGATGACATTGCTGTGGCCCTTAGCAATTCCAGCATCAATGGTCAAAGTTTTAAGAACCAAAAAATTTGAGTTTGGTGCTGTAATGCCTTTGATTTTGGCGGTTTCTGCTTTTAGTGTGGCATTTTATATGACATAGGTTTTGTGACTGAAAAACATCATATGTTTCATGGTTTTTGACGGCTAGAGTTGACTACACCAGTTTTTTAAATCGCCCAGAGCGCGATCGCGGTATCTACCATATCTTTCTTGCTTGTTTTTGATTTTTTCACCCAATTCCGGCAGAATTCCAAAATTTGGAGGCATGGGTTGAAAGTGTTTGGGAGAAGCCGAACTGATAAATTCAAACAGTGAACCCATCATCGTTGTATTCGGCAGAGTGACTGTTTCCTTCCCTAAAGCTAAACGTGCAGCATTGATACCTGCCAAGCAACCACCCGCAGCCGCAGCCGTGTATCCTTCCGTACCGATTAATTGTCCAGCCGCTAGTAATTGCGGATTATGACGAAATTGCAGAGTTGCTTGCATTAACTGGGGTGCATTAATAAATGTGTTGCGATGCATTACACCCAAACGCACAAACTCCGCGTTTTCCAAGCTGGGAATCATCTGAAAAATACGCTTTTGCTCACCCCAACGCAGATTAGTTTGGAAACCAACCATGTTCCAAAGTTGACCCGCTTTATCTTCCTGACGCAACTGTACCACTGCATAGGGGCGATCGCCTGTCCGACTATCCGATAAACCTACGGGTTTGAGGGGACCGTAGCGCATAGTATCTTCACCCCGTTGTGCTAACTCTTCAATGGGCAAACAAGCTTCAAAAAACTTTGCCGTTTCCCGTTCAAAATCTTTGAGTTCCGTTTGTTCTCCTTGACAAAGTGCCTCCCGAAAACGCAGATATTCTGCTTTATTCATGGGGCAATTCAAATAAGCAGCTTCCCCCTTGTCATAGCGAGAGGCAAGAAAGGCGATATCTCGATTGATAGATTCCCCGACAATAATTGGACTAGCAGCATCAAAAAAGCTCAGGTATTCCATCCCCGTAAAGCGATGTAAATCCTCTGCTAAATCGGGACTTGTTAGAGGTCCAGTAGCTAAAACCACAATCCCCTCTGGAATTTTGCGGACTTCTTCTCGACGAAAATCAATGAGGGGGTGACTGGAGAGAGTTTCCGTTAAATCTTGACTGAACTGCCCCCGATCGACTGCCAGAGCGCCACCAGCAGGGACAGAATGTTCATCAGCTTTGGCAATGACAATAGAACCGAGTTGACGTAATTCTTCGTGTAATAAACCCGCAGCGCGATCGCTCGCCATTGCCCCGAAGGAATTGCTACAGACTAACTCTGCTAAATGTTCCGTATGGTGGGCTGGGCTATAACGTTGGGGACGCATTTCATGGAAAATCACTGGTACTCCAGCTTGGGCAATTTGCCATGCTGCTTCTGTGCCTGCGAGTCCACCTCCAATTACCTGTATCGGTTGTCTATCCATAAAGTTGATGTGAGTGACAGTCTTTTAGAATATATATAGTAATGCCATATTGCGGATATTGAAAATTTTTGTTGGCGAGGAAAATCATGCGATCGCCTTTAAATTTCCTGACTGTTGACGAATACCTGCAATTAGAACTAGAAAGTGAAGTACGTCACAAGTATTTGGGTGGGCAAGTTTTTGCCATGGCAGGTGCTAGTGAGGAACATAACCTGATAGTCACTAATTTGATTGCCTTGTTCCGTCCTCATTTGCGTGGGACTTCCTGTCGTGCTTTTGTTTCCGATATGAAGGTGAAAGTGGAGACAACCAAAGCTGATATATTTTACTATCCCGATATTATCGTTACCTGTGACCCCCAAGATAATGACAGATATGTCAAAACCCGTCCTCAGCTAATTATTGGAGTTCTATCTGATAGTACCAAGACTACAGATAAACGGGAAAAACGGATTAACTATCAAAGTTTGGCAAGTTTACAGGAATATGTATTAATTGCTCAAGATGAAGTCAGAGTGGAAGTCTATCGTCAGGATGGGGAAGGGAATTGGTTGCAAGATATTTTAGTAGAAAATCAGCAATTAGAATTCAAGTCCATAGGTTTAACTCTGACGATGGCAGATATTTACGAAGATGTTTTTTCTTGATGGGAGAGAGACGCTCCATGGGAACGTCTCTAGATGATTATACCGATTCAAAAAATGTGTACGAAAGATACCCCACCCGCCCTATCGGGCACCTTCCCCGATTTTGGGGAGGGTACTCTGCGAGAAGCCGCTCCGCGTCTATGGGGAGGGGTTTTGTCTATGTGTCGTATTGTTTTTTCAAATTGGTATTAATTCATACGTGCAGTGTAGGGACTGGTGAGCTTATCTAACTGTTGAATCAACAGACTAAGGAACAAACCGACATCGGTGACAACTCCTAGAGATTCCACAGAACCGCGATCGCTCAATTTCGTCACGACTGCGGGGTTAATATCCACACAGACCATTTTTACCCCCGATGGTGTCATATTACCCACACCAATGGAATGCAACATGGAAGAGAGCATGAGAATCATATCCGCTCCCCTGAGTAAATCTGCGTATTGGGTTTGTGCTTTAATTAAATCCATTTGCGTATCTGGTAGGGGACCGTCATCACGAATCGAACCTGCTAAGGCAAAGGGAACTTGATTGCGGATACATTCATACATCACACCGCTCTTAATCATCCCTGCTTCCACAGCTTTGGCAATGCTACCGTAACGCCGGATAGTATTAATTACCTTCAAATGGTGGCGGTGTCCTCCGCGTACAGATACACCCCGCTTCATATCCACACCTAGGGATGTACCCATCATCGATTGCTCGATATCATGGACGGCGATCGCGTTGCCACCCAGAAGCGCTTGTACATATCCTTGGCGAATTAATTGGGAAAGATGTTCTCCTCCCCCAGTATGGATAACTACGGGTCCAGCAGTCACAACTACCTTACCACCAGCATCCCGGATTTGCCGCAATTCCCAGGCGACTTGCTCCACAATTAGTTCCACGCGGCGCTCACTAGAAACCCCCGCCGACATGAAGCTGAATTCTTCGGTATTGCGCTTTTCCCGTGATTCTGGCTTACGAATGGTGCGGATACCTTGGACATCCACAACCACTTGCTCCCCAACTTCTAAATCACGTAAAATTTTACACCTAGCTACTAAACCATCTGGGGTTTCTCTGATGGCGATCGCTCCATCCATGCGTTGATTATCCACCTTCACCCACTCACCATTAATTCTGATTTGGGTGGGATAAATAGTTGTCACATAGAAATCGTCGGGGGCAACTCCATCTAATAATACGGGTTCCAGTTTCACATCCCGCTCATCCTGGGGTAAGTCCACCGCACCTAAATCAATCAGGTGGGAAATAATACTTTCCATGACTTCGTGGGAAGGTGCAGAGACTTTTACCTCCGCAGCAGAGGTACTTTGTCTTTGTTCCCCTAAATTAAAATTCAATACCTGGAAGCTACCGCCACTATCTACAATTAAATCTAGGGCGCGGTTAATCAAACCAGAGTCTAATAAATGTCCTTCCAAGCGTAAAATTCGGCTTTCCACGGAGACATTGGCATGAACCTCCTCTAGAACAGGTTCTGTCACCCGCAGTGTCAAGCATTTAGCCGCTCCTCCAGCTTTCAGGAACTCCGTTAAGGGGGTTTCAGCAATCCGGAAACCAGCTGCTGTTAACTTCCCTCTCAGTGATTCAGAAGCTTTATTCATCACCACCAAGCTTTCCACGTTCACCGCGTTACAAGCAAAATTTGCCGCGTCTGCTTCCGCGATCGCAATGCGTTTTTCTGGAGCAACCCGCATTTCAATTAAACGGTTGGAATAAGAATCAAAAGCCGCCGGATAATAAAGTAAGTACCCATTTGCCAAGGGACAAAAACAGGTATCCAAATGGTAGAAACGCTCATCAATTAAGCGTAGAGACAAAACTTCAATATCTAACCATTTTGCTAGGTAAGGGTGGGAATCTAACTCCGAACGGAAGCCATAACCTGCCCATAACCAACGCCCCTCCCGATCTAAGAGTGCATCCCCTGCACCCTCAAAGGGCAAATCCCTAGGTAATTCGTAAACATGAAAACCATTGTCCGCAAACCACTGTTTGAAAAATGGCTCTTCCCCTTGGCGCTCCTTGTGTAAAAAGCGACTGAGTACTACATTTTCTCCCAGTACTAAACCAGCATTCGCCGTGAAAACCATATCTGGCACACCTTTTTCGGGTGTCACTAAATCGACGATGGCATTTTCCTTCAAAATTTGATACAAGCCCTGCCACTGTTCCACGGCGCGATCGCGGGAAGATTTATGGATATTGCCCTCCATCCACGGATTAATCACATAATCCACGTCGTAGTGATCGGGAGGACACATTAAAAAACGAATCTGAGAAGTCATAGAAATCACAAGTGTTTTAAGATGCGATCAGCCTTGTTTGCATACAGATATTTACCGTATGTCTTCTGCAATATTTACTACCAAAATCTGGTTCTGGCAGATGAAGATGTTTTCAAGGTTCGCCTATTATTCTATTCTTCCTCAGGGCTGAGGGATATACATCCTACCGAGAAATCTGGGAGTTAGAGGAAAAATTGGAAACCAGGGATTTTTCCGTAATAACCGGCGAAAATTCCAGGAAAAAATTGCCAGGAATTGAGTATGCGTCCGTATGCGTGAGTTATCAATGCTTCTAGGAAAATCATTCTGGAGGCTGAGATATAGTTTTACGGACTGAGATAGGCTAAGGGATACATTCCTGGGTAATTCCGCGCGGGTTTGGTCTGTCACCGTCCACCTCAAGCTGTATCAAGGAAGCACCATGAAAGCATTATTGCTCTACCCAAAATTTCCCCAGTCCTTTTGGTCCTATGACCGCTTTATGGAAATTGCTGGACTAAAAGCTGTTTTACCTCCCCTAGGTATTATTACCGTTGCAGCCCTCCTGCCTGAGGATTGGCAGATAAGATTCCGCGATCGCAATGTGGAACCGGAAACCGCCGAGGATTGGCAGTGGTGTGACTTAGTGATTATTTCGGCAATGCTGGTACAGAAACCAGATTTCCATGCCTTGATTCAAAAAGCGGTACATTTAGGCAAAAAAGTCGCTGTGGGTGGTCCCTACCCCACCTCTGTTCCCCAAGATTCCCTGGATTCCGGAGCCGATTATTTGATTTTAGATGAAGGAGAGTTAACCGTCCCCCTGTTTTTAGAAGCACTTCGCCAAGGAAAAACCCAAGGCATTTTTCGCTCCTCAGAAAAACCAGATGTTAGTCAAAGTCCGATGCCACGTTTTGATTTGTTGCAACGAAATGCCTACTTGATGATGGCAATGCAGTTTTCCCGTGGCTGTCCCTTTAATTGTGAATTTTGTGACATTATCTCCCTCTATGGTCGCAAACCACGTACTAAAGAACCCCAGCAGGCGATCGCAGAATTACAAGCTCTCTATGATTTAGGTTGGCGGGGATCGCTATTTATCGTTGATGACAACTTCATTGGCAATCAGCGCAATGTCAAACGCTTTCTCAGAGAATTAATTCCTTGGGTACAGCAACATAATTACCCTTTTACCTTTATCACTGAAGCTTCGGTGAATTTGGCAGAAGATGATGAACTATTGCAGATGATGAATGCAGCAGGTTTCTATGCAGTCTTCCTGGGTATTGAAACCCCTGATCAAGACAGTCTGCAAGTCACACAAAAACTCCAAAATACCCGTCACCCCCTCGTGGAAGCCTGTCGCAAAATCAACCAGGCTGGTATGCTAATTTATGCGGGCTTTATTCTTGGTTTTGATGGTGAACGCCCAGGTGCGGGTGAACGGATTCAAGCCTTTGTAGAACAAACGAGTATTCCTCAACCCATGCTAGGTATTCTCCAAGCTTTGCCGAATACTGCTTTATGGCAACGTCTACAAGCAGAGGAGCGTTTAGTCTCAGGTGTGGGTGTAACTGAACTTGGAGACCAAAATTCCTTGATGAATTTTATCCCCACTCGCGCGATCGCGGAGATTGCGAAGGAGTACACAGCAGGATTTTGGACTTTATATGAACCCCAGAACTATCTCAGAAGATGTTTTCAGCAATGTCTAAACATCACATCCCCATCCCATCGTCACCAAACCATGCAATTTTCCCCCGGAAAGGGATTTCGACTTGTGATGCAGCTAATTTGGCATCAGGGTATACGCAGAGCAGATATTCGTGGTCAATTTTGGCAACAACTATGGACTATCTTCTGGCAAAAACCCCAGGTACTTAATATGTATTTAGGTCTATGTGCTGCTGGAGAGCATTTTTGGCAATATCGTATTTTAGCCAGAGAACGCATTACTCAACAACTAGGCTATGACCCACTACAAGTCCCTTTGCTCACTGAAAGCAAACCAGTATTGATTAACTCTTAGTTAATTTCTCCAAATCATCTAGCTAAATCCCAGGGTAAACAACGGTTCTTCCTCTGGATGTCATAATAACGGTAATTTTTATTCTGAAAATCATCTCAATACCTTTGGAATCAGGAAATGTTGCATTGAACTCTCACCTATTTTGGTTCTATTTTCTGGTTTTCTTCGTGGCGATTCTTGCCCGATATTTTTTCATGGCTGGAGGAGCATATTTACTCTTCTATTCCCTATTAGGAAAGTCCCTTGACAAACAAAGTTTGCGTCGTTCTCCCCCCTTAAATTCCTCGATACTTCGAGATATTCAATTATCCCTATTCTCAACTATCATTTTTGCCCTTGGTGCTGCCTTCATCATGTCAGAGTATGATTTGGGAGTGACTCTACTGTATTCTGACCTTGGTGAGTATGGGCTGTGGTATATGCTAGGCAGCTTTGTGGTCATACTGATACTTCAGGATAGCTATTTTTACTTTATTCACCGCATATTTCATCACCCGAATCTCTTTAAATGGATGCATTCTGGACATCACCGTTCCGGAGAACCTACACCCTGGAGTTCCTTTGCCTTTGATTTACCAGAGGCGATCGTACACGCAGTTTTCTTTATGGGAATAGTCTTTATTATCCCTCTGCATATCATGACTCTAGTTGCTGTACTATTGACAATGACTGTTTGGGCTGTATTAAACCATCTAGGATTTGAAATATTTTCCCCATCCTGTACAAGTCATTGGTTAGGCAGATGGTTGATTGGTTCCACCCACCATTCCATACACCATCGCAACTATCAGGTGCATTACGGCTTGTATTTCACTTTCTGGGATAAGCTGCTGGGTACTCATGACCCGAATTATGAGAATTAAAGGGAATCTGCCATGTCTATATCTATCCATCTAGAAGAAAACCCCGCAAAATCTGATATTGATGCCATTATTCGGCAGGTCTGTCAATACAACGAAACTTTTGTTAACAAAGATGTGTTAGATTACCTGGCAGCTTTTCTTCGAGACGAGCAGGGAGAAATTGTTGGTGGTGTCGTGGGAATTATCCACTGGCAATGGTTATTTATTTCCCATTTGTGGGTGAAAGAAAGATTACGGGGATCTGGATACGGAACGCAGTTAATCAAAAAGATAGAAGAGTCAGCGAAACAGCGAGGTTGCTATCATGTATGGGTAGATACTTTTAGCTTTCAAGCCTTAAGTTTTTATGAAAACCTGGGATATGAAATATTTGGAGTGTTAGAGGACTATCCTCCAGGATACAAAAGATTTTTCCTGCAAAAACGTCACTTATCGGATGTAAATACTCTCAATCTTTGATGGTATACCATGGGAAAAAGTGAAAATCTTCAACCTGTATGCCATCAACACTGTGGAAAGTAACTCTCAATCTTCATCTAATTACAAATTGACAGAATATCCCGACATCGGCTTACAAACCATCCTGAAAAGACTCACTAAAACCATGGAGCGCGATACACTGATTAGACAAACTACTAATCAGTTGCGTGAATCTCTCCAGGTTGACCGTGTGATTTTATATTATTTTTATCAAAGATGGCACGGGCAAGTCACTTTTGAAGCTTTGAGTACTCCGGAACTATCGATTTTGGGTTCCATTGGTCCGGCTGAGTGTTTTAATGATGAATATGCCGCATTGTACTTAGCGGGTAGGGTAAGGGCAATTCCGGATATTGAATTAGAACCAATTCAAGAATGCCACCAGAATTTTCTGCGTCAGTTACAAGTCCGTGCAAACCTCGCTGTTCCAATTCTCACGTCTAAGGGTTTGTGGGGGTTACTAATTGCCCATCACTGTCAAGCACCTTATCCTTGGACTTCTGCACACATATCTTTGATGCAACGGGAAGCAGAACATTTGGCGATCGCGGGTTCGATTCGAGATAGTTAGATATTTGGGTGACAACCTATGGTATGCTTAATCCTTTGGAATTATTTTCCAGAATAATGATTATCATTATAGTATGAGTTTGCCAAAGATTACAGTTGTTGCTGGCTGTGCGGGTGCGGGTAAAACCACCTGGATACACCGACAGATATTAATTGCCGATCCCAGTGAAAACAATATCCTCTATTTCGCTCCTGGTACTGGTAATGTTCCCATTGACCAAACCCATTTGCAAAGCGAATTTACGAATTTAAAGATATTTAGCGATGGGCAGGAAATTGAATTTATTAGTCACTTGATAAAAGCGGATAGGGTGTTTATTGAGATAGCTGCCTATTTGGAATTGGGCGCGATCGCCAGTCTTTTAGATAGCTTACCGTACCATAGGGTCGCCGTCTTACCTCCCTCCTGGAAAGATTCAGAATTTCACCCTTGGGCAAAGGAAATTATTCCTGGTGCCGCAGTACAGACAACTGATTCTCAAAATCAATTGTGGCGATCGCCTACCACCGGGCAAGTAATTGACGAAGACAGCTTGCAGGAATTCTGGTATGAATTGACACAGGGAGCCTATGGTGAAGTTACCCGTGCCAAGGGAGTTTTTACAGTTGCTGATGGGCGATCGCTCTATGCAGACTTTGTGCAAGGTGTGCCCTCTACGGACTTTTTCGAGTTAGATTTTCCCCGCCATCTAGAAGGCAGACCCCAGCTATTTAGTGGGATTGAGGTATTAGGAAGCAACCTTGACCAAGTAGTAATGCGACAAACCCTAGGGGATTGCTGTCTGGCAGACAACGCCATTTTACAGTACCAGCAACAAGTCAAGCAAATTTTGGCAGAGGAGGCAATCTCATGAAAATTGCAGTGATGTCATGTATCCATGGCAACTATCAAGCCTTAGAAGCAGTACTCCAGGATATTGACAAGCAACAAGCCGAAAAAATCTATTGTCTGGGTGATTTGGTAGGATATGGACCCCATCCTAACGCTGTAGTTGCCCAAATCCGTGCTTTAGATATTCCCACCTGTGCGGGGTGCTGGGATGAAGATATCGTGGAAGGGTTAAATGCCTGTGACTGTAGCTATCCATCCCTACTGGCAGAAAAACGCGGATTAATCGCCCACGAATGGACAAACCAAGAGATTCACCCCGAAAATCGGGAATTTCTTGCCCAATTACCCCCAAGTCTGCAATTAGACAATCTTGCCTTTGTCCATGGTAGCCCCCACAGTAACCATGAATACCTTTTACCAGAGCTAGATGCATTTGTCGCCCTAGAGCGGGTATTAGTCACAGGGGCAGACGTGCTATTCTGCGGACATACCCACATTCCCTACACCAGGAACCTAGAGTCAGGTAATTTAAAAGTGCGGGTACAGGGTGAAAATACTGAGAGAAGTTTCGCCGCACCTCTGAAACGTATTATTAATGTTGGCTCTGTGGGAGAACCTCGCCATGGGCGACCCAATGCGACTTATGTAATTTATGATACAGAAAGTCAACTAGTCAGCCTCCGAGAAGTTGAGTACGATTACCAGAAAACCTGCGCTGCGATTATTGAGAAAGGTTTGCCAGGGATTTTTGCTTGGCGGTTAGCACGGGGTATAGAATTTGCCGAACGTGCGGATGATCCGACTCACGTTTGTACGAGATAGGGGAAAATTATGGCAAAATGGGCGATTTTAAGCGGAATTGAGGGAAATATTGCAGCCTACGAAGCGGTAATGGCTGATATCAAGCTGCAAATTCGGGGAATTGAAGCATTATATATCCTCGGTGATGTGGTGGGAGCCACACCCGAATCGGAACAGGTGGTAGAAAGGATACTGAATCCCAAGCGGGGAGAATTAGAACCTTTAGTATGTAAAGGGTGGTGGGAAGAACAATGTTTGATTCTCCATGGTTGGAGTGCAACAGTTGAACCCACGGATTTGTTAGAAAAGTATGGGGGAGAGACAGTAAAATTGCTCTGGGATGCGGTTTCTAAACAAACGGTGAATTGGATACGCAGTTTAGATTTTGGCTTTTTTGAATTGGATTGCTTACTGATTCACGGTTCTACAGTATCCATTGATGAAGAGTTGACTCCCGATACTCCCCCCATTTTCATGTGCGATCGCCTTTCTCGGATGCAAGCCAATAATTTTTTCTGCGGTCGTTCTGGTCTAGCTTTTCAGTATCATCTAGAAGGTGGTTCTGTCACTTCCAGTGTGACAACCCTGGATACCCAAACTCCTCCCCAAGTTGTCACCATTGATTCTAAGCAAATAGTCGGTGTCGGTAACGTCGGACGTAGCTATGGGGAGGCAGTGTATACCCTATATAATCCAGATAGTAATCAAGTGGAATTCAGAAACGTCCGTTACGGAGAAAAAAAGGGTTTTGCTAAAGTTTAGTGGTTTGTCACATCATTTGTAATGGGTAAAAAATGTGTAGTGTGAGCGTCTCGCTCCCTTACGGAAGTGGGTAAACCTAACCTCAAACAAAGTGAAGGAATACCCACAGTGATGCTAAATTTTCAGTTATGCAATTTAACTACGCGACAGCTTATCAAAATGAATGCGATGGGCTATTAGAAATTAGGCATCACAAACTCACCGCACTTATCTGTTGGGGTTGATAATTTGCACCTAATTTTTGGGCACAAAAACCTACTTGTTCAAAAGTTTGATTAGGTTGAATTACTTTTCCCCAATCAGGTGGATTTACAGTATATTTTTGAGCTTGAGAACTAAATGTCCCATTCCAACTTTGATTAATTGTTGCCTGACTCATTTCAAATTTCAGTTGCCAATTTCGGGTACTCGTATTACCCGGATTTGTAATTACAAAATCAACACAAAATCCTGTATTCCAATCAGATTTTATCTTGGCTGATGCTAATAAGGCAGTAGGAGAATTATTGGGTGGTGTGGATGTAATTGTTGGTATTGGTGTTGGCGTGGCTGTTGGTGTAGCTGTGGGTGTAACTGTGGGTGTAGCTGTGGGTGTAGCTGTTGGCGTGGCTGTTGGTGTAGCTGTGGGTGTGGGTTGTGGTGAGTTATTTGGTGTCAAAAGAGTACTTAAAAACTTCTGTTTTTCCGCATCTACAGTTATCCAATCATCTAATAAGATTCCACCGGTATCCGCACTATTAGGATTCCAAGACCAATAGGTAAAAGAAAGATTTTTCTGTCTAATAAAGTCGATAAATTGCCTCTGCCAAATACCTTCCTTGGAAACATTATCTATCTTGCGACCACCAAATTCACCAACAAAAATTGGTGCAATTCCTTGCTCAACAATATAATAAAAACCCTTTGACCAACGATTATAAAGATTGAGAGGAAAATTAGATTCATTAAACCAAGCTTGGTTATAAACCCCAGCACCATACTCATGGGGAGAATAAACAAGTCTATTAGCAAACTTTAACCGTACAGGATAACTTTTAACCCCTTCTAAGTTTCCACCTGCCCAATGTCCTAGTAACTGTTGTCCAGGGACATTATTTTGTACACCCTCAACAATAATCAACCAGTTAGGATTAATTGTTAAAATTGCATTTCCACAACGTTCTGCGGCTAATCTCCAATCCGTTGCGAGGTTATTAGTTCCCCAACTTGCTTGTCCATGGGGTTCATTTTTTAAATCTGCACCAATCACATTAGCCTGATTTTTATAACGATTGGCTAGCATTTCCCATGTATCAATCCAATCCTTTTCCGTAAATCCATCTCCATACCATAATTCCGGAATACGGAAATCATTGAGACGATGGGAATCGAGAATAATCATCAATCCTTGATTGGCAGCTTCTTGAATGATGATATCCATCACTTGCAAGGGAGTTTTTCCCTGCAAATCTTGATTATTTTTTAAACTAAAGTCAACTCCACTAATATTATTAGAACGTAAAGCCTGTACAGAGTATGGTAAACGAATTACGTTGTATCCCAGGTTTTTGATTTGGGAAATCATTTCTTTATAGTCACGCTTCCAAAGTCCGTGGGGAACGTGAATATCAGTTTCCATCCCAAACCAATTTACGCCTTGAAGGGAAATATTTTTCCCATTCACATCAATAATTTTTACACCTTGGGTTGATAAAGGAGTAGGAAATGTCACAGCGGCACTTGCTTTACTACCAATTATATTAGTAGGTTGTTGAAATAAGATAATTTGAATAGCAATAATTAAAGAGATAATCCAATAGATTCGTGTAAATTTTCTGATTTTAATTAATCTATATTTGACAAAAATATTTTTCTGCCTCTGGGAGGAATTAACATTGGCGCTATTAATCAAAGACAAGGGTTTGCTTAGTTTCAGCCCATGAAAAAATTGAGCAATCTGTCGAAAAATCTTGCCCATAAATATATATTTACTGAAATGGTTTGCATTCTTCCGCCCCTGACTAGTAAATTTCACCGGGCGGAATTATTTAGAATAAAGTCCGTAAAATTGCGAAATGATGATTACTGAATGCAGAGCCTGTAAGGTAATCGTGCCTAATCTATTTGAATTTTGGTGATGTATTGATGTCTGAAATCACAATCAAAAATGCAAATAAACCAATAGGCTTTATTCTCAACGGGTAGACATGATAGACAAACTGAATCCTGGTGGATGCGAACAATTCAGATATTAGTTGAAGCCAACTATTAAAAAAGTTAACTTCGATATCATCTATAGTCCAACAGAAAAATCACGGAAAATCTATTCGTGAGCTGATTCTATTAGTCAGAAAACTTATGATTAATTGGATAAATATAGTGTAATTATACCTGCGTATAATTTAAATTTGAGTCTTATTTTTGACATTAAAGTGCCTGTACAAGTTATATACGATAACTCTCTGTGGCTTTTTTCGTAGGACTTTGGCACTATTTTTGATGTTTATCCGTATAAATACGTATTCTAGATTGGGAAAATTATTTGTTTATTTAAGAAGATTTACTGGATTTTACCAAAAAAATATTTAACTTCCGGTTGGTTAGAGCTTGAAAAAAATCTTGTGATGTGAGAACTCTGCGAACATCTCATTTTATGGGGAATTCTGGGGAAAATTTGTCAATTGAAGTTGGGGTAGCAAGGCGATCGCCCTAGCAAAGAAACGGCAAATATATCTAGACTAAGAAAAAGTACAAGACTTTAGTGATACTGATGTAGTATTTTTTGGGTGGAATCATTCTTTTTGCAATTCGATGAACAAGCTCCTCAATCAGATGTTAAATTGGCAAAAATATCTCCAAAGGCTGATGTTACCACTGCTCGCCATGGTGATTACCAGTTCATTATGGGCTATACCAGCTGGGGCAACAGGTGTGTATCAACTCCCTGATTTCACGGCAGACACTTGGATAGTTGATCAGGGTGAAGTTATTAGCCGCTTAAATGAAGGCAAGATTAGCGACGATTTAGCCAACTTGGCAAGCAAAACAGGTAAGGAGGTGAGATTTGTCACCATTCGCCGTTTAGACTACGGTGAGACTCCAGAAAGTTTCACTCAAGAGCTATTTAAAAAATGGTTTCCCACTCCAGAAGCACAAGCCAATCAGGCTCTGTTCATGGTTGATACCCTAACCAACGGTACCACCCTGGTGACTGGGGAAGAAATCAAATCAGTGATGTCTGACGAGATTGCCAACAGTATCGCCCAAGAAACTTTCCTCGCTCCATTGCGGGATGGTAATAAGTATAATCAGGCATTTTTAGATGCGAGCGATCGCCTCAGTAAAGTTCTTTCCGGAGAACCCGACCCCGGTCCACCCCAAATTATTGATAAAGTACAAGTAGAACGTACTTTCAAAAAAGCAGAAGAAACCGACCAAGGTAGTGCCATTGCTTGGGTAGTGGGGCTACTAATTGCTGCCACCGTGATTCCCATGGCAACTTACTATCTCTATCAGGTGAATCAGCCATCTTCTGACGGTTAAATTTCCCCTAGAGACACCATGGTGTTGAGCATATAGATACTCTCTGATCCAAGAAATCAAATGCCCTGCAATGCTGACTCAGTGAAGTATCATTGACAGCTTTGCAGAAAACTAGAGAAACGCCTAAAAAATGATAATTCTAGATATTTTTCGGCGTAATCTTCTATTTACTCGGAGTATCTATATGCATTCACCACATCTTTTAATCTTGTACATACTCTTGCCCCGTTACGAGTGCAACTTCTGCGCGGAGAAACTCACGACCAAGATAGGCAGCATGATCGAGTAAACTAACTGGACAGGGCTGGGTTTCTTCAAAAATTCTTACACAGATTTCTTTTGCTGTTCTGCCTGTATATACAGTAGTAAAAGTACGGTCAACTTTACCCTTCGCAGGAATGACTTTACCCGTTTCTGGATCTATCGCTAAACCACGTTCATCAATTACGTTCGTAAAATGTTTAGCGTATATTAATCCTGCATCCCGATCCAAGTAAATGATAAAATACCCGTAGGGGTCAAGGTCTATATGGCGCTGAGAAAGTAAATCATCAATCGCTGCTAAATTTTCAATCGTCAAATCCATAAATTCCACAAAAAACTAAATAACATCAAGAATTTACACCTCCTATCAAGTTTAATTTCTTCTGTAGCAAATTTAACGAAAAGCCAAAAATATAATTGAGCATACATCTCAACTCGACTATATCCATTTCCCTGGAAGCTAAAATTTGACAGAACAAGCTCCTCCAGGATGAAACCTAGAGTTTTTTTATGTCTCATACCGACGTTAGGAAGTCATCTCAATTTCTTCGGACTGAGACGCGAGTCACAAAACTAGTTGATTACAAGCGTTAGCTTCACCCTACCCCTTATATGATTACTTCCTGTAATAACTGCCCCAAGGAATCATAACTAATCATCTGAACTTAATATCAAGCTATATAATTTTATAGTTTTTGATTAATTATTCAATTGATACAAATAATTACAAAACTTTATCGGTGGTAATCTAGATAAAAATTTTATTACATTTTAATATCAACCTGGTGATTGCAATACTGCTTGGTTAAGTATTCGCAACTAGAAACTTGGGGAGAGAAATAGCTCAAGATTAGTCTCTACGGGCTTTTCCTTCCCTAGGTGCTTCCCATTGCTCCTTCACCAAAGAGTATTGCCATTTGTGAGAGTTATGAGTTAGCAGCTTAAGATAGCTTAAATATCGGATAAAATCTGCCTCTGGGCTTGTATAAATAAGAAGTGAAGCGATTTTTGGATGATTTGTGCTTATGTGAGTATGATGAATATCGGCTTACAGAGTATGAGTTAACCATATATTCAGGATTCCAGTTCGTCAGAACAAAGAACCTAGAATGCTGATTAAAGCTCATCCTGCTACCTTATAACTACCACTTTGTCCATTAGGATTATAACCAGCTATGAGACGAAGAGGGGTTAAGGGACAATTATGCCCATAGGCAACAAAAGCCCTTTTTGACCTTAAACTCTGTCTTAACAGATGCCCAAGGCATCATAAATCCCACAGCCTTGAGGTTGTAATTGTCGGGATGAGAGTCACTCAATTGTCAAAATTATGGGAGCAGAAATGCAAGAACCGGAATTCGTGGAAACCAAATCTCCAGAAGCAACTATGCAAGATATCACTAACCAACCAGGAACCATAACTAAAGTCCCACCCGCTGGTCAGTCTCAAGATGAACTGCTGAAGTATGTAGAAGTTGCTTCTAATTTTCTAGCAAGTTTGCCTGAGTATTTAGGCACAGTGTTTAACAAGTACAAACAGCCTTTGGTAATTGTTGGAGCAATTTTGACTGCAATTATTGCCGTTAAGGTTCTCTTAGCAATTTTGGATGCATTAAATGACATTCCTTTAGTAGCACCTACTTTTGAATTGATTGGTATTGGTTATTCTGCATGGTTCGTTTATCGTTACCTGCTGAAAGCGTCTACTCGTCAAGAGTTAAGCAGCGAAATTGTGTCTTTGAAGTCACAAGTTGTGGGTAAAGATAGCTAGGAATTAGTTTGTAGTAATTCCTAAACTCTATGTATAAATGGTCAAGAAGAGGTAATTTTCTTGACCATTTTTTATGGCTTGAAGTTTTTAGAGCTTGAAGGTGACAACCCAACGGCGAAATAGTTCGACAATTATTTGCGATCGCCCTCCTATTTCCCAAATCACATCATGGCGCTTCAGTGTCTCGAAAGCATCTTCCCGAAAGACTCCTAGCTCCGTTAACTCTGCCACAGTTAATCCTTCCGGATGGCGTGCAATTGCCATGAGAATCTCCCGTTGTCCACTGGGATATTCCCCAGCTTGTCCCCATACCCCCTCAAAATAACCTCCACCATCCTGGAAAAAAGCCGGATTCTCTACCACCACATCCACATCCGACTCGGTAAACCTGGGTTGTCGCGGCTCTCTGCACTCAAACACGGTATAATTATACAGACGCACCAACTGGAACCCCAGTAACTGGACTAAATAGGGTTGTCCATGGGTCAGGGTATAAATTCGCTTCAGAGCGCCCGGAGTATAGTCCAAGGGAAAATCTTCAAAACCAGGATTGGCAATGATTTCTGCCACCGCATCTTCGGTCATAAAGGATACGTGAATCGGTGGTACCACACTGGCGTAAAAAGGCTGAAAATAATCCGTTGTCATTTCCTCCAGGGTATGCGCTCCTGCGAGAGCAAAAGCGATTTTGGGACTCATTTGGACTAAACTGCGGAGATATTCCATAAAAGTTGGGGGAATTTTGCCAGCTTGAATAAAATCCTCAATTTTCTCAAACTCGTCTAAAGCAATAATTAAACCTCGATGATTTAAGTTAGCTTGTACCTGTTGTAAATAGCGTTTAAAAGTGCGTGTCGGAGATTCCACAAATTCCCCATCAGCAGGAGGAGTTATTTGTAATTTCCTCGCCACAGCATCACTAATTGCGATTAAGATATCCCCTAAATTTTCCCCATCTGCAACTTCTTGAAGATTAATATAGGCTAACTCCACTCCCTCACCTAAAGCCGCATCAGCATTGCGTAAAATTGAAGTTTTGCCCATACGTCTGTGACCATAAATCACGACAGATTGCAACTGATTTCCCCGCATCCATAATTCCTGCAATTGCCCCATAATATCCCCCCGCCCCACAAACAAATGACCCTCCACCGGTGGTCCCACGACATAGGGTTGACCTATGCGTTGGGTGATGGTAATTTCTCCTACCTTGGTGGCGATTTCTAGGAGAACTAGCTGCCAGCGTTCGGCAATTTTGATAATTAAATCCCTTTCGGCTTGGGGAATTTTTGTTGGCTCATCAAGGATGTTTGTGAGTTCTCCTAAAGCTCGGTTGAGGGCAGAGGAACGCTGGAAAGGTGAGCGAGTTTGTTGAATAATTCGCACATTTTCTATGACTTGAACTAGAGATGTGAGAGTTTGCCAAGTGGTGGGGCGCAACAGATTACCTTGGGGGAAAATCGGGATTTCAATAGATCCAATTTCTGGTACTTCCTGAGCTATTTGGAAGCGACTTAAAGTTTCGGCAAGGGTATACATTTCCTCGCCATGGGGGAGAGAGCAAACGTGAGAAAAAGCCTTGGTAGCTAAGTCTGGTCGTTTTTTGTGGAGATGCCAGAAACCAGCAGCTGCCGCACGGGCTGGGGTGTCTAGTCTAAGCTTGTTATTTGGGGTGTTTTGACTAAGTCTGGTAATGGAAAATAATGCAGATGCAAAAAATACTAACTGCCAATCAAAAGGATTTTCGGCTAGAGAGGAAACACGCCCAATCAAATATTTTGGTGGTGTTTTCTCAAGAGTTTTATTAACAGCTGTAATTACGGGCATAAATTGTAAAGTATATGCCAGCAATTGATTGGCATTATCCACACCTGCTTGCCAATCCTTAGCTAACCACTTTTGTAAATGAATAGATAACTTGGGTAGGGGTAGGGGAGTAATCCGAGGAAGTAAAGAGCTATTGTGCAGGCTGTGTGAGTTCCAGGCGAAACACAATAACCAATTTTCCGGACGTAATGTCCCCACGCCGCCCGCCACGCCAAACGCCACGCCATACGCCACGCCAAACGCCACGCCAAACGCCACGCCGCCCGCCACGCCAAACGCCACGCCAAACGCCACGCCATACGCCACGCCATACGCCACGCCACCCCAACTAACTGAGACACCAATCTTTTCTAAAATTAGACATAGGGTAAAGGGTGTTACGACTGTCAGTATCAACCCTTGAATAAATAATCCTCTCTGCACAGGGTTCTCATTTAATATTTGCCATCCCTTACGCCAATTCATTTCCTGGGGTGGGATATAACCCCCACCAAACCTGCCTACATACCACCGCAAAGCCTGGGGGAAGAAAAATACCCAATACAGCAACAGCAAATAATCTAGAGGCTTCCACAACGACAAAGGGCGCTGTAATTTTGGCGCTAAATCTAGGCGTGGTACAGGACTTTCTTGGCTCATAATCTAAGCGGATGTTGGAGTTGGAACAGTCATATTTTTGATATATCAAAATAAGCACTTGTGCAAAATTAAATTGAAGATTATGGGATTGCTGAGTCGTAAAGCGACGCGCTACGCGAACGTCGTTCCTCCTCGCAATGACAATATTATTTTTGATACAAAATAAGAATTAGGATGCTCCCCTAAGTAAGTCCCTGTGAAAATTTCCAGCTTTGTCATTACGTTCCGGTTGCAATGACAAATAGTGCTTGCGTAAGTCCTAAGTAAATTACCTGTACAAATAATCTCTATAGGTGTCATAACACAATCGCATCAACCGTTGGGGATGTCCCCCACTCTCAGCAATTAACCGTAGAATATCTTGCTCATCAAAGTGTTTTATCTTAGCATTTTGCAACCGTGTGGTGATAAATGCTCTCATAGTGCCATCATCCCACAGGCTAAGATGTTCCGTCAGACAAAAATCAGCTAAGGGTGAAGTATCATGACTATCCTGAAAGAGATTTTGCAACGGTTGATTAGCAGCTACCACCAATCGCAATGGTTTATCCATTCCTTCTGCCAAACTGCGTAATTTATCTCGAATATTACGAGTGAAACCATTACGAGCTAATTTACCCAAATTATCAATCGCCAACAAAATTCTTTTCTCCCTCACCAGCCGATTAAACTGATTTCCCCGACATTCTTCTACCCCAATTCCATCACACAAGGCGCGATAAAAATCATCTTCGTCATCCTCAATTTCATTCAAATCCAGAAATACTGCCTGACGAGGCATATTTAATCTTTCTGGAGAGAGTTGACAAATCACCCACAACAAAGAGGATTTACCCAAACCTTGCTCACCAATCAATGCCACACTAGAGCCATTATTTAAATATTCAAATACCCGATGTAAAAGCGATTCCCTAGGGAAAAATAATTCTAAATCATCCACCTTCCCTGACAAAGGAAAAAACGGATTTACCGTGGCGGCGTTATTTACTGGAGGTTGCCTAGGAGGATGATTTTCCCTTGTCTGATTTTCGGTATATTCCTGATATTTATGTCTTATGGTACTAACAAAAGTGTTTTTACCAACTTCAACTTGTAAAATATTTTTGATTTTTGGAAATAATTTCTTTGTGGCAATCTCTCTAATGCTTATCTCCGCATAACCAGCTTCAGCAGCGATTTGGGTATATGTTTTACCTTCCCAACAACCAATAAATACTTTTTCCTCTGATTTCCCTAAAGCCTTCTGCCCTTGCCGCAAAAGTAAATCATTAATGAATCTTAAAGCCTCATTTGCTTCCATTTAATCTTGGTTGCTCTTGTTTGCTTCGTCGCCCTGCGCCATACTTTACCACACAAACACCTACATTCACCTACATTTACCGACTCATTCCAGAGAGAAAATCACCTACAATCCCAGTCTAGGCAAGCATTATAGACATCTTTTATAGTACGGAGGTATGAATTGAACTGGAGTAAATTTTATGTCGTCTCTGCTCCCTCCCAACAGTAATATTTCTTGCCAATCTGATAATTCCAAGACTACCGAGGAAATTTTGGACATAGTGAAAAATGTGACAGCAACCCTGAGCAATTCAGACACGGTGGAACTGGCGAAAACTGGTAGCCAGACAGCAGAAAATATCTTCAATATCCTAGTGAAAACAGGCGGTAAACCAGTGGCAATTATCCTTGCCATTTCAATTTTAATCGCCTCCACAGCCATCCCAATTTTTGCCCTAAGTCAGTATCATAAAGAGCCTTTTCCTGTGAATAAGACACTTCCAAAATGAGGATTATCTGACTTTGACACCGGAGTCGTATTTTACACCTGTTCCGTAGTTCGAGAAAAGGCATACTGATTGACACTCCCCTGGCAAAAGCCTAGCTTAGAGGGTGTTGATAAATTTGGTAAAAACCGCGATTTGCCATACTCCATACCTCACAGGCTTCGAGGGTAGGCTCTGGAATAGTGCTTATGTCATAAGTTGTGATAGGTAAAAATGTGTACTGGGAGATGTGTAGTGGGAGCGTCTGGCTCCCTGATTTTCGGAAGTCGAACCGCAGTCAACTATCAAAATTAATGACATTAACTAGCAGTGTAAGCGTTAGACTTCTCGGAGAGTACTATCCCTCAACTCAGGTGCAAACCTGAAGCTTGCAAGAAACATAAGTAGCCATCATGAACTGCGTACACCAGGACAGATGAAAATAGGCATTGGGCATTAATTATTTCTCCCTTGTCCCCCTTGTCCCCCTCGTCCCCCTCGTCCTCCTTGTTCCCCTTGTTCCCCTCGTCCCCCTTGTCCCCCTTGTTCCCTGCTTTTTCAAGTCAGGGGGAATTTACAACCTTTTGATACACAGGAGGACTTTTACACTATCCTCAAACCCCTGAACCCAAAAAATCACCTTGTTAGCAAAAGCATCAGGAAGGGAACAATATATACGGAAGTATTGACTCCTTTTATGAAGTCTTTAAAAAAGTATTTTGTACTGTAGAGGATTTCATGGCAAAAAAGTAATACCGATTCAAAAATGTGTGCGACAGATACCCCACCCGCCTAACGGCACCCTCCCCTTACCAAGGAGAGGGTTGGGGAGGGGTTTTATCCATGTGTTGTATTCTTTTTTCAAATTGGTGTAACTAGTCATCAGCTAGAGATAAATTTTTACCCATGAATCTACGGTCTAAATATGGCTGTATACAACTTCACACTTTAAAATCATAAAACTGACCTGGAAGACCGATAATTATGAAAGCAATTATGGTAGTGGGGACAACATCCCATGCTGGGAAATCACTGATTACTGCGGCAATTTGTCGAATCCTATCACGGCGTGGCTGGCGAGTGGCTCCCTTTAAGGGTCAGAATATGGCTTTAAATGCCTATGTGACTGCCAATGGTGGTGAAATGGGTTATGCTCAGGCAGTGCAAGCTTGGGCTGCGGGTGTGGTTCCTTGGGTAGAAATGAATCCCATTTTGCTGAAACCTCAAGGTGATATGACTTCCCAGGTGATTATTAAAGGTAAGTCTATGGGAAGGGTAAATGCTGCGGATTATTATGAGCAGTATTTTGATATGGGTTGGCGAGCAATTGAAGAATCTTTACAACATTTAGGCAATGAGTATGATTTGCTAGTTTGTGAAGGTGCAGGTAGTCCGGCAGAAATTAATCTCAAGCACCGAGATTTAACCAATATGCGGATTGCCAAGCATTTGAATGCACCGACAGTATTAGTTGTAGATATCGAGAGGGGTGGTGCTTTTGCCCATGTTGTGGGAACTTTGGAGTTATTGGAACCAGAGGAACGGGCTTTAGTTAAGGGTGTGGTAATTAACAAATTCCGAGGACAGCGATCGCTCCTAGAACCGGGTATTAAATGGTTGGAGGAACGCACGGGTATCCCAGTATTAGGTGTGATTCCTTACATGGAGGAATTGTTCCCGGCAGAAGACTCTCTGGATTTACTGGAACGCAAAAGTCATAAATCCCAGGGTGACATCCAAATTAGCGTGGTGCGTCTACCTCGTATCTCGAATTTCACCGATTTTGACCCCCTAGAATCAGAATCTAGTGTCTCTGTCAAGTATTTGAGTCCTAAACAAGATTTAGGACATCCCGATGCGGTGATTCTCCCTGGAACTAAAACTACTATTCCTGATTTAATGCTGCTGCAAAGAACTGGAATGGCAGAAGCAATCCAAAATTACGCTGCCGCAGGTGGTACAGTATTGGGTATTTGTGGGGGTTATCAAATCCTCGGACAAATGATTGCTGACCCAGAAGGCATAGAAGGGCAAGCTGGAAGATTCCCAGGATTGGGACTTTTACCGATAAAAACAGTGATTACAGGGCAAAAAATCGCCCGTCAACGTCAAGTTTCTTCTAATTTCCCCCAAATTGGTTTACCTGTAACGGGATTTGAAATTCACCAAGGGCGATCGCGTGTGGAAACTCAAGGAGTAGATCCCCAAGCATATCAACCCCTATTTGACGATGTGAACCTGGGTTTAGTTGATAAATGTCAGTCTGTCTGGGGTACTTACCTCCATGGTATTTTCGATAATGGACCCTGGAGAAGAGCTTGGCTGAATCGTCTGCGTCAACAACGTGGTTTAAAATCTTTACCTACAGGTGTTGCTAACTACCGCGAGCAAAGGGAACAAATTTTAGACTCCCTTGCTACTCAGGTAGAGCGACATCTAGATTTATCTCCCTTGTTGTCGTAATCACCCAAAATCATGACTATTCGCGTCCATTTTCTCCCAGATGATGTTACTGTTGATGCCCAAGTTGGGGAACCCCTCCTAGATGTTGCAGAAAGAGCTGGGGTTTTTATCCCCACTGGTTGTCTCATGGGTTCATGTCATGCTTGTACTGTGGAAATAGAAGCAGGTGATATGATTCGCGCTTGTATCACCGCAGTTCCACCGGGACGCGAAAAGTTAACAATTAATTTGTTTAGTGACCCAACTTGGTAATTTAATAGGATTTATGTCCCTCAGTAAAAACACTGGCTCAAAAATGGGGGACTTCTCAAGATGCTGCCTAGGGAGTAGGGAGTAATGAGTAACAAGTAATGAGTAATGAGTAATGAGTAATGAGTAACAAGTAATGGGTAATGAGTTCGTGGTAGGGCAACCCATGGACTTGTTAGATTTAATACTTTTATTGAGCTTGCCAGCGCCTTACATTTTATTCTACATGTGTAGTGGGAGCGTCTCGCTCTCTATTTTTTGAACGTGGGTAAGCCTGCTGTCGAAGGAAGTAAAGGATGCCCATATTACGGAAATATCATGTTTTAAATAATACAATACTACCCCCATCAGTTGACTCAGATTCCCCGAAATCAATCACAGCCACCCACAATTATTTATAAATCTCCATATTTCCTATCGAAAATATAGAGTTTTACTCTTGCATTTTGCCTCAGACATCTGTACCATCTATTACCATGACAATTATATACGGTATTCCGACCAGATAACCGTATGTTTTCAGTAGGAGAAAATATGGATTTTTGGCAGCGCACATTCAGGTGGATATCTGAGTTACATCTAGAAAGTAAATTGCGGTTGAACTCCCTCAGAAGCTTAGTATCCTTGTTTGTAGTTGGGATAATGTTGAGTGTGGCGATCGCTGCTTGTTCTAGTGGTAGCAATACAAGTACTTCTAGCGACAATCCTACCGCGAAATCAGTGGCTGCCAACAAAAAGGATGTGGAAATTACCCTTGTTTCCTTTGCTGTCACCAAAACTGCCCATGACGCAATCATTCCTAAGTTCGTAGAAAAGTGGAAAACAGAACATAATCAAAATGTTACATTTAAACAGAGTTATGGTGGTTCTGGTTCTCAAACCCGTGCAGTCATTGATGGTTTAGAAGCAGATATAGTTCACCTAGCTTTGGCTCTAGACACAGCTAAAATTGAAAAAGCAGGTTTAATAGAAGCGGGATGGGAAAAAGAACTGCCCAATAATGCTGTTGTTTCTAAATCCGTGGCAGCTTTAGTCACCCGTGAAGGTAATCCCAAAGGTATCAAAACCTGGGCAGACTTAGAGAAAGATGGAATTAAATTAATTACAGCCGATCCTAAAACATCGGGGATTGCGCGGTGGAATTTCCTCGCTTTATGGAATTCGGTAATCAAAACTGGTGGAGATGACAAGAAAGCTTTAGATTTTGTCACGAAAATCTACACCAATAACGTAGCACTACTGACTAAAGATGCACGGGAAGCAAGTGATGCCTTCTTCAAACAGGGGCAAGGAGATGCTTTAATTAACTACGAAAACGAAATTATTCTTGCCCAACAAAAAGGTGAGAAAGTTAATTATGTCATCCCTGAGGTGAATGTCTCCATTGATAATCCCATTGCCCTAGTGGATAAAAATGTTGACAAACATGGTAATCGTGAAGTTGCCCAAGCTTTTGTTGAGTATTTATTTACACCAGAAGCCCAGGAAGAATTTGCTAAAGTCGGTTTTCGCCCTGTAGATACCACTACCGCAGCAACTAAAGCTCTTGCAGATAAATATCCAAAAGTCAGCAATCTTGGTAATGTCCAAGACTACGGTGGTTGGGATGCCGTACAAAAGAAATTCTTTGAAGATGGTGCTGTTTTTGACCAAATTCAAGCAAAGAAAAAGTAGTTTTAGGTAATAGGTAAATAGTTTACAGAAAAATACTTTTTACCTTTGCCTTTTTCCTTTTCCCCTTTTCCTTTTCCCCGACTTTTATGACTGTTCTGTCTCCTCAACGTTCCTCACCTCCACGCACCCCCGAAGGCAAAAACTTTTTGAGCCAATTAGCAAAAGTGCCTTGGGCTTGGGTTGTGACTTTTGGCTATTTAACGTTCATGTTATTGCTGCCGATTTTGGCAATGTTTGCCAAGGCGATTACAGAACCACCAGCAGAGTTTTGGAGAATTGCCACTAGTCCCATTGCCCTGGCTACATACGACGTAACTTTTGTCACTTCTTTCCTCACTGCTCTGCTCAATGGTGTTTTCGGAACTATTGTTGCTTGGGTGCTAGTTAGGTACGATTTCCCCTTAAAAAGGTTAGTTGATGCATCCGTAGATTTACCGTTTGCCTTACCAACAGCAGTAGCAGGTTTAACCTTAGCAACGGTTTATAGTGATAATGGTTGGATTGGTTCTATATTCGCACCCCAGGGATTGATTGGTGCTTGGTTTCCACCGGATGGAATCAAAATATCCTTTACTCGTTTAGGGGTAGCGATCGCCATGACATTTATTTCCTTTCCTTTTGTCGTACGTACTGTACAACCAGTGCTTCAGGAAATGGAAGAAGAAATTGAAGAAGCTGCTTGGAGTCTGGGAGCTTCCCAATGGCAAACTTTTTGGAAAGTGATTTTTCCACCTCTTTTCCCCACAATTTTAACGGGGATGGCATTAGGTTTTTCCCGTGCAGTCGGGGAATATGGTTCTACAGTAATTATTGCCTCAAATACGCCCTTCAAAGATTTAATTGCTCCGGTGCTAATTTTCCAACGCTTGGAACAGTATGACTATTCTGGGGCAACGGTTATTGGTATGGTGCTATTACTAATTTCCTTAGTGCTGCTATTAGCTATCAACCTTCTACAAGCTTGGGGAAAACGTTATGACGCGCAGAAATGAGAAAAAAAGCATTGTCCCGATGATTCTCATTGGTATCACGATCGCCTATCTATCCTTGATACTTTATATACCAGCGCTGAATGTTTTTATCCAGGCATTCCATAAAGGTATTGGTCCCTTTTTACACAATCTACAGTCAGCTAATTTTCTGGGTGCGGCTTGGCTCACACTGACACTTGCCCTAATTGCCGTGCCAATTAATACAGTATTTGGGCTTTGTGCTGCCTGGGCGATCGCTCGCAACAAATTCCCCGGTCGTGCCCTACTATTAAGTATTATTGACCTACCTTTCTCCATCTCCCCCGTAGTTGCAGGTTTAATGATAGTTTTGCTTTACGGCAGAAATGGCTGGTTTGGTAGTTGGCTACAAGCCCATGACATCAAAATTATCTTTTCCTTCCCTGGAATGGCTCTAGCTACAGCCTTCGTCAGTATGCCCTTTGTTGCTCGTGAAGTCATCCCCGTTTTAGAAGAAGTTGGCAGCGATCAAGAAGAAGCAGCAAAAACCCTTGGAGCTAACGGTTGGCAAACGTTTTGGCGTGTCACCCTCCCAAATATTCGCTGGGGTTTACTCTACGGCTTAATTTTAACTAACGCTAGAGCTATGGGGGAATTTGGTGCTGTCTCTGTAGTTTCTGGTAACATCGCCGGCAAAACCCAAAGCTTACCCCTATTTATTGAAGATGCTTACAAACAGTATGAAACAGAAGCAGCCTACTCCGCAGCTGTTTTGTTAGCTCTTCTAGCTGTAGTTACTTTGGTATTAAAAGAAATTTTAGAACGGAAAACCGGAGGAGGTAAAAAAACGGTTTAACAGTGAGGAGATTGGATTGATATTGTCAATTATAACCACTAAAATACAGACCTATGTTGACAGAAAATCACATCAATCACAAAAGAATTCGTGTGAGAATTCCTAGAGATTACCATCAAGAACCCGTAATATCTCGTCTAGTTTCTGACTGTGGGCTCACAATTAATATCACAGCAGCAATTTTAGGAGCAAACGCTGTAGGAGATGGTTGGTTTGATTTAGATTTAAAGGGTACAAATGAACAAATAGCTCATGGTTTGCAATATCTCCACGATTTAAAGTTAGAAGTTTGGGATGGTAGTGAACCTAGTGCATGGTAAACCATAATTACGAAAGTTTGAAGTACAATCGCTCTCATAAATAGGTTTTTATCTATGACGGTGAAGGGGTTCACCAGGGGGTGAGAAATTTCTCCTCCTGTAAAGTTGCTGATACCAGAAGTCTATAGGAAATCTTGTACAAACAGATTTTGACGGGTGTTGGTAAAATGCTGGCAAAGTTCGGAATTGAAATACCCCTTCCCCTTTATCCTGATTCTGGAAAAAGTCTATTGACTAATGGCTGAAAGCTGCTAGTCTGAAAAATCGAGGTTTCTTTTAACTTTCTATGTCTGTCACCATCACTCTCAACCCCGAATCCATTCATTCTCTGGATATTTCCCCCGTCACCAGCATTATTGAAGCAGTAATACAAGAGGGTACAGCATTAGCCCAGGAACAACAATTAAGTTTTCAAATAGATTACCCTTTAGAAGCAGGTGATCCACGGGAATTATCGGAAGTTGCGGAAGTGCGCTTGTGGTTTGTACGTTTAGATGCGCGCTATCCTTGGTTGCCATTTTTCCTGAATTGGAAAGAGGGAGAATTAGCTCGTTACACAGCGATGCTCGTACCCCATCAATTTACGAAAAAAGAGGGAATTCAATACAATCCAGAAGCCTTAGAAATTTTTCTGATGGGGAAAATTTTTGTTTTGAGTGCATGGTTAAAACAACAAGATATCCCATCCCAATCTCGTTTACAAGCAATGGCTCAACTGCTAGGTTATGAGTTGGATGATGGCTTTTTTAGTTTGTTTTAACGACAAAACATTTAGTAGCTATTAACACGAGAAATGAGATGTAATGCCGCATTAAAAGCATACTCTACTGCTTGAGATTTACTCGGTAATGCTGATTGCCAGATACGATAATCGTTATATTCAAAAATCAGGTGGGCAATATCATCTATCTCCGTAGTTTCCATAATTAATTGTTGAGCTACGCGAAACTCTGCCTCTGTTCCACCTTGATCAATTATCCCTTGAGCCGATGCAATTAATTTACTCAAAATCACCCTTTTATATTGCTTTCCTGCTCCTTCCGAAAATATGGATATTGAGTTTAAAGCGGTGAATTCCTCTAAAACAATATTGGCGATCGCCTGACTCTGATAATTATTATATGCTTCAGGTAAACTTACTTCGATGAAATCACTTTCTTGATATTTATATACTAGGTATTCCCAAACATCCATCGCTTCATGTTTGAGCTTTTGCCCACAAATTAACTTCTGTAGCAAGTCGTCACTAGTATTTATTGACACATCAATTACGATTTTTTCTTCCCCAGGAGGGCAATCGTAGATAACGTATGTCCAAATTTCTCCCTGGTTTTGATAAAAAGTGATAGTTCCATCTAGATGATTTTCGGTATAGATATTACCTGCACCATCCCCGGATGCCAGTATCTTAGTATCATTTAAATACTGAATCTCGCGGAATAAATTGGTCACATGATGGGGTAATGTTTCTACTTGAATGTATCTTTTACAACTATTAATAAAGCTATGTAATTGAATTACCATGAATTACCCTTTTTACATAGATTATGTTTACTTGATAAACCCTAATATCCTTTTTGCAGAATCAGTTTAATTTTATACACTGGCAACTAAATATTCTCGAATTACTTATTGCATAAATCGGTTAGCCCGTATGAATGTTAGCCAATCAAAAATCTGGTAAAGTTAATCGATACAGTTGCAAATTCAACATAAACTTGCTTGAATGTACATAAACTACAATCATATTTATTTTTTCACTATTTTCAAAATAACACTTTGGTGAAACAAATATGGTTTTATAGTTAACCCTAATTGCGGAAAATCAAGATTTTTATCAGTCAATTAAGATACCAGATAATACAGATAGCAAAAATTCTATCTATAAAATCAGAACATCTCTTTTTTAACTGAAACGCAGGAATTATAGAGGGAAATTATTTTTTTCAAAACTACCTGAAGGAGTAGTAACTACCCCAACGGTCTGGTGAAGTAATATTGATATTTTCAGGCAGCTATATAATTGTTAGCCAAATCATTATAATTAGGAAAACTAAAGTATAGATATCAAACAAGATAATGTCAATCTTCTTTTATCTCAATCTCAAAGAATAATGCCCCAATTCAGCATTGAGACACTATGCTTTATTAATAAATATTACAATTTTCCTCATCGTTATCATTATCACAGCAAAAGTGATTAATCTCCGACTTTTATCGCTGCTGTGGGGGTAGCTTTACATCCTTTGCTAAACCGATTGTTCTTAAGAACCAAATCATCCACCAAGTCATATCTATTTCCCACCATTGCCATCCACTTGGCAAGCTGATTCGCAAATTACCCGGAATTGCGGCAATTGTCTGGAATTTGATACTGCTTTATCTGATTAAACCAATTGATACAGAAGCATTACGGGAAACTGTTCGTTAAGGGCGATCGCTGTTGGCTAAAATTGCGCGATCGCCCCAAAATTTGGATGAATTGCCGCCACTAGACTATGACCAGTAATATGACCAGTTAGCCACCCCAGATTTTGGTCAGAACTGTTTTGGCAGGAATATCCGTGATTTTGCCAGTAGAAGACTTCACCCCGACAAAGCGATCGCTCTGGGGCAAAAGTTGTTTTGGCTCTCCATCACCAAATAGGGCAATTGTATAGGTTTGTACAGCAACACTGAGATGCATGGGCGCATGATCTGTACAGAGCATTAAATTTGCCCCAGCAATCATCGCAGCTAGCTTACCCAAGTCACTGGGAAAAGTCACCTTGATAGTTGGAACAGCATCCTTGAGAGGACGGACAAATTCTCCATCATCAGCAGATTGCACAACGACGAGGGGAATGTCTGGTTGTTTCTCTTGAATATCCTTGATAATTTCCACCCAGCTAGCAGAGGGATAAATTCTCTCTCTACCAGCTTTTCCCGCTCCATGGCAAAAACCAGGATGGAGCAAAACATATCCAGTTTCCTTGACTCCTAATTTCAATTGTTCCTTATCTGCCCAATCAATATCAGGTTTGGGAACATTCACCGCTAATTCTGGACAGGGTGACTTAATCCCAAAACCTTGAAGTAGATCATGGTAGCTAGCAGCGAAATACTGCTGTGTTTTCTGGGGGAACGATTGAGTCAGAAACTTGGAAATACTACCTTGATAACCGATACGAGTGGGAATCCCCGTCAACCACAGTACAAGACCTAATGACCAACTTTGTCCTAAGACAATAACTGCATCATACTCGCGATCGCGCAGGGAACCGACCAAGTTACCCCAATCAGCTAAACTGTTACGGTCTTGAAAATCAAAGGTTAAGACCTCATTCACAGACTTACTCAGTTTGTAAGCAGGTTTGGAACGCGGTTCAGTCACCACATCAATCTGAGCGTCGGGATAATTTCGCTTCAGGTCATCTAAAGTGGGGAAAAATAAAATTTGGTCGCCAATTCCACCAGGGACAAGGGCTACTACTCGCATATTATTAATTTACGATTACTCGCTAATTATTTTAGGAGAATCCCTTGAGAATTACTCGTATTCCCATGACAATTAGCAGAAAATGGGTGATGGGTAATTTATTAATGGATAATAAATAATAGCAAACGGTTGACAGTTAACCGCTAACGGGATACTGAAAAACCAACCTTTCCCCGAAACCTTCCTCATTGGGGATCATAGATGAGTAACTAATTGTTAAACTAAATGTGAAATGTGATTCATCTAAAATTCCCCTAGCCGAAAAAAGGAGAATCAGGGTTTGGCGATCGCACGGTGGAAACAGGATTTAAAAAACGACCTGATTGCAGGTTTACTAGTGGTAATTCCACTGGCAACCACAATTTGGTTAACAATCACTATTGCCAATTGGGTAATTGATTTTCTCACACGAGTTCCCAAACAGTTGAATCCTTTTGATGGACTACATCCGTTACTGGTGAACTTGTTGAACCTCTTGGTGGGATTGACTGTACCACTATTGAGTATTCTAATTATTGGTTTAATGGCAAGGAATATTGCCGGACGTTGGTTACTAGATTTTGGTGAACGTTCCTTAGCAGCAATTCCCCTAGCCGGACAAGTATACAAAACTCTCAAACAACTTTTAGAAACCATACTCAAAGATAGTAATGGTAAGTTCCGTCGAGTCGTGCTAGTCGAATACCCCCGTCGAGGAATGTGGGCGATCGCCTTTGTGACTGGAACCATGAGCGATGATATTCAATCACGCATCTCCACACCTGTAATCAGCATCTTCATTCCTACCACCCCCAATCCCACCACTGGTTGGTATGCAGTCATCCCAGAAAATGAAGTCATAAATTTATCCATGTCCATCGAAGACGCATTTAAAATTGTTGTCTCCGGGGGTATTGTCTCCCCTACTAACCCTTTAACCCCCCTTACCATACCTCAGCCACATCATCAATTAGATGTTTCTTCTTTACCCATAGAATAGTTTTGACAATTGAGCCATGGCAAATTGTGAGAAAATGATGGCGCTTACTTTTTTGCCTCCTTGCTATGAGCCAATTGCCGATTTCCCCTTCCCAACCTACTGGAAACTGGTCTGCCCTACTGCAACAATTACTAGATAAACAATCCCTATCTCGTAATCAAGCTGCTGAATTGATGGAAGGATGGCTGAGTGAAGCAATTCCTCCCGAACTATCAGGAGCGATTTTAACTGCAATTCAGTGCCAAGGCGTATCCCCAGAAGAATTAGCCGGAATGGCAGAGGTTTTACAATCCCAGTCCCTAGGAGAAACCACAACTCAAATTCCCACTCCCCTCGTCGATACCTGTGGTACTGGTGGTGATGGAGCTTCAACTTTTAATATTTCCACCGCAGTTGCGTTTGTAACTGCTGCTTGCGGTGTTCCCGTAGCCAAGCATGGCAATCGTTCCGCTTCTAGTCGTGTGGGGAGTGCGGATGTTTTAGAAGCCCTAGGTATCAATTTGACAGCTCCTAGTGAGCGAGTACAAGCCGCAGTCAAAGAAGTAGGGATTACCTTTCTCTTCGCTCCTGGATGGCATCCAGCCCTGAAATCTGTAGCCGGAATTCGCAAAACACTGAAAGTCAGAACTGTATTTAATTTACTTGGTCCCCTCGTGAATCCTCTCCACCCCACGGGGCAAGTTATTGGGGTCTTTAATCCTCAGTTGCTGGCAACTATTGCTACATCTCTGCAATACTTGGGAACGGCAAAGGCAATTGTATTGCATGGTAGGGAAAGGCTGGATGAAGCGGGACTGGGTGATATTACGGATTTAGCAGTATTAGCAGATGGCAAAGTCCAGCAAACTACTCTCAATCCCCAGGAATTAGATTTAACTCCGGCTCCACTGATAGCTTTACAAGGTGGAGATGTGTCAGAAAATGCAGAAATTCTCCGAAATGTCTTGCAGGGCAAGGGAACAAAAGCCCAGGAAGATGTTGTGGCATTAAATGCCGCTTTAGCTTTACAAGTAGGTGAGGCAGTTCCTTTATTGGATCATGCCCAGGGCATAAAACTGGCTAGGGAGACTCTTCAGACGGGGGCAGCTTGGAGGAAGTTGGAGGAATTAGTCCAGTTTCTACAGGGTTAGCTTGGGAATAGGAGGGGGGACGGAATTCTACAGAATCACGTTTAATGGTAATTTCGTACTCCCCAAAAAAGTCATGTCCTAGGAGTCCGGTTTCTAATTCTACTCCGGCGATCGCCACTGCCACTCGACGCACGGTTAAACCACCCACCGCAATCGTATCGACATAGGCAATGGGAAACTCAACTGCCTTAGCGCTAGCTGTATTTGCCTTGGCTTTACCTACAGTCACCACATTTAAAGCATTTGCCATGGCTTGGGTAATCACAGTGCCACTCGCCCCAGTATCGACAATCATCTCAAAACTTTGATTGCCATTAAAAGTTACTTCAATAATCGGTGTACCGCCTACCCGACGTTTAATCGGAGCCACAATCACCCCTGGTTCAGTTCGGCGTTTTGTCGGTACGGCAAATACCTGTTGTTGTTGTGTCACACTGGGTGTCGCCGTGGGTACGGTAATGGAAGTTTGAGTTTGAGGACGGGAGTCAGGGAGGATTTTGGGGGATGGCTGAGTTTTTGCCGCCTCAGAAATTGCCCCCTGGGGAACTGTCACCGCCATTCTTCTATTCTCAGGTTGAGTGATTGCCGACGTACGTATCACTGACTGCTTTTGTGCGTATCGCATTTGTTTGTGATACTCAGAGATTTTAGTTTGGGCGCTAACAAAGTAGGGACTCAGCTTTTTGACTTGCTGCATAATCGCGATCGCCTCTCGATACTGGCTAGCGACTAAATTCCAATCCCCAGTAGATTGGGCAGACTGACTGATACTAAAAGCCCCAGCAGCTTTATCCAACGCCGATTCATAGGCGGCTAAACTGACAGAGTCCTCCCCCTGAATGTGGGGACTTTGGGAAACTGAATTTTCGACAGCAGCACTAGGTGCAGGTGGCTCAGGTTGAGGTGTTACAGTAGTCCGGACATTTTGCCTCGAATGGCAGGCAGAAGTCAAAACAGTCGAGATGAACACCAAAAAAATAAGTGTTATCCGGGGTAAATAAGACTGATGCATAATTAATTCTGATTTTAACTGTCATCGGATGCTCAAATCTACTGTTTTGAAAATGGGAAGTGAAACTGCATCTATTGTGAGATTACCTCCTGAGGTCGCAATGGCAAAACTCCACTTTTGATTATGGACAAGGCTGAATCCAGTTATCCTTATTTTGACAATTTCATTGCCAATTCCCGATCCATTCCTCAATATATTTGCAGAATATTTACCAAGAAGTTAGCAAATCCCCAATCTGATCAAAAACTTTCCACTTTAAAATCATCCAGCCATGGCATAATTAACCATCGCAACCGACAATTGACAACCGACAAATATCCACCACCAAAATCGCCTATGCCCCTGTCTGACGCAATACCTGCTTTGCTTGTCCTCGCAGATGGAACCGCCTATCGAGGTTGGTCTTTTGGTGCTACTGGCACAGCGATCGGAGAAGTGGTGTTTAACACTGGCATGACTGGATATCAAGAAGTACTCACCGATCCTAGCTACTGCGGTCAGATCGTCATTTTTACTTATCCAGAATTAGGTAATACCGGTGTTAACCCCGAAGATGAAGAATCTGAACGTCCACAGGTGCGAGGGGCGATCGCTCGCAATATTTGTCCCCGTCCCAGTAACTGGCGTTCTACCCAATCTTTACCAGACTACCTCAAACAATACCAAATCCCCGGCATTTACGGCATCGATACCCGCGCCCTGACTCGGAAAATTCGTACCCATGGAGCTATGAATGGAGGGATTTCCACGGACATTCTCGACGAAGCAGAATTACTGGAAAAAGTCCTCGCAGCGCCCAATATGCAAGGTTTAAACCTCGTCCAAGAAGTCACCACTTCTACAGTTTATGAATGGTCTGACCCCACTCCGGCAAATTGGCAATATGGTTCCCCGGCGATCGCTGACAATCAAGAAACCCTCACCGTTGTGGCTCTAGATTTCGGCGTGAAACGAAACATTCTCCGCCGTCTGGCTAGTTATGGCTGTCGCGTAATTGTCGTACCTGCCGATACCTCGGCGGCGGAAATTCTCCAGCATAACCCCGATGGCATTTTCCTTTCCAACGGACCAGGAGACCCCGCAGCAGTCACAGAAGGGATTGAAACCACGAAAAACCTCCTGCAAAGCCAAAAACCTATGTTTGGTATTTGTATGGGACACCAAATTCTGGGACAAGCCCTAGGTGCAACTACTTTTAAACTGAAATTTGGTCATCGCGGTTTAAATCAACCCGCAGGTTTACAGCAAAAAGTAGAAATCACGAGTCAAAATCATAGCTTTGCGATTAACCCTGACTCTTTACCTAACAATCATGTGGAAATCAGTCATCTGAATTTAAACGACTTAACCATTGCCGGAGTCAGTCACAAAACTCTGCCAGTCTTCTCCGTACAATACCACCCAGAAGCATCTCCTGGTCCCCATGATGCAGATTATCTATTTGCCAAGTTTGTCCAAGCAATGCAAACAGCAAAACAAGCCACATCTGCCACAGTCAGGTAAAAATGAAGAGAGTGGAAATTTCTGCTCGTTAGGGGTAAGTGCTTAAACCACTTCACCAGTGATTTGAACACAACCATGATTTCCTATGGATAAATTATCAATTGCTTGGCTCTTGACAAAATTACCCCTAACCACTCGGTAAGTTGTAGACAACTTACCTCAAAACCATATATACTGGAGCGTTCATCGTTAACAGGAGGAGGGAATTATTGCTGAACCACTGAATCTCACCGTAAGCCTGCGGGGTACTCGTGAAGTCCGGGATAACTGTCAGCTGTTCCGCCTCACAGGTTTATTAGACGCTTTTTCTGAGCCGACATTTCGCAAGGTACTAGGCAACAAAATTGATGAAGGTCCCAAAAATATTATTTTGGATCTTTCCCAAATTGACTTTGTTGACAGTTCTGGTTTGGGAGCTTTGGTACAGCTTGCCAAACAGGCGCAAACTGCCAGTGGTACTTTGCAAATTGTCACCAATGCTCGCGTCACCCAAACGGTCAAGCTTGTACGCTTAGAGAAATTCCTTGCCCTGCAAACATCAGTTGATGCGGCTTTGGAAAATCTCAACCAATCCTAATAGCTTGACCATAAACAAAATTAGCTATCCGATTTTTGCATCTGGATAGCTTAATTTTGGTAAGAAGTAAATTGTATGGCAGTTCCCAATTAGATTAAGGCTTTTAACAAATCCTTACAGTCTGAAATAGTTTGTGAGATATTACCCCTGCTATAGTTCTATTTTCCGAAGAATTGGAAAATGTACAAAGGCATTCTGTCAATCTTCAGGGCAACGGTCAAAAAATTGTCACTTTGACCTAACCAATCTTGCCGCAAAGCATATATAGTATTATATCTCCCAGTAAATTATTAATATATCGGTACAAACCAAGACTAGGTAGCTATGTAGGTACTTGTTAATAGGGAGCAATCCCGAAAAAAAACTGAAAAATTTGCAACTCCTTAACTTCTTCATCACATTGATGCTATGGTCTAAACTATCACCCTAATTAGGTATATAGTTTTCATTCAATGGGTATATCCAAATAAAGCAAGGAAAAGGGTATTGGCATTAGGCAATAAGAAGAGTTGGAAATGCTCTCACCTCTAACCTATTTTCAAGTTAGTCAATTATGAAACACTCTCACAACTAGAGATAAGCCTGTTGGGTATCGGGGATAAATTACGTCATGGAAATCATAAATCATGACCAAATAATCAGGATTTCCCCTTGTGCTATTTTCCAGCTACTTCGACTAGTAAAAGTACTATCCCAATCATTAATCCTGCCCCCACCCTGTCAATATTAGCCATCAGGAATAGTTAGCTTGTGGAATCAAAGGAGGAAAAACAATTACAGTCTCAGGATGAACCAATAAACATGGAGTCGTCTTGGTGTAATATGGCGGGCGTAACTCTTGAGCTATTGTCGCCAACAGTTTCTTCTCTTAGTCAAGTACGGCAGCTATCTCCTCCAGCTTTGGCATATTTAGGGGATGCAGTATATGAACTGTACGTGAGGGCGTTCTATCTCCTGCCACCACAGCGTTCGGATGCTTATCACCGTTTAGTGGTAGCACAAGTCAGAGCAGAGGCACAAGCAGAACTATTGCGATCGCTGACTCCTCACCTCAAAGATACCGAATTAGAAGTTGTTCGTCGGGGTCGTAATGCTGCTACAGGTCGTCCAAAGCGGGTTAATCCCCAAACATATCAGCAAGCAACAGGTTTAGAAACCTTAATTGGTTATCTATATTTAACTGATTTCCAGCGTTTGATGGAATTACTGCAAAAACTTCAACTGCAAAAATAGCGGTGAAATCCTCCTCACGATAGCGGAATCACACAAGTAGATTCAGTATATTTTGAGATGACAGGATGCCCACTATTCAGCTATACCTCAAATTTTATTCAACCATGACAAATAAACCTAAGAAAGCAAACTCTACTGCTGAAAATAATGGTGGGCAACCTTTGAAACTCAAAGGCAAGCGTGTTGTTACTAGACAAATTCGTCACCCCCGTCCAGGAGAGGACAAATTTGTTGCCCCTGGTTCCCGTCCTAGTCGTCGTCCTCGTCCTCCCCTACTAGTGGAGAAACCACCAGAGGAAGATTGTGATCTGATTTATGGTCGCCATCCTGTTTTGACTGCTTTAGAAAATGAGCGGAATCTCAACCGCATTTGGATTACTGCGCGTCTGCGTTACGATCCCCGATTTCATTCTTTAATTGCCCGCGCCAAGGAAAATGGTGCCATCATTGATGAAGTTGAACCAAAGCGTTTGGATCAAATTACCTTTGCCGCAAACCACCAAGGTATAGCAGCTCAAGTCTCTCCCCATGAGTATATGGACTTGCATGAGTTGATTGAGCAAGCCAAAAAGGTGAATGATCCCGTGATTGTTGCTGCGGATGGTATTACCGATCCCCATAATTTGGGGGCAATTATCCGTACTGCTGAAGCGATTGGCGCTCAAGGTCTAATTATCCCCCAACGTCGGGCTTCGGGAGTCACCTCCACAGTGATGAAAGTAGCAGCAGGTGCTTTAGAAAACTTCCCTGTGGCGAGGGTGGTGAATTTACACCGGGCTTTAGAAGAGTTAAAATCTTCAGGCTTCTGGATTTATGGTACTGCCGCCGAAGCTAGCGAAAGCGTACATACGGTTGATTTCAATGGGGCGATCGTTTTGGTCGTTGGTGCAGAAGGTGAAGGTTTAAGTTTGTTGACACAAAAATGTTGTGATTTTTTGGTGTCAATTCCGCTACAAGGGAAGACGCCGAGCCTGAATGCCTCTGTAGCTGCGGGTATGACCCTCTATGAAATTTATCGCCAGCGTTGGAATAACACGTTGTATTTGGATAAATTACAAAAAAAATCTTGGAAAAAAGAATCGTAACAGAGTATAAAGAAGTGTAAAGACAATCATCACTAACAGTCCATTTAAAACCGATTACCACGTTTAGAAATCGACAAAAACCATGAAAACCATTTGGGATAATTTTAAGGAATTGTTGATTAATGCCTCTGAGGGCTTAGGTCTGGTTTGGTGGGTAGAAGTTGTAACCCAAAATCCCCGTTGCACCTACTACTTTGGACCATTCCTAAGTTCCACAGAAGCCCAAGCGGCGACTAAAGGTTACGTAGAAGATTTGGAAACGGAAGGAGCGCAGGGCATTAAGGTAGAGATCAAACGTTGTAAGCCAAGCAATCTGACGATTGCTGATGACTTGGGGGAACGGATTGACCGTAAAGTAAAGCCTGCCTTTAGCGGTCAAATATAATGCTAGCAGGGGGCAGCGACTAAGGAATAGAAGACAGTGAGTTAATTTACTATCCAAGGTAGTTTTAATTTTGGTAGATAGATTCTCACTGTTGGGTAATCCGCGATCGCTCATAACTGTTTATAAGGCTAGTTTCTCATCGACTACAAAATCGTATTTAGTCGCATTCTCAATATTTATTTGTATTTAGACTTATCTACAGCTGTGCTTGTGAGCCTAATTTTGGGTGTTCACAGTGGAGTTGGTGGGTAAGTCTATTGACTTTCCGGGGAGTGGACGGTATTTTCCTGGTTCTCTGATAACCATTGATCGATGTCTGCTAGTAATTGCTGGGGGATTTCCCAGGGAAGTAGGTGAGCGGTGTTGGGGTAGCAATAGTATTGGCTGTTAACCAGATGTGCGGATGTTTCTTGGCTCGCTTCAGGGGTTATGTGTCTATCTTGGGCACCGCATAGTACTAAACTAGGGCAAGTAATATTTTTTAAGTCAGGCACTCTGTTGTAGCCTGCCCGAATGGCTGTATAGAGAGCGTTGGTGGCTGCTGGGGATGTTTGTAGGTAGGCTGGAACGGCAGCTTGGGCAATGTAGTTGTATGCTGTGGGGTGGTGCTGTTGAATCAGGTAACGAAACAGCGATCGCCGACCAAAAGTCTGAATATTCCACCGCCATCCCGGCTTAACTAAATTTAACAGTGCCGCAATCCCTGTATATAAATTATCTTGCCAAGTGATGGGTGGATGATTGCCCCGAGGTCTGGCAGCTGTAGCAACCAGGATTAACCCTGTCACCCTTTCTGGAAAACGCAGGGCTAGTTCCATCGCTAAGATACCGCCTAAAGACCATCCCAATACCAGGAACTTATCAATATTTAACTGGTCTAGGAGAGCCTCTAAGTCATGTAAATGGTCTTCCATAGCAAAATCATCACGGAAGCGACTTTTGCCGTATCCGCGCAAATCTGGGGCAATAGTCCGATAACCTTGCTGGAGATGGCTGGTAAATACACCCATACTCGCACCGGAACCGGGATGACCATGTAAACAAAGAAGCGGAAAACCAGCACCTTGGATTTGTGTATTGAGTTTCAATGGACAGATAAGGGGTTAAAGGGTTAAAAGCTTAAGGGATTAGGGAGTTCAAGGGGAAATAATTCTTACCTATTTCCAACTTCTCTGGTAAATTTAGGGGCATTCCGATGTTGAAATTTTTACTTTCATGGAATTTCTGACAATTTTTCTTTCCAGTTTACTGGGTATTTTCACCCCTGCGGGGCTAATCGTGGAACGTACCGCAGAAAAAGCCATTCGTTCTCAATTGACCCCAGAAGGGGAATTACTAGTACGTGTTGATAATGCTCCTACCCATGGATTATTGCAAGGGAAGGTGACAAAGTTACGGATTGCGGGACGTTCATTGCAATTGAAAAAGCAGGATATTCGGATTTCTCTTTTAGAGTTAGAGACCGATGAAATTGTCTTGAATTTACGTCGTTTTAATCAGAAGCGCCCCCAATTCCAACAACCAATACAGGCAGGTGTACGATTAGTTTTAACCCCAGAAGATGTCAATAAATTTTTGCAATCGCCGACATTTACCTCTAGATTACAAAAATTTACCTCCTTGGGAAGTGGTAATAATAACTTGCAGTCACCTGGTATTAATTTACAGCATCCCAAAATAATTTTTTCTGAGAATAATCGTTTTGAGTTTCAGGGTGAATTGGCACAAAACAATCAACAGCCTTTGCCGATAAAAATATCTTCGGGATTGGGTATAGTTCGTGGTAGACAGTTAAAATTGATTGAGCCTGTCATATTTGTTGGTGGTCAACAGGTTCCGTCACAATTTGTTAACTTAGTTGTTAAAAATATTAACCAAAGATTAGACCTAGGTCATTTAGATGCGGGTGGGCTAACTCTGAGAATTCTGAAATTAGAAATGCAGCCAAAAGCGTTAGAAGTAGCAATTTTTATACGGATTGAACCGACATCTCAATTTTGGGAAACTTCAGATTCTTAGATAACGTCATGAGTTATAGATTTTATGAGATAAATTGTATTGAATTTGGGGTGGAATAGAATTTTTTGTTAGACAATTTATTGGAATCTGAATATTATACCGATTTACGGGAAATAAGCAGGAATAAAGAATTAAGGTAATGCCATGTTGAATATGGGCTGGGTAACAGAGAATCCCTCTGTAGCGCAAATTAGTATGGATTTATTTTCCGATACATTGTGCAAATTGCTGTCAGCTAATGATTCTGTGAGAATAGACCTAGGTCTGAAAATTCAGTGAGCAGAAAACATTTCTCAACAAAGCTGGTTACTGAGAATTACTTCCCAGGTTTTATCTACTAAATTTGATAGTGATTATTCTATTTTGAGAATTTTAGGAAGGTTCGTTATATGAAACAAGAAGGTTCAAATCGGATTTCGTCTGGTGTGATTGCTGCGATCGCCGCTGCTGTGGTGGCGGTGAGTGGTGGTGTAGCTTGGTATGCTTGGAATTCTCCCCAAAATACGCCGGGAACAGGGATAGAACAACCCAATGGAACCCCATCAATTGAAAAGTCGGCAGAGATTTATTGGTTACAAGCTACGGATAAAAGTTTTAAATTAGTACCCCAGGCAATTAAGGTAAAAGTTGCGAAGGATGATGGGCAGCAGGTGTTAGCTGCCGCCTTTGATACTTTGCTAGCCGGTCCGACGGAAGGAACTAACTCTAGTACTATTCCCCAGGGAACCAAATTATTGGGTTTAAAGGTAAAGAGTGATGGTGTCCATGTGAATCTATCAACCGAGTACACCAGTGGTGGTGGTAGCGCTTCGATGATTGGACGTTTAGGACAGGTAGTTTACACAGCAACAGCAACTAACCCTACAGGTAAGGTATTTATTGAGGTTAATGGCAAACAATTAGATGTTTTGGGTGGAGAAGGATTGGAGTTGGAACAACCTTTAACCAGAGCAAGTTTTGATAAGAATTATCAACTTTAGGTCTTAACCGTGATGAATCGTGTTTGGAAAAATTGATAAAAATGGGAATTGGGAATTGGGGAGTTCAGGAATACTATGTGGGTTCTCTGTAAGAGTAACGACTCAACAGACGCTCCATAGTAATTTTCCTTTATAACCCGTATCCCTCCCTGATTTACCAGAAAGTAGCTGGTTGCATAGTCGTAAATATTTGCATATTACTTACTACCGAGGGATTGCTACTTAGTTGTATTCAAAACACGAAAATTCCGGGCTTGCTGTTCTAGCCTGTTAGCTAGGCGATCGCAAACCCGGTTACATAACTCAAAAATCATGTCGTCTTCCACACGGTAGTAGGCACAGGTTCCCTCGCTGCGGCGGCTGAGAATTCCCGCTTGCCACATTACCTTGAGGTGTTTAGAGACATTGGCTTGAGATGTCTGGGTTGCCTCTACCAACTCTTGTACGCATTTTTCATCATCCCGCAGCAGATGCAACAGTCGTAAACGCATTGGTTCACTGAGTAAGCTGAAATACTCAGCTACTTGTTGCACGACTTCTGGCGGTACAGGCAACATTTGTTTCATTACTGTTTGACCCGCAAGAACTGGACTAAACAAATTTGACAATGATCATTCGTTATATAGATTAATACTTAATCAGGGTTTATTCGCATCAAAACTTGACCATATTCTACAGGTTCACCATTTTGGGCGAGTATTTCCACTATCTGTCCAGATACTTCAGCTTCAATTTCATTCATCAGTTTCATGGCTTCAATGATACATACCGTTTGGTTAGAACGGACGCGATCGCCAACTTCTGCAAAGGCTGATTCTCCTGGTGCTGGTGCGCGGTAGAAAGTCCCTACCATTGGGGAGGTGACATCAACATATTTTTTCTGTTCGATGGGTGAGGGAGCGCTGGGAGATTGCCCACCTCCATTTGTGGTTGGTTCTGGGGGGCGTGGGGTTTCGGGATTGCTGACGGCGACGGGGGAAGGGGCTGCGGGGATAACTGGTAAACTGGTTGCAGCCATAGGTAAGATTTGTGCTGGCAGATTTACAGCCTTACGGACTGTAATCTCAAATTCGTCGCTTTTGAGAATAACTTCTGTAATATCGGTTTGGGCGATCGCCGCTAATAATTCCCGAATTTCTTTAAAATCCAATGCCACTGCTTTTATTACCTCTATAACAATCGTTAATAGGCGTTTGGGTAAAGTAGAATCTTAAATTCAGTACAGCAAAGCGGAAATTCAAATATCATCCTGGAATTTGCCTTCCGCATCACAGCACTGGCAGGAGAATAAAATGACTGAAAAAATGGAAATAGGGGATTTCCATCTTTATCAGCGAATTACTCAGCTACTCCCTGCCCAAATATTTGTCATCACGGGTGTCGATACGAATCCGTTCACCTTGGGAAATAAATAGGGGAACCATGACAGTTGCACCAGTTTCTACAGTTGCTGGTTTAGTGCCACCTGTTGCCGTATCACCTTTGACACCAGGGTCAGTTTGTGTAATTTCTAGAACTACTGAATTAGGTAATTCTACTTCCATAACTTGGTCGCCCCAGCGCACAACGTTCACTTCCATACCTTCTTTAAGATATTTGACGCGATCGCCAATCTGGGCAGCACTCAGTCTACCTTCTTCGTAGGTTTCCATATCCATAAAGACGTAATCATCGCCCTCTTTATAGGTATGTTGCATCGTACTTTTTTCCAGAGTAGCTTGGGGTACAGTTTCACCTGCTCGGAATGTTCTTTCTACAACACCACCAGTCTGGGCATTTTTTAATTTAGTTCTGACGAAGGCGGAACCCTTACCTGGCTTAACGTGGAGGAATTCCACTACCCGCCACACAGAACCATCTAATACAATCGAAACACCAGGTCGAAAGTCGTTACTGGAGATCATGAAGCTTTTAATGTTTGGAAGACAATCGGCATTTATTGTACCCCTCCAAGGTGGAAATTAGTCAAAGAGTTGGTCGGGTGTTGTGTGCTGGGTACTTTTTGCTGGGTAATTTTGTCGGTAAAAAGTGGTGACTATTACCTATCAGCTTTGGAGAGCGAATTTGTAGACCAATCATAGCGGAATTTACTGGGAAGTGGCGCTCTGTGCAGACAAAATGTGGTTGATGCCAAACCTTGCCAATCAGGATACCTGGGGGAAAAGAGATTCTGGCTGATGGTTGGAGAATCTGCCAGGTTGAAAAGTTCAAGTTTGAAACATTTCCTTTACTTTTCCTTTCCCTACTTCTGCAAGCATTTTACTACATAGCTTTTAGGCTTGTAGACTTGGCAGCAAGGTTATCTGTGAGGGAACTTACCCCATTGTGACGAGTTGGGAAAACTACTATCACTGTCATGGAAGACAAAATTTGGGCAAAACTTTCCCAAACTCCAACTATTACGCAGGAAAAACGCCACTAACAGGATAATTCACCCTAAATATCTCAGAGATTATCTGAATCTACACCCATCAGTGGTTTATTTCCTATTTTTGATAGTAAGTAACCGGGTGGAATTCAAATATAAGCTGTGGTAGGTTCGGTTGAAGTCTGAAATCTAACGCCCCCATAGGTTACGCTACCGCTAAACCATCCTACAAACTACTCATTACTCATTACTCATTACTTACTTGCTGGCGATTGCCATTTGAAAATTATCAATTAGGTGACAATTCACGGGATAATTTGTCTATACAGTCGGCGGTGCGGAGCAACCCACCATCATGACATCTTCAGATATTGCGATTTGGTTACAGGAACGCACTGCCTTAGGGATTTTATCTCCTCAGGTGCTAGGGGCGATCGCCCAGGTAATTACGGAAAAAACCTTACCTGCTGATGCGATTTTGGTACGGGAGGGTAGTGTTCCGGATGGATTGTATATTTTATTGCAGGGACAGTTAGAAAGTGGTTGTGTTAACTCTCAAAACTCAGGTTTAGAAAGGGGTTTTTTACCGGGGGCAGTAATTCATCTGCAAGAATTATTACTACGGGAGTCTGCCCAATGTACGATTACTACCCTGAGCGAATCTCATTTGTGGATGATTCCCGCAGACAAGTTCCAGGAATTAATTGCCCAATATCCCGAAATTGCCCAAGCTGTCTCTCGTTTACTGGTACAGGAATTAGCTCAGTTAACCTCTGCTTTTACCTATGAACAGGAAAGGGCGATCGCTCTACGTCCCTATGTTGTCACAAAAGCGAAGCGGGGAATTGTCGGTAGTAGTCGTTATGCAGTGAAATTACGAGAACAAATTCGTCAAGCTGCCAGTCATCGCGGTTCAGTATTGATTTTTGGGGAACCAGGATTAGAAAAAGATAATATTGCTGCCTTAATTCATTTCGGTTCTCCCCAGCGTCACGAACCAATAATTAAAGTCAACTGTAGTATTTTGCAAACCAGTGGTGCTGACTTGTTTGGCAGAGTGGGGGGTAAACCGGGTTTATTGGAGTGGTTGGGGGAAGGAACCCTAATTTTAAATAATATTCAAGAAACTCCACCAGAATTACTCCCTGCTCTGGCAAATTTATTGAGAACTAGCAAGTATAAACCTGTGACTCGTTCCCAGGAAGAGATGGTGTCCTTGGAAAGAATGAGTTTGGCAAGGATATTAATTGTTGCCGAGAAAACAGACAAAAATATTGAAAAATGTGTACATCAACTGATCAAAGTACCGCCACTCAGGGTACGAAAAACAGATATTAAATCTCAGGTAGAATACTATATCAATTTGTATTCCCTAGCACGGGGAATCGTTAAACCAAAAGTCACACCAGAAGCTCTACGACGCTTGCAATCCTACGACTTTCCCGGAAATTTGAAGGAGTTAGAAAATTTAGTCCAGAGGGCGATCGTGCAAGCTGGGGGAGCCAAGGAGTTAACAGAGGAAATTTTTTGGTCAGTAGAAACGAAGAAAAAGCAATTTCGGGTGAATTTGCTGAATTTATATCCAGGATTGCGAAAATTCCTCAGAAGTCCCTGGTGGCCAGATAGAATTAACTATGGTTTTACAGCCTTTGCCTTTGCCTTTATTGTCGCAGTTCTATTTTTCGGACCTCAAACCCGCGATCGCAACTTTGTTTTAAACTTCTTTTGGGCTTGGTGGTGGACTGGTTTTCTTTTCCTATTCCCTTTCCTGGGTAGGGTGTGGTGTGCTGTTTGCCCATTCATGATATATGGTGAAATTACTCAGAAGATTTCTTTAAAATTATTTCCTAGAGAACTGCGCAAATGGGAGCGACAAGCAGCAGAAAAATGGGGTGGGTGGTTTCTTTTTGGTTTATTTGCCCTGATTTTCCTCTGGGAGGAACTTTGGGATTTAGAAAATACAGCCTACCTTTCTGGTTGTTTACTCCTACTGATTACCTCCGGAGCAGTAATTTTTTCTACTATCTTTGAGCGACGTTTTTGGTGTCGTTATCTCTGCCCCATTGGGGGAATGAATGGTTTATTTGCGAAACTATCAATGACGGAACTCCGCGCCCAACAAGGGATTTGCTCCGCTACCTGTACTACCTACCAGTGTTATAAAGGTGGTCCTCAGAAGGGAGAAGGAATGGCAAGCGATGGTTGTCCGTTATACTCTCACCCTGCCCAGTTAACTGATAATAAAGATTGCGTTCTGTGCATGACTTGCTTGAAAGCTTGTCCCCACCGCTCCGTAGAATTTAACCTCCGTCCCCCTGGAATTGAACTCTGGACAACCCATGTTCCCCACAGCTATGAAGTCGCTTTGTTATTTTTAATGCTCGGTGGAGTATATTTGCATCGCTTGCCGGAAATACAATCTTGGTTGGGCTTGAACTTCGACTTGCAGCAATTTTTACCACACCTAGAATTATCTTTATTGGCGCTTTGTGTACCAATTATCCCCATCCTGATTGTCTACGCTCTCATGTACTGGATGAATTTTGGGCGCAAACCCAAACAATTTATTGAACTAGCCTATGGGTATTTACCCTTAGTTCTAGGTGCAAATTTAGCTCATTATTTACGTTTGGGATTGGGGGAAGGAGGGCGGATTTTACCTGTCACCTTTACTACCTTTGGTTTAAATGGGGACAAATTGCCTACCTTAGTAGCTCATCCTGCGGTGATTAGCTTTTTACAGGGAACTACTTTAATTTTTGCTGTCCTTTTATCGATGATTCTGACGCAAAAAATTGCCCGTCAACCAATTAGAAGCTTAGTTTGGCAGCACCTAGGGATAATAGGTTTAGGTTTGAGTCTGTGGAGAATTATTGTTGCTTAATAATAAAATTGTGCCAAGAATTGATGCTCCCCTACCCTAGCTTGAAAAAAGGGAGTAGGGAAGATGAAAGAGCTAAAAGCTGATCAAGTGAGAGCTAATAGCTTTTTTATGGATTCTGATATACGTCAATCAACTAAGCTTCTGAGAAAAAATATCATTTTTATTTGGGTATTCCTCACTATTTATATGACTAGAAAAATGGAACTAAAGAAGGATTCTAGGAATATAGAGAGGTGCTACGGTAGGTGTCTATTTGCATCAGGTGGAAAATTTCTGTTCGGACTCTCATGAGAATTTTACCTAATTGGTTTTCTCCTGTTTGGTTAGCACCACAACCCCAAAAATAGTCTACTGGAGAATTTTCTATTAACAACTCATCACCTGTATTACAAAGTATTTCCTGAATATCTTTATGGTGAATAAACTTAGCAAAAACAGCTTGGTACATCACATCTGTTTTCACTTTTTCCCAGTCTGAACGTACTTGGCGATCGCTACAACGTCCCAATGCTGCTGCCTGTTCTGGGGTTTCTGCGACGCGAATCACAGGTATAATAGCGGCATCCTTTGTACCGACAAACTTTTGCGCTTGGTAATAATGTTCTACGGTACTCCAATAGGTATCTTGCATTTTGATACCATGATAGGAAAAATTAGAAAAACAACCGTAGGGTTGCCAAGCTTTATAGAAGTAAATAGTCATTTCAAAATTGGATATAATCTTGGTTGTATTTTAGATGGGGATTGAAAATGATACTCATGAATACTATTCATCAGTTATCTTTGTATTCGTAAATGATAAACTACATGGCAAATGGCACAAAAGTTAACTTTGGAAAGACAAAAGTCAAAAATCTTTTTTCATTATGCCATTTACTCTTGAATACTTAGCTATATTGTTACTTAGGATACCTTCAGTCCTGCTCCCAAGGGGGCTAGAGCTATTCTCATAATTACCATGATTTTTAATAATCAAGATTTTCTGGGGTTTATTTTCTAATTTTTAAACTATGTCTGCAAATTCTTTTGAGAAAAGTAATTGGGGGTGGCAAATCTCCCAGGTGCAACGACAGGTTACAGAATGGTTCGAGTATAAATTTTTCCGCCAAAATTCCCCTACTCCCAGTTCTTCGACTCCAGAATGGTCGATTCCACCCTGGGTAGAGTCTCTATTTAAGCTCTTCTGTTGGTTGCTGTTGGGGTTGTGTATTGCTTGGGTATTATGGCAGTTATGGCAAGGGTTAAGCCCCTATATCAGTGATTGGTGGCAGGGGAATAGTTATGAGTCGGGAGTCCAGAAAAAGGCTAGTGAAAGGGAATTGCCTGTGGATGCTTGGCTAGGGCGATCGCAGGAATATGCTCGCCAGGGTAATTACCATGAGGCTTGTCGATGTTTATACTTGGCAATGTTGCAAAGACTCCATGATACAGGTATTCTACGCCACAAGTATAGCCGTACGGATGGGGAATACTTACAGTTGCTTCAGTTATCAACAACACTAGTACAAGCCTATGAAACTCTAATTACCACCCATGAGCAAATTTGCTTTGCTAATCACTCCATGTCCGCAGATAACTATCAACAGTGTCAAGCAGCTTACCAAGAAATTACATCAGTGTTTATCAGTCCCATCGTTGATAGTAACCCCTAGCCATGAAACGTCCTAACCGCCTAGTAATATTTGCAGCGATCGCCATTGTCGCAGTTATCCTTTTAACCCTGATTGCTGCGCCGGTGAGTAATCAAAACCGTAGTGGTTCTACCTATAGTCGCAGTCCTGATGGCTACGGAGCTTGGTATGCTTTTATGCAACAGCGTGGTGTGAACATTCAGCGTTGGCAAAAACCCTTAGGTGATTTAGTTACAGAAAAGCAACCCGTAACTTTACTACAAGTCTCTAGTAACTGGCAGAAATCCTACGTTTCGGAAAGGGAATTGCAGTGGTTAGAAAAGGGTAATACTTTGGTGGTTTTGGGTGTGCGTGAACCTGTGACAGGTGCAAAATTTATTACACAGCAAAATTCTCCTGTGGGTAATGTGGAAATTGCGACTAGTAGACGCAGAAATTTAGTCTCCCCATCTCCCATATCCATCACCGATACAAAAAATCAGGCGAAATCCCCGGTTGATTCCTCAGAAGAAAAATTATTATTAGGCGATCGCGATGGTGCGGTAGTTTGGGAACTAAAAGTTGGTAAAGGTAAGGCAATTTTTGCTGTTACTCCCCATTTAGCGGCAAATGCGTATCAAGACAATCCCGGTAATTTTCCTTATTTGGCGACTTTGGTAAGTGAGAAAAATCACAAGTTATTTGTTGATGAATATATTCACGGTTACAAAGATAAGCAGGTGCAAAAGACGGAGAAAGAGGGAAATTTAACTGACTATTTGGCGAAAACTCCCCTATTTCCAGCTTTGATACAGGTAGGGGTGATGCTGTTAATCTTGGCGATCGCTCAAAATCGTCGTCTGGGTAAACCTGTGATTTTTGATAACCAGGTGGTTGATAATAGTGAAGCTTATATTCAAGCTCTTGCTGGGGTTTTGCAAAAAGCGGACTCTCAGAATTTTGTAGTTGAAATGGTAGGGAAAGCAGAACAGTTACAGCTACAAAAAAGTTTGGGTTTGGGTAAGAATTTATTAGATTCGCAAATAATTATTGATACCTGGCAACAGAAAACAGGAGAAAATTCTTCAGAAATTTTAGATGTTTTAAATTTACCATCTCGCAAGCGAAATTTGAGTGAGGGGGAATTAAAACAATGGTTACAGAAATGGCAAATGATTCGAGGGAAAATTGCATCAAAATAAATTAAAGTATAGTTATGGGGAGCGACTTGATTGTATCTATTAATTTATGACTATTGGAGTTTGGATTTTAGGTGATCAATTATGGTTAGAGGAATCGGCTTTACAGAGTTGTAGTAAGATAAATTCGTTACCAGTAATTTTGATTGAATCACTTAGTCATATTCAGGAAAGACCCTATCATCAGCAAAAACTGGTTTTAGTTTGGTCAGCGATGCGGCATTTTGCACAAGAATTAAGAGAAAAAGGCTACCATGTAACTTACGCGATCGCCGATGATTTTATTACACCTCTCAGAACATGGATAGAAGAGGAAAAAATCACAGAATTACGGGTGATGACACCTAATGATCAGACCTTTAGTCAGAAGATTTCCAGTTTAGAATTACCCTGTAAAATTAGCTTAATTCCTAATAACCATTTTCTCTGGAGTCGAGAAGAATTTCAAAACTGGGCAAAGGGGAGAAAACGTCTACTGATGGAAGATTTTTACCGTGTAGGTAGGCGTAAATTTCATATTCTGATGGCAGGTGATAAACCAGTTGGGGGAGAATGGAACTTTGATAAAGAGAACCGAAAACCTCCTAAAAAAAACTTACAAACTCCTCCAGCAATGTGGTTTACACCAGATAAAATTACCCTAGAGGTAATGGAGAAGGTTAAGCATTTATCTGTTCCTACCTATGGAAATTGTGATAATTTTCTTTGGGGTGTAAATCGTACCCAAGCTTTAGAGGTTTTAAACTGGTTTATTGACTATAGATTAGCCGATTTTGGAGCATATCAAGATGCGATGGTGACGGGAGAAAAAACTATGTGGCACTCCCTAATTTCTCCCTACTTAAACTTAGGTTTATTACAACCTCTAGAAGTAATTCAAGCCGCAGAAAATGCACATTACAGTAGAAAATTACATCTCAATAGTGTAGAAGGATTTATCCGTCAAGTTTTGGGATGGCGAGAATATATGCATGGGATTTACCATTATCTGGGTGCAGACTATGGGAAGAAAAATTATTTTCAGCATACCCAAGCTCTACCGAATTTTTTCTGGAACAGTCAAACTCAAATGAACTGTTTACACCAAATTTTTACCCAAATTGCTGATACAGGTTATGCCCATCATATCCAAAGATTAATGGTATTAAGTAACTTTGCGTTAATTGCTGGTTTATCACCCCAAGCAGTGGAAAATTGGTTCCATGCAGTATTTATTGATGGGTATGACTGGGTAATGCAAACTAATGTTATTGGTATGGGTTTATTTGCTGATGGTGGCATTTTAGCCTCTAAACCCTACGCAGCTTCAGCAAATTATATTAATAAAATGAGTGATTATTGTCAGGGATGTGTATATAATCCCAAGGAGCGTGTAGGAGAAAAAGCTTGTCCTTTTAATTTCTTTTACTGGCATTTTTTAGAACGTCATCGAGACAAACTACAAACCCAGGGAAGGATGAGTTTTATTCTGAAGAATTTAGATAAAATGTCCCAGGAAGAATTATCAGCAATTCATCAACAAGTAGATAATTGGTATAGTCAGGAAATCCAGGAAAAGATAGATTAAAACTACCGTATTAGAGTTAAAATCATTCGTAATCCTTCCTTCGGGAGAGTCATACTAACGTAATTTCGTAATATGTCGCTCTGGGAGAAGCTAGGTTAATACAATAAAGTTTTGTAGTGAGGATTTAACCCCAAAACAAAACTTATCGATGGAAAAGTTAGAGATTTTGTGGCGATCGCCATACCTGTTAAAACTTTGCGCGATCGCCAACCATGGAGTAATCAGAATTATTTGTATCCGAGAATTTCTGACAGAGCTTGAATGATATCTAGATAAAAGTTACCACCCACTGCACGAAATAGCTCAAATTGGCTTCCTGGTGCGCCGAAAAATGGACGTAGGAACCAGCCTAATTGCATTCCCACAAAGGCGTATAGGAGCAACCAAGACCTTAAAATAGTAGTACGAGTTGCCTTCCCAATTTCATCTTGTTGGGAGAGTAATTGCATCCCATCGTAAAGAAATTTGACTCCAAAGGAACCTGTGACAAAGAAGATAAAGACATTCAACAATTTAAAAAATTGGTAGGAACCTGGTGAGGTAATGAGGAAGAAGAGGGTGACAGGTGCAAAGCTAAAAAGCAGTACACTCATCACAGACACCGCAGTGAGTAAGACAACAAAATGTTGTTGTAAGCTACTACGAGAACCGAATAGAACATTGAAAAAGAATAGGGTGGGAAAACAGATGATCAAGCTCAGAAGATAGAATGCAGGAAATTTAATTGCTCCAGACAAAGCTTGCATCCAGCTATGGGAAGCACCAATAATTGCTCCATATATAGAAAAGAAAATAGAACTAACAACTAGCAGAGAATTAGCTTTTGCTTGTAATCGGATTCCTTGTTTGATTTCTTCGAGAAAATTCTGGCGATCGCGCAGTAAAGTCAGCAGAATGTCAAAGTGTTTAATTCCGGGATTTTGTTTTTGTAGCATATTAAAAAGTGAGTTTTATTAATTGAGATTTCAGAGATAATTAATCAGAGAATGTTTCTAAGTACTTATTCTCAAAATTGGGATGATACTAGCGAAATCCGAGGAGATAAATCAAAGATTTAACCACACTTAAGTAAAAGTTTCCTTCCTCCCCATGGAGTTGCCGAAACATTTGAAAAGTTGAGCCAGGATTACCAAAAAATGGTCTGAGAGTCCATCCTAATTGACTACCCACAAATGCATAGAGAAATAGCCAAGCACGGATAATTTTTCTTCTGGTTTCTAATCCTTCTCCCTCCTGTTCCAGAACAATATTACTGGCTTTATATAGGGAAGAAATTCCCATAAATCCGGTGAAACCAAAAATTATCACGTTGAATAAAATCTGAAACTGATAATTATTCGTAGTGATGATGAAAAATAGTGCAATGGGTGCAAAGCTAAAGAGCAAAACACTAGTAATAGAAACCGCAGTTAATACGAGGGCAAAATATTGACCGAGGGAGCGTTTAGAACCAAAGATAATATTGGCAAAATACAAAGTAGGTAGACAAATTATTAATGTCATCAGGTAGAGGACAGGCAATTTGACTGACGATGCTAGCGCTTGCATCCAACTATGAGATGCACCAATAATTCCGCCATAAATTGCCAAAAATATCGAGCTACAAATGAGCAAAGAAAAAATTTTACTTGGAAGTTTAATTCCTTGGCGAATCTCTTCTAAAAATATCTGCCTATCTCGCAGCAAGTTGATAAGAGTTCCAAAATATTTATGTCCTGTACGTCCCGATGTCTGCATATATGTTTTTAAGACAAAATACAAAGATTATGTAATTTCTAGAAACCGTAAATTGATTCTCAATGACTCAAAATTTTACGGAGAATGACACTCATAGCACAAACTTTTTAGAATCTACTTGGGATTTTTTGAATTTTAATCCTTCCTAGGATGATTTTTTGTCCATTAATAATCTTTCCCTGCACCATATTTCCACCCATCTACCCAACGATGCCAATAGTATTGAGCAACAGGTGATAAGTTCTTTTCCCAAGGTTGAAGAATTTGAGCGCACGCAAATAGAATGGTGTACATTGCCAAATTAATGTAATGTAATAACCAATTTATTAAGCTGATTAATCCCACATGGGGAATAATTTTGGCAACTAACATAGGATGAGAAAAATTGGTTTTTAATAGAGTTTGAGTCAGAGCAGAAAATTGCACAATATCCTGGAGAAATGGTTTTAATACAGGTTCTCCAAGCTGTTGCATTTCTGCAAAAACTGCTGATAGTAGCTGATTAATTTGTTGAGGGGCAATTTTTTGCTGTAAACCTACACTCATAGCTTTTTGAAATAACCATGTCACCGATAAACTCGGTTGGTAGGGTTGCAATAATTGCAGTGCAGATGCTGATAATTGTTCTGTTTCTAGTGCTTCGGTAATACCATCAGTCAACCGCTTCAGGTGACGTACCATCGCACCAAACCCCCCAAAACTGAGGGGAGATTGACAACCACTACTATCTCCCACGGGGAGAATATAGTTCCATGGTGTTTTCAGGGGACTTTGACGATGGGAAGGGAAAAAGCCAAATAAAGCACGTTTAAATGTGAGCTGATTCAGTTCAATGTTTTGATATGCTGGCAGCAAGCGCAAATACTCCTCAAAGAACGTTTCCAAACCTATACGTTGCGGATCCGCATCCATGTAGGTAAATAGGTAGGTTGTTCTGCCATCCCTTGCTGGGAAAGCTTCCCAGAAGTACTGACATTGGTTCTCTAAGGTGGTGAAAGATAACAACAAGTCCCCTTGGTGGTTTTCCGGAAAACCTTCTGCACAAGTTCCCACAACTAGACATAATGCATCGGGTTTCTTTCCTCCCCTTGCTTGCTGGGTGATAGGGGAAAAGTGTCCCATCGCATCAATTAGTAAACGGCTGGTATAAGTATCATTAACTACTACACCATTGGGATGGACAACTACCCCAGAAAAGGGAGTATTTTCTAGGAGAGTTCCCCCAGCAGCCAGGAATTTTTGTTTCAGGGTTTCTAGGAGATACAGAGGATCCACCCCAATATTTAAGACATCCTCTACCCAAACTTCCGTTCCTTGGTGAAAACCTACCCTCGCAGGATTGTATTCTGTGGCGATCGCCTGGGTTAATTCTGTTGCAGTTAATAAGTTTAACTCTAGAAATACCTCTAATTCCTTACGGGAAATATTCCATTCCTGTTCCCTACCCCGTAAAATACCTCTTTCTAATAGGGCAACTTTTATCCCCTTCATCGCTAAAGCAGCACCGAGCAAAATTCCTAATGTACCGCCACAAATAATGACATCCCACTCCCTCGTACTGATATTTTCTTGACTAACTGTTACTACCTGGGGAATTACTTGATTGCCTTGGCGTAAATTTGTCAACATACTGTCAGCGCGACGTAATCCCGTCAGTACATCTCCTGGTAGTTGGGAGAGAATTTCTGTTGTCAAAGTCATTTTTTTTACTTTCCATCAAGTTACTTTTATCATCCTAGCGATGAAGTGGGGAAAAATTCCAATTATTTATCAAATTTCAGTTGTATATAAGATAAAATATTTGGACAGAGAAAAATTTTTATGTGTATTCCTTGTTGCTTCCGACTCTCTCTTCAGTTATTTGTCCATACTTGACTAAGTATTCTCAGTAAAAATATTTATTCATCGCTAACTGACATGAAAATTGCGTTTATCGTCGGTCATTTTCCTGTCCTTTCAGAAACATTTATTATCAATCAGATAACAGGATTAATTGAACGTGGACATGAGGTACATATTTATGGATATCAACCTCAGGAAGTTACAAAATTTCATCCAGATGTGGAGAAATATCATCTTATTGCTCGGACTCACTATTTAATTCCGATTCCCCAAAACTATATATGGAGGTTGTTTGGGGCATTAAAGTTAATAGTTTCTATGAGAAAAATTCCAAATAGGATGATATGGCGATCGCTCAATTTTTGGAAATACGGCAGACTCGCTTTATCCCTGAGATTACTATATTTAGTAATGTCTTTTCTAGATATACCTAAATATGATATTATTCACTGTCAATTTGGAACCCACGGTTTAACAGGAATGACTCTGCGCGAGCTAGGAGTAATTCAAGGTAAGTTGGTGACATCTTTCCGTGGTTATGATATAAGCTCCTATCTCCAAAAAAATAGCACGAGGGTATATAACAAGTTATTTAAATCTGGAGATTTGTTCCTAGCGAATTGTGAATTTTTCCGCAATCGAGCTATTAAAATTGGTTGCCCTCCTACAAAAATTACAGTTCACTACTCTGGTATCAATTGCCAAAATTTCCATTTCCATCATCATCCAGTCACAGAAAAAATTATCATTACAAGTATTGGCAGACTCGTAGAAAAAAAAGGTTTTAAGTATGCTCTCCTTGCCATAGCAGAAGTTGCTAATATTTACCAGAATATTGAGTATAATATAATTGGAGATGGCTATCTGAAAGCCGAATTAGAAAAATTAGCTAGGGATTTAAAGATTACAGATAAAGTTAAATTTTGGGGTTGGAGAACTCAAACAGAAATTATTCAAATTCTGGATAATTCCCATATCTTACTTGCTCCTAGTATCACCGCTGAGGATGGAAATCAAGATGCACCAGTTAATACTTTAAAAGAAGCAATGGCTATGGGTTTACCAGTAATTGCTACTCAACATGGAGGAATTCCAGAATTAGTAGAAGATAATACATCTGGTTTTTTAGTACGAGAAAAAGATACTTCAGCTATTGCGGATAGGTTAATGTATCTCATACAGCATCCTGAAAAATGCCAGGAAATGGGTAAAAATGGACGTAAGCATGTTGAGAAATATTTTGAAATTGAAAAACTAAATGATGAATTAGTCAGGATATATCAGCAACTTATCAATCAACCAGAATACAGAGATAATAATTTAATTTTGGCTAGAAAATCATCTCCAAAAATCATTGCGATACCGAACAAATCGAGTTTATGAATCACAAATAATTTTTGAGGTTATATAGTCAGAATTCGCTTAGTTTTTCCCATGGCTATAAAATATGTGGTATAGAAATAACTGAGAAATCCTACCTACTGTAGTTATACTGGGAAGAAAACCACCATAGAAAAGTTCGGAAAAACTCATAGGATGGCAAGATAAAAATTGATAGATTGCTTAATATCAATTCATTATCTCCTAGACAAAATAATTATCCTATGAGTAATCTTTCCCATCCTCAACCCAATTATTTTGCTGATAACTCTGATAACAGTTTGTTACAGTATGTACAATCATTAAATCCCCAAACAGTTGCCGAACTTTCCCAACCAGGTTCAGCAGAAATACTTGATGCCATCAGAATGGCGATCGCGGCAATTTTGGCTAACTTATCTACTGATAGATTTAATCAATTGATTACCACTAACCGCGATGAATTAGGCAGAATTTTGGGTTCTGCAATGGTAGATGGTTACTTTTTGCGGAATGTTGAGGAAAGATTTATCCTAGAGCAAATGTACAAAAATATTGAAGATAAACAATCCTGACAATCTCCCGTTAATTTGAGACAATAGTGCAATGTGAGGTAAAATTGTAGACGCTCAATATATTGTCAGTTGTCTATTTTGCAAGGAATTATTATCAGCATCCTGGGAAAAAACACGAGATATACTTGCTACTCAAAAATTATAATCCTGCAAACCACTCATAACCATAATCTTCCCAATATCCCCGTTGTAGAGACAAACTACTAACTAAAGTCACTTTTGTCACCCATTTACTCTGTTTATAACCGAGTTTAATCGGTGAAGCTAAACGTAGGGGCGCACCATTATCTATTGGTAATTTTGCCCCATTCTTTTCATAGGCTAATAAAGTTTGGGGATGTAAAGCTGAGTTAATATCCCAACTGGAATAGTAGCCATCAGCCGAAATAAAATAGGCATACTTAACTGTATTTTTGGGTTGAGCTAAAGCTACTAAATCTCGCAACTTTACCCCGCCCCACTGCACAATTGCTGCCCAACCTTCCACGCATACATGACGAATAATCATGGAAGTAAAAGATAATTTTTTCACATCATCCATACTCAAACTCAACGGATGATTTACTTCCCCATCAATAACTAAACGATATTTTTCACTATCAATTATTGGCGTATTTCTAAAAGTATTAACAATTAAAGCATCTGGCTCTACTTGCTTCCAGGAAAATTCTGGTACGGGTTTTTGCGGTTGGAAAATTAGACTTTCTGCTTGCTGATTTAAAGGTTCCGATAATTTACCCACCACATCTTCAAATATGGGTGTACCGCAACCACCTAACAGTAAACTCACACTTGATAAACTGGAAAGTTGCAAAAATTGCCGCCGACTAAAATTAGCATCTGGTGTCTGCATTTAACTAATTAACCTCAAGACTATATCTCTTCACCAAAACATTGACTCTGTTAACTCCGTACCTCCAGCTTTTTTCCCTAACCAACTGTGAAGCATCGCAAAAATTATCACTAGGGGTACAGACAGAAAATGTACAATTCTTAAACCTTGCCAACCTCCAAATAAATCGACAATTTGGGGAAACTGGGCAGGTTTGTACATTCCTATACCCGTAAATATCGCAAATAAAAGTATGGGAATAATACTTGTATAAACTATACGATGCCAAGCATAGGTTAAACGTTGGGGGTTGCGAGTTTTTTGTAATGCTTGCAAATCATTTTTACCAACAAACCGATGTCGCCAGCGTCGCGTCACGAGAATATATAATCCATACCAGAGTAGATTCAAAGAGAATACCCACATGGCAGCAAAATGCCAATGTCTACCACCTGCTAACCAACCACCTAAGGTAAATATTGGGGGAATATGCAAACCTCCCCTTCCACCAAACACCGGATTAGCATTATAAATTTGCAATCCACTTGTCAACATGACAAACAAACTCACAATATTCACCCAGTGAAAAATCTTTCCTCCCCAATTCTGGGTAGGTAGCTTCCGAAATTTTATAGGAGCGATCGCACTCATAGATTTTGTGTCACGAATATACAACAAGAATCAGATTTTGATTTGCAATTAGTTTGCAAGTTGATTAAATTATGCTTAAATCAAAGCATAGAGTTGACTGGCTAGTAGATTCAGATTCCTGTATAAATGTCAATACTTGTTTTGTAGCCTTTTGGCAAGAAGCAAGTCTTTCTGTGTTGTCAGAAGGCTACATGGAGGTAAATCCTCTCCCTTTACACTTTACAGAGAAAAATGTTTGAGGAAACACTACAGTCAGTTGAAATAGACAACTAATGACCATAGATGAAGTTGTATTACTACTTAGAGCCAGTTTATCTAATTCTTTAACACCCCTTCAGGAAATGGTTTTGCGCTCCTCTTGGGAAGGTAAAACCTATACAAATATTGCAATTAACGCCCACTACGGAGAAGAGAGAGTGCGTAAAGTTGCTTCTCTATTATGGCAGCTACTGAGTGAGTTTTCACCAGAACCTATCCATAAATCTAACTTCCGTCAAATCTTAGAAAATCAGCGCTTAACACCTTCCCAAGAATCATTAATTCAGGAATATCATCGGATGTATCATGCTGCATCCCTAGAGTTTCCTAGTGGTCCAGTTTCTCTTAATTCCCCATTTTACATTCATCGTCCCCCCGTAGAAGATTTAGCTACCGAGGAAATTAGTAAACCTGGAAGTGTGATTTCCATTCAAGGTAGCAAGAAAATGGGTAAAAGTTCCTTAATCTTGCGGATAATAGCACAGGCAGAAAATTTAGGTTACAAAACAGTAAGTATCGATTTTCAACAAGTAGATACAGATGTATTCAGCAATCTCGATAGATTTCTGCGCTGGTTTTGTGCAAATATGAGTCGAGAGTTAGGTTTAGAAGCCAAATTAAAGGATTTCTGGAATTTGGAAATAGGTAGTAAGATGAGCTGCTCCCTATACTTTCAGGAATATTTGCTTCCATCTATTGAAAATCCTCTAGTATTAGTTTTTCAAGAAATAGATTGGTTATTTGCCTATCCAGAAATTTCCCATAATTTCTTGCCCCTATTACGCTCTTGGTATGAGCAGGGAAAACATCTCCACGCTTGGCAAAAACTACGGATTGTTTTAGCCCAAACCACAGAGTTTTTTCTACCTTTTCCCCTTACCCAATCACCTTTTAGTATTGGTTTACCTTTACGATTATTGCCCTTTAACCAGCAACAAATCCAAGAACTTGCCGCACGTCATGGTTTAGATTGGAGTGATGGGGTTAAGGCACAAAAATTGATGGCAATGGTGGGAGGATATCCCTATTTAGTGAGGTTAGCATTGTACCATCTAGTAAGTAAAGCCAGTCTAGAATACGATTTAGATAGCTTACTAGAAAAAGCCACCTGCGAATCTGGCATATACCACGAATACCTACGGCAGTATACTTTAATTCTCCGCAAAAATCCAGAGATGGCAGCAGCTTTTGAGGAAGTGCTAATCTCTAACTCTGGGGTGAAATTAGAACCCGCGATCGCTGCCAAATTATCTGGTTTAGGTTTAGTCAACTTTACTGGTGATACAACTTCGTCATTTAACTCTGCTTATCGTGCTTTTCCTGCTTGCAATTTGTATCGTTTATATTTTCGAGAAAGGTTAGAAAGTCTCAAATCTCTCAGTGATATCCGTTTAGAAAAGCTCGAAAGAGAGAATCAACAATTACGCTTTCTTTCAAGTCTTGATCAATTAACCCAACTACCAAATAGTAGCTATTTTTATAGTTATTTAGAAGCAGAATGGCAAAAAGCTATTCCAAAAAATAATGTTATTTCCCTAATTCTCTGCGACGTAGACTATTTTAAAATTTATAATCGTACCTATGGTAGCATTGCCGGGGATGAATGTTTAAAAAAAATAGCCCAAACAATTAATCATTGCGTGAGTAAAGTCATGATTCCCCAGACATTATCCCATAGTCATACCCTACAATCAGGAAGATTACCCTTCTACAGTAATTCCGAATTCCAGGCAGAGGGTGATATTTTAATTGCTCGCTATAATGGAGAAAAATTTGCAGTTCTTACCTACAAAGATAGTACATACTCGACACAATTAGCTGAAAATATTCGAGAACAGGTAAAGAATTTAGCCATTCCCTGTGATTATCCAGGAATTGGTGGATTGCCCGCAAATGTCTTGACAGTTAGTATTGGTGTTGCCAGTATTATACCTGACGAAGAAATGGAAGCAACAACGTTAATTAATACAGCCGAAGCTGCTCTCTATCAAGCAAAAAGACGCGGACGCAATCGTATTTTTTTATATCAATAAATTATCGATTACCAATCATGAAACATTAATTTACCGATTGTATACCCTAATATTCAATCAATTAAACCTACCTCCCGCGCTCGAATTTGGGTGACGATGCGGATATTTTTACCTTGATTCTTCAATTCCGCACAATCAATCCCCAAAGCAGATTGTACTTGATCCCAGTAGTGACGTACCATCCTTTCAGAAACGCAGATATGTTGCGCGATCGCCTTATCCTGTAATCCTTCTTGAAAAGCCAAATTCAACAGCTGTAATAATTCTGGTTTGATAGTCAAATCAGTATCAGGGTAATAAATATCTTTAGTATATTTCAATCCTTGCAATGCCCAATTTACTCGATGTAAAACTTCTTGAGCATGAAGATTTTTATGAGTCACAATAAAGCCACCCTGGTGAGCATCAATTTCTGACTTCAAATATATTAATTTTTGAATATGTAAACTATAAAAAACTATATTTAACTGTGGATATCTAGGCATTAACTGCTTCAAAAACTCCAACCCTGTCTCAACTGCTGCATTGCCTAACCCATCTCGTGGCAAGTAAATATCGGTAATGATGATGTCTGGCAAACAACAAGCAATTTCTCTCCATGCATTTTCTACTGTTTGAGCAGTGGTAATTTTCACCGATGGATATTGAGAATTCAAAACTTTGATTGTCCCACTTTGATGTATTTCATGATTGTCGATAACTAAGATATTTTCTGGTGTTTTTTCTTGTAAATTTTGATGCATAATCACTCAGAATACACCCTGTATTCTCTCACTACTTTCCCTAGAAAACTTCCGCGATTCCTGGAGAAATTACGTAAAATGTTACAAAACTTTACACGAATCATCCTGAAGAACAGAAAAAAGCTGCGATGTCTTCTATATTTTCGCCAGTGAATAGTAATTACTAATACCTATCATTGGTATAGAAAATCTACAGACTCTAGAAGATTTCCCTAAATTCGTTGACTATCCTTTACAATCTTCTCAGAGTCATGGTGAAACAAAATGGCAGATATTGTTGATATTGCAGTAGGTGCAGGTTCCTTTCAAACCTTGGTGACAGCAGTACAAGTTGCAGGATTGGTGGAAACATTAAAAAGTCCTGGTCCTTTTACGGTATTTGCACCCAATGATGATGCGTTTGCCAAATTACCACCAGGAACAATCCAAACCCTTGTGCAAAATATTCCTCAACTAACGAGAATTTTGACGTATCATGTTGTACCGGGCAAACTCACACGGGACGATTTAGCACAACTTGGAACTGTAACATCAGTAGAAGGTTCTAGCATCAAGATTGATTGTACGGATGGCTTTGAAGTGAAAAATGCCACAGTTGTAGCAGCAGACATTATTGCGGATAACGGTGTAATTCATGTGATTGACACAGTTATTCTCATGGGCTAGGAAATAAATATCCTGCTGTTTTTTTGTAATTCCCGACTCATCCGAACAGTCGGGACTGCCTGCAATTTGTTATACATACCCAGGTAAACCAGAAGAGCAGAAAATTAGAAAATTAGGATTTATCGAGGTCACACCCTGGTATTATTCCTATCGAATTAGAAATTTTGCTCTCAAAAAAAGTAAAGTATAGTCTTTTTTCCTATTCACTTAGACTCAGATAATATCTGCCCTGTTACAGGTAATTTTACAAAGCTTATCAAGCTTCTAGTATTGTTGACTTATAAATCTTTTTATTAAATAAGCTTAATAAACAATCAAGTTGTTGTTTGCTTTATTTATTAAGTATCCTATACTTAATTGACGCTACCTCAAAAATTAATGCTCGATTTTCACAGCATTGCTGAATTTTCCCGCGCTAATTGTATTGGGATTTGCGCGTTTCTCGTTCCAGCAAACTTAATCACGACCCTATTTATCCTAGGATTTGCTTATTTACGATTCCCAACGCTCCAAATTACCCTATTTGCCGGGTTAGCTTCGATTTTCCCCTTGCTAATGCTGCTGCACGTCTATAGCTGGTTTGCGATCGGCGTAGTTATGGCTCCTACCTATATCCTCCTATTATTAGCCGTGACTTGCCTGTTCTGTAATTCCGCAGCCATTATGTACAGCAAATATGTGCAAGTGGCAGTTGAAGATTGCTAATCACGGATTGCTTGTCAATAATTCTCTAATTTTCCTGAAAATATAGCTAAGGAACAGGGAAAGCAATGGCAAATTCAATGCTTTTTCTTCGCTTTCCAAGTTCCTCCATACTGATAAAAAGGGTTTTCCTGACTCAGATTTTGCCAACAAGCAGGACATACAAACACCCAACTTCCACCCTTTTGATATTTGATGCGGTATAAAACATCACTATTTAATTCACAAAAATCGCAGAGTTTATACCTGATAGACCTGACCATTCGTCTTTAAATCATGCCAAGGCAGAAGCTTGGGGTTTTGCAAAAATCATCCTGCCGGCAGATGTTTGTAAGGCGCTAGTGACAACTACCCGCAACTCACCACCAACATAATTACTACCTTCTTCAACTACAACCATAGTTCCATCATCTAGATAACCGATACCTTGACTCGGTTCCTTGCCTTCCTTGAGGATTTTGATGTCGATGTTGTCACCTGGAAGGTATGTGGGGCGTACAGCATTCACCAAGTCATTGACGTTAAGTACGGGAACCTTTTGCACACTCGCAACCTTAGAGAGGTTGTAATCGTTAGTTAACAAGGTGCCATTGATTTCTTGGGCAAATTTGACGAGTTTGGCATCAACAGTGGCAATATCTTCATAATCAGCCCCATTAATCACTATTCTTTCAGGGTAAGATTCTTTGACCCGGTTGAGTATCTCTAACCCCCTTCTACCCCTGACTCGTTTTTGGTCTTTACTCGCGTCGGCAACTTGTTGTAACTCTTGTAGAACAAATTGGGGAACAATGATTTGTCCTTCCAAAAAACCTGTTTCCAGTAAAGTTTCGATACGTCCATCGATAATACAACTTGTATCTAACACTTTGGTTGCCGCAGGTTTTAGCGTACCCTCTGCTACCATTGTTTCCACAGTATTCGGATTAATTAAGCGCAATAAACCACGCCCATGGACATCAGCTAAATTCATTCCCGTATAAGAAAGCACAATACTTCCGACTACAGCAACTAAGGGTTTGATGAAGCTAAAATCTGCCGGAATGGGTAACAAAAATAGGGGTGCTAACATCAGGTTGGCAACTAGTAAGCCAATAACTAAACCGATCGCCCGAGTTAAAATCATCTCAAAGGGCATTTCCCTGACTTGTGATTCTAACCGTCGGTATCCTGTTTGAAATCTTAAACCCACTGCGCCGCCAATAATTGCAGCAAATGTCGCAACGACAAAGCGTAAAGCTTCTAGGTTTGTCACCCCGTCGAGAGTACCGTTAGGTAGTAGCTCAGTGCTGTAGAACCCTACCCCCGCCGTTGCCAGAATGAATGAAAATATAATGATGGCATCGAGCATGGTTTTGTTGCTTCCTTACAACTGTGTTATCTGAATATGATGAAGTATTTTTTTTATCGATGGTTAAGAGATTTAGAAATATTCATATGTCGTCTGCAATCATTATAACCAAACTATTTTATTCTTGATAATTCTCTTATTTTTGTTGTAAAACGATAAACAATCTGTCAAAGTTAGCCATATTCACGCTGAATCGGAAATAATTAATTTATCTGGTTCGGGAAAATGGCAAATAGAAAAATGTGATTGTGAATTTTTTCATCAAAACTAAAATTTATTATCTAACCCCTATTTTAACTGTTTCAGTTAACTATTTAGTTCTATCTGAGAAATTATGTATATATCGACTTTTTTTGGTAACTATTGTGGGAAATCCCAGCGAAACCTATGAATTTTGGTATCCCGAGAGCAGCTTACATACATATTCCCTTCTGTCGTCGGCGTTGTTTTTACTGTGATTTTCCGATTTTTGTGGTTGGCGATCGCCGTCGGGGGGAAAATTCTCCTACCATGGGCGATTATGTGGAAAAACTATGTCAAGAAATTGATATGACACCCAACCTGGGAGAATCTTTAACAACGGTTTTCTTTGGGGGTGGAACTCCCTCTTTACTTTCGACTGCACAACTACATCAGATATTGGCAAAACTGGAGCAACGTTTTGGGATTGTCAGTCATGGAGAAATTTCCATGGAAATGGATCCAGGAACCTTTGACTTGCAACATATCCAGGGTTATCACCATGGAGGAGTCAACCGAGTCAGTCTGGGAGTACAAGCTTTTCAGACAGAATTGTTAGAAAAATGTGGGCGATCGCACACCCTCCCTGATATTTTCACCGCCGTTGACCTAATCCACCAAGTCGGGATTCCCGAATTGAGTATAGATCTAATTTCCGGACTCCCCCATCAAACCTTAGACATCTGGCAAAACTCCCTCCAAGCAGCTATTAACATCCAACCAACCCACATCTCTATCTATGATTTAACCATCGAACCAGGTACCGCCTTTGGTCGTTATTACCAACCAGGAAACCAACCCCTACCCAGTGATGAAACCACAGTCAGGATGTACCAGACAGCACAAAAAACCCTGACTGAAGCAGGTTACGAACATTACGAAATCTCTAACTATGCCCAACCTGGACACCAATGCCGCCATAATCGAGTTTACTGGGAAAATCGACCTTACTATGCCTTTGGTATGGGTGCAGCTAGTTATACCCAAGGAAAACGCTTTACCCGTCCTCGCAAAACCCAAGAATACTATCAATGGGTAAATTCTGGATGTCTTTTAGAATGTGCAGTTACAGAGGAAAATGAGGTATTACTCGAAACATTAATGTTAGGATTACGACTAGCAGAAGGTATCAGTATTACATCATTAAAGGCACAATTCTCCCCAGATAAATTAACTACAATTTGGCAAGTATTACAACCATTTCAAAGTCAAGGTTGGGTCAAGATAACAACAGAAAGAATATATTTAACCGATCCCGATGGTTTTTTATTCTCTAATGTCATATTGGCGGAGCTATTTAGTAAATTCTAAAAATTAGGCAGGAAGCATGAAACAAATTCCCTGGCTATCTCTAATTCTTTTGCTTCTCACCTATCTAGCTCTAGGTTGGGTGATATCCAAAGCACATATCCCCTCTGGGATATGGATTCTCACAATTACTGCGATTGTAACTCTTGCTGCCACTCTTACCAGACCTTGGACAATGAGTGCGAATTATTTCGATAAATTATTGAAATCTAATTTTCGCTCATTTTGTCTCACCCTAGTTGGTGCGTTTCTATTTTTTCTGATTCTGGCAAGATTTCGCCTCTTCCTTGATATTCTGGTAATTCTATCTGCTTCCCTTCTCGCAAGAATCGAATTTCAAGCTCTCGGTTTTCAGGAAAGTAAATCTTTTTGGATTATTACTATTTGCTCCCTCTCCGGTTTAGGTTTAGGTGTGTTGCTAGAACAATTTATGGCACGTTATTTACTATGATTTCTCAAAAACATAAAAAAGAGGGTGAACTTTATTCACCCCCATAGAACAGAAATTTACTTCCCCAATATTGGCAAAACCAAGATTACAGCTTGTTTTTACCTGGAAGAAATATAATTTCTCTATTTCCAATAACTTGCAAATTAAGAAGCAACAGCTTCTACAGGTGCATAGACACTAACTTTCTTTTGGCTTTTACCTTTACGTTCAAAGGTGACAACACCATCCACCAAAGCAAATAGAGTGTCATCACTACCGATACCAACATTATTTCCAGGGTGATACTTTGTACCACGTTGACGTACCAGGATATTACCTGCACGTACCACTTGACCACCAAAACGCTTTACACCCAGTCGTTGAGCATTAGAGTCGCGTCCGTTTCTTGTACTACCAGTACCTTTCTTATGTGCCATGATTCCTCTTTCTCTTTATACTACTTAAATTTTATTATTCGGCAACAGTTTCAGCCGCAGGTGCTGCCTCTTTCGCAGCTATCACAGTACCATTAAGACTAATAGAGTTAATCATTAATCTCGTAATTTCTTGACGGTGCCCACGTTTTTTACGAGTCTTTTTCTTGGGCTTCATTTTATACACCAGGACTTTACGACCTCTGAGGTGTCGTAGTATTGTACCTTCTACAGTTGCTCCTGCCACTGTTGGCTGTCCAATGGTGACTTCGCCTTCATGTTGTACTAAAAGTACTGCGTCTATGGTCACTTGTTCGTCGGTTTCAGCAGCCAGCAGTTCAATATCGTAAAAACGACCTGGCTCAACTCTGATTTGCTTACCACCTGTTTCAATAATCGCGTAAGTCATGAAATTGTCCTATGATTTGCCGTACAGGTAGCTGGTTGACATAACCACCAGCTTTTGTGATGTCCACCTGATCCGAGCGGAAAAGATTTAGACAGACAATCTCAGATTATATCAGATGGCTAGGATTTTGCCTGTAAAATTCACAAAATTAGCATCCCCCGAATTAATTCGGAGGAGTCATGAATCATTGCCTTTCCTCAGGTGATTGAGCTATGGTTTCTAGCTCCTACCTAATAGTTATAAGTTCTACCAAAGTCTTTATTTTGACCATTCACAACCATACCTAAAACATTCATTGGTGTAATTTTCAGGTTATCAAGGGCGCGTTTGAGAGTGCTAGAGTTCGTTTGGTTAATTCTGACAACTAGCAGCATTCCATCGGTTTGAGGAGTAATCCAGCTAGCATCAGCAAGTCCTAAAACCGGGGGTGAATCATAAATGACTAAATCAAACTGTTGCTGAAATTCTGCCATCAAGCGTTTCATCTTCTCTGATGACAAAAGTTTGGTGGGATCTGGAGGAGTTTTGCCGGCAGTGATGATAAATAGTTGACTGCTAAATGGTGCTTGACAAATCACCTCTGTGATGGGTAATCCATTGGAAATTAAATTACTTAACCCCCAATGATTGTTTAAATTTGCCATCTGGTGAATTTTCGGCTGTCGCATATCTGCATCTACTAACAGCACACGCTGTCCCATGGCAGCTGCGACTTCAGCGAGGTGGAAAGCAATGGTTGATTTGCCATCTTGAGACATAGCAGAACTGACAACAATGGAACGAGTGGGGCGATCGCCACTGAGTAGTTGCAGATTTGTATGCAGTACTCGTAAAGCTTCCACAAATTTAGGTGTATGGGAACTATGGTTGACTTCTAGGTTCGTACCAGGGGAAATGTCTTGTGGTACAGAATCTGGTATCTGCGCGATCGCTAATTGGCGAGTACGCAAGGACTGATCCCCATGGTGTAATAGTTTCTCAAAGGGTATAACACCTAAAATGGGCAATTTCACTTTTGCTTTTAGACCATTGAGAGAATGGTAAGTATTGTCTAGCTTCTCTATTAATAAGGCGCTACCGATACCTAATATCAAGCTGAAGATAAAACCTGATGTCAAATTTCGTTGAATATTCGGGGCGATCGCTTCCCTGGGTACCTTAGTTCCCTGTATCACTTGCCAAGGTAATTCCGTCTGAGCTACCTGAATTTGCAAAGTTTCTCGCGTTGAGAGAAACCGATTTAAACTTTCAGTCGCCACCTGTAATTTTCTCTGCATTTCCGTATACTGGCGAGTCAATATAGGAAATTTTTGACGTTTTTGTTCTAGTTTATTCTCAGCTTTTGCCAGTTCCTGATTTTGCACCTCTAAAATTTGCATCTGGGTTGCCACTTCTGCTTGCTTCACACCGACAACACGCTGTGCTTCTTGACGCAGTAAAGGTAATAGACTTTCCCGTTTTTCCTTTAGAGATTGAATAGTTGGACTCTCAGATTGAAACTTAGTTGATTCCGTAGCTATTTGCGTCTCTATCTGGCGAACTTGGGCTAGTAACTGCTCATAAGTACTACTATTATTCAGTACACCGAGTTTACCCTGATTTTGCCGTAAACTTTGCCAACTTGCACGGATATTTGCTAGCTGTTTATTAACATCCAGTCTTTGTTGAGATAGCAGATTTATTTGATTAGAAATTTGTTGCGTCTGATTCTCTGGATCCACAAAATTGTTTTTCTGGCGAAAGATTTGTAAATCTTTTTGCAACTGATCCACTCGCTTCTGCATAATCTGCAACTGCTGATCGACAAATCTCACACCTTGACGCAGGCTAGTTTGCCTCTTTTCCAAACTATAATTTAAATATGCCTGAGAAATTTCATCTAAAACAGCTTTAGTTTTTTCTGGACTGCCGTTTTTATACCTAACCTCGAGGATTTTTGTTTCTCCAAGGCGATTAATTGTCAAACCATTGACTAAATTTGCATAATCAATATCATTTTGAGATGCTTTTAAACGCTTGATAATACCCGTCATCAATTCCGGGCTTTTCAATACCTGAATTTGACTATCATAGTCAAGGTTTGACTTCCCGGAACTACCATTCTTTTGAGAGTCAATATCTAAAACTCTGATTTCTTCATCTAAAGGTTCTACCAGTAGGCGGAAACTTCCTTCATACTGAGTTTTCTGCCTAACTGTGGAATAGACTACAGCCATCATCACAACCGTAGCTACACCTACGATAATCAATCCTCGACGTTGCAAAGTACTTAAAAAATCGGACAAATTCCAATCTTCTGTCGGTAGCTCTGACCATGGAGAAAGGGACTGTGGAAAAGTTGGCGACATTACTTTCCCTTCTTCTTGATAGTTGATAGAACGGGAATAATTATTATTATCCATCACTATGTAAAAATTTTGTAATTACCCGGGCAAAATCATTGATAACAGCTTGCGGTTTTCAGGCGTAGTCGGTGGAAATATTGTCACAATAACCCATTCATCACACAGGCAACTAACTAGTAAAATCCTGTACTGACATGAATTGTTGACATGAGTTATTTCATGGTATGGAGATTCTAGCAGAAATCAGTACTTTTCACACAAGATTGATTCAAGTATAACATTTTTAATATATGGTAATTTTTACTTTACTTTGGTGTAGATACTGATGAACAAATTTGTGTAGCTCTAATAACATCAGTTTCTCTAAACAAAGGACATTTTGGCATATTTTTCCTTGTAGTTATGTGATATTTATTGCTCGCGCAAATAGCTGAAAACCTAGATGATGATGCTGTCATTCTAATATAATGTGATTATAATCACAGTTGCTTGATGAATAAGTTCCCATCTTGCCAAGCAGATATGTAGTCAGTATCTTAATGTTTTCTTTCTAAACAAAGATAATTATATTCTTGGTTTGCAAGCTGAATTTATTACATATCTACAAAGGCTGATACTATCAAGTTAATATCTGTATTAATTGTATTTTATAAATTAATCCACGGTTTTCAATAGTAAATTTTGAGATTTATATTTGAATATATTTCCTAAAATTATCTCAGTGTATAAAAATAATGGTATAATTTAATTTTGAGAAGATAAGTAACCATAACCTCGGCAACTATTGAGGAGTTAGAGTTTCAGTAATTCATACATCGACACAAAAGTTTTAAGATGATTTTTTTATACTAATCACCGATATTGTTGCCATTTATTAAGTAAAAATATGGAAGTCTTGAGATTTAAAAAACAGAAAATGTGCTAATATTCATAGGCGACAGGGAAAATTGAGGCTTCTCATGTAATACAGTGGTATTTAAATTAAAAATCATGTAAACTTGACACTCGTGCCCCATACAAATTTGACTCATGACTGAGTAAATATTTATTTCAAGATAGAGATAAATCGACCAACATCGATCATAAAATCTATAGAGTAAGGAGACGAAAAATTTTCACTCATGGCAAGCTCAACTGTTAGGCATGAATTACTAAGGAAATTTGATAGAGGTAACTTAAAATTCACAGTATTTTTTTGAGTATGCTTCTATATTATTCTTGCCCTTGCCGTGAAACATTAAGTGAATATATCTTTGTCCATAGGGATTCATATATCCGTTCTTGAGCCTTAGAAACCTGCTGTACGTCATAATCATGAATTTTTACCGACCTTCAGAGTATTAGTTCAACTGAAGGATAAAGGTTATTTGTGTTACCCAAAAGTGATTAGAAGAGTTTAGTAGTAATTTCTGAAAAACTATTTTACGCAGGCTATTGCAGATGATACTCAGTGAATGGATGAGAAAAAGTATTAGTAATCTGGCGTGTAAATACCTAAAGATTAAAGCCAGTATTTCCCGCAGCTAACTTTATTTATAAACAATTTATGGTAACCCCAATATGGTTGTTACTCACATTTTTGCCTGCTCAGTAAGTTTACAGGCTATATGTTCGTGAGTAAGCGTATTGGTATTAGGTCAATATTTGCTTGTACGTATTATTGAACTCATAGTTCAACAGGGGTTCCTAGGGCAATTACTTGCGTAACCGCAGTATTGGGGATGTATCGCATGGAATAGTATATTTGTGCGAACCGAGTTGCTGAAGGAGCATTTATCAGGTGTTGATAGCGGCTGAAACAGTTTCATGGCATCTGCAAATTTTACAGGACGAAGCCGATGACAATTAGTGAATGGATTAATCAAAAACTATCCCTTTCCAATTTGGATCAGTCAGAAACAGGTTATAAGGGTTTAGGTCATGGGGAAAAAAGTGTTCAGTTATCTGTGATTACTCAGTTTTTCCCACCAGATTTTGCGGCTACAGGTCAGTTATTGGAAGAACTAGTCAAGCATCTAGGGAAAATGGGCATAAATGTGGAGGTCTTCACTAGCCAACCTGGATATGCTTTTCACTCTCAAAAAGCTCTTCATGTGGAACGCAAAGGTCGGGTTTTAGTTCACCGATCCCGCACAGCACAATTATGGCCCAAACGAGTCAGGGGTAAAGCGATAAATGGGGTTTTATTCACCTTGAGAGCTGCCTTACACCTGTTGCGTAATGGACGAAAGTTTAATGTTGTTTTATTGACTACGGCTCCACCGTTTGCACCTATATTAGGTCTTATCGCTCATTGGTTATTTCGTCTGCCCTACGTCTGCATAGTTTACGATCTTTATCCAGATATTGCGATCGCCCTAGGTGTAGTCTCCAAAAAACACCCCATTGTCTCATTCTGGCAAGGAATCAACAGTAGGTTGTGGCGTAAAGCCAAAAGAATTATCGTTCTGAGTCCAGGGATGAAAGAAAAAGTCATTGCTACTTATCCTGAGGCAAAAGACAAAATTTCTGTGATTCATAGTTGGAGCGATCCCGATTGGATTATACCCATTGCCAAAGAAGAGAATTGGTTTGCTTGGAAGCATCATTTGGTGAGGAAATTCACCGTTCTTTATTCTGGAAATATGGGACGCTGTCATGATATTGAAACCATGTTAAAGGCAGCACAAGAATTACAGAATGAACCAGTACAGTTTGTCTGTATTGGTGGTGGTGCGAAGAAAGAGGAATTAATTCAAGAAGTTCTCAATTTGGGGTTGAATAATTTTATTTTCTTGCCCTACCAAGATAAGGAAATACTTCCTTACTCCTTAACAGCCTGTGATTTATCATTGGTGAGTGTAGATGCTGGCATGGAAAGCTATGTAGCTCCTAGTAAGTTTTATCCAATTCTGGCGACTGGTAGACCAGTTGCAGCGATTTGTTCAGAATCTTCTGATCTGCGGCAGATGGTATCAGAAGCAAAATGTGGTCGGAGCTTTGAAAACGGTGATGGGAAAGGGCTGGCAGAGTTTATTCGCTTACTGTATCAACAGCCAGAATTAGCCCAAGGGATGGGACAAGATGGTCGTAAATATATGCGATCGCACTTCACTTTGGATATCATTGCCCATAGATACTTAGATATCTTATACCAATCTATTATCTAATCTGCTGTCTGATAAAGATTTATCCCAGCTATCAACAACTGTTGTCAGGTATCAGTTGATGAAGCAATATTTGCCCTATTTGATATCTGAATTTTTATGATATCAAGAGAAGAAATATGGAGTAATTTTTGCCAAGTTTATCTAACAAGTTCCTGTCGAGATTTTTATGTAAAATATACACGATATTCGTCAAAAAAATATAATATATAGTCATCAAAAGTTGACGACATCGTTGTATAATTGATATTGAAACTAATCAAAGGAGAAGGACTAACTACAAAAGACCGTCAGACATATCTGATATCTGGTATTTTCTATTGAATTCAAACGCTGATTTATACGTCGAAAATTCAAACAGAAAATAATTTTAGAATGACTAAAACAGTCAAAATTACAGAGAATCCGATGCAATAAGCTTTATAGCTCAAGACCTAACTGAATATACTTAACTGCAAAAACGCCGTAATGGCTATTGAATAAACATCTGTAGAGAGTAGAGAACTGACATTGTTGAGTTAGTCGCGAAAATAGCCTTGATTGACCCATAATTTTCCAAGTCATTGTGATTGCTGTCACCATACAAGATTGTTAAATTTTTGACTCTAATAATCTCCAAGAAAAAGGCTAGGGAAATTTATCAGTAATTTCATTCATAAACAGAATAATTATTTTGCTCGTTACTTTTGTAACCATGAGTGGGCTTCGATGGTCTTCACGATCTCAGCCTCTCCAACGTAACCTGAACCCTTATTTTTTGTTGTCCATGTTGTTTAAGGGAGGTCGAATTGCAGAGAAGGTGTGATCGAAATCGTAAGCGTTCTAAACGTAGGGCAATATATTGCCCCATCCATGGGTGTCATCTGGATAGTGTTAGTCAGAAATATCAGTTATTTGCCGATAAAGCTGGGCAACTACAAGAACGAGGCATGAACCGCAAAAATGCCATGTTATTAGTTGCTAGTCAAACAGCAGTAGCCATAGAAGGGGAATGGGTAGAGGCTTTTTGGTGTGAACAATGTCAACAAACAAATTGGTATCACGTTCGCAAACAGGGCGATCGCACCTATGATATCTCCGTTGCTCCTTCCCATCTTTGGCAGCAAGTAGCAGGAGTCATGGATCCCCATGGCAATCCATCAGTCAGTGAGTTTACTCGCAGACATTCTCGACTAGTTTCATTTCAGAGTTTGAGCGATTTTAAATTTGTGGGTTAACCCAGTATTATGAAAACTGAAGAGATAACTGCTCAACCACCATTGATTATCGAAGCGGGGAGAGCGGAAAAACAATACTGGAAAGATTTATGGCGTTACCGAGAGCTACTTTATTTTCTAGCTTGGCGTGATATTTTAGTCCGGTATAAACAAACAGCCATCGGTATTGCTTGGGCATTAATTCGACCATTTTTGACAATGGTTGTATTTACCGTTGTCTTTGGCAATATTGCGAAATTACCTTCTGGGGGTGCGCCCTACCCCATCCTAGTATTTGCTGCCATGTTACCCTGGCAGTTTTTTTCTAGTTCTCTAAGTGAGTCTAGTAACAGTCTAATTAGTAATGCCAATTTAATCTCCAAAGTTTATTTTCCCCGTCTGGTGATACCCGTGAGTGCAGTCATGGTTAGCTTTGTAGATTTCATGGTATCAGGAATGATTCTGCTGGGATTAATGGCTTGGTATAACTATATACCTAATTGGCGGATATTAAGCCTACCATTATTTACTCTGATAGCCTTTGCTGCCGCCATGGGAGTCGGGTTATGGTTAGCAGCTTTGAATGTTGAATATCGAGATTTTCGCTATATAGTGCCATTTATTGTGCAATTTGGTTTGTATATTTCCCCTGTAGGATTTAGTAGCAATGTTGTACCACAGCAATGGCGCTTACTCTATTCTATTAATCCAATGGTCAGCGTTATTGATGGTTTTCGCTGGGCAATCTTAGGTGGAGATGCACAACTTTATCTACCTGGATTTATCCTTTCCCTGGGATTTATTCTATTTTTCTTAATCACAGGTATTTGGTACTTCCGCAAAATGGAACGGACGTTTGCTGATGTAATTTAGGAAGGATGAGTGCAGATGTCTGACGGTATCATTCATGTAGAAAATTTAGCAAAAAGATATATCATTTCCCATCAACAGGAATCGGGGGGACGTTACCGTTATAAATCACTGCGAGATGTGATAGCTAGTGGAACGAAATCTTTAGTCAAGAACTTTGTGAAACCAAGTTATCAAAAGAAGAATTCATCCTGTAAGGAAGAATTTTGGGCACTCAAAAATATCTCCTTTGATATTCAAGCAGGGGAAGCAATTGGGGTAATTGGGCGTAATGGAGCCGGCAAATCTACCCTGCTGAAAGTTTTAAGTCGCATTACTGAACCCACCCAAGGACGTATTGCCATTCAAGGAAGAGTTGCCAGTTTACTAGAAGTAGGAACAGGTTTCCATCCGGAATTAACTGGGAGGGAAAATATTTACCTCAATGGTTCCATTTTGGGGATGAGTAAGGCAGAAATTCAACAAAAATTTGACGAAATTGTTGCCTTTGCAGAAATTGAGAAATTTTTAGACACTCCAGTCAAACGCTATTCCTCAGGGATGTATGTGCGGTTGGCTTTTTCTGTTGCTGCTCACCTAGAACCAGAAATTCTGATTGTGGATGAGGTATTAGCTGTCGGAGATTCCGCATTTCAGAAAAAATGCCTAGGTAAAATGGGTGATGTTGCTACCAAGGAAGGGCGAACAGTCTTGTTTGTCAGTCATAGTATGCAGGCGATCGCCCAACTAACTAGCCGTTGTATCCTGCTTTCTCAGGGTAATGTGCAATTTGATGGTAGTACAGCCAAAGCAGTACAGTTATACCTAGCAGGGCAGACAGAAAATGCCGAAGCCCAAACTAGTTACCAAGCACCCTCCACTAAAACCGGAAACTATATTAGTTGGGCAAAAGCACACACCTCAGAAGGACAGGGAATACAATGTTGGGGCAAACCAATTACCTTTGAATTTGCTCTCCACATCGAAAAACCCCACGAAACTCTTTGGTTTTCCTTCCAGATAGTCAGTGCTTTACAGCAACCCATATCCATTTTCTGGTTTTATGAACCTGATGCAGCCTATCGCAGAGAACCAGGAATCTATACATTACGCTGCGAAATACCTGAATTACATCTATACATGGGTACCTATACTCTCACAACCTGGTTATCAGAAAGACGTAGTGAAACGCTTTTAGAAAATCTTAGAGAAATTTGTCAGTTTGAAGTCAGTATGCATGAATTTGAACGACCAGAATACCCATGGCAATCCGATGAATGTACTTATTTAGAAAATGCTATCTGGAAAATACTTGAATAAGTGCATTTGCTAAATTTAAAATGATTCGTAATTTATCCATAACTACCGTTGCCACTTGCCTGACTTGGGTAAGCTTGGCAATTTTTAATTCATATTTGGTAAAAGCAGTTACAGTCAGCCGAACCTTTACAGTTAGTGATTTCACTCGCCCAGGGATTGGCATCACAGATAATATTCTCTTTCCTCCGGGGAAGTCTTATACTGGTGTGTTTAGTTATAACGATGAACTTTTAACTGGCTCAGGTAGTACAGAGATTTCTCTTTTCCATCTCAGCTTTAATTTTTTAGGAATTACATATACGGAACGTGATGATGTTGGCTATCCTCGGTTTCCCAAGATAACCATACAAAATGGTAATTTTCAAGGATTAAATTTTGTGATTAACAAACCTGGATTAGCAGCAAATTTTAATCCTAGTGGCTTTTTCTTTGGGTTAACTCCATTAGCAACTGCTGGTCGAAATGAAACAGGTTATAGTGTCGTCGATCCCAATGGATTATATTTTGCCTCAGTCAGTTATGGTTCTCCTACAGTTGTTTCTGTTTGGGAGCCTAGCATTATACCCGGAATTGTTAGCGTGATTTTTACAAAATGGCTGATATCTAGAAAGAAAGTTAAATCTTGATTTTCTATGTTTTAGAATACAATATTCTGCATCATTTAGATAATTAGCTTATACATAGATATCAACAAAAGATAAACTTAATAAAACATTTTAATTTCCATCACTTCTCTACACTTATAAACCTGCAAAAGTTGCAGCAACTACACAGTGATGTTTTAGTTTTCCACCAACTTACCCTATAAAATATGAGGCGATATATAAAATATATTTCTGCATTTTGTTGTACTTTAATCCTGATCATTTCGATGAATCAAGTCATGGCAACACCGCCCTCTGACTCTCCAGGATTAAAACAGAATAAAAAAGCGGATTCTACAGCAATTACATCCATTGCCGTTAGTGCTGACGGCAAAACCGTAGCCGCAGGCATCGAAGATGCACGAGTAATTTTATACTCTGCTGACACTGGACAAGAAAAATTAACCGTCAAAGGCAATAATCAACTTCCGGTGACGAAAGTAGCCTTTAATCCTAAGGGTAAAAAAGTTGCTGGTGTTAGTCGGGATACTGTACTGAGAATTTGGGATATAGAGACAGGAGAACAGACTCGTAATTTAACGGGACATGAAAACCCAACTAGAGCCGTAGCTTACAGCCCAGATGGGTTAAAGTTAGCAACCGCAGGGGAAGATAGCCGAATTTCCCTCTGGAGTGAAGATAAGCTACTGCAAATTTTCAAAGGTCATCGTAACTTTATCAATGATTTAGCTTTCAGCCCAGATGGTACTATCTTGGCGAGTGCTTCAGATGATCAACGGATTATTTTCTGGGATGTCACCACGGGCAAAATCATCCAAACTCTACTGGGACATGCAGATGCAGTTACGGGTATTGCCTTTAGTCCCAGTGGCAAGGTATTAGTAAGTGCCAGTAAAGACGGAACGGTGAGAGTTTGGGATAGCAATGGTACACAAATTGATATCCTCAAAGGTCCTACAAAACGCTTACAAACAGTAGCCTTCAGTCCTGATGGTAAATATATTGCCGCCGGTGGTGAAGAGAACAAAATATTTCTCTGGGATGCTGATACCTTGAAACCTAGGGGTTCTCTCCCCTTAAATAAGGCAGCTAGAGTTAATAGTGTTGCCTTTAGCCCTGTGGATAGTAACAGCCTGGTGACGGGAGATGATGCAGGGGAAATATCTGTTTGGGATGTAGTTAAGGGTAATAAAAACAAACAAATTCAGGTTCCAAGGAAAACTGCTGCTGCTGTCAAGGCGTTGAAAAGCGAGAAATCAGGCAGCACCTTATCAACAACCCCATCGCAATTTGAAGATAAAACCTTAATTGCTGCTATCCCCACACCCCCCACAGGTCCTGTATTAGTTGTCACTAACAATTCCAACAAATTTGGAGAGTACTATACGGAAGTTCTCCGTAATGAAGGGCTGAACTACTACAGTGTTACAGATATCTCTTCAGTATCAACATCGCTGTTGAGTAACTATGATGTAGTGATTTTGGCAGAGATGAGCTTAACTCCGGCTCAGGTGACTACATTTACGACTTGGGTAAATGGTGGTGGTAATCTGATTGCCATGCGTCCTGATAAACAATTAGCAGGATTATTAGGCATTACAGATTCTAACTCGACCCTGAGTAATGGTTATTTGCTCATAGACACGAGCAAAAACGTTGGCAATGGATTAGTTAATCAAACTATTCAGTTTCACGGTACGGCAGACCGCTATACCTTAAGTACAGCTACTAGTTTGGCAAATCTTTATAACAATGCCACCACAGCCACATCTAATCCCGCCGTTACCCTGCGTAGTGTGGGTAGTGGGCAAGCTGCGGCGTTTACCTTTGATTTAGCTCGTTCTATTGTTTACACACGTCAAGGTAATCCTAGTTGGGCAAGTCAAGAACGGGACGGATTTTCACCAATTCGCTCTGATGACCAATTTTACGGTGCTGCCAGCTTCGACCCTCAGACAGACTGGGTAAATTTGAACAAGGTGGAAATTCCCCAGGCAGATGAGCAACAAAGGCTATTAGCTAACCTAATTATCAATATGAATTTTGCCAAGAAGCCCTTACCTCGCTTCTGGTATTTACCCAATGGCAAAAAAGCTGCATTGTTGATGACTGGTGATGACCATGGAAATGGGGGAACTGCTGGTCGATTTGACCAATTTATTCAGGAAAGTTCCGCCGGTTGTAATGTCGATAATTGGGAATGTATTCGCGGTACCTCTTATATTTACCCCAACACAGCCATTACTAACGCTCAAGCATCTGCTTATAACAATCAGGGATTTGAAATTGCTTTACACGTCAACACAGGTTGTGCAGATTACACAACTGGTTCTTTGACAAATAACTATACCCAACAATTAAGCCAGTTTAGTGCTAGTTATCCGAGTTTACCGGCTCCTGTCACCCAGCGTCATCACTGTCTTGTGTGGAGTGATTGGACAGGTGCTGCGGAAGTTGAACTGAATAAGGGAATACGTTTAGATACGACCTACTACTATTGGCCCCCCATTTGGGTATTAGATCGTCCGGGATTCTTTACAGGTAGTGGAATGCCAATGCGGTTTGCCAAAACCGACGGCACAATGATTGACGTGTATAAAGCGGCAACTCAGATGACTGATGAATCTGGACAGTCCTACCCTTTCACAGTCAATACTTTACTAGATAAAGCTTTAGGGGCAGAAGGTTACTATGGTGTTTTTAATATCAATGCCCATACTGATAACGGTTTACCTAGTTCCCAGGCAGATTCCGATGCAGCGATCGCCTCTGCAAAAGCTCGTAATGTACCCGTAATCACTGCCCGTCAACTACTAACCTGGTTAGATGGTCGCAATAATTCTTCCTTTAATTCCCTGGCATGGAATAGCACCAACGGGCAACTCAGTTTCAGTATCACCAAAGCAACTGGAGCAAATGGCTTACAAGCAATGCTCCCAACTCGCTCTGCGGATAAAATTCTCAGCACAATTACCCGTAATGGTAGCTCTGTCACCTTTGCCACATCTGGTATTAAAGGTATTGAGTACGCAGTCTTCCCTGGCGATAGTGGTTCCTACGTCGCTACCTATATTGCCGCACCCCCACCGGCGATCAATTCTACTTCTCCCAGCAACGGAGCAACTAATGTCAGTGTTGGCTCTAGTGTGACTGCCACCTTTAACCAGCCCATGGATGCTGCAACTATTAACGCTAGCTCCTTTGAAGTCAAAGACCCGGCAAATACCCTAGTACCTGGGAATATTACCTATGATGCGGCGACTCGTTCCGCTAAGTTAGAACCCACAGGTAATTTAGCAAATAACACAGTTTATACGGCTACCCTGAAAGGCAGTATCATCAAGAACCAATTTGGCAATACCCTGGGTAATGACTATACCTGGTCTTTTACCACAGCCGGATTGCCCTGTTCTCAACAACAACCCTGTCGAATCTGGACTAATTCTCCCACTCCCAATAACCCATCAACCAATGACCCCAACGCAGTTGAACTAGGAGTTAAATTCAAATCTGACTTTGATGGCTTTATTACTGGGGTGAGATTCTACAAGAGTAGCCAAAATACCGGAACCCATGTGGGAACCCTGTGGAGTAGTACCGGTCAACAGTTAGCTCAGGCAACCTTTACCAATGAAACTGCTTCTGGTTGGCAACAGGTAAGCTTTGGTAATCCTGTAGCGGTGACAGCAAATACTACCTATATTGCTTCCTACCATACAAATGTGGGTAGATATGCGGCTGACCAAAACTTCTTTGCTAACTCTGGGGTGGATAACCCGCCATTACGCGCTCTCAGTAATAATATTAGTGGTGGTAATGGAGTTTACCGCTATGGTGCAAATCCAGCCTTCCCCAACTCCACATATCTATCGACAAATTACTGGGTAGATGTCGTCTTCACTACTAGTACACCAGCAAATACACCGCCCACGGTCATTTCTACAAATCCGACTGGAACTGGTGTCAGTACTGCCACAACGGTGAAAGTGAAGTTTAGCAAGGCAATGAACTCGGCAACGATCAACACTAATACAATCCAGTTACGAGATGCTGCCAATAACTTGGTGACAGCGACTGTTACCTACGATGCCGCCAATAATACAGGAATTCTCACACCAAGTGCGACATTAACACCTAACACCAACTACACAGCCACTGCTAAAGGTGGTAATTCGGGAGTCAAAGACCAATCAAATACAGCCCTTGCCCAGGATTATAACTGGTCATTTACCACAGGTAGTGGTGTGACAATCTGGGATAACAGTGATACTCCGAATATTCTGGCTGATAATGAAACCCAAGCTGTAGAGGTAGGGGTGAAATTCCGCTCTGATGTTAATGGCTTTATTAAGGGGATTCGCTTCTACAAGAGTACAAGTAATACAGGTACTCATGTGGGAACCTTGTGGAGCAGTAGTGGTACAAACTTACAACAAGCTACCTTCACTAATGAAACTGCTTCTGGTTGGCAACAGGTTCTGTTTACAACTCCTGTGGCAATTACTGCCAATACGACATACGTAGCTTCCTACCATACCAATGTTGGTCGCTATTCCATCAATGAAAACTACTTTGCAAGTACGGGGGTAGATAGACTGCCCTTACGTGCTTTAAGTAACAGCGCTGGTGGAGGCAATGGAGTCTACAGGTACAGTGCAAATTCAGCCTTCCCCAACTCCAGTTACCTATCGAGTAACTACTGGGTGGATGTGATTTTCAGTACCACAAACTAAATCAAGAGGAGGGATTTTCCACGGGGAAAGTCCCTTCTGCATTGAGGAATGGAAGAAATCTTTTTAGCTATGAGTAGTTGTGAGTAATGGGTAATGAATTGTGAATTAAAGATTGAAACCTTTATGGGATAAGAGTTACTCCTAATTCATATCAAATATCAGTCTTATTTTTATCTGCTTAATTTATTCATCATGCTATTAAAACAAAATTTACTTTTGAACAAGGATTTACCATGAAAAGGTTCATCCGTATAATTTCCCTGACGATGGTAGCCTTTTTCCTAGTCACCATCGGTAACTTGGGCTGGAATTTTTCGGGAGAAAGGGTACTTGCAGCTAATTGCAATGCTCCTGCTAACGCGATTGTGGCGGAAAACTGTTTGACAGGAAATCTGCCCTCCGATTGGGATATTACCGGAATCGGAGATAGTAGTATTCAGGGATTTGCCACTGATATTAGTTATAACCGTGGGCAAAGAGTTGATTTCAAAATCAAAACTCCTGCAACTCAGTATCGTCTTGATATCTACCGTATGGGTTATTACGGTGGTCGAGGTGCAAGAAAGGTAAATACAGTTAACGTCAATCGCACTTCAGCACAGAATCAGCCTAATTGTTCAACGAATACAAGTACTGGCTTGGTTGACTGTGGCAATTGGGCAGTATCTGCGTCGTGGGATATACCTAGTACTGCTACGTCAGGCATATACTTTGCTAAGGCTGTGCGCTCAGATACTGGTGGGGCAAGTCACATCGTATTTATTGTCCGAGATGACTCTAGTACATCGGATATTCTGTTCCAAACTTCCGATACTACTTGGCAAGCATATAACAGCTATGGAGGCAACAGTCTCTATACTGGCTCACCGGCAGGTAGAGCATATAAGGTGAGTTATAACCGCCCATTTAATACTCGGATAGTTGACAATGGTCAGGATTGGTTATTCAACGCCGAATATCCCATGGTGCGGTGGTTAGAGGCAAATGGCTATAGTGTGAGCTACTTTACTGGGGTAGATAGCGATCGCTATGGTGATTTGATCAAAAATCATAAGATATTCCTCTCCGTTGGTCATGATGAATATTGGTCAAAACAACAAAGAGATAAAGTCGAAGCAGCTCGCAACGTTGGAGTGAATCTCGGTTTTTTCAGTGGGAATGAAATATTTTGGAAAACTCGCTGGGAAAATAGTATCGCTAACCCCAATAGTACCTATCGGACTCTGGTTTGTTACAAAGAAACCAAAGCCAATGCTATCATCGATCCCCAACCCAATATTTGGACTGGAACCTGGCGCGACCCTCGTTTTAGTCCCCCGAAGGATGGCGGATTGCCAGAGAATGCTCTCAGTGGCAACATATTTAAGGTGAATGGGGGAACCACGGCGATCGAAGTACCTGCCGATGACGGAAAGATGCGTCTGTGGCGTAATACCAACATTGCTACTTTGGCACCAGGAAATAAGGCAACTCTCACCAGTGGTACCCTGGGATACGAGTGGGATGAAGACTTAGATAATGGTTTCCGTCCCCCTGGCTTGGTGAGAATGTCCAGTACTATAGTCAATGGTGTAGAGATACTACAAGACTTTGGGTCTAGCTATGCCATAGGTACGGCAAATCATCATTTGACCTTGTATAAACACAATAGTGGAGCCTTAGTTTTTGGCTCTGGAACCATACAATGGTCATGGGGTTTGGATGGTAATCACGATCGCGGTAACACAACACCGGATGGCAGGATGCAGCAAGCAACGGTGAACCTGTTTGCCGATATGGGTGTACAACCAGGGAGTTTACAATCTGGTTTATCTCTGGCTTCAGCTTCCACCGATGGCTCTACCCCCACTTCTAATATTTCCTCACCCCTCGCAAATGCCAATGTACAAGTCAGTAATCCTACGACTATTACTGGTACAGCCAGTGACTTCGGAGGGGGTGTCGTTGGTGCGGTGGAAGTCTCTGTAGATGGTGGCAATACCTGGCATCCTGCCAATGGTCGTGGTAACTGGAGTTATGATTGGACTCCCGCAACTTTAGGGACAGTGACGATTAAAAGCCGTGCTGTAGATGACAGTGGCAATTTACAAACACCTGGAACTTCCGTCACATTGAATGTCGTTCCCCGTGATTGTCCTTGCAGTATTTGGCAGAATAATCCCACACCCAGTGTGATTACAGACCCTTCTACAAATGCTGTGGAGTTAGGTGTCAAATTCCGTTCTCAGATAAGTGGTTACATCACTGGTTTACGTTTCTATAAGGGACCACAAAATACGGGAACCCATGTTGGGACACTTTGGACAAGCGGTGGTCAACAGTTAGCAAGGGCAACTTTCACCAATGAAAGCTCCTCTGGTTGGCAGCAGGTAAGTTTTTCCCAACCTGTAGCCATTACTGCAAATACATTATACGTGGCTTCTTACCATACCAACGTCGGACGCTACTCGATTAATGAGCAGTACTTTACTAACTCTGGCTTTAATAGCGCTCCCCTCTATGCTCTACGCAACGGGGAAAATGGGAATAACGGGGTCTATGCTTATAATGCCAATCCCACCTTCCCGACTTCCAGCTACAACGCCAGCAATTACTGGGTAGATGTCATATTTAGTACGACTGCACCCCAGGATACTACCCCACCAACGGTTACAGGAACAACACCTGCCAGTGGGGCAACGGGTGTAAGTTTAGCTACCAACGTCACGGCAACTTTTAGTGAGGCGATCGCCCCGACAACTGTTAATACTAATACCTTGGAGTTACGAGGTGCGAATAATACCTTAGTATCAGGGACAGTGAGTTACAACTCTGCCAATAACAGTGCTACTTTTACCCCTAGCAGCTCCTTAGCACTGAGTACAACTTATACTGTCACAGTTAAAGGGGGAACCGTTGACCCCAGAATTAAAGACCCAGCAGGTAATGCTCTAGCACAAAATTATACTTGGTCTTTCACAACAGGCAGTAATGCTAGTAGTCCGGTGAGTGCATGGGATAATACGGCGACTCCAGCAGTTATCACTGACCCAGAAACCGCACCTCTGACTTTAGGTGTGAAGTTCCGCACAGATGTAAGTGGTAGTATTACTGGCATCAAGTTTTACAAGAGTCCCGAAAGTATAGGGGTTCACATTGGCACAATCTGGACAAGTAGTGGTCAGAAAGTGGGTGAAGTTACGTTCACGAACGAAACTGCTTCCGGTTGGCAGCAAGTTAACTTTCCGACACCAATTCCCATCACTGCTAATACCACCTACGTTGCTTCTTACCATACGAATGTGGGTAAATATTCACTGACAGAGAATTACTTTACCTCTGGTGTGGATAAACCACCATTACGTTTGTTAAGTAATAGTGCTGGAGGTGGTAATGGTGTCTATGTTTACAGTTCAACTCCCACCTTTCCCAATTCTAGCTACGCAGCTAGTAATTACTGGGTAGATGTTATCTTCAATCCTAATTAAATAGGATTAACAAGATAGTAGGAATCGGGGTATGTAGTAAATCATGATTTTGACATACCCCAGGATTCTGAACTGTGATGTTGTAGATTTATATTCCTAAAAAATATGCCAATTAACGATAATGTCAGGTTAGGTCATAACGTCAAAGTTTTTCATCCTGATTTGGTCAATCTCTATAATTGTGAAATTGGAGATGATACAAAAATTGGTACTTTTGTCGAAATTCAAAAAAATGTGGTTGTGGGTAGTCGTTGTAAGATTTCTTCCCACAGTTTTCTTTGCGAAGGTGTAATTTTAGAAGATGAAGTATTTATCGGTCATGGAGTCATGTTTACCAATGACCTTTATCCTCGTGCTAGTAATGAGGATGGTAGCTTAAAAACCGATGATGACTGGGATGTGATTACAACTTTGGTAAAAAAAGGTGCAGGAATTGGGAGTAATGCCACAATTTTGCCAGGTATCACAATTGGTCAAAAAGCCATGATTGGTGCGGGTGCTGTTGTCACCTATGATGTCCCTGATTATGCCATTGTTGTGGGTGTTCCGGGGCGTATTGTTGGAGATGTGCGAGACAAGGAAAAAATAACAGTCAGTGGCGATAGAGCTACCCTCCGCCGAAGCGGCGATCGCGTAGCGGAACGGAGTTCTATCGCTGAATAAACAATATTCCCGATTTTTCATAGAAGTAGAGGATATTGAACCTCGAAAAAAGCAAATATAAACTAGTAAAATTACTCAAAATTTTTCACTCAGACTCAGTTAAATTCAGATGTTACAAAATTAACTCACTCCAATTCGTGAACTATGTTCAACAGCATCTACCCGTTTTCTGTATCTGCAACGGCAAAAATATCCTCCATAATCTCGATAGTGGTGGCGATCGCTGCTACTGCGACTCCTGTAACTGCACTACAACTTTTCTATAGCAGTCCAGGAAATGTCAGCAAAATAGAGGATTTTATAGTTGATGGCATCACCTATGATGTGACTTTTAAAAATGATACGTTTTTCAATATATTTGGTAATCCTAATAACACAGATTTTCTTAAGCCGACTTTTTGGGATAACCAAAATCTAGCGAAAACAGCAGTAAATAATCTTGTACCCCTGCTAAATAATCAAAAACCTGTGCCGACTCAGGTAAATAATTCTCCATCAGTATTATTTCCCTATCGAGGAGTGGTGGCAAGTAATGGAAATCTCTTCCTGGTGAGCAAAGTCAGTAGTTACATTACCCAATGGAATGATTTTCAGGGAGAAAGTCAAGACATTTTCACACAAGGCAATACAATTGCCAACTATGCAATTTTTACGCCAAAAACAGCAACAAAAACTATTCCTGAGCCACAAGTATCAGCTGGGATTTTAGGTACAGTCTTCATTATTGCCGCCAATAGATTCAAAAGAAAAGTTAGGGAATAAGTAACTAATTTTTAATAAATTTATCTGAGTATCCTATGACACAAGCATATAAAGAAAGGAAAATTTAACTCCATGATATGGATATCTCAACCTGGCTTTACCTAATAGCCGGGTTTTTCTTTGCTGCAAGACAATAATTAAGAGAAAAGGCAATGACAAAAAATCTTAATATCGCTGTAATTGGTTATGGTTACTGGGGTCCAAATCTGGTAAGAAATTTTGCAGAAATTCCTGGAGTTGAGGTCAAAATTGTCAGTGATTTTAAATCAGAACTGCTAGCCAAAGTCCAAGCAAGATACCCGAAAATTAAGGTGACAACAAATTGTCAGGATATTTTTCAAGACCCTGACATTGATGCGGTGGTAATTGCGACTCCAGTTTCTAGTCATTTTGATTTAGCACTAGCAGCATTAAAAGCAGGAAAACACGTCATGGTAGAAAAACCCATGACAGTCACCTCGGAACAGTCCATTAGATTAATTGATGAAGCCGAAAAGCGTAATTTAGTATTAATGGTAGACCACACCTTTGTCTATACAGGTGCGGTGAGAAAAATGCATGATTTAATTGCCTCTAAGCGATTAGGTGATATTTATTATTACGATTCAGTGCGGGTAAATCTGGGACTATTTCAACATGATGTCAATGTCATTTGTGATTTAGCTGTCCATGATTTATCGATAATGAATTATGTTTTACCTGCTCAACCCTGTGCAGTATCTGCAACTGGAGTCAGTCACGTTCCCGGTGAACCAGAAAATATTGCTTACTTAACTCTCTTTTTTGAGACTAACTTAATTGCCCATATTCATGTGAATTGGTTAGCACCAGTAAAAGTACGTCGGACTTTAATTGGTGGTTCCCAGAAAATGATTGTCTTCGATGATTTAGAACCGAGCGAAAAATTAAAGATTTACGACAAGGGAATTACTGTTAACGGTAACACCGAAAGCTTATATCAAATGTTGATTGGCTACCGTACAGGTGATATGTGGTCGCCAAAATTAGATATGACAGAAGCGCTACGGACGGAAGGTTTGCACTTTATTGATTGTATTACTAAAGGCGATCGCCCCATTACCGATGGACAAGCCGGACTGCAAGTAGTGAAAATTTTGGAAGCTGCTACCCAGTCCATGAAAAATCAAGGTCAGTTGGTTGAATTAGACAAAGTAGGAGTAGTAGCATGATTCCATTTGTAGACTTGAGAGCGCAATACCTCAGCATCAAAGACGAAATTGATACCGCAGTCCTGAGAATTTTAGATAGTACTCAATTTATCCTCGGTAAAGAAGTTGCAACCTTCGAGCAGGAATTTGCAGCATATTGTAATGCAGAATATGGTATTGCTTTAAACACTGGAACTAGTGCCCTACACTTAGCACTACTCGCCGCAGGTATTGGTCCAGGTGATGAAGTTATCACCACACCCTTTACCTTTGTTGCCACAGTTGCCGCCATTGTTTATACCGGGGCAACACCCGTATTTGTCGATATTGATCCAATTTCCTACACCATTGATGTCAGCAAAATTGAAGCGGCAATTACAGCAAAGACTAAAGCCATTTTGCCAGTTCATCTCTATGGGCAATCCGCAGATATGGATCCAATTATGGCGATCGCCCAGCGTCATGGTTTGGTAGTTATCGAAGATGCGGCACAAGCACACCGAGCCGAGTATAAAGGGCGACGCATCGGTAGCATTGGTGATATCGGATGCTTTAGCTTTTACCCCGGCAAGAATCTCGGAGCCTATGGAGAAGGTGGAGCCGTTGTCACTAATAATGCCGAGTATGCCAAAACCATAGGGATGTTGCGGGATTGGGGACAGGAGAGTAAATATCATCACGTCCTCAAGGGGTACAACTATCGTATGGACGGTATGCAGGGGGCAATTCTGCGGGTGAAGTTACGCTACCTAGATGCCTGGACAGAAGCACGTCGTAACCATGCAGCAGTCTATGACAAACTTTTGATAAATTCTGGGGTGACAACACCCACTGTCATGCCCTACAGTTACCATGTTTACCATGTCTACGCAGTTCGCACCAATCAACGACAGAGACTGCAAGACCAACTGAATGAAGAAGGAATTCAAACAGGTATCCATTATCCCATACCCGTACACCTCCAGGCAGCCTACGCAGATTTAGGGTATAAGGTGGGTGATTTTCCTCACTCGGAATTAGCTGCTAAGGAAGTGCTTTCCCTGCCGATGTATGCAGAACTCAGTACAGCACAGGTAAATACTGTGGCACAAACCCTACAAAGTCTTCTCCAAGGAGTCACAGTTTAATGAGCGATTCCCGTCCGGGTTTAAATCCCCAGCGTCTTGTGAGTTTGATGCGGCAATCCATCCAGCGCTGTGATTTGCGACTGCAACAGGCAACTATTTTGACAGAAGCTGCCACAGGTGCATACATTGTCACTCCCGTATTGGCAGCAATGGCAGGAGCGGAAAAGGTATATGCAATTACCCGTAGTACTGCCTATGGAACAGCAGAAGCAGTGATTAGCCAAACACAGCATCTAGCAACACTTGCGGGAGTAGGCGATCGCCTGGAATTTATCAGCCAAAAAACACCAGAAATAGTTGCTCAAGCTGATATCATCACCAATAGTGGTCACGTACGTCCCCTGAATGCTGAAATCATTAATTGGATGAAACCTAGTGCTGTCATTGGCTTAATGTATGAAGCATGGGAATTTCGACCAGAAGATTTGGATTTGTTAACTTGTCGATTACGAGATATCCCCGTGGTAGGAGTCAATGAGAGACATCCCGCAGTCGATGTATTCTCTTTCTTGGGAATTATGGCTGTGAAATTGCTCTTAGATGGGGGAGTTTCCGTTTATAGCAGTAAAATTCTCTTGCTCTGTGACAATCCCTTTTTACCTTTTATTGAAAGGGGTTTAACCCAAGCCGGAGCAACAGTAGATACCGTTGAAAGTATCTGCCAAGCGCCCCAAGATACAAATTATGATGCCATTTTAGTGGCACTACAACCCCGTAGCCAAGAGGTATTATCTGGGGAAGATGCCAAGGCGATCGCTGCAAATTTTCCTGGTGCATTAGTTGCCCAATACTGGGGAGACATTGAGCGTTCTAGTTTTGTGAATGAGAATATTCCTATATTTCCAGAAATAGCACCCAAATCTGGGCATATGGGAATTTTACCCTCAGCAGTTGGACCAGAGCCAATTATTCGCCTGCAAACCGGGGGACTCAAAGCAGCTGAAGTGATTTGGAGACGTTCTACTGAATCCGATACAGGTGGCGAACGCTATCAGACAACAACTCAGGTTTTAACTAAAAACCAAGCCAAAATGGAATTTGTTCAGTTGTTGTAATTGCTGTAATTCCAATTTCTATTCATCACCATAACCCCAATTTCCATTCATTGGGGTTAGAGATCATCTTTGCTCTTTTCCCATCATCTCAGATTCATGAATGTACTACTAATCGGTTTAGGAACAACTACATTCACCGCCTTAGAATCATTAATAGAATATTGCCATGTTCAGGGATTAATTAGAAATATTTCCCCAGAAGATGAGGCATTAATTAACCTCACTCAAACAGCAGCCATTCCCATATTTACAGATACCTCCCCAGCAGCGATCAAATCTCTAGTTAGTAAACTTCAACCTGATTGTGTAGTCGTTTCCTCCTATAATCAAATCCTGCCTCCATCTATCATTGAATTATCCCTATTTATCAATGTTCATTACTCTCCCCTACCCCAATATCGGGGTCGAGCTAATGTCAATTGGGCAATGATTAATGATGAGCCCTGTGCTGCCATTAGTATTCATAAAATAGAACCAGGATTAGATGAAGGTAATATACTTTTTCAACGATTAATTCCCATTTATTCCCATGATACAATAGCTAATATCTACGACCAATTAAATACAATCCAAAAACAATATCTTGGTGAAACCGTTGTCAATGCCTATCATGGCTATTCCGGTACACCCCAAAACCATCTAGAAGCATCCTATGGTTGTACCCGCCTACCAGAAGATGGCGAAATTAATTGGTCACAATCCACCAGAAAAATTGACTGTTTAATTCGCTCCCAAGTTGCTCCCTTTCCTGGAGCCTATACATATTTTCAAGGAGAAAAACTCCTAATTTGGCAAGCTCAACCTGTAGAAAATCCGCCTAAATATATCGGACGTATTCCCGGTAGAATTGTCAATAGGTCAAAAACATCAGGCTATGTTGATGTATTAACAGGTGATGGCATTTTACGCCTGCAAGAAGTGCAATTAGCCGGACAAGAGAAAACATCAGCCGCCAATATTATTAAATCTGTCAAGACAACCTTAGGTTTACAAATATCAGAACTATTAAACCGGATTCAAGTTTTAGAACAGCAAGTAAATCAACTCTCAAACAATGGAAAATAGTCGCGTCTTAATTACAGGTGGTGCAGGATTAGTCGGTTCCCATATAGCCGACTTACTAGTTAAAGAAAACGTCTCTGAAATCATCGTCCTCGATAATTTTACCCGTGGGAGACTAGATAATCTGGCATGGGCAAAAGAACATGGACATTTAGTAGTTGTCGAAGGTGATATTCGAGATCAAAAATTACTAGCAGAAGTCATGGAAGGTGTGGATTATGTCTTTCACCAAGCCGCAATTCGCATTACCCAATGTGCAGAGGAACCTCGTCTAGCTGTAGAAGTTCTTGCCGATGGTACTTTCAACGTATTAGAAGCAGCAGTCAAAGCCAAGGTAAAAAAAGTAGTTGCCGCTTCCTCCGCTTCCATTTACGGTTTAGCTGAAGAATTCCCCACCACCGAGTCCCATCACCCCTATAACAATCGCACCCTCTACGGTGCAGCCAAGGTATTCAACGAAGGATTACTCCGTAGTTTCTACGATATGTACGGCTTAGATTATGTAGCGTTACGTTACTTTAACGTCTACGGTCCCCGGATGGATATCTACGGAGTGTATACAGAAGTATTAATCCGTTGGATGGATAGAATTGCTGCTGGGCAACCTCCGTTAATTTTCGGAGATGGCAAACAAACCATGGACTTTGTTTATATCGAAGACATCGCCAGAGCCAATATCCTGGCAGCCAAAGCCGATATTACTGACGAGGTATTTAACGTCGCCAGTGGTGTGGAAAGTAGTTTAAATGACCTCGCCTACAGTTTAGCGAAAGTCATGGGGTCTGATTTAACACCAGAGTATGGAGCAGAGCGCAAAGTCAACCCCGTTTCTCGACGGCTCGCAGATGTCCGCAAAGCCCAAAATCTCATCGATTTTACAGCCGAGGTATCCCTAGAACAAGGATTAGAGAAACTAGTCAATTGGTGGCGTTCTCAGAAACAAACTAAGGAAACAAGCAATGTCTGAAAAAATACAAACTATTCCCATTGCTAAACCTTGGATGGGAGAAGCAGAAGCGGAAGCTGCTCGTCGTCCCATTATGACTGGATGGGTGACACAGGGTCCAGAAGTTGCCGCCTTTGAGCAAGAATTTGCTACCTACGTAGGTTCAAATCATGCCTGTGCAGTATCTAATTGTACTACTGCCCTCCATCTAGCCCTGTTAGCAGTGGGGGTAAAACCAGGGGATGAGGTGATTACCGTCAGCCATTCCTATATTGCTACCGCCAACAGTATCCGTTACTGCGGAGCGACACCTGTGTTTGTGGATATCGAACCACAGACGTACAACATCAACCCGATGTTAATTGAGGATGCGATTACCAGTGCCACTAAGGCAATTTTAGTAGTCCATCAAATAGGGATGCCTTGTGATTTATCAGCAATTTTACAGATTGCCCGTAGTCACAATTTACCAGTTATTGAAGATGCCGCTTGCGCGATCGGTAGTGAAATTCTTTGGGATGGCAACTGGGAGAAAATTGGCAAAGCGCACGGAGATATTGTTTGTTTCTCTTTTCATCCCCGGAAAATTATTTCCACTGGTGACGGGGGAATGCTGACTACTAATAATCCGGAATTTGACCAACAGTTTCGTCTTTGGCGACAACACGGCATGAGTATACCTGATACCGTACGCCACGGAGCCAAACAGGTAATATTTGAGTCATACCCAATGTTAGGCTACAACTATCGCATGACCGATATCCAAGCCGCAGTAGGACGGGAACAACTCAAACGCCTACCGGAAATTGTCGAACGTCGGCGTTATTTAGCACAAAAATATCAGCAATTGCTCGCAGATATACCAGGTTTAAAATTACCAACAGAACCCACCTGGGCAAAAAGTAACTGGCAAAGCTTCTGTGTGAGATTACCAGAAACATCCGATCAAGTCCAGGTGATGCAGATGATGTTAGATGCGGGAGTTTCCACCCGTCGGGGAATTATGTGTACCCACCGGGAACCCGCTTATCAACAGGAAGCTTGGAGTTGTGGAGTTAAGCAAAATAGCTGTGATTGTCAACCAGGCAGTTGTCAACGCTTGATTGAGAGTGAACAAGCCCAGGATAAAGCAATCATTTTACCACTCTTCCATCAGATGACAGAGGAAGAACAGAATCGAGTGGTTGAAGTATTGCAAGCTGCTTGTAGGGTTTGAGTTAAATGGTGTAAAAAATTTAGGTTACTCAGTAAATATCATACCAAACTTTTAGTTAAACATCAAAATTTGCTTTTAAATCAAAGTTAAATTGCTCAAGACGTTTAAAAGTAAGAATAATGTTCAAAAATCAAGAGTGTTTTCCTTTACTGGTAAGCATCTTGAGATTTTGTTAGCTATTTATCATAATATGTACTGAAGAGCCAAAATTTACGAACTTTACGTTTGGTAGTTTATTTTTTTCACCAATTTATTTATATAGTCCTAGGAAATTAGAAAAAATGGCATTGCTGAATTCGAGGATAATTTCGATCTCTTTTGAAAGATTTATAAGTGTTTTCAGGCGCTCATTCATCCCGCAATGATGCAACGCCGAAAAATTAGTAGGAGTTAAGAACACAAAAGTATTATGGAAAAATTAGCTAACGATACATTCAGCCTTTGGCGAGAAGAAGGTTGTCAGAGTATTCAGCAAAATTTCGAGGTCTTTCGCAACCTACTTGCAAGTGCAAAAGATTTGGCGGAATGCGGTAAGTATGACGCAGCATCTGTGTATGCACAGGTTGCAGCGTTTCATGCTCAGTATAATCATTGTGGTTTTTTTGTAAGCCCTGAACTTGAGCATATCTTAATCAAAATCGGGCGAAGTACCATACCGCCAATAAGTCCCTCTCGTAACAAAAGCACCTTATTCTCTGGAGAGCCAAAGAAAATACTGCATGTTTCTACCAATATTTCTTCGCCCTTTGGTGGAATTCCCAGATTGCTTCGGCGATGGATTCAGCAGGATACCGAAAGATCGCATTCGGTTGTATTGACTGGGCAGATACCGCTCCCAGTACCGAAAATCTTGAGAGATACTGTAATCAATAGTCACGGCAAGATATACTTGCTAGATATGGAGAAGGGTGGTGTTGTCTCTACAGCCAAGCGATTACGTCAATACGCTGCAATGGCAGATATAGTAGTGCTTCATACATGGGAAAGTGATGTTATTGCAACTATTGCCTTTGCAAATAAAGAACAATCTCCACCAGTTATCTACGTTAACCATAGTGACCACTGCTTTTGGTTAGGAGCTTGTATCAGTGATGTTATTGTTAACCTTCGTGAATCTGGTATGCACCTCTCACAAGAGCGTAGAGGTATTGAGGCAGAGCGTAACTTGCTCCTGCCCACGATTTTGGAGCCTCTTGATAGAGTGCTTTCCCAAGCAGAGGCGAAGCGACAGATTGGACTTGCTGAAGACAGTTTAATGTTGCTCTCCATAGCTAGACCAGCGAAGTACAAAACGATTGACGGAATCACTTTTGCTGATGCACATGTTCCATTACTAGAACAATACGAACAAGCAGTATTGGTCGTTATTGGTCCAGGTAGTAGAGAAGAGTGGTCAGCAGCTATCCAGAAGACCCAGGGGAGAATTAGAGTACTTGAGCAAACTGAGAATACTGCTGTTTTTTACCAGGCTGCCGACATTTACGTTGATTCGTACCCCTTTATCTCAAATACATCACTACTGGAAGCAGGAAGTTACGGCGTACCTTTAGTCACTCGCTACCCATTTCCCGATGCATGTGAAATTTTGCGTGCTGATGTACCTGGTCTGATTGACAATATAATTCAGGTGCGGAGTCTTGAAGAGTATACGGCAGTTCTTTCTCGCTTGGTCGAGGATGAGGAATTCAGACTATCTCTTGGGGAAGCAACCAAGAAAAAAATTGCAGAAACTCACTGGGGAAGCAACTGGCAACATTTCTTAGAAAATGTATATCATCGTGCTGCCACTTTGCCTCGGTCAACTGTACCTTCAGTTCCTATAGATGATAAGATATTTCTCAGTGAACCGGATGTATTTTTGCCGCGTATTCATGGTCAGAAATTCGATTTTGACTATCTAATTCAAGAATCAGCTTTAAAATTTATGCCACTTTATCAAAAGTTGCTTCAATTGATGAGGTTGGTCAAAAAGTATGGCATTTATAAGAATAGTTCTAGCCGCCTTGGTCTGTTTGGCTACTTAGTCCCTAACTGGTTACGTTACAGCATCAATTGCTTACGTGATCGCTAAGCTACTTAATAAATTGCATCACCTTTATTTTTGATTTTTATGTCGCAGTTAATAATGAGAACTCCTTGATTTAATAGTCTATGTAAGAATTATCCCAGCAGATTAATACTGAATTTTTCTTTAACGGACACTTTCAATGCAGCAACTTCGCATACTTGTAGCTACACATTCAATACTTTCTGCTGAATTTGGTGCAGGTCAGATGGCAATCAATCTGGCAAAAGCACTACGGGAAGAGGGACATCATGTAACTTTATGGTCTCCTCATCCTATGCCTAATATGACAAGGTGGTGGCAATTTATACAAAATTCTCAACTAATCAGGTCAAAGCTAGATGCATTTATCGAGGTTCAGCCACCCTTTGATGTAATCGATTGCAATGCAAATCTAATTACCAAACGAGTTAGCAAATCATCTTCAGTAATAGTAGCTCGCAGTGTGCAGCCTGATGTTTTGTACATAGCATCTGAACTCAACAATTCCTTAAAAAGGGGCATAAAAAATATACTTATCCTTCCATTTAGTTATTTATTTGCAGTATTAGACATACTTTTGATACTACAAGGATGGAGAAGAGCTACTTACATCCTTTGTCTTGGTAGCTTAGAACTTAAATGGATTAACAACTGGTTCCCGTGGTGGTGCAGCAAATTAATTTCTTACGTCAATGCAATTTCAAAAGCTGATCAGGAAGCTCTAGCTCAGATTCGTCTAAATCGAAAAAAAAATGAGGGAGAAGGTATTCGATTTCTTTGGATTGGTCGTTGGGTTTCTCATAAAGGAATTACTGAACTTGTTGACTTTATTGTTAAAAGAGCAGCTTCTCACCCCAAAGACACTTTTACGATTGCCGGATCCGGTAATAATGCTGAGAAAGATTGTCCACCAGAACTAATTCAATCAAGTAGACTCAAAATTATGCCGTCATTTGAGAGAACTCAGCTTTATTCTTTGCTGGAAAACCACGATGTCGGTTTATTTACAAGTAGAGTTGAAGGCTGGGGACTGATATTAAATGAAATGCTAGAGTCTGGAATGACTGTTTTTGCAACACCAGCAGGTGGAGTTGTTGATTTACAACCTTTCTTTAGCGAAACGCTAAGAGCATTTCCACCTCCGTCGCAATTTACGCCTGATATTCTTAGCCAATCTAATACTATGGAAGCTTATTATCGTACATTTACTTGGGGAAAAATTGCTGAAGATTATATAAAGAAAATCAATCGAAAAAAAATAGAATTTTATTAAAGAGAAAATATAATTTCTTTTCAGAATTAAGCATAATTTTCTTTATAAGAAATAACCATTACAAAATTATAAACTAAGTGTGAAACATGAATTCTATCGTCTTTACTTTATATGAAGGTCATTACGAAATAGGTGTGGGAGCATTAATAAACTCTCTAGCCAATCATAATTTCAAAGGAAAGATAGCAGTTGGATATAGAGGAAGATTACCTGACTGGTTAACTCAATTGAAAAAAAAGGACAATAAATATTTCATTAATCAAACAATAGAGTTAAATTTTTATCCTTTAAGTACTAATTATCATTTGGCTTACTATAAGCCATTTTTCATGCTGGAATTATTTGATAAATATCCTGAATGTAATCATGTCTTTTACTTTGATCCAGATATATGTAATAAATGCCATTGGGATTTTTATGAAAAATGGGTAAATTTCGGATTAGCAGTCTGTGTAGACAACTGTTATGGAATTGTACCCTCTCATCACCCTTGGCGACATGAGTGGATAGAGTTAGCTAAAAGCTTAAATTATGAACAGAAGCAATTTTTAGATTTTTACTTTAATTCTGGTTTTGTAGCTGCTAAACGGTCAGATATATCTGTTGTGAACATTTGGAAAGAGCTAACTATAGCTCTGGGAAAATCTGGCTATGATATCACACAGCTTAAAAAAATAAGTCGTGAAAATTCTATTATTACCGATCAAGATGTACTAAATGCTGCTATTATGTTTAGCGATGTTATATGTTCTCCTATTGGACCAGATGGTATGGATTTTACAGGTGGTGGCTTTCTCATGTCTCATGCTGTAGGTTCGGTTAAACCTTGGAGAAAACAATTCATACATAATCTTCTAACTACAGGAAATATTCCCTCATTAGCTGAGACAGAGTTTTTTAAAAATTTAGTATACCCTATTAATCTATACCCTCCTATGACTCGCTTCACAAAAAAAATAGATTTGAAATTAGCAAAAATTATAGGAAGACTAGTTGGACACTAAATTGGAATTACATCCTCATTTCAAATGATTAACTATTAATGATTATGAGGAAATTAAAATTCTCATTATTCAAATTACTTTTTATTGCATAGAAATACATGAATAAACTGATTTCTATTTGTATCCCTACTTGTAATAGGCCTCAACTACTTAAAAAGGCATTAGGATCTTGTCTTATTCAAAAATATGAACCCATTGAAATAATAATTGGAGATGATTCTCAAGATGATGCTACTGAAAATTTGGTAAAAGATATTCAGTCTCAGTGTCAGTTTAAATTACATTATGTACGAAACAAGCCTTCTTTAGGTCAGGCTGGAAATGTAAATATGCTTTTTAGCATGACTGAGGGCGACAGATTAGTATTACTACATGATGATGATTTATTACTTCCTAATGCGATCGCCGATCTAGATAAATGTTGGCAAATTGCTCCTGATTTAACAGCTGCGTTTGGAAAACAATACATAATATCAATGACAGGAGATGTACTTGACGAAGCTTCTGAAATTTTGAATAGAGGCTATTATCGAACAGCAGATAGAGAAGGTCTACAGCCATCCGCAGCAGTCTCCGGACTGTTACAACAATTTCCTAACGATGGTTATATGGTTTTGTCGGCGGCAGCAAGAAACATAAAATACAGAGATAGAGGGGTAGTAGGTGATGCTTGTGACCAGGATTTTGGTATTCGGTTAGGGATTGCTTTTGATAAGTTTTATTTTCTGAATCAATACACAATTAATTGCAGACTTACAACTACTGGTTCTGTGTCTACTAAGGAGGATTTTCAAACTGCTGAGTTTATGTATCCCATAATCCAAGCACTCATCCTACCTGAATCATCTGAATATGCGCGTAAGCATGTTCTTAGAGAACTAGCACCAGTAGCACTTAAAAGCTATGCACTTCAAGGAAGAAAAGAAGAGGCCTGGAATATTTACTTTTCTAAATATTTCTCCATAAAGACGCGTATGAGTCCGAGAGGTCTTTACCTCTTTTTACTTACACTGATGCCTGATGCGCTAGGCAAAAAACTAGATGCGCTCAGACCATAATGAATAAGTTTTCAAAGATTATTGTGAGAATTATGATAGTTTTTTTGTGACACAATCAAATAAAGCATTTAAAATCATTCAAATTGTTCCTCAACTACCACCATCTGTCAATGGATTAGGTGACTATGCAATTAATCTGGCTCTCCAGTTGCAGAAAGACTACCAAATGGAAACAATTTTTATTGTTGGCGATCGCTATTGGCAAGGAGCTAATGAAATTGAAGGCTTTCCGATTAAAAAATTAGAAAATAGCACTGCTGAGGCATTATTATCTTCGTTAGTTCCAAAGGAGAAGCATTCCACTTTAGCCCCAGAAGCTCCAGTCATACTACATTATGTTGGGTATGGCTATGCTCAGAGAGGGTGTCCAGTGTGGTTAGTTGAAGGTTTAGAATTGTGGAAAACTCAAAATATTAATTCCCATCTAGTGACTATGTTTCATGAAGTTTATGCTTCTGGTAAACCTTGGACAAGCGCTTTCTGGTTATCCTCATTGCAAAAGACCTTAGCATCTCGATTGACGGTAGTAAGCGATCGCTGTTTTACTAGCAAAGAACTTTACGCAGAAATTCTCTATAAATTAAGTCAAGGCAAACAAAAAAAAATTCCTGCTATACCCGTTTTTTCCAACATTGCCGAACCAAAGCAAGTGCCAGCTTTAGCAAAACGGCAACGACATCTAGTTGTATTTGGAGGAACCAGTAACAGATTACAAGTTTATAACAACTCCTCATCTGTGCTTAGCCGTACTTGTAAATTATTGGAAATTGAGAAAATAATAGATATTGGTCCACCAGTAGATCTAAACTTTTCATATATTGATAGTATTCCTATCATAAAAATGGGACAGCAACCTGCTGCCAAAATTAGCGAAACTCTATTGAATTCTCTAGTAGGTTTCCTGAATTATAATTCTGATTATTTAGCTAAGTCAGGCATCTTTGCTGCTTACTGCGCTCATGGATTGTTGCCCGTCAGCGTTCAGTATAGTGCATTTACTATAGATGGGATAGAACCCGGAAAACACTACTGGTGTCTGAATGCACAGTCAATAAGTTTAGATAATTGGGAACAGTTACAGGCGATCGCGGATAATGCATTTGCCTGGTATCAAACACACAACTTATCTGTACATGCCAAGATATTTGCAACTTACCTTGAGTACCTAAGAGAAAAAAAATAGCTTAAAAATTAGTGTATTTACGCGTAAAAATTATAAATTATTAGTTCCGGAAAATGCTTTATTGAAAACAACACTATATCTAAATTAAGCTATTGAAAACAAGTAATAAACTGACAAGAATTTTTTTCCTAAAGTATTATTTGTATCATACAATTTTAGTATGAAGCTGCACATAATTAATTGAACCAAATCCTTACTAGACTAAGAATTTTTGGATATTTGTTGTCGATTTGACATTTCACAATTTTTCAGTCCAGCTTGTCGCTGCTACTATCTTCTCCCTGCACCAAATTCTTAATTTTTTTTATAGCTCTCCAAACAGCGGAATGTGGGATAAATATGAATATTTTAATATACTCTCCTTTTTTCTATCCAAGTATTGGCGGTTTAGAAACAATTATTTCAACTTTAGCTCACGAATTTACTTATACAGGACATGAAGTCAAGCTAGTTTCACAAACCCCAGCAACAGACTTGAAAGATTTCCCCTTTGAAGTGATTAGACAACCTAGTCCACAACAATTATTGAAACTGACTCAATGGTGTGATGTTTATTTTCAAGGTTGTATTAGTTTAAAGGGACTTTGGTCTTTAATATTAATACCAAGACCTTTAGTTGTAACTCATCAAACTTGGTATCGCCGTGTAGATGGAAGTTTTGGCTGGCGAGATTATCTCAAAAACTTTGTCACTTACTTGGCAACTAACATCTCAGTTAGTCATGCTTTGGCGAAAGCCATACCAAAACCATCTATCGTAATTCCAAATTCTTATCGGGAAGATATATTTCATGAAATGCCAGAAATTTCCCGTACTCAAGAACTCGTGTTTTTAGGACGTTTGGTTTCTGATAAAGGAGCCAATTTACTACTAGAGGCATTGGCTAGGCTCAGAAATTTGGGAATAACTTCTAAGTTAACCATTATTGGTAGTGGGCCTGAAGAATATAAATTACATCAGCAAGCAAAGAATTTAGAAATTTTAGATCAAGTCAATTTTGCTGGAATCAAAGTCGATCATGAATTAGCCATATTATTAAACTATCATCAAATTATGGTAATTCCATCTCTGTGGGATGAACCTTTTGGAATTGTTGCTCTAGAAGGAATTGCCTGTGGCTGTGTGGTTGTAGGTTCAGAGGGAGGAGGTCTTAAGGATGCCATTGGTCTTTGTGGTGTGACTTTTCCTAATGGTAATATCGATTGTTTGACTGAGATACTATTTGACTTGCTAACTCACCCAGATAAATTGACAACTTACAAAGAACAAGCTAGATCGCATTTAGCTCGTCATACCAGTAAAGCAGTTGCCAAAGCATACCTTGAAGTTTTAGAGAGGGTTATTTAATGGAGTTGACCATTGCTTTGATAGGTGTAGCAGTTTTTGTTTGGCTATCTTACTTTGGTTTATATCACCTTAGTTGGCAACGTGCTGTTAAACTTACATTGATAATTATTATTTTTGAAGGTGTACTTCGAAAGTGGGTACTACCACAAGCCAGTGAGCTGATTTACTTTTTGAAAGATTTACTCCTCTTAGTGGCATATTTAAAGTATTACCTTAGTTCCGAACCAAAATATCCTTTTAAATTAAGTATTTTTAATATATTATTAATACTTGCCTTTAGTTGGTCTCTATGCCAAACTTTTAATCCCAGCTTAGGCTCACCTATTATTGGTTTTTTTGGGCTAAAAGCCTATTTTTTTTATATGCCTTTAATGTGGTTAGTACCTAGCTTATTCAAGTCTGAGGAGGAAATATACCGATTTTTACGCAACTATCTACTGTTATTGATTCCAGTCAGCCTCTTAGCTATAGCTCAATTTTTCAGCCCAGTCTCAAGTCCAATTAATGTATACGCTGGTGGAGAGGAAGCCAATGCCACCCTTGCTGATGGTATAACTCGAGTTACAGCGACATTCCCCTATCTTACAGGTTTTTCTACTTATCTAACGGCTTGTTTCAGTATACTAATTCCTATGCTGACTCTACCGCAAACTAAAATATGGCGGTGGTTAACGTTTGCTGAAGCATTCTTGGTAGTTGCCACATCCTTTATGACAGGTGCAAGAACTCTGCTTTTGTATGAAATTTTGTTTGTGGTGGGATATTCCTGTATCCTTTTTTTTGCAAAACCTAAAGAAGCTGCTCGCTCCGCCAAGAAATTTATTCTACCTATCACCTTGATAGCAACAGTATTACCCAGGTTTTTCACTAAAGCAATAGATGCATTTTTCCAACGTGCGGAAGGAGCATCAAAAGTAGAATCTGTTAATGACCGTGCCCTAATTCCATTGACAGAACCTGTGGCATTAATACAGCAAATGCAATTGAAGGCTCTTGATGGCTATGGAATAGGAGCAACTCATCAGGCAGTCCCTACTTTACGTTTGGCTCTCAACTTACCTGTTGGCGATACTCTTCTGGCACCAGAAGTAGAAACTTCAAGGGTTACTATCGAGTTGGGAGTATTGGGATTGCTTTTATGGTATCTACTGCGTCTAGTTCTAATTCTTTCGACTTGGCGAGTTTTATGGCGACTAGAAAGTCCTTGGTTGCGTCAATTGATACTTTCTGCTTTCTTATTTCAAGTGTTAAATCTGATTGCGGTTCATCTAATATTTAACACGACTTTTGCAATTTACTACTGGTTCTTCTGTGGATTTATTCTATTGTTTCCAGAATTAGAATATCGACAGTCTTTATGCTACAGGTATAGAGGGCAATAACAGAATGTCTCAACCATATATTTCCCTGGTTCATCAAATAAATCCTTCTAATGCTCAGCACAGTGCCTTAGCTTTAGCAGAAGCAAACTTTCTCAAGGAAGTAATAACTCCCGTTGCTCATAATTTAGGATCTCCTATATGGTGGTATCTTAATTTGCTACCTAAAAATGTTCATTTATACATTACGAATGAACTAAATAGAAGAAGCTGGCTTGATCTTAATGGTGTACCAATTAGAACTTATCCTTGGCAGGAAATAATTCGTATTCTTTTATTACGGACAAGGCTAGATAAATATTCGGGTTTTAGTCATTCACAATTAGGAGACTGGGTAAATATTTCTCTTGATGCTCAAGTTAGGAAGCATCATCTCAAAGGTCTAAATGCTATCTATGCTTATGAAGATGTAGCTGCAAGTACATTTGAAAAAGCAAAACAAGAAGGTATTCTCTGTTTGTATGATTTGCCGATCACTTTTTATAAAATGACTCATAGAATTATGAGCGAAGAGGCTGAACGCTTTCCTGATTTAGCTATTGCTATTGAATCTCTTCAAGATCCTGCATGGAAATTAGAGCGTAAAGAACGGGAGGTGAAACTGGCAGATCATATATTTGTAGCTTCTTCGGTAACTAAACAGTCTCTTTTAGATACTGGTGTAGCTTTAGACAAAATCAGTGTGATTCCTTATGGTGCTCCCGTAGAAACCTTTCAAGTGCAACCTAAACCTGATGATAATTTTCGTGCGTTATATGTAGGTCGTGTTTCCCCGCGCAAAGGCATTCATTATCTCTTACAAGCTTGGCAAGATTTAAAACTGCCACATGCTGAGTTGGTATTAGTTGGCTCAAATCTTTTTCCTGTGGGTTGGTTGGAGCAGTATAAAGATATTTACTGCCATATTCCTTCTGTACCTCATCTTCTCCTGAATCAGTATTACAGTAGTGCTAGTGTTTTAGTTTTTCCTTCTTTAGTTGAAGGTTTTGGTCTGGTAATTTTAGAAGCAATGGCGTGCGGTATTCCCGTGATTACTACCCCCAATACAGCAGGAGCCGATATTATCACTGATGGGGTAGAAGGATTTATTGTACCAATTCGCAACGTCGAAGCACTCAAGGAAAAGCTGGAATGGTGTTATTGCCATCCTCAAGAGTTAGCAACAATGGGACTAGCAGCTCGTCGCAAAGCTGAGGAGTTGAATTGGAGTTTATATCGTCAAAAATTAGTGAGTAAAGTCAAGGATATATTGGCAAATCACAATTAGATTTTACTAACAACTTGTATATGGGCAACTTATTATAATTTGAAAATGATGCTGGATGATTCCCCTACTTTATTAAAGAAATATCAAAAGCAGAATAATTTACGTTTACACCTATGGTTTCCTGAGATTTTTGAATTTAAAGGTGGAATTCAAGTTTACTCGGCATTTTTGCTAGAGGCATTACAAAGCTTGTTTCCTAATTTTAAGTATGATGTTTTTCTTAAACATGATACTCGCTACTTACCAAATTTTCCTTTACTAACTAATACGCGATTTCATTTTTCTGGAAAATGGTCGATAAATTTACGAACGCTTGCCTTTGCTGCTCAACTTTTAGGATATGGGCTGTGGCAGCGTCCCAGTTTAATTATTTCTTCTCATCTAAATTTTACGGTTGTAGCTTATTTACTCAAGCGCATAACAGGTATACCCTACTGGGCTGTTGCCCACGGTGTAGATGCATGGAATATTACAAACCCTGCCCTCAAAACAGCATTATATAATGCTGATAACATTCTAGCTGTCAGTAGGTACACGCGCGATCGCTTACTGCAAGAACAGGATATAGATCCAGGTAAAGTCTCAATTTTACCTAATACATTTGATTCTGGACGTTTCCAAATAGCTGTTAAACCAAAATATTTATTACAGCGATACGGGCTAAAATCAAATCAACCTGTAATTTTAACTATTGCTCGGTTAGCAAGTAGTGATGGCTACAAAGGCTATGATCAAGTTATTCAAGCTCTACTGGAAATCAGACGACAAATTCCGGATGTTCACTACATTTTAGCTGGCAAAGGCGATGACCAGTCTCGGATTGAGCAGATCATTTCTGATCTTAATCTTCAAGATAATGTTACCTTGCCTGGTTTTGTTCCTGATGACGAACTTTGCGATCATTACAATCTTTGTGATGTTTTTGCTATGCCTAGCCGAGGTGAAGGATTTGGAATTGTCTACCTAGAAGCGTTAGCTTGCGGTAAACCAACTTTGGGTGGAAACCAGGATGGTGCCATTGATGCACTTTGTTTTGGTGAACTAGGTGCATTGGTTGATCCTTTGGATGTAGATGCGATCGCTAAAACTTTGATGCAGATTTTGCAAGGTACTTACCCAAACCCTCTGATGTATCAACCAGAAGCTTTACGGCAAAAAGTAATAGATACATTTGGATTTGAGCGATTCCAAGAAAACCTTGCTGAATTAATCCAAAATTCATCCATCGGATCTTATTTATGAGAGTTCTCCACGTAATTCCATCTGTGCCTAAAGTCCGGGGTGGTACTAGTCAGGCTGTTTTGGATATGGTTAAGGCATTGCGAGCAAATAATATTGAAGCCGAGATTGCCACTACTAATGATAATGGTGATGACTTGCTAGATGTTCCTTTGCAAAAGCAAATCGAATATGAAAATGTCCCTATTTGCTTTTTTCATCGTTTTTCACCAAATGCTAAAGCTGTGCGTGAATATGCTTTTTCTTGGCAGTTAACGGTATGGCTTTGGCAGAACATTTCCCAGTACAATCTTATACATGTCCATGCCCTTTTCTCCTACCCATCTACAATTGCAATGGCGATCGCTCGTCTGCAAAATATTCCCTATGTCGTCACCCCTCATGGTTTACTATGCGAGTGGTCTTTAGAGCAAAGTACACGTAAAAAGCAAATTTACTCAAAAATAATAGAGAAATCTAATCTCAATCATAGTCAAGCAATCCATTTTACTTCCCAAAAGGAACAGCAAGAAGTTTCTAAATTGGGGCTGAATGTACCGGGTTTTGTAATCCCTTTAGGTCTTTCCATACCTGATCCAATTCCCGATGCGTATTCACGTCTGCGACAACTTCATCATATTTCAGCATCTGAACCTGTGATTTTATTTTTGTCTCGGTTGCATCATAAAAAAGGGTTAGATTATCTGATCCCGGCCTTGAGTAAAGTTAGTCACCACTGTTTTACCTTTATATTGGCAGGTAGCGGTACTTCGGATTACGAAGCGGAAATAGAGTCTCTGCTTGTTTCTAATGGATTACGCGATCGTACTCGAATTGTAGGCTTTGTCACAGGTGAGAGTAAAGATATATTAATGCAAGGTTCAGATCTATTTATATTGACTTCTCACTCCGAAAATTTTGCGGTTTCAGTCTTAGAATCATTAGCTGTGGGTCTTCCTGTCCTAGTTACTCCTGGAGTGGCTCTAGCTTCCATTGTCCAAGAAAACCAGCTAGGATATGTTCCAGATATGGATGTGTTGGCTATTTCTAATGCTTTAGAAGATTATTTAAATAATACTCACATTGCTAAAAATATGGGCGTGAACGCTCGTGAATTTGTCCTGGAAAAATACACTTGGGATAAAGTAGCCGGCAAAATGCAAGCAGTTTATCAGCAAATACTACAACATCAGTCGATTACAGAATGTAATTAAATCTTGCACGTCCGATTTGATTATGAATGAATAACTGCTTGATGAATCAAATTAATATATTATGTTAGAAGATGTCACAGTTTTAATACTTACTTATAACGAAGCGCCCAATATTGAACGCACTTTGCAAAAACTAAATTGGGCAAACCAAATAGTTATAATTGATAGTTTCAGTACCGATAAAACTCTAGAAATATTAGCATTATATCCACAAATAAAAACATTTCAACGCAAATTTGATACTCATGCAATTCAATGGAATTATGGATTAGAACAAGTAACATCAGAGTGGGTACTTTCTTTAGATGCTGATTACGTACTTTCTGATGAGCTAATTAGTGAAATTCAAGAATTATCTGATGATTCAGCAATAGATGGTTACTTTAGCCGATTTAAATATTGCGTTTTTGCCCAACCTTTGCATGGTACGATACTACCCCCAAGACAGGTGCTGTTCCGCAAGAATAAATCTATTTATATTGATGATGGACATACACAGCTTTTAGAGCTTAAAGGGAAATCTGCGATGCTTAAAAGTTATATTTACCATGATGATCGCAAACCATTAAGTCGCTGGCTATGGGCACAAGACCGTTACTTAGTGATAGAAGCAAAGAAACTACAAGAACTTTCTGTTCATCAACTCAGTTGGAGCGATCGCATTCGCAAACAAACTATACTAGCTCCTTTATTAGTTTTACTTTATTGTCTGATTATCAAAGGTGGTATTTTGGATGGCTGGCGAGGTTGGTACTATGCATTTCAGCGTACTTTGGTTGAAATTATTCTGGCAATTCGTTTAATTGAAATCAAGATTTCAGATACTTAATTTACATTCTATTGGCTTATCTTTACCGTGAAGCAACGCACATCAACGATAATGCTGCTTGAGGTGTATCTGGGTTAATTCCTGATAACTGTTGAGCTAGACGACATTTACCAAACAATTTACCATAATTACCCTCTAAGACTTCAGCACCAACTTTGTGACTGTGAGGATATAAATTTACTTTAAAACCTAATGGTTTTAATACGTCATTATACATTTGTGGGGTAATACCCTTACCTGGTTTATGATGCACTTCCGCTGCTAAACCCCAAAACTGTTCTTCTGCACTAGTGTGTCCTCCACGTTTTAAAAATCGATAGAGTGGTAAACGTGCTTGCCATAGCAGTAACCCCAAACCTCGGAAATTATATGCTGTAAATTGTGGATCGTGATCGGTAATCAAGAGTCCCCCAGGACGTACCAAACGTGCCGCTTCTGCTAAAACTTTTGCCATATCATCACAGTGATGTAAACAAGCATTTAGCATGACAATATCGGCAAACTCAGAAATAAATGGTAGATCATGAGCATCAGCTAAAACTGGAGTATAACCAATTTCTTTAGCCATTTTTAAAGCACCTAAAGAAACATCAACTCCGATTAGTTCACTGGGTTCTCCACACGCCTCTTTAAGAGACGCATATATATTACCTGGTCCACAGCCTATATCAACAACAATTTTTTCATCCCAACGGTTAATAACTGCCTGCCAAAGTTCAATAAACTTTTGATCTCGATGACAAGCTTCAAAGTAGTTTTTTCCCCAATCAGGATGACTAAAGTAATAACTATTTGCTTCAATAGCTGGCGTATACTCTTTAATTTTACAAATTAAAACTCCTTGTTTCCAGGCATTAATCGCCTTTATATCTAACATAATATTTGCTAGATTTTTAGGTTGATTGAAGCACATAAAATCATTACCTACCTGAATATTATTGGTTCTAACTATAATCATGATAGGCTATTTTCAAGTCTACGTATTATTAAAATCTAAATATTGACGGAACTATTTACTATATCTTTGCTTTTTAACTTTAACTTTAACTTATAAGATATGAGATCTAATCAAGAAGACATGTATTTAGATAATGCTACACTCAATAATCGCTATGTAGAAAGCCTCTTAAGTAAGCTAGAGTATCACAAGTTAGAGTTACATAAAGAATTTAAAATTCCCCAAAGAATCAACAGTTGTTATCTAGATAATCTCTTAGATGAAGAAGATACTAGAAAAATATATGCATCTTTTCCCGAACATCAAGAAATGTTGCTACTCAAAGATTTGAGAGAATATAAGTATGTAGGAATTCAACTAAATAAATATCATCCAATATTGTCAAAGATAATTTATGCCTTTCAAGATCGGAGAGTAGTAAAAATAATTTCTGAAATTACTGGCATAAAAAATTTGTTTGCCGATGAATATCTTTATGCTGCGGGATTTAGTCTGATGAAAAAAGACTGTTTCTTGAATCCTCATCTCGATAATTCCCACGATAAGGATCGAGATAGGTATCGGGTTCTCAATCTGTTATATTATGTTACTCCTGATTGGCATCAAGAATATGGTGGCAATTTAGAACTTTGGGATCGAGGCTTAAAGCAACCATGTCGAACGATACATAGTAAGTTTAATCGTTTAGTGATCATGGTGACTAATAAGAGTTCTTTACATTCTGTAAGTAAAATTGATTACCCTGGTCAGCGTTGTTGTGTTTCTAATTATTATTTTTCGCCTCAACCAGTAGATGATCATGAATATTTTCACGTTACTTCTTTTAGAGGAAGACCAAAAGAGAAAGTGAGAGATTTAATATTACAAGGGGATGCTATTTTACGAAATGGGATTCGTAAGATTTTTAAACATGGGATAAAAAAACCACATTTCTATCGAAAATAGATTGTTTAAATGTTACATTAGGTTAAAATTAGTGGCTCTTGAGTACTAGTCTGTCAACTTTTAAATGACGGATAGATTTATGTAACTTTGATTTTGGGGTAATGCTTTTCGAGATTGGCTATCCCTCAAAACTATCTTGACAGACTAGTACGTACTTGCGCGAAAAATTTATTGAAAGCTCAAAATTCATGCTATACAAGTGTATCTATGCTTTAAGTTTTAATAAAAATTTAGCTTTTAAGTACTCTAATCATTTAAGCTTTGATTTAATAGCATTATTTTAGTTTTAACTAACCACACATCTTGCACCAAGAAAAATTGATGTAATTTTATTGCTTAGTAAAAAAGTAAAACTCTTAATTTAGCTATAAAAAATCATAAAAATTGGGTAGCTTTATCGTACATCTTTTTACTTTAGAGACCTCCACAGAATGATTGATCCTATGATGAGAGAAAGATAATTTCAGTGTGCAGCCTACCTCATGTCTCCAAAATCTATCATTCAACTCACCGAAAATCTAAAATCTCTTTACATCAAAACAGCGAAAAAACTCAAGGGAAGCGACCGACGACAATTCATGGCAGAAGTGGTCAAAGGGTTGGGAATAGGTGGACAGACTTTAGTAGAACGTGAATTGGGGTGGAATAGACGCACTATCCGTAAAGGGATGCAGGAGTTAGAGAGTGGTCAGCCTTTTATTGATGGTTTCGAGCGTAGTGGACGTAGGCGGGTGGAAACAAAATTACCAAACTTGTTGTCGGATATTAAATCTTTAGTAGACCCACAAAGCCAAACTGACCCCAGCTTTAAAAGTATCCGTTTATATACACGCATGACTGCAAGTGAAGTACGTCGTCAGCTAATTGAACAATGTGGTTATAGTGACGAAGAACTACCTTCATCAGAGACAATTCGACGACGATTGAATGATTTGGGTTATACCTTAAAACGAGTTCTTAAAACTAAGCCTACCAAGAAGATTCCAGAAACAGAAGCCATTTTTGAACAAGTCGAGCAAATCAATACTGAAGCTGATAATGATCCTCATACTCTGCGAATCTCCATTGATGCGAAGGTGGCAGTTAAAGTTGGAGAATTTGACAGAGGTGGAAAAACTCGCGTACCGACTATCTCCCTAGACCATGATTTTGCTCCAGAAACAACCCTTATTCCCTACGGAATTTTTTTACCTGAATACAACGAATTATTTCTATTTTTCGTTTCTTCAAAATTGACTGCTGATTGTATTGTTGACATAGTTGAAAGCTGGTGGCAAAGCATTAAACATCGATTTACTCACATTCAAAAACTGGTAATTAATCAAGATAATGGACCAGAAAATCATTCCCGTCGTACCCAATTCATGAAGCGCATTATTGACTTTGCTACATCGTCTAAACTGTCATTGCAACTTGCTTATTATCCCCCTTATCATAGCAAATATAATCCAGTGGAGCGTTGTTTTGGCTGGTTAGAGCAGCATTGGAATGGTAGTTTAGTTGACACTGTTGAAGCGGTACTGAATTTCGCTAAAACCCTTACCTTTAAAGGACAAAATCCAGTGGTGACTCTAGTTGAAAAAGTCTATTCTACTGGGGTTAAGCTGACAAACAAAGCGATGGCGGAAGTCGAAAAACAGATTTATCGTCTTCCCAATCTCAGAAAATGGTTTGTGGAAGTTTTTGCTAAACCAGCATAACCACTGGATCATCTTTTTTGTGGAGTTCTCTTATATAAGACTCCTATTTGATTTCTGAACAACCAAGCTGGTTATAAGCTTGCTATACAAAGGTTTGTTTCTCAGTATACTTAGTAAGATTCAAGTAGGATTCCTATATATGATTTTACTTAGAGGCGCAAGATCTGAGTGACAGTCTGGCATAACATGTGCTCAATAAGCATATTCTTAGATTAGTTAAATATTCATGAAACAGTGTTATTTACTCTGGAGAAAATACTATTCTTTAACTTTAATTAGTCTTTTTCTCAGCCTAGTATTAATTATTCCTTTCAAAATAGCGATCGCCATTCATCAAGTACCTCTACCTCAGGCTTTTTTAGTACTAGGTGGTGATCCAAATCGAGAGACATATGCTGCTCAATTAGCTCAATGGTATCCTAATTTGGATATTTGGGTGTCTTCCGGTCCTAATGACGTACAAACAAAAAATACTTTTGTTTCGTCTAATATACTTAGGGAAAAACTACATATTGATAATCGTGCAGTAGATTCGGTAACAAACTTTACAACTCTTGTGAGCGATTTTAAACGACATAAAATTCAACATTTATACTTAATTACTTCTGATTATCATATGTCTAGAGCTAAGGCGATCGCCACTTTAGTTCTCGGAAGTCATGGAATTGCCTTTACACCACTATCTGTACCTTCAGATAGACACACACCAGAATCGAATCTAAGAATTATTCGTGATATGACTCGCTCCGTTCTCTGGATATTTACTGGATATACTGGAGCGAAAATCTAGAAAATATCATTGCAAATATACAAGTAAAATCATCATAATATATGCGTTTAGATAGCTATAAGGTTGGTAACTACACCACTGGAGCTACCTATGGTAAACAGTTACTATGGTATTTTCTCGGTTTTCCTTTAGTAAAAAGTTATTTGCTACCTTTTTCTGGGTTTAAAGTCAGAATATTACGTTTTTTCGGGGCAAAAATTGGGCAAGGTGTGCGAATAAAACCTGGTGTGAAAGTTAAATTTCCCTGGCGTTTAAATTTGGGTGATTATGTATGGATTGGTGAAAATACTTGGATAGATAATTTAGCTCCTGTGATTGTTGAAAGTCATGTCTGCATTTCCCAGGGTGTTTATCTTTGCACAGGTAATCATGACTGGAGTAACTCTAATTTCCAATTAATAACAGCACCCATTCATATCCAAGAAGGTAGCTGGATTGCAGCAAAATCTGTGATTGGTCCCGGTGTCACTGTTGGTAAGGGAGCAATCTTAAGTTTAGGAAGTGTCACTGGCAAATCTCTAGAACCTATGATGATTTATACAGGTAATCCAGCAAAGATTATGAAAAAAAGAAGTATAATAACTGATAACTTGAATTTAACTCAGGAAGAAATTTCAAGTATTTGAGAAGCTTGATGATATTGAATTTATTGGATAATCAAGTTAAGTGTATATGCTTGAGCTTTTTCCTGATTTGACTTAGTTATTCATGTTTGCAGAACAAAATCCTCAGGAGCAATACCCCAATTTACCCACGTGATTGCTTCCTTAGCTGATTTCGTATTTGGGGGAACACGCAAAACATGAATCAAACCCGTACTAGGGCAATGCATTTTGAGTAGATAGATGGGTTCAATATCTATTTGAGAGTTAACTTTTAATAGGGTATATTCTCGATAATTATCAAGTTCCGTTGCTTGTAATTCTTGCATAATTCGGGCATAACCAATACCTTGCATTAGAACCCGTCGCACTTCTGCATTTGTTTCAGTGAGTAACCAATGGGGTTGCCATTGGTGCGGGTGGGTGACACCATATTTATCTGGTAAAATCACTCCAGAATAGGCGTATACTCGGTATCCATCGGCAAACTCAATCGCGGGTTCCCCTTCTGAATGCAGACGTTGTTCGCTATTAAAGGAAATTTTGCGAGGGCGATCGCACACCACAACTACTTTTTGATAGGGGAAAATCCAAGGGCAAGAGGTAGCTAGGATTTTGACTAGATGGATAAAATCTTTATCTCCAGTATAGTTGAACTCACTACTCCAGAAATCTAACCAACTGGCATAACTACAAAAATTGACTCCAGGAATAAAGTTACTATCATATTTTTCCTGAAGTTGCTCCTGTAAAGAATGAAATAAACCTGCTAAATTGACATCTAATTTTAGTTCCAAAACTTCTGCCAAATCTATCTGTAGTTGCTCTTGGGCAACCTTCATATATTCAATAAATTTGAAGTAAAATGTTGTATGTAAATGGATACTAATCTCACTTGGTCTCTTTAAATTTTGCTGCTGGTTACTATGGGCAGATTGTTGAGCAAATAAGTTCCAAGCTTGATTAAATAAATGCTTGACTTTATAACTCACGGAATTCTGAATCAAAGATTCCAATTCTGGCAAAACCTTATTCATAGCAGAATAGGGACTTTTAGAGAAAACAACTTGTGGTTGTTCGAGTCCACAGAAATCATAAGCTAAGTTAATAGCATCAATCGTCTTTTCTCTATCAATTTCTGCGGTAGAAAGTGCCACATTTCGCCATTTTTGCTGATAAATAGGAATCTGAGCTATTTGTTGAGGGGTCAATTTTTGTAAATTTGCTGACATCTTAATATGAAATTTTCTAAATATATTTTTTAAAATAACTCCTAGGCTCGGTAAACACCAGAGTGTTATTCATATTTTCATGCATCTTTTTGACTTTTTCATAAAAATCAACTAAATTATTCCGGTTTAACATCAAGTCTCACCATTAGAAGTCTCATACCCTGGAGTGCCATAGAGTATTTATACTAGTATCTGACTGCATTGGAAGAAAAATGACCTAGGTAACTCAGATGTAGTGTATTTAATTTGTATGTTGGATACCAGCAATACTTCAGAGATTCGGCGAAGCTTAGTCAAACCCTGCCCATACTAAAATAATTGAGTATTTTCTATGTATAAGATTGAGCTGTATATCCGCTTATCTCCTTTTAAGTTTGAGGAGTTTTGAAACTATCCCGGTGATTGAGTATTTCTGTAGTTACATTAACTACAATTTGAGCCACACCTGTAAAGAATTTTTGATTAATATTTGCTGGAATATCAGTACTTTGATGATAGTAAGGTGTACGGAGATTGGCTGTATCAGTTATTAAGACTGCTCCAATTCCTTGTACCCAAAAGGGTGCATGATCGCTACGAAGGGTATCAGGTGAAAGCAAACCTTTTAGAGGTACTGGTAAGGTAAACACGGGTGGTAATTTCTCGGTAGAGATATGATTAAAACTATTCAGTAAGGGTAAATGTTCCGTATCTCCTACCACTGCGATAAAATCACCATATTTACTGGGGGGTGATATGAGTAAGCTGGTGGGATATTGTTGGCAAGAATCGGTGTAACAAGCATAACCAATCATATCCATGACAATCACAGCCTGTAGACTATCTAAATTTTGTTTTTCGGTTGTGAAGGCTTTACTACCTAATAATCCGGCTTCTTCCTGATCAAAAAAAGCTAATTCCAGAGTTCTGATAGTTGGTTGGTTCTTATAGAGACGTGCTATTTCTAAAAGTACAGCAATTCCACTACTGTTATCATCCGCACCTGGAGACACCTCCACCGTATCATAATGGGCTGCAATGAGAATCTTACCGGCTTGGGTATCGGTTCCGGGTTTAGTCGCAACAATATTTATACCCGTGTCAAATCTTTGCAGTTGAGCTTGCCAGCCAAATTTTTGTAGTTGTTGAATAATATACTTGCGAGTGCGCGATCGCTCCTCTGGTGTATAGCGACGGAAGTTTAATCGCTCTACATGGTTAAATAATCCCTGGGATGAAACTTGGGGAAATTTCGAGACTGACTGGGGAGGTAATGCTGGGGGATGGGTATGGGGATTGACTGCACTGGGAGAAATTTTTGTCTGTCCCCAGATGAGAGTAATTGCCACCGTTGTTACAACTATCAACATCAAGAATAATCGCCACAAGCATTTTTGCATAATCAGAATTTAATCACTATTTACGTTTTCTGAGATTGAAGTTACAACTATTACATCAAGGATGGAGAACCATTAGTTAAATAAATGCTCTTACCTTGGAACTTACAATCATTACTCAGCATCTACTTAGTCCGTATAAACTATTAAGGAATAAAAATTGAGGTTATAGATGCGTCAGAGGAGTCTCTGGTTTTTCTTCCCTGCTGCTTTGTTGTTAAGTCATATTTTCCCCTTTTGGCAAACAAATCAAGCATTAGCCAAATCTACATCTGATGCTGATTTCAACATAGTTTCAGCGAATCCGCATATAATTGCCACCGCAAATTACCTTTCTCCCATTGAGCAAGAGGTAATTGAGGAAATGAATAAAGTCCGAACTAATCCTAAATCTTACATTCCCATTTTAGAAAGCTATCGAAAACGCTTTCAAGGTAAAAGGGTGAGGATGGGGAATAATACTTTCTTAGTTACCCAAGAAGGGGTGAAAGCTGTTAATGAGGCGATCGCCTTCTTAAAAAAAGTTCGTCCCGTAGGTGCTTTGAATACTTCTAAGGGGATGTCTTTAGGTGCAAAAGATCACGTCAGAGACCAAGGCACAAGGGGCGTAGTCGGTCATAATGGTACTGACGGTAGTAATCCTAGCACTCGGATTCAACGCTACGGTGATTGGCAGAAAACCGCAGGGGAAAATATCAGCTATGGTCCCAAAACTGCCCAAGATATTGTGATGCAATTAATTATCGATGATGGTGTGCGCGATCGCGGTCATCGCAAAAATATTTTTAACCGCAACTTTAAAATTGCCGGGGTTGCCTTTGGTAGACATTCCCGCTATGGTGTGATGTGCGTTATTACCTACGCTGGCGGATACCGAGAGAAGATGAATTAGGAGTTATAGGATTTAGATTCTTTTGATTGCACCAAACTTTCCCCTTCAACTTTTCTTCCTGTTGCATTCATATCAAGGAGTTAACTTGCTACACTTAGTACTCTGTCAAGGGTGAGGGGAATAGTTTGGAAAGTCTGTACAAATGCACCAGCACTTCAGAGAGGAAAGTTCGTGTTTTCATCCCCGACAAGGGGAATCGTTTGTAAAGAAGAGCTAAAAACAAAATCAAAAAGGAGGAAATCAAACGTTTCCATCCCCGGTGAAGGGGAATAGTTTGTAAAGGCGATGGACTTTGAAGATGATGATACTCTCTACATCCAATTGTTTCCGTCCCCGGTGAAGGGGAATAGTTTGTAAAGAGTTCACTTTTGGAAGCCTTGCTGTGAGGGGGTTTGAGATACCCCAATCGACACACTCCGAAAAATCGGTAAAAATTTCTCAAAAAATGGTCGATTTTGCAGCCTGGAAAGCTTGCTGCGTAAGGCATCGACACAACGAAGTTATGCGGTTTTCAAGGTTCGGGCGGAGTGCGTCGATTTCTCGATACAATTTCCATGTATAAACCTACCAAATCCTTACCCCACAAGCAATATAGCCCATATATTTCTTAACAAAATTGCAAAAAGTCGCGGGACGGTATTAATTGTGAGGAAAGGTAAATGATAGGCGTTCACTTTAGCGGAGCGTAGCTCTATCGCTTTAGCGGAACGGAGTTTATCACCCATCAAAATCGACATAGTTTAGCGATAGGCTTCCAACCCGCCAGAAGGCGATAGGCTTCCAGCCCGCCAAAGGGCGATCGCAGAGGAGGTGCAAAAAATTGTAGTGGTGGTGTCTCGCTTCCTGATTCAAGTACTACTCATAGGATACTTCCGCAACAAGAGGCGAATCATCCTCAAGCACCGCAACCGTGGCTTTTGCTTGCTTAGTAAAATTCAAACCATTATCATCACGGTCAATAATAATGGTATCCCCAGGAATAAAGGTATTTTCCAGAATTTTGGTGGCAAGGGCGTTTTCCACTTCTCTCTGAATTGCCCGTTTAATGGGACGAGCGCCGTATACTGGGTCATATCCCACTTCTACCAGATAATCACAGGCAGCAGGGGAGATATCCACAGAGATTTTCTGGTCAGAAAGCAAACTTTCCACCCGTTTGAGTTGAATTTTCACAATTTGTCGCATCTCTGAGCGGTCGAGGGGATGGAAAATGATCAAATCATCCACACGATTTACAAATTCTGGACGGAAGTGCGATCGCAATGCATCCATGACTCGATTCCGCATTTTCTCATACTGACTCTCATCACTAGTAGAGACATCCAGAATATGCTCACTACCAATATTACTTGTCATCACAATCACAGTATTGCGGAAGTCCACAACTCTCCCCTGGGAATCAGTAATTCTTCCGTCATCGAGGACTTGCAACAAAATATTAAACACATCGGGATGGGCTTTTTCCACCTCATCTAAAAGCACAACAGAGTAGGGACGACGGCGAATTGATTCAGAAAGCTGTCCCCCTTCCTCGTAACCTACATAACCTGGAGGCGCACCTACCAGACGAGATACGGAGTGTTTCTCCATATACTCGGACATATCTAACCGTACCAAAGCATCATCAGAGTCAAAGAGAAACTCTGCCAAAGCACGAGCAAGTTCGGTTTTCCCTACCCCCGTAGGTCCCATAAACAGGAAGGAACCAATGGGACGACTGGGATCTTTCATCCCTGCTCTCGCGCGACGAATTGCCGCAGCAACGGCTGCCAGTGCTTCCTGCTGTCCCACAACGCGATTGTGGAGGAGACTTTCCAGTTGTAAAAGTTTTTGGCGTTCCGACTCTAGGAGACGATTTACCGGAATTCCCGTCCATTTGGCGACGATTTCCGCAATATCTGATTCTGTCACCTGCTCCCGCAGCAAAGTCGAACCCTGAATCTGTAAATCAATTAATTGTGTTTCCTTAGCTTCCCGCTCCCGTTGTACTCCCTCCAATTTGCCGTACTTTAACTGGGCAGCTTTATTCAAATCATAGGCGCGTTCTGCCTGTTCAATTTGCACCCGCAATTTTTCTTCTTCCTGTTTCAGGGCGCTAATTTCCTCTAGGATATGCTTTTCACCCTGCCACTGATTCGTTAATTCCTGCTGTTTGACAGTTAAATTACTAATTTCTCGCTGAATTCGCTCTAATCTCTCCTTAGTTTGGGCTGTAGCTTTCTCTTCCCCAGCTAAGGAAAGTTTTTCCATTTCTAGCTGCATCAAGCGACGGTCAATAGTTTCTAGCTCGGCTGGTTTGGAAGTGATTTCCATTTTCAACTGAGCTGCCGCTTCGTCTACCAAATCAATGGCTTTGTCTGGAAGAAAACGGTCGGAAATATAGCGAGCCGAGAGGGTAGCAGCTGCTACTAGGGCAGAATCGGAAATTTTGACATTGTGGTGTACTTCGTAACGTTCCTTCAGTCCGCGCAAAATGGAAATTGTGTTTTCCACCGTGGGCTGATCAACAAAAACCTGTTGAAAACGTCTTTCTAGAGCGGCATCCTTTTCAATATATTTGCGATATTCATCTAGGGTTGTCGCCCCGATACAACGCAATTCACCCCTTGCCAACATGGGTTTGAGTAAATTACCCGCATCCATAGCTCCCTGTTGCCCGGAACCTGCGCCGACAACGGTATGTAGCTCATCAATAAACAGGACAATTTGCCCATTGGATTCCGTAACTTCTCGGAGAACAGCTTTGAGACGGTCTTCAAATTCACCTCGGTATTTAGCACCAGCAATCAAGCTACCGATATCTAAAGATACAAGCTGGCGATTTTTCAAAGATTCCGGCACATCACCGTTAATAATCCGTTGGGCTAAAGCCTCCGCGATCGCGGTTTTTCCCACCCCCGGTTCCCCAATTAATACGGGGTTATTTTTGCTACGTCTTGATAAAACCTGAATCACGCGGCGAATTTCATCATCCCGCCCAATTACAGGGTCTAATTTTCCAGCCCGCGCCTGCTCCGTCAAATCACGTCCAAATTTTTGTAGCGCTTCATACCGAGATTCCGGATTTTGGTCAGTCACTTTTTGACTTCCTCGCACTGCTTTAATGGCTGCTTCTAGCTGAATTCGACCGACATTCATCGTGGAAAGAGTGCGTTTACCGATGCGCTCATCATCCGCAAAGGCAATTAAGATATGCTCAATGGAAATGTAGGAATCCTTCATCCGCGATCGCGCTTCTTCCGCAAAGTCTAGCATCGTGTCTAGACCGCGACCTAGGTATAGTTGGTCACTTCGTCCTACCTTGGCTTGACGGCGAGCGAAATCTTCTAATTGTTGCTGTAAACGGCTGGCATCCGCACCCGCACGGGACAAAAGCCGAGGAGCCAAGCCATTTTCCTGCTGTAATAGGGCAAGTATTAAATGTTCAACATCTAATTGCTGTTGTTGATAGGCACGTACTATATCCTGGGATTTAACAATTCCTTCCCAAGCTTTATCAGTAAATTTATCTGGATCTGTAGGTTGCATCTCTAGGAATTCGAGAGTAATAAGAAGTTGAAATGGAAGCTGTAAGTAAAAACTTGTTACATACAGTCTGAATATAATTTATCCAAGCATTAAATATAAGCTATCCCCAGGTACATCAACCAATAAGAGACTTATATATTGATACTGAAGCAGATACAAGAGGTAGATATATTTTCAATAATCAAATCGGATTCCTATATATTGCGACTAAATGCACGTACAAGAGAATTGAGGTGGAGCTTTTTGGCGACGATGTGGTATATGTCTGGGAGAGTAGCGCGATCGCTGTGGTTGATAAGCAGTTAACTCTTGACTGTTAAACCAGTTTTCGTAATTCCTCAACCGAATTTACAGTTTTGATAGCTTGCTGAATAGTCTTTCATTGCTGCACATCATTAATTTGCGCGATCGCAGGCATCAATTCTAAACCAGGATTCCCAAATTTAATCTTTAACGCCAATTCCATACCTGATAATAATTCTTCTCTTCTTCCACGAGCTTCTCCTTCGCGCAATATTTCTTGATACCAAGGTGATTCACGTAAAACAGCCATATCCCACCTCATAATTTCCTGAATTAAGGAACTATCTATTACAAACGTAGCAAAGAAAGCCAGGACTGTTTCCAGAGGTACTTAATTGCGGATAAATCTAGAATGAGAATACACTTCTGAGACTAGTTTGCCAAACTAAACCATGGGAACTGTCATTATCCGCATTGCTGACAAGGGAAAAAATTGGGGTAATTGTGATATTTTCACTCAGGGCAAGATTATAGAAAGCTTCAAAGTTAGTTTGAGTCGCATTTCCCAAACCTCCTGTAATAAATGGTTGACCGATCGCCACTCCTCCAAGAGTTCCTGGTATAAATAAATTACGGATACCCACACCCATCGACCAGCTAATTGGCTGTAAATCCAAGTTTTTATTAATGGCGGTGTTAAAACCCTGGTAGTTACCAATACCAAAGCGTCCGAAGATACCCAGATTCCGGTTGAAAGCATAGTCAGCATTCACACCCAAAGCATGAATATCTGTATTATTAATTAAGGCGTTGGTATATTGCAGCCTAAAAGTCAATTTCTGATTAGGAGCGTACTCTGCTTCGATAGTCGCTTGATACCTATCCCCAAATAAACCGCCCTCAGTTATATCAAAATTTGGTCGAGCCGCGTCTGCTGCAATGTACAGCGATCGCAAAGTAAATTTACTACCTTGGGGATGCCATACCACGGCAATTCCCGCACCTCCATAACGATCGACTTGATTTTGGACAATCAGGGGATTATTCAAAAATAAACCAGAACTAAAATCGAAGGCTTCATTATTAGCATAACGATTTTTATCAATAAAATCCCGTGGTGACATCTTTGCACCCACAGTCACAGCAATATTCTCAACAGGATAGAAAGTATAGTAAAGTCGCCGTAATTTGAAATCAGACTCCACATCGGTATAATCTAATCCCCCAGCATTGGCAAATAAACCCACGCTTCCCAGAAGGTTAAAATCTTGCTGCTGTTTACGTCCGACTGCATCACCACCATTATTTCCCGATTCTAACTGGGTAACAAGTAAATCTTTTTGGTTGAAAGTCGTTGTGAGATTCAAACGGGAACGATAGATGATAGTTCTATTGGCAAAACTGCCATCACTGATCGCACCCACAACTTGCCCTTGTAATTTGGTAGTTGTGGAAAATTGTTCCGCTTCTAAACGTGTAGCTAGCTGCTCTGTGGTGCCAATTCTTGCATCTAAATCATCCAAAGCATCACGGAACTCTCCCCGCAACCTTTGGACAGTTTTCATATCCTCTTGGATATACTCATCACTAATAGCAGTAGCAATCAGCGCCTCGATTCTATCAAAAGTTACAGCCAGGGCTGCGGCAAACTCGTAACGGGAGATGGGTTGATTTCCACGAAATTTACCATCAGGAAAAGCACCGATAACACCATACCTTTCCATCAGCGATCGCAATGCTTGATAAGCCCAATCTGTCGGTTTCACATCCACTAACTGTCCCACAGAAGTCACCTGAGACATGGGATTTGACTCATTAAAAGCATCGGCAATCTGGATCGGGGAAAACTCCAGAGTAGGAATTTTTTCTGACTGACTGACAACAATTTGCGTTTGTGCAGTTGTATATGATGTCACTGGGTGAGACAAAGATTCAGCAAAGCTTGGCTGACATATTTGAATGACAATGCCACACCCTGCTAAACCGCCAACTAGTAATTTTTTTGGCGCATTAATATTGTGTATGAGGCATTGTTTCACGCTCAAGTTTTTCTCCTAGATTGGGGAATGAGTAATGGGTAATGAGTATAGCGTTTCTCATTCTAGTGAGGTATAGAAGAACCCCTCCCCAGCCCTCCCCGAAATCGGGGAGGGTGCCCGATAGGGCGGGTGGGGTTGTATTTCATCTGATTGAGTAATGAGTAATAAGTAATGAGTAATGAGTAATGGGGGAATGGTTGCTGTGCTGCAATTTGTGTAGACTCGTTCGCGCAGCGTGTCGCTTTGCGAATCAGGGTTTCCCGCTATTGTCAGCGCGTATTCGTAAGTCCTAATAGGTACAGGAATTAACCTTCCCTATGCTTCCTGTTGCCTTTTCCCCCAAACTTTCCCTGTATAAATTATTGATTCACAGGCGGCTCTTGCATATTCTGTTTCTCAGGATTTTATTTACTCAACTGAATCAGTTCTACTTTATACCCATCAGGGTCTTCTACAAAAGCAATTACCGTTGAGCCATGCTTCATTGGTCCTGGTTCCCGCGTCACTTTTCCACCCTGTTGCTTAATTCCTTCACAGGTAGCATAGATATCATCCACACCTAGGGCAATATGTCCATAGGCATTGCCAATATCATACTTTTCTACACCCCAGTTATAAGTGAGTTCTAGCACTGTATTATCACTTTCGTCACCATAGCCAACAAAAGCGAGGGTAAATTCTCCTCCTGGATAATCTTTTTGGCGTAACAGTTTCATTCCCAAGACATCACAGTAAAACTTGAGTGACTCTTGGAGATTACCCACCCGCAACATCGTATGTAGTAAGCGCATATTCACCCTTGGAATTTGACAGAATGTGTTCTCCTGCAAACAGTATATCGGGGGGAAGGGAAAAGGGGGGAAGGGGAAAGGGGAAGAGGGAGGGGGGGGAAAAGGGAAGAGGGAGGGGGGGGAAAATTTATTTTAATTATCTAGGAAAATTTCCTGTTAAAACGGGCTTACAGAAAGAGTTTTGACACGTTTTGCGGTTTTAGGTGGGATAAATTTGAAAGTTTGGGGAGTTATGGTGGGGTTGGGAGTTCGACTGAGGATTTTTTCGGTAATTTCAATATCTAAGTTCTGCTCTTTGGTTGCAAATTGAATCTGGTTGAGGGTTGCAGTTGCGGGTGCGATAAAAGCACGAAAAGTAATTGCTTCCTTGGGTTCTGTATATTCGTATATATATAAATTTTCGCCCGGTGTGGTGCTTCTTGTTCCCTTGATGAGTGGGTTGTCGAGCAAACCAATTTCCTTGAGAACTTCCTTATCTCCTAATCCTCCTTGAGCGATCGCCATCCTGCTATCTTCTGGTAGCTCTAAAAATAAGGAGGAGGATAAACCAATTAGGAAAGAATCATCGGATTTATCAAATTCACTGTAGGAAATTACGGCATACTGTTTTAAATCTGGACGGTAGATGGTGACGCGGTTGCCGTCAGATGTGACAATCCCAGTAATTTTTGGCGCTTCTCCAGGTTTAGTAAAACGAATCTCTGTGCGGAACTTTTTTCCTGTCTGCACGATGGTTTTTAACTGCATCCCCGCACTGAAATCTACACCTTGACTATTACCACGCATGATCATTTGTGATTCTGTCAAATAGCGATCGCTCTGAAAAAACTCTGTACCCACTCTCACCAATAGGGATAAATCAAAGGCTTCTGTCTGCTGACTGCTGGGTTGGGGAGGAGCAGAGGGTGGTAAAGGTTTGGGAGGGACTGCATACACGATACCAGTCAGCAAAGAAATAACACTGAAGACTGCCACAGTGGAGAGGGTAATTTTCATTTTTACCTATGTAACTTAGTGCTAGATATTACCTCCACCATAGCTTAATTAGTCCAAAGTACTGGCAGATGAATTTTATTGCTTGCCGATGTTTATTGCTATACCTGGATTGGTGAGGAATTAACCCATCAGTAAATATTGTGATAATTACTAACTTGTATGGGAATTGTCTGGGGAATGACATAGGCTATTTGCCAACTGAGCAACAGAATTAATTAAAATGCTTGGCTCTACGGGTTTGGGAATATACATTTGGAACCCAGCAGCTAATGCTTGGTTAATATCTTCTTCCCTGACGTATCCGGTGAGGGCGATCGCGGGAATTATTCCTCCCTGTTCTGGTGTTAAATTGCGGATTTGACGGATTAAACTATAACCGTCTTGCCCCGGCATACCAATGTCACTAACTAAAACATCAGGTATCAATTGTTGCATAACCGTGAAGGCGGAATCACTAGAGTCTACTGCTGTGACTTCTGCTCCAGATTTTTGCAGAGCAGTCAGAATAAAATTCCTCGTATCAATATCATCATCAACTACCAAGACTCGTAAACCCTGCAAGAGTAATTCTTCTGGCACTTTTTCAGAGGTATGATGATTGTTTGTCTGTGAAGGGGGGGATGATTGGCGAGAATTGAGAATATGATCAATTCCACTCTGATAATTAATGTTATCCAGGGACTGTAACAGTGGTATTTTGACAATGAAGGTTGCACCCTGTCCAGTTCCTTGGCTCTCTGCTTTGATACTTCCCTGGTGCATTTCTACTAAATAACGCGCGATCGCTAATCCTAAACCCAAACCTCCATGGTGTCGAGTCATACTACCATCAGCTTGACGAAAGCGTTCAAAGACATGGGGCATAAATTCAGGACTAATACCGCTTCCAGTATCAATTACATAGATTTCTGCTTGGTCTTCCCTTGCTGATAATCTTACCTGGATATTTCCGCCATTGGGTGTAAATTTAACAGCATTACTCAGCAAATTCCACATAACTTGCTGTAAACGTTTTGTGTCACCAGAAACAAGAAAAGTTCCAGGGGGAGAAATAAAGGTTTTGAGTTGCAGGTTTTTTGCTTCTGCCTCTAGGCGAAAATTTTCGACTGCGGTGGTGACTATATTTACCAAATTCAACGGGGAAAGATTCAGGTATAATTTACCACGCATAATTCGGGAAACATCAAGAATATCTTCGATGAGCTGTGCTTGCACCGAAGCATTGCGTTCAATGGTTTCTAAAGCACGAGCGATCGCCAATTCATCTAATTTCCGTTGACGTAAGAGTTTTGCCCAGCCCAAAATCGAAGTTAGGGGAGTACGCAATTCATGGGAAAGAGTAGCCAGAAATTCATCCTTGAGGCGATTGGCATTTTCTGCTTCTTGACGGGCAGCTTGTTCTGCAATTAACTGGATACGTTCTTCCTGTGCTTGTTTGCGTTCTGTTATGTCTTCTACCGTACCTACATAACCCGTCACATCGCCACTATCCCCTAGCATGGGTGATGCTGCGGCATAAACCCAACGTTCTACACCCCCAGAAAGTAACAGCCGAAACTCTCCTCTGTAATCCTTACCAACGGTAGACACCGCATACCAATCAGCTATGACTTTTTCTCTATCTAAAGGGTGTAGAGCTTGTGACCAACCATCACCTAAACTCTGCTCATAGGTCATACCATAAATTGCTTGCCAGCGAGGGTTAGTATAAGTACATACACCATTTGTATTTGTCAAAAAAATACCGACAGGGCAGCAAACACTTAAGGAGCGAAACATCTCTTCTCGTTGTTGTAATTCCGCATTCATGGCTGCTAATTGGGATGCTTGGTGCTGTACCTGGTCACTTTTTTGATAGAGTTCAACAAATGCAGCCACCTTTGATTTTAATATTTCTCCATCAATGGGCTTAAATAGGTAGTCCACTGCACCTATGGAATACCCCTTAAAGACCATTTGATCACTGGAACTAAAAGCTGTCAGAAAAATAATCGGAGTGTAGCGCGATCGCTCTCGTTGTCGTATCAATGTTGCTGTCTCGAAGCCATCCATCTCTGGCATTTGTACATCCAGCAGAATCACCGCAAAATCCTGATTGAGCAAATGTCGTAATGCTTCTGCTCCGGAGGTTGCTCTGACCAAATTCTGACCGAGGTTCTCTAATACTCCCTCTAGGGCAAGTAAATTCTCTGGATAATCATCTACCAATAGAATGTTAACTTTCGGTTGCAATGACATTGCTCTGTATACGCATTTAGTAATAAATTAAGCCGCTTTCACGTCTTCCTATAGACTTTGACTCGGAAACTAACTACATTCCCACTATCTTAAGTTATATGTTTACCGATTTCCCATGGTATCGGGTGTTCTGTGGTGGTTTAGAAATGGTGATTTCTATCCCTGTTGATGACACATCTTGATCAAAAAGGGAGGAATTTCTGTCAGGGAAAGAATCTTGTCGGTAATACCTGCGGCGATCGCTGCTGTTGGCATTGTTGCACACAGGGCGGTTTTTGGCTCCTGGACAACGTTTAAACCCCCTCTTCCTTTAATTTTCCTCATACCGTTGACACCATCTTGATTCGCTCCAGTCAGTATAATTGCAATCAATTTCTCTCCATAACAATCTGCGGCTGTTTCAAATAATACATCAATTGCTGGTCGAGCATAGGAAACTGGCGCATCAATGGAAAGAGAAAAATAAGTCTGAATATTCGGTAGAAAATCATCTCTCTGGGGATATATTTTACTTGCAAAATGCAGCTTTTTCTCTATAAGTAAATGATAATTGGCAGGAGCAAGATAGACATACCCAGGCAGAATATCTTCCTTATCTTCTACTTCTTTAATAATTAAACTACTGTTTTTTTGCAGAATTTTAACTAGGGAATCATCAGATTCTTTATGTCGATGGATGACAACTGCTAAAGGGATAGAGAAGGTTTTTGGCAATGGCGAAATTAATATTTTCAAAGCTTCTAAACCTCCGAAAGAAGTACCAATAACTATTAGTTTAAAATTCATATAACATGATGATTAGAAATAAGCATAAAAAGTAATAATTAAAATTAAGATTAATGGCAGACTTTGTAAATATTTACAGATTAATTCCAACGAAACTATGCTAATCTCCGGTAAATTTTTTGTCCTATTTCTATCTGTTCATACTCATTTTCATAATCTGTAAATTTAATTGTTTCTTGTTTTCCTAGAGCTAAAATGCCGAATCTCACTAAACTTTCATAAAACAACCGATGTACGCGATTTTGTAATTGCTTGTTAAAGTAAATTAAAACGTTTCTACATAAAATTACATGAAATTCATTAAAAGAACCGTCAGTGGCTAAATTATGCATAGAAAATACAATATTAGTTTGTAGTTCTTGAGAGAAGATAGCACTATCATAGCCAGCAGTATAATATTCAGAAAATGATGTTTTTCCACCTGATTGAATATAGTTATGGGTATAGTCTTTCATAAATTCTAAGGGGAAAATACCTGACTTCGCTTTTTTTAAAACTAATTCGTTCATATCTGTGGCATAGAGACGAGAGCGATGATATAAACCTTCTTCCATCAGTAAAATTGCCATAGAATATACTTCCTCTCCAGAGGAGCAACCTGCATGCCAAATGCGAATAAAAGGATAGGTTTTTAAAATGGGAACAACTTTATTTCTAAAACTTAAAAAAAAGTATGGATCCCGAAACATGCTAGTAAAATTAATTGAGAGTTTGAAGACAAATTTATCTAAATATTGTGGCTCATGGAGAATTTTTTCTTGCAATCCGGAAATTGTCGTTAATCCCTCCCCGTGAATCATGTTCCAAATGCGTCTTTTTAAAGAAGCTAGGGCATAATTACGGAAATCAAAACCATAATAACGATAGATACTTTCTAGGAGTAATTCTATTTCAATATCTTCTAGGTTCTCCTGGTTCATGTTGGTAATAACTATTGATTTTTTTTGTTGATTTTGAGATTAATCATCATGTGCTTGTGGATATTTTTATTGTAATAATTGGGATGCTAGGTATATAGCCAGACGCGCAATAATGATAGTAATTTCTCATTATCTACTGGTTTGGTGATGTAGTCAGAGGCACCCGCAGTAATACATTTTTCCTTATCTCCTTGCATCGCTTTAGCCGTGAGAGCAATGATGGGTAAAGATTTAAATAGAGGATTTCCACGGATAGTACGGGTTGTTTCATACCCATCCATTTCTGGCATCATGACATCCATAAGAATGATATTCATGTCTGGATGATTTTCTAAGATTTCAATGCCATCTCTGCCGTTTTCCGCATAGAACACTTGCATCTGTTTACGTTCTAAAAGACTGGTAAGGGCAAATATATTACGAACGTCGTCATCAACGATGAGAATTTTCTTATTAACAAATACTGTATCAGAAGAGTGCAATTGTTCTAGAATACGTCGTTTTGATGTAGGTAAATTGGCTTGTACTCGATGTAAGAATAGGGCAGTTTCATCTAAGAGACGTTCTGGTGATGGGTTAGAAGCTCTTGTGGAGAGTGAGAAACTACTTCCCAATATTGGCGATCGCCCGTCTTTGATAATAATACTTTCTGCCATCCGTCGCAATTTAATTTCTTCGGCTCTGGTTAATTCCCTGGCAGTATAAATAATAATTGGTAAAGTGGCTGCATTGGCTTCCTGTTTAATTAATTCGATAAGCTCAAACCCATTGATATCAGGTAATCCCAAATCTAAGACGAGACAGTCAAATTGTTCGTTGCGAATTGCTAGTAATGCTTCACTCCCTGTACTCACTGCGGTGGTGAGAACATCACTATTACCGATTAATTCCACAATACTATGACGTTGATTTTCGTCATCTTCCACTACCAAAAGATTTTTTACCTTTCTATCTACAAAATCTTTAATTCTAGTGAATGCATTATCAATTGCTTCTCTGCTGACTGGTTTTTGTAAGTAGGCGATCGCCCCTAATTGTAATCCTCGTTGTTTGCTATCTTCTGCGGTAATTATATGTACAGGGATATGACGGGTTTTTGGATCCTGTTTGAGACGTTCTAAAACTGTCCATCCGTCAATTTCTGGTAATCGAATATCGAGAATTATAGCTGAGGGTTGATATTGCTGTGCCAAGGCTAAACCATCTTTGCCATTCGTCGCAACAATTCCCTTAAATTCCTGCTGTTGAGCCATATCCAACAAAATACGGGCAAAATTTATATCGTCTTCGATGATCAATAAAGTGCGTTCATCGACAGTGGAGTATAACCCATCCCGAGATTGAATTTGTTGGCGATCGTCGGCGATCGCTACCGACAAATTAACCGGATTCGCTGGAGATGGAAATACTTCTACAGTCGGATTTATCTGTGAATCTTCCCTATTTTCTTTCTCTGTATAGGGTAAATATAAAGTAAAAGTACTTCCTTGCCCCAGTTGACTACGTAACTGAATTTCACCACCTAAAAGATGGGCAATTTCTCGACTAATAGATAAACCTAAACCTGTACCACCATATTTTCTGCTGGTAGTTCCATCTGCTTGCTGAAACGCTTCAAAAATAATTTTCTGTTTTTCAGGAGCAATCCCAATTCCTGTATCACTCACAGCAAAACTAATCACTTTCTCTGCATTTTTTAAGCTGTTATTTTCTGGATTCCATCCTTGTTGAGCAACCCCTACTCGCAAACTGATTTCCCCTTGGTGGGTGAATTTAAATGAGTTCGCTAAAAGATTATTGAGAATTTGCTGTAATCGCTTACCATCTGTATACATTATCATCGGAACTTCCGGTGCAATGTTCACAGTAAAGTTCACACCTTTCTCTACAGCAATTTGTCGAAAACTTCTCTCTAAATGGTCAATTAAATCTGTAAATAACAGGCGTTCAACATCAATAGATATTGTTCCAGATTCTATTTTTGCTAAATCCAAAATATCATTAATTAGCATCAATAAATCCCTACCAGCACTATAGATAGTCTGCCCATATTCAACTTGTTTGTTGCTAAGGTTTCCTTCGGAATTGTCTGCTAATAATTTCGCTAAAATTAATAAACTATTTAAAGGTGTCCGCAATTCATGGGACATATTTGCTAGAAACTCTGATTTATATTTAGAAGACAGGGTAAGCTCTGCGGCTTTTTCCTCTAATTCCTGTTTTGCCGTTTCGACTTCTTGATTTTTACGCTCGACTTCTTGATTCTGCTGTACTAATAATTCTGCCTTTTCTTCTAACTCTGCATTTAATTGTTGTAATTCTTCGTTAGATTGTTGTAATTCGTGTTGCTGTTGTCTCAATAATTCTTCTGACGCTTGTAGAGTGTAAGCTTGTTGCCCTAATCTTTGATTACTTTCTTGAAGCTCTAGTTGTTGACTTTGTAATTGTTCCGTTAAACTTTGGGAAGCAGAGAGTAGTTCTTGAGTGCGCTTGTCTGCATAAATTGTGTTTATCACAATACCAATAATATCGCTAACTTGCTCTAGAAAATCTAGCTCAATCGGGCTAAATTGTAATAAGGAAGCGAGTTCTAAAACAGCAATAACTTGATTTTCAAATAAAATTGGCAAGACAATAATATTTACAGGCTGAGTCTCACCTAAACCGGAACTAATATGAATATAATCATGGGGAACATTAGTAAGTAGGATTTTTTGCTTTTCTAAAGCACATTGCCCAACTAATCCTTCTCCTAAATGAAACCGATTCGATAAATTTTTCCGTTGTTGATAAGCATAACCCGCTAATAGTTTTAATACTGCTTCATCCTCTTGATTATCTAATATATAAAATACACCCTGTTGGGCATTGACTAAGGGAGCCATTTCTGAAAGAATCATTCTCGCTGCTGTATCTAAATCTCTTTCTCCTTGCAGCATCTGACTGAATTTTGCTAAATTTGATTTCAGCCAGTTTTGCTCCTGATTCCTTTGAGTTGTATGACGTAGATTATCAATCATTTGGTTAAAGGTTCTTACCAATAAACCAATTTCATCTTGGCGATCGCTCTTAATCGCGATAGAAGCAAAATCCCCATTAGCCATTTTTCCAATAGCTTCGGAAACTTCTTGCAGGGGCAAAGAAATGTTACGTGTTAGGTAAATACCAATAATTGTGAGTAGCAAAAAAGCGATAGGAATTCCATAGATAATCGTATTAATAGCTTGATTTGTTGCTTCTTGGGTTTGCCGCGATCGCTCTGCAAGTAAAGTTCTCTCCTCTTGTTGCATTTGGGTGATAATACTTCGGATTTCATCCATCACAACCTTGCCTCTATCTGTGAGGACTATTTTTCTTGCTGCCTCAAACCCTTGGCTATCTAATGCTGTAATAGTTTCTTGAATAATTGATAAGCGGCGATTAATTAAGGGTCTTAAATCCGATAATCTATTTTCTTGATTAGGATTATCATTAGTCAATTTTTGTAAAACTTGCAGATTTTTTTCCACCTCTTCAGAAGCTTTAGTATAAGGTTCTAAATAAGGTTTCTCTGCTGTAATAAGATAACCTCTTTGTCCAATTTCAGCATCCTTCAGTATCGAAATTAAATTATCTAATCTATTTAACACTTCATAGCTATGGCTTTGCCAGCGAGAACTTTCTACTAGATTATTAGTAGTGCGATAAGCGAGAATTCCCAATGTGGCAATAACTGTCAGACCACAAGCAAAACTCGCACCTATTTTTGTTCCAATCTTTAAATTTTTCACCATGATTTATACAATCGCACGTAAAATTTTTAATCCCAATTAAAATAAAATAAAGATTTGATGCCACGAATAAGCAATAAACATATAGATTAATTAAACATATTTCATATTATTCTAAATAATAGAAAGCATGGCATACTCTTGAAACATTATCTCTTTCAATATATGACATAAACATAAAAAATACACAAAGCTTTTTGATTGAATAATTATCATTCCAACAATGCCCCATTTTCAAATATCATCTACAGATAAAACAAACATATATACTTTGGGATAATTAAACAAGTAATACATATTCTTGTGCGACAAAAAAACTAAATAAATTATATATTATTTTGCCTAATCGATTATAGAAAGAGTCTTTGGCGTGAGGTATCTTACTAAAGGAATGTTATTGTGATGATTTGAGTTAGCTGTATGAAAGAGAGAAGAGTGTAGATAGTTGCTGTCCTGCCTGATAATTGTTGTAAGTTTGATATCACTTCTTGATAAAGCTATGTCACCAAGTTAAGCCTGATGTCAACTAGAAACTTTTCTTATCCCATAAGGGTTTCAAGGCTTAATTCACTACTCTTAACTCATAAGTGATTTTTGACCCCTAGAAAAAAGGAAGAGTTTTTGTGGCATCTTCCTATGAGATAATAAATCCCTGGGTATGCCCTGCCATCTACTGCAAAGGATTGAGAGTTTTGTTAGCAGCATTACTTTACGGTCAAGAAGATTTACGATTAGAAAATGTCGCCGATCCTACAGCTGATGTCGGTGAGGTAATAATTCAAGTTGGTACTGCCACCACCTGTGGTACAGATTTAAAGGTGTGGCGACGGGGTGGTCATGCGAAAATGTTAAAACCCCCCACCCTCTTTGGTCATGAGGCTGCTGGTAAAATTGTCGCTATTGGTGCAGGAGTGCAAGGTTGGCAAGTAGGCGATCGCGTTGTCGCCAATAACTCGGCTCCATGCATGCAGTGTTTTTTTTGTCAACATCAAGAATATTCTCTTTGTCCACATCTGACCTGGAATAATGGGACATTTGCAGAATACCTGAAAATTCCTGCCCCCATTGTCGAGCATAATTTATTGCCTATTCCCGATAATTTGCCCGATGAATTAGCCGCGATGACAGAACCCCTAGCCTGTGTACTTCATGGGGTAGCTCGGGGAAATGTCAAGCCAGGAGATCGGGTAGTAGTGATTGGTGATGGGGCGATCGGTTTAATGTTCGTCGCTAAATTAGCCCATGATTGCGGTGTCGAAGTCACTTTATTTGGTGGTAGTAACTCCCGGTTAGCCATTGGGGAAAAACTGGGAGCCACCAGAACATATAACCATCGCCAGATATCCAGTATACCGGCGACTGTCAGGGAATTTACGGATGGGTGGGGTGCTGATGTGGTAGTAGAAGCAACTGGTGTCCCTAGTGTGTGGGAAACAGCGATCGCCTGCGCCCGTCCCGGTGCTACAGTGAATTTATTCGGTGGTTGTCCCCGCGACACAACTATTACAGTCAATACAGAGCAATTACACTACAGCGAACTTACCTTAAAAGGAGTATTCCACAACACACCCCAATATGTGCGTGCAGCACTAGATCTGATTGCCAGTCGAAAAATACCTTTTGAATTATTAGTTAGTGAACAACGTCCCCTGCAAGACTTAGAACAGGTGTTCTGTGATATGCGCGACAGGAAAGTGATTAAAGTTGGTATTGTACCTGGGTAAGGGTAATTGGTGACAGGCTTAATCCTAGGGGAAATCGAACAGTTAGCTTTTGTCTCCCCTCTTCCCAGCAAAATCTTTATAAATTGGAGTGAAGCAACTTGACAGTAGCATCTTCTTCGATCTGGAGTCCATTACGACAACCTGTATTTCGGGCTTTGTGGGTTGCCTCTGCTGTATCTAGTATCGGTACGTGGATGCATGATGTGGGTGCTACATGGTTAATGACTTCCTTGTCACCATCACCATTCTTAGTAGCTTTAATGCAGGCAGCATCTAGTTTACCCTTCTTCCTGTTGGCATTACCCGCAGGAGCGATCGCCGATGTGGTAGATCGACGCAAAATGCTGTTATTTACCCAGGGTTTCATGCTTTGCATTGCCACATTACTGGGAATTTTGACGGTTTTAGGTATCACCACTCCCTGGGTACTATTAGGGTTAACCTTTGCCATGAGTATTGGCAGTTCGATGAATATGCCGGTATGGCAAGCTGTCACTCCCGAATTGGTATCTAAGGAAGATTTACCCCAGGCTGTCACCCTGAGTGGGATTATTATCAACCTTTCCCGCTCCATAGGTCCAGCGATCGCCGGGATAATTATTGCAGCATCCAATACAGGCACAGTATTTTTACTGAATGCTACTTCTTTTGTTGGTGTCATCTTAGTGATTTATAACTGGCGCTATACTCAGCAAAAAACAGCCTTACCGGCGGAAAGATTTATTGGAGCTATCCAAGCCGGTGTGCGCTATGTCCGCTATGCACCACAGTTACAAACGGTATTAATTCGGACAGCCGCCTATATTATCTTTGGTAGTGCTTTGTTCGCTTTGCTACCTCTCCTCGGACGACGGGAATTAAAATTAGATGCTTTTGGTTATGGGGTAATTCTCGGTTTTTGGGGAATTGGTGGTTTAGCTGGGGCGTTTATTTTACCGAAATTCCGCAACCGATTTTCCATAGATCAGATAGTTGCAGGTTCTTCCCTATTGATGGGAGGAATGATGCTAGCGATCGCCAACACTCGCAATATCTATCTAGTTTGCTCCCTGATGTTATTAGTCGGGATTGCTTCCTTGGGGGTAATGGTTAGTTTGAATGTTTCTGTGCAAAATGCGGTTCCCAGTTGGATTAGGGCGCGAGCCTTTGCTGTACAGTTATTAGTATTCCAAGGTTCCATGACTGTAGGCAGCTTATTGTGGGGAGCGATCGCCCAGCAAACTAGTATTACAATTTCCCTGAGTAGTGCGGCAATTGGTTTAATTCTCTTTGTCTTTGTAACGGCTCGCTATCGTCTCAGTTGTGCGGAAAAATTAGACTTAACTTCTTCCTTTCATTGGGTAGAACCAACTCGCACCTTTGAACCCTGCCCCAACGATGGACCCGTATTAATTACCTTAGAATATCTTATTCACCCAGCCAACGCTAACGAGTTTACCCAAGCCATGAAAACTCTCAGTCAAATTCGCCGTCGTGATGGGGCATTTTACTGGGGCATCTACCAAGATTTATCACAACCTGGTCGCTTTGTCGAGACAATCGTAGTTGAATCCTGGGCAGAACATCAGCGACAATTTGCTAGGGTGACAAATGCCGATCGCCAAATAGAAGAGAAAGCGCGATCGTTCCATATTGGAGAACAACCACCCAAAGTTTCCCAAATGTTATACGCCAATTACACAGATAATCAGGGTTTGCGTCAACCTTGTCAATGATTAGAGAATTGATGAATCGGCTTAATCTTTGTTGATCAGGTTTGAGTCGGATTTGTGTAACGCAAATAATACTTCCCTATCCACACCTACGCCCCATTTTGCTCCCTGTTTAACATTTCGATGCCGCGATTCAACAAATCTAAACCTTGCTCTACAGTCTCAATTAAACTTAATTGCATCCGTAATTCTGCTGCTCCATTAAAGCCCTTGGTATACCAAGTCATGTGTTTGCGTGCTTGCTGAATTCCCCTCTTGCCCTTATATACCCACAAAGCTTCCAGGTGTTCCTTCGCACACTCTAATAACTCCTGGGATGTGGGTGGGGGTAATTTTTTCCCTGTCTGCAAAAAATAGTCAATTTCTCCTACCAAAAAGGGATAACCCAGGGTTCCCCTAGAACACATCACCCCATCAGCACCAGTCTCTTGCAGGCATTTTACAGCCGCCTCTACAGAAAAAATATCTCCGTTGGCAATCACCGGAATACCCACAACTGCTTTCACCCGTTGAATCCATTCCCAGCGAGCATTCCCATTGTAGCCTTGGGCACGGGTACGCCCATGAACGGTAATCATCTGCGCTCCCGCATCTTGCATCCGTCGCGCAAAATCGAGGATAGTAATTTCCCCGTCATCCCAACCAATCCGAGTTTTAACAGTTACTGGCACATCTACGGCATTCACCACTTCCCGAACTATTGCCGTAGCGACTTCTGGCTGTCTGAGTAGGGATGAGCCACCACCTTTTTTTGTGATTTTATTTACCGGACAACCCATATTAATATCAATGGTGTCAGCCCCTTCAGCCACCGCTTTTTCTGCCGCTTCCGCTAAAAAATCAGGGCGACAATCAAATAATTGGATACTTATTGGTTTTTCCTGGGGATCTACCTCCATAATTTTTGGTAGCTCCTGGAGATGGTGTAACTCTGTAGCATTCACCATTTCCGTATACATCATCGAATGGGGTGCATAGCGTCGCACTAATCGCCGAAACACCAAGTCGGTGACTCCCGATAGGGGTGACTGCAACACCCGACTCTGCACTACTACCTTACCGATGTGCAGGGGTGTAGCAAGCTGACTTGGCAAAGTTGGCGTTAAGGGTGTTTCAATCATCCAAGATACTCATAAAGGCTTGAAACTCATTATCTTTTTCTAGTTCTTCCAATTGCAAGCGTAGAGCTTCCATCACCAAGGGCATATTACTTTCCTGGGCGATTCTCAGCTGCATTTGTTTAATTCTTATCTGCTTTTCTAGTTTATCTTCAACACTTGTAAAATCATGATGTTGAGTAATCATAATTCGTGCCCCCTGAAGTGTTGCCTACGATTCTAAATATTTCGTCAGAGGAATTATCTCATAAGTGAAGGTATTACAGCTAACAGAAAAGGCAAGGGCTAGTAAATTGCCGGGGGTGCGCCAATATTCCTCGATTGTTCAGCAAATTTACGCAATCACAATTTATACATACTTCTGATTTTCCCAACAATTTTTCAATGCCGCGATCGCCCATCCGGATGGATGCTGTCAGGCTAATTCATAAATTGTCGCTCCTAGGAAATCAGGGTTTTGGTTCTTCCTGGGATAATTCCTAAACTTATTGATAATGAAATTTTTGTCTATATTTATTAGATTAAGAAAAGATTATCTAGGAGTTAAAATTAGTTTAATTAGTAACTATAAAATAAATTAATAATAGCAACTAAGCAGTTTTAATTGCAAGAGAAATTGAGTTGGTTGCTGAAAAATTTATTTTTTGCGTGATCGCACTGAAGATTTCATCAATTTCTATTTTTGTCTCAAAAATAAAAAGATAAACACTATATACCTATAAAAGGTGTAAATCTGTCATTATCGTGATTCGATTGTGAATTTTGATTATCCCTCAATCTAAAATATACAAGTTTCAAAGCATAGAAATAAACTCAGCAATTTAGTCAAATAATTTGCTGTTTTTAGTGTTTTATGCATCTGGGAATATGTCAAGTCGAAGCTTGATTGGCATATTTTTATTTGTTGTTGAAAATCTAAAATCATCAGGGGCTAGCAATTTTTACCACCCAATAAATGGGGACAATTAACAGGATTTGACCCAATCATCAAAAGGCTTCTATGAAATTTTCAGTTCCTAAGATAGTGAGAAAATTTGTAGCGATCGCCCTTGCCGCTACCCTGGGTGTTGTGGCAGTCGCATCCATATTTAATTACTCTCCAGCTTTTGCCCGTGACTATGGAATACTTAAAAATAAGTATCGTGGTTCATCTTGGCAATTTGAGCGGATTGCTGCCTTTCCTGTATATCTCAATAATGATGTCAAAGATGAAACCGTCGCGGAAATTGTAGCTGCTAGTAAAGACGGTAAAACCTTGGTATATACGGATTCCCAAACTAAAAAATTGTGTTTTGTCAATATTACCAATCCTGCCAAACCCGAACCCGGTGGATGTGTACAGGTGGGTGGTGAACCTACCTCAGTGGCAGTGCGCGGTATCTATGCTTTAGTTGCGGTGAATACATCCCAGGATTTTAAGAATCCCAGTGGCAAATTACTGGCGGTGAATATTCAAAATCGCAGTATTGCTAGAGAAATCTTATTAAATGGACAACCCGATTCTGTGGCAGTCAGCCCAGATGGCAAATATGCAGCGATCGCCATCGAAAATGAGCGGGATGAAGATTTAGGAAATGGCGCACCACCCCAACTACCAGGTGGTTTTCTCAACATCGTAGATTTGGCTGATAATCCCAATCAATGGAGCTTGAGAAATGTCACCCTTGATGGTGTCGCAGATTTATTTCCAACTGATGCAGAACCTGAATATGTGGATATCAATGATAAAAACATTGCTGTAGTCACTTTACAGGAAAATAATCACATTGTTTTGGTAGATTTGCCAAAAGGAACTATCATCAAAGACTTTAGTGCTGGAACCGTAGATTTAACTCAAATAGACACTAAAGAAAACAAACTGATTGAATTAAATAGTTCCTTAACTGGAGTACCCCGCGAACCCGACGGTGTTAACTGGATTTCCCGGAAATTGTTTGCCACTGCTGACGAAGGTGATTTAAATGGTGGTAGTCGGGGGATGACAATATTTAATACCGATGGTCATATCATCTATACTTCAGGAAACTCCGTTGAGCATGAAATGGTACGTCTAGGGCATTACCCGGAAAACCGCTCCGAAAACAAAGGTAATGAGCCAGAGAATGTAGAATTCGGGGTTTATGGCAAAGAGCAATTTTTGTTTCTGGGTTCGGAACGTTCCAGTGTTGTTTTAGTTTATCGACTGAATCAGAGATATGGTAAACAAGAGCCAGAGTTAGTACAGGTTCTACCGACGGGAGTTGCTCCAGAAGGATTGTTAGCAATTCCCCAACGCAATCTCTTTGTCGTTGCCAGTGAAGAAGACGCTCGCGCTGATAAGGTACGTTCTAGCTTGAGTATTTACCAACTTAGTAAAAAATCCAACTATCCTCAGATAGTATCTGGCGATCGCAGTGATAATACACCAATTCCCTGGGCAGGTTTATCTGGTTTAGCAGCTAGTCAGAAGGGGAAAAATACAGTGTTTACCATCCACGACAGTTTTTATAACAAAAGTCGTATCTATGCAATGGATGTTGAGCAAGTACCTGCCGTTATCAATCAAGAAATCATCTTGAATGACAGCTTGGGTAAACTGAAAACTGTAGCTCCACAACAGGTAAATAGTGATGGTAGCGTTAACCTTGATTTAGAAGGAATTGAAGTTAGACAAAAAGGTGGTTTTTGGTTAGTTTCCGAAGGTGCAGGTTCGGTAAATGAACCCAGTCGCCCCGTAACTTCCTTAAACCTGCTGTTACAGGTATCATCAACAGGTGTGATTGAAGAAGTCATTCAACTACCAAAATCAGTCAGCGATCGCCAACGTCGCTTTGGATTTGAAGGTGTGGCTGCGGTAGGTGAAGGTGATAAAGAAGTTGTTTACGTTGCTTTCCAACGGGAATGGGTAGGTGATTCCTCAGGTTTTGTCCGTATTGGACGTTATGAAACAACTACAGCTAATTGGACATTCTATTACTATCCCCTTGATCAAGTCACATCACCCAATGGCGGGTGGGTAGGTTTATCTGAACTCACATACTTGGGTAAGGATAAATTTGCTGTAGTCGAGCGTGATGATCAAGGTAACACCGATGCCAGAATTAAACGTATCTACGAATTCTCAATTACTGGTGTAACTCCCCAAGCTGATACAAATGCACCCAATTTCCCCGTAGTAACTAAAAAATTGGTACGGGATTTGCTGCCAGATTTACAGTCTACCGGTGGTTTAGTGTTAGAGAAAATTGAAGGTATGACAGTATTACGCAATGGTACTACCTTGGTAGTAACAGACAATGATGGTGTTGATGGTTCCAATGGCGAAACCCAATTACTGAGGTTTTAAGCTGCTTTGAGTTCCAATTCGGAAAATTAAATAGTCTTGGTTGGGTTTACTGGTGTCAACTCAACCTCACCTTTAACTGGGTAGATTGGGTTTTCTTCCTCAACCCCACCTAGTTGAAGGTTTTTTTTGCATCATTACCACATCATAGACATCGATGAATTTAATTATCCATTGCCCGAAACCCTTGGTAGAGAACCTCCGACGGAACATCTTCACTAAAATAATTTTCCCAGAGAATTAGCCCCATCCCTGGGGGAATCAAACCTTGGTAATTGAGTAGAGACATTCCCGTAGAACATATCTACTATTGAATCTGTTGTTAAAGAAGCTCAATAACTTAGTAGAGTTGAAAATATAAAAAGTAGCCACATCATAAGCGCAGCACATGGGCAGTATTTGGGAACTAGATTTTTACTCCCGTCCGATTCTGGACGAAAAGCAAAAAAAAGTTTGGGAAGTTTTGATTTGTGAGAGTCCTTTGAACACTCGCAAGGATGTGAATTCTCTATTTCGTTACACAAAATATTGTCCAAGTACAGAAGTCAATTCTGTCTGGTTACGCACGGCAATTGAAGAGGCGATCGCCAAGTCTGGGGAAGCTCCAATCAAAATTCGCTTCTTCCGTCGGCAAATGAATAACATGATTACCAAAGCTTGTACGGATGCGGGAATTCCTGCATTACCTAGTCGCCGAGCTTTAGTGCTTAACCAATGGATTGAGCAACGGATGGCAGAAGTGTATCCCTTAGAAACAGGATATCAGGGTGGTACTAATCCTTCAGTACGCCTTGATGCACCCCTACCTCAGCGCTTACCAGATGTCTTAGAAGGGCAGCAGTGGGGTTTTGTGACATTAAAAGCAGGGGATTTTGCCGATATGCCAGATTGGGATATTGGTTTTGGAGAAGGATTTCCCCTGGATTTACTCCAACTCTCTCCTGAAACACTTATCCCTGGAGTGTTACTTTTCTCACCTCGTGCCTTACCCATAGCAGCTTGGATGTCAGGCTTGGAATTAGCTTGGCTGCGATTTGATAATAGTCCCCAGGGTGCAGGCTTGGTACTAGAAACTGGTGCTAGTGAAAGTTGGATTTTAGCCAATCTCCGCACCCCAAAAATACAGATGGAAGGGAAAAATTTTGAAACTGCCAAGGAACAAGCTAGGGGTGTTCATTTTATCGGGATTCAATCTGATCCTAATTCCGAATCATTTGCAGGTTTTTGGTTATTGTGTGAGGTCAATCTGCCGTAAAGTGGATGGGGAATAGATAACAGTTGAGCAGGGTGGAGACAGTTTCAGGAATACAGATTCTGTAACTCCACACTGCTGTAATTGTTTGAGTAGTAGACAAAAACTGATTAAATCAGGTAACGGGTGACAGTTATTTTGACTGGTACCTGATAACTAAATAGCTGCATAGCTGATAACTGATTTAATTCCCATGTGCAGAGCCAATAATAACCATGGTGTCAAAAAATTTATTACAGGATAGTTTAGCGGAGCAGTTATTGGAACTTGCCATCAAGTCGGGTGCAGAAGCGGCAGAGGTTTATCAGTCGCATTCTTTATCTCGTCCAGTGTTTTTTGAGGCTAACCGTCTCAAGCAGCTAGAAACCAGTCAAGCAGAGGGTACAGCCTTACGATTATGGCGTGATGGTCGTCCTGGTTTATCTGTGGCATATGGTTTGGTGGAGCCACAAGCATTGGTCGAACGAGCATTAAACCTCAGTTACTTAAACCAATCCGAAAAGGTGGAATTAGCTGGAAATTATCAGCCCGTCTATCCTGATTTAGGGGAAGAAGTGGCAGTAGAAAATTTAGTGCAGTGGGGTAAGGAGGCGATCGCCCTCATTCGTGAGGAATACCCGGAAGTTCTCTGTAATGCTGACTGGGAATGTGACTTAGAAACAACCCGTCTCGTGAATACTAGGGGTTTAGATTGTTACTATACTGACACCACTCTCAGTTGTTATGTCGCCGCAGAATGGGTGCGTGGTGATGATTTTCTCAGTGTTGCTGATGGACAAACGGAACGGGGAATACTTAACCCGGAAAAAGTAGCGCAACAAATTTTACAGAGATTGTCTTGGGCAGAAACAAATGTGTTGTCTCCCAATGGTCGCTTGCCAGTACTATTTACCTCAAAAGCTGCGGATATGCTTTGGGGAACTATCCAGGCGGCTTTAAATGGTAAACAAGTTATAGAAAAGGCTTCTCCTTGGGTTGATAGAATCGGGAAATCAGTCATGGCAAGGGATTTGACTCTATCCCAAGACCCAGAAGCAGGTCCCTATAGTTGCCCTTTTGATGATGAAGGTATTCCTACCCAACCGCTTGTATTTATTCAAAATGGGGTATTGCAGGATTTTTATTGCGATCGCACCACTGGACGACAATTAAGTAAACTTTCCACTGGTAACGGTTTTCGCCCCGATTTAGGTAGTTACCCCACTCCAGGTTTATTTAACTTTCTGATTCAGCCGGGAACGGGAAGCCTGACAGACCTAATTCAATCCATGGATGAGGGTATTATTGTAGACCAAATGTTAGGTGGTGGCAGTGGGATTTCGGGAGATTTTTCCATCAATATTGACCTCGGTTATCGTGTCCACAAGGGCGAAGTTGTGGGGCGAGTCAAGGATACGATGGTGGCAGGTAATGTTTATACAGCCCTAAAACAGTTAGTCAAATTGGGAGGTGATGCAGACTGGAATGGTTCTTGCTACACACCATCCTTAATTGTTGATGGACTTTCTGTAACTAGTAGGAATAGTTAGTTTTCCATGGCTGGCAATCACTTGTGGTGACATTAGTAAACCTTGGGGTTTGAAAACAGCGTCAGTATTTATACTGTTTTTTGTGTAATTTTAATTTCCTTTTAGGTTGAGAAAGTTTAATAGTTAGTAACCTATCCGAGAAAGTAAGACTAGAATTTGATTGTAGGTAGGCTGCGTCAATTTGATTTTTCCGGGTAATGGCTCCTAGTTGCATATTTTCCCAGTCAGAGCAAATTCATCAGCCGCTCGTAATTACTGAGTAGTAAATCTTTCATCATTCCTTACACAGGAGGTCAGGGTATGCCGATCGCCACTATTAATCCTGCCACAGGAGAAACCCTCAAAACTTTCCCAGAACTAACGGATACAGAAATTACCGCCAAATTAGATTTAGCACAGCAGGCTTTTGTCAAGTATCGGCAGACGGTTTTTTCAGAGCGATCGCAGTGGTTAAATCAAGCGGCAGCTATTCTGGAACAGGAAAAAGCCGAACTTGCCCGGTTAATGACTTTAGAAATGGGCAAAACCTACAAAAGCGCGATCGCGGAAGTGGAAAAATGTGCTGTCGTTTGTCGCTACTACGCAGAAAATGCCCCCCAACAGTTAGCAGATTTACCTGTGGAAAGTGATGCAAGCAACAGCTTTGTTTGTTACCAACCCCTCGGTATTATCTTGGCAGTGATGCCCTGGAATTTCCCCTTCTGGCAAGTATTTCGCTTTGCCGCTCCAGCTTTAATGGCGGGAAATGTCGGTATCTTAAAACACGCTTCCAATGTGCCCCAGTGTGCCCTAGCTATTGAAGATATTCTCAGTCGGGCAGGATTTCCCCTAGGTGTGTTTCAGACTCTGTTGGTCGGCGCTTCCAAGGTGAACAGTATCATTGCAGATGAGCGGGTAAAAGCTGCAACACTCACAGGTAGTGAACCCGCAGGTATGTCCCTGGCGGCAGCCGCAGGCAAAGAAATTAAAAAAACTGTTTTAGAATTAGGGGGTAGTGACCCATTCATCGTGTTAGCAAGCGCTGACATAGACACCGCAGTTGCCACAGCGACTACAGCCAGAATGTTGAATAATGGGCAATCATGTATAGCAGCTAAACGCTTTATTGTGGAAGCGGCGATCGCTGACCAATTTACCAAATTACTCTTAGAAAAATTCCAATCCTTAAAAGTCGGCGACCCCATGTCACCAGAAACCGACATCGGACCAATGGCAACACCGGGAATTCTCCAAGAATTAGACGCACAGGTACAAAAATGCTTGGCAGTGGGTGGCAAAATTCTCACCGGAGGGCAACCAATTACAGAATTACCAGGGAATTATTACCCACCGACCATAGTTATAGATGTACCCCAAGACAGCGCGATCGCTAGAGAAGAATTTTTTGGTCCCGTTGCCCTAGTTTTCTCTGTCCCTGATATCGATACAGCTATCCACCTTGCCAACGATACACCCTTTGGTTTAGGTGCTAGTGCTTGGACAAAGGACACTAACCAACAACACCGCTTGATTCGAGAAATCGCCGCTGGGGCAGTATTTATAAATGGGATGGTCAAATCCGACCCCCGTCTGCCTTTCGGAGGAATTAAGCGCTCTGGATATGGCAGGGAATTAAGTATTCAAGGCATACACGAATTTGTCAATGTTAAAACAGTATGGGTGAAGTAGGAAAAGGACAAGGGTATTAAAAAAATCATCGACCGCTTGTAGAAATAGATTTTTACTGATGATAGGTAAGGAAAAAGGTTGCGGGTAATTATAAGCTGATGTGCAGCTATAGAAATTGAGATGCGTTGCAGCTTATCACTGACTTTGACAACAAGTCGGCAATCTCACCACCAATCACCTTTTATAACTTGATAAGACGAATCACCAAAATTCACCTCATCAATTACCACTGATGTGGAGAAGTAAAATTTTACCTCTCTACAATCATTGCCATCAGCAATCATTGATTTCTACCAGATGTCCCATCTTTCTCCCTAAATTCCTACTTGATTTTTTAAGACAGTGAGGCATAAATACATGAATACAGCTGAATTACTAGTTAAGTGCTTAGAAAATGAAGGGGTGCAGTATGTATTTGGACTCCCTGGCGAAGAAAATTTACACGTCTTGGAAGCTTTAAAACATTCTTCCATTCAATTTATCACCACCCGTCACGAGCAGGGTGCAGCATTTATGGCAGACGTTTACGGACGTTTAACCGGAAAAGCAGGTGTCTGTCTTTCTACCCTTGGACCAGGGGCAACTAATTTAATGACTGGCGTTGCCGATGCTAACCTAGATGGTGCGCCCCTTGTGGCAATTACTGGACAGGTGGGAACGGACAGAATGCACATCGAATCTCACCAATACCTCGACTTGGTAGCGATGTTTGCCCCTGTCACCAAATGGAACAAACAAATTGTCCGCCCCAGTATTACCCCGGAAGTTGTCCGCAAAGCTTTTAAACGGGCAGAAAGTGAAAAACCTGGTGCAGTACATATCGATTTACCAGAGAATATTGCTGCCATGGATGTGGAAGGCAAACCTCTGAAGATTGACAAGCAGGATAAAACCTTTGCTTCCTTTGCTAGTCTCCGTTCCGCAGCTGGGGTAATTTCTCAAGCTGTTAACCCCATCATCCTAGTTGGTAACGGAGCCATCCGTGCTAATGCTAGTGATGCGGTGACTCAGTTTGCCACCGAAATGAATATCCCCGTTGCCAATACTTTTATGGGTAAAGGTGTGATTCCCTATACCCATCCTCTGGCATTGTGGGCAGTCGGTTTACAACAACGGGATTTTGTCAACTGTGGCTTTGATAATACTGATTTAGTCATCGCGATCGGTTACGACTTAATTGAATTTTCTCCCAAAAAATGGAATCCTGATGGCAAAATTCCCATCATTCACATTGCTACCCACCCTGCGGAAATTGATAGCAGCTATATCCCGACTGTAGAAGTTGTGGGTGATATTTCTGATTCCTTGGCAGAAATTTCCAAAGTCGCCGATCGCCAGGGTAAACCCAACCCCTACTCGATTTCTTTACGGGGCAATATCCGCGCAGACTACGAACAATACGCTAAGGATGACGGTTTCCCCATCAAACCGCAAAAATTAATTTACGATTTGCGCCAGGTGATGGGACCAGATGATATTGTCATTTCCGATGTCGGTGCTCATAAAATGTGGATTGCTCGCCATTACCACTGCCATAGTCCTAATACCTGTATAATTTCCAATGGTTTTGCCGCCATGGGTATTGCCATTCCGGGAGCTTTAGCAGCGAAAATGGTACATCCTAACCGCAAGGTGATTGCTGTGACTGGTGACGGTGGTTTCATGATGAACTGTCAAGAGTTAGAAACCGCTCTCCGTGTCGGTACTCCCTTCGTCACCCTAGTTTTCAATGATGGCGGCTATGGGTTAATTGAGTGGAAACAGGAAAACCATTTCGGTAAGGGGCATTCTGCTTTTGTCCATTTCACGAACCCTGATTTTGTCAAATTTGCCGAAAGCATGGGTCTCAAAGGCTACCGAGTTGAATCTGCAACTGATTTAATCCCAGTCTTGAAAGAAGCTCTTGCTCAAGATGTACCTACGGTAATTGATTGTCCTGTAGATTACAGAGAGAATAGTAAATTTACCCAGAAAGCGGGTGAACTCAGTTGCGATGTTTAAGGTAATTTCTGATTAAAAATACCTACCTTCCAATCTTTATTAACTGCACTCTCAGCGATATAGATTGTGGGTATATAGATACCTGGCTTGGTTCCGAAGTCAGGTATCTGTTAATATTTTCTTGGTTGGTAATCATCCTTAGGTAATAGTTAATTCATCAAAATATTGCCTATTTTCAATTAGCAATTACCAAGAATTATGATTCCTATTAGTGACTACCTAGAACTCCAGAAAAAACCGATTATCACTTACTGTGTTCTCGGTATGAATCTGTTTCTATTTCTGGCAGAGTTACGCATGAGTATCACTGGGGATTTAAATAGTTTTGTCAGTAATTGGGGATTAACTCCGGCTATTTTGAGTACAGCGATCGCCCAATTATCTACTGGTAACTTGGCAGCAGGAGTATACGCTTTACTGCGTTCGGGTAGCATCCTGACAGCGATGTTTATCCATGGCAGTTTTTCCCAAATCCTGGGTAACTCGATATATATCTGGGTTTTTGGCAAATCCTTAGAGAATTTCTTAGGACATCGCAAATATTTATTATTTTACTTGCTCTGTGGTTCCTTGACAGGGATTGCCCAAATTATCATCGAACCAAATTTGACAACTCCCTTAGTTGGAGCAAATGGGGCGATCGCTGCTATTCTTGGAGCCTATATTTACCGATATTCTCACATCAAAATTGATACTATCTTTCCCCTGGTAATTGCTTATGTTCCCCTCCAATTACCAGCCTATTTTTACGGCTTTTGGTGGTTTGTACAACAACTATTTTATGGTATTGGTAGCTTGAATATTCCCGGAGCCAATTCAGGTACTATTGGTTATTGGGCACATGGTATGGGATTGGTTATTGGTGTGATAATTTTACGAATTTTTGCAAAATAAACCTTGTCTATGGTGAAAAGTTTAGCTATTGCGACATCAGGAATCAATATCTGGATTAGGAAAGTTCTTAAAATAGATGAGGTTTAATTCCTTTAAGCTTATACAAATAGCAGCGCAGATAGTTACCACGCCGCTAAAAAATCAATATAATTCTTAATTAATTAGCTGTTATGTTTATCGTAGTAACCGAGTTACTCTCACATCATATTCAGTGCCTTGGGGATGCTCAATCTTCGCTTTCTTAAATGCCATACCATCAGCCTTTTCCTTAGATTCGGCATCAATTTCGTAACGTTCTGTTCCTTGTCTGACAGGATTGCTGGCTAGGTCGCTAAACTCCCGAATATCAACCAATACTTCGTATGTATGAACCATTTCCAATCTCCTCGTTATACCAACGATAGGAATACACATCAGTATAGGAATCTCTAGAGATGCTAGAGACAGGAAATAGAAAATAAATATAAATCTTAGGAAAATGACATTCTTTACAGAAATAAATTTGAAATAATTTTTGATTTATTTCTGATTATCTTGATTAGTAAATTTTTATATACCCCCGCTAGATCCCCGATTTCTGGGAGAAGTCCGGGATCTGAACAGGGAGCTGAATTCCTTACCTCCACTCACCCTGCAAGGTAAAAGCTGCCCAATAGTGAGCATCAGCATATTCCTTACTCTCCAACATCTCCAGTTGAGCAGCCCGCAGAGCCGCAGCAGGAGTCATCTTCCCTTGCAACATCTTTTTATACATCTTCTGCATCAACACCGAAGTACTCTCATCATTCACATTCCAGAGACTCACCGCTAAACGGGGACTACCTGCATACATAAATCCCCTTGTCAACCCCATCAAGCCTTCTCCCTTGGTTTCCTTGCCGATTCCCGTCTCGCAAGCACTGAGAACAACTAACTCGGCGGCTAAATTCAAGTTGAAAATATCGACTAAACGCAAATAACCATTAATTCCTTTACCCTTGCTATCAAACAAACTCAACACAATCCCCGATAGCTCTGGATTCTCAAAATTCGCTGTGCCGTGGGTAGCAAAATGCACAATCTTATACTGATTCAAGCTTTGATTGAGGACATTTTCCCGACTCGCAGCAAAATCAAAGGCTTGGAAAGTCGAGTTTTTCTCAAATAGAGATAAAATACCCTCAGCTTCCTTCTTAGTTGCAGGTAAACGCCCCTCTAAATCACGGTTGTTTTTTGCGGCTCTTTTTAATGCCAAAACATCGGTATTATCTGGACGATTAATAATTCTGGGAGTTTTTTGTCCCTTGAGAGACTGAAGACGGGTATCTCGTTTAGTGCAATCTCTATCTTCACAACCAAACACCGCATCAGCAAATATTGCTAAAGCTTTTTCTGCTGGTTTGCGCTTTTGTAAATCCTTGCGTAATTCTGCAATCACCGTTGCTGAGGGAGAATAGACGATTTCGTGTTTTGCTAGGAGAAAAGACTTAAAACCATCCCCAGTTTGTTGATTAATTGGTAAGCTGGGTATAGGTAAAACTCCGAAGGGAATCGATTGCAATCCCCCATCAGCAACGATGAGTAAACGTTTATTCCCTAATTCCTTAACTACGGGTTGTAGGAGGATTTGACTCAGTTTTCTGGCTGCTATTTGCCCCTCTTTAAGTTGAACAGGAATGATTTCATCGGGATGATTTTCTAATAAGTCTCGGTAATTTTCAACTAATTCTTCAATATCTGACTGTTTAGCTAGCTCAAAGCTTCGCATTCCCGTTTTTGTCACCATCCACAGGTAGCTACGCTCCGCAGCGAGGGAATATTGTAAAAGAACTGTTTCCTCATCTAGGACTTGCTGTTGTACCTGGGAGAGGGTGAGAGGTTGGGGATATTTGATATTTGCGTAGGCAGGGCTAGATATGCGAATTTTATTTTGTAGTTCTTTGTATTCTGCTCTGAGGGTGTTGAGTTGTGCGTCTGCTTGAGCAATTTTATTAATTGTGCTGTTGATATTTTCCTGTTGGGATAATTCAATTTTCAGTTTTTCCTGAGCATCAATTTTTTGCTGGATTTCTGTTTCCTGTTGTAGTAATTTAGGGTCAACACCTTTACGGATTTTCGCTTGGGATTCTGTCAGTAATTCAATGAGACTACGAGCGCGGGAGCGCTCACTGGCGTTAAAAGCCAGGGTATTATATCCTTTTGATGGGTCTTTTTTGTGCAGTTCCATCAACAAGTCAATGTAGAATTGGTAGTAGCCTTGAACTGTAGCGAAGTATTGGGTTTTGAGGTTTTGGTCGGTGTAGGTACTACGGAGTGCTTCGATGATTTGGATGGCAGTTTCGATGTGTTTGAGGGATGCTTGGAGGTTTCCTTGTTTGCGTTCCAGACTAGCAAGATTCCCCAGGATTCCAGTTTCCCCATGGTGATCGTCGACTGCACGGATTAATGGTAGAGCTTGGTTCAAGAATTTCAGTGCTTCCTGCTTTTCTCCTAAATCTGAGTAGACTAAACCAATATTACTCAGGGTAGCAGCTTCCCCACGGCGATCACCCACTGTACGGAATAACGGTAGAGCTTGGTTGAAGTATTTCAGTGCTTCCTGATTTTCTCCTAAATCTGAGTAGACTGCACCGATACCAGTCAGGGTAGCAGCTTCCCCACGACGATCGCCCACTGTACGGAATAACGGTAGAGCTTGGTTGAAGTATTTCAGTGCTTCCTGCTTTTCTCCTAAATCTGAGTAGACTGCACCAATATTAATCAAGGTAGTAGCTTCCCCACGACGATCGCCCACTGTACGGAATAACGGTAGAGCTTGGTTCAAGAATTTCAGTGCTTCCTGCTTTTCTCCTAAATCTGAGTAGACTGCACCGATACCAGTCAGGGTAGTAGCTTCTCCACCCTTGTTGCCCACTGCACGGAATAACGGTAGAGCTTGGTTGTAGTATTTCAGTGCTTCCTGCTTTTCTCCTAAATCTGAGTAGACTAGACCAATATTATTCAGGGTATTCGCTTCCCCACCCTTGTTGCCCACTGCACGGATTAACGGTAGAGCTTGGTTGTAGTATTTCAGTGCTTCCTGCTTTTCTCCTAAACTGTCGTAGACACTACCAATATTATTCAGGGTAGTAGCTTCCCCACCCTTGTTGCCCACTGCACGGAATAACGGTAGAGCTTGGTTGTAGTATTTTAGTGCTTCCTGCTTTTCTCCTAAACTGTCGTAGACTCGACCAATCGCTGTAAGGATAGTAGCTTGCCATTGTTTATCCCCTAATTTCTGCCACAAAACCAGTGCTGCTTCCCATTTTTTCCTCGCTGCAACCAGAGATTCTGCGCTTCCTTGTTGAAATAATTTCAATCCTTCTTGGGTTAACTTCCCAGCCTCTGCGCGGGTGGCGTTTGGCTGCTTAGTTGTTGGCTGCTGTGCTATTTGCAACTCTGTTCGCTGAATTCTTGCTCCCACTGAATCTGAGAGAAAAATCATGCTTAATAGGCAAATTAAGCTGTAATAGTTGATTTGACCAAGTGAAAACTTGATGAATCGCTGTTTATTTCTGCACCTGTTCATTTTCTGCCCTCAATTAAAATTTTTGGTAGTAGCGATTGAGACCGTATAAATACGGTTGCGATGATAAGAATAATTTTTATATTTCCGGAGATATACTGAAGTATATACTGGTCAGCTTAAAGCTAAAGTGAAGACTGAGTGAAGTTGGTTTCAGTTTTCGCAACAAGATTTACAGCAATTAGAGACGTTCCGCCGGAGCGTCTCCACCAGAATTGTAGAATCGTAGCGACTGTCTTAATTGTCAAGTGCGATCGCCAAAAAAAATAGACGAAATAGGTACAAAACTGCCGTAAAATTAAACTCCATCCGGCACTCGCTCATCTACCCATACCCATGTTTTGCGACTACCTGCAACTAATTCTCACTGCTCGCGTATACGATGTAGCCCAGGAAACACCACTGGAATTTGCTCCTAATCTTTCAGCCCGCCTCAACAACAATCTGTTGCTGAAACGAGAGGATATGCAATCAGTATTTTCCTTTAAGTTGCGTGGTGCTTATAACAAGATGGCAAACCTGCCACCCGATTTGTTAGCTCAGGGTGTGATTGCAGCTTCGGCGGGAAATCATGCTCAGGGTGTGGCTTTGGGGGCTAGTCAGTTAGGTACTAGGGCAATCATTGTTATGCCTGTGACTACACCCCAAGTCAAAATCAACGCCGTCAAAGCACGGGGAGGGGAGGTGGTACTCCACGGCGATACCTATGATGATGCCTACGCCTATGCTCGTCAATTGGAAACAGAGAAGGGTTTAACCTTTATTCACCCCTTTGATGACCCCCATGTGATTGCTGGACAAGGTACCATTGGTATGGAAATCCTGCGCCAACACCAGAAACCTATCCATGCAATTTTTGTGGCAATTGGTGGCGGTGGTTTAATTTCCGGGATTGCTGCCTATGTCAAACGTATTCGTCCCGATATTAAAATTATTGGTGTTGAGCCTGCCGATGCCGATGCCATGTATCAATCTTTGCAAGCTCGAAAGCGAGTACGTCTATCCCAAGTGGGTTTATTTGCGGATGGGGTAGCAGTGCGAGAAGTCGGTGAAGAGACGTTTCGACTATGCCAAGAATATGTCGATGATATTATTTTGGTAGACACCGATGATATTTGTGCTGCCATCAAGGATGTATTTGAAGATACTAGGTCAATTGTAGAACCTGCGGGAGCATTGGCGATCGCCGGAGCGAAAGCTTATGTAGAAAGGGAGCAAATAGAAGCAGAAACCTTGATCGCGATCGCCTGTGGTGCAAATATGAATTTTGACCGTCTGCGATTTGTCGCGGAAAGAGCAGAATTAGGAGAACGTCGAGAAGCAATTTTTGCTGTCACCATTCCTGAAAAAGCTGGTAGTCTGCGCAACTTCTGTGACTGTATTGGTAGACGCAACCTGACAGAATTTAACTACCGGATTGCTGATGAACAAACTGCCCATATCTTTGTCGGTATGCAAGTCCAAAATAGGGCAGAAAGGGTGAAAATGCGTAGCACCTTTGAAGACTGCGGTTTTCAAACCATCGATTTAACCGATGATGAATTAACCAAGCTCCATATCCGTCATATGGTAGGAGGACGCTCTTCCCTCGCAGATAATGAATTACTATATCGTTTTGAATTCCCCGAACGTCCCGGTGCATTGATGAAATTTGTCGGCTCTATGAGTCCCAACTGGAATATTAGTTTATTTCACTACCGCAACAATGGGGCAGACTATGGACGTATAGTAGTGGGTATCCAAGTTCCACCCCATGAGATGACTGAATGGCAAGCTTTTCTCGATACCCTCGGTTATCAATATTGGGATGAAAATAAGAATCCTGCTTACAAGTTGTTTTTAGGATAGTTTTCCTATTCCCTAAGCAGCAAGAGGCACGAAAAACCGTGTCTCTACTGCAAATCTTGGTCTGTCATTATATTTTAATTAATACAATCTTCTAGGATCGTAATTTTTAGCAAAACATTTTTCCAATAGGGTGACTCTATGGAAATAGGCAAAACGTCTCGGACTTAAAATCAGTTGACTATGGCGACTGAATAGGGGTTGATTAAGGTAGTGCCATAAGGGAAATTTTATTTTTGTGGTATTCTCTGAAGTCATACAAAGGGACAAAAAAATTCATATAGTGAGGGCGGTACTGAATATCTGGTATAAAATTTACCAAATACTGAAGTCACATTTACACCTTACTCAATACAAATTCAATTGTCTTGGTGGCAATTGCGGAATATTCTAATGAGCCTAACTTAAGATATGTTATTCCTAATACTCACCCTTCCCACTGCTTCAACTTCTTCTGAGCATACTCCCGCACTTCTTCATCCGGATCATTCTCTGCTCTGTCACGCAACAGTGGTAGAGTCTGCTCATGGTGAGGATACTGTTTAATAATTATCTCCACTGCAACGCGCCGAGGGATAGTTTGCCATCTTTCTTTGCTTTCAAAGGGGTCATTTCTGGCACAGTGGTGGTAAGTGTTAAACAAATCAGGTTGATATTGGAAGTGCTTTGCTAATGCTTGGATAGCTGCACGTCGCACATCCCCATCTTCATCATCCTGGGCGCGAGTTTGCAGGATAGGTATGGTTTGGGGGTCATCTTTGTAATTGCTGGCTAATGCTTCGATAGCTGCACGTCGCACATCCCCATCTTCATCATCCTGGGCGCGAGTTTGCAGGATAGGTATGGTTTGGGGGTCATCTTTGTAATTGCTGGCTAATGCTTCGATAGCTGCACGTCGCACATCCCCATCTTCATCATCCCGGGCGCGAGTTTGCAGGATAGTTATGGTTTGGGGGTCATCTTTGTAATTGCTGGCTAATGCTTCGATAGCTGCACGTCGCACATCCCCATGTTCATCATCCTGGGCGCGAGTTTGCAGGATAGTTATGGTTTGGGGGTCATCTTTGTAATTGCTGGCTAATGCTTGGATAGCTGCACGTCGCACATACTCATGTTCATCATCCTGGGCGCGAGTTTGCAGGATAGTTATGGTTTGGGGGTCATCTTTGTAATTGCTGGCTAATGCTTGGATAGCTGCATCTCGCACATCCCAACGTTCATCATCCTGGGCGCGAGTTTGCAGGAAAGTTATGGTTTGGGGGTCATCTTTGTAATTGCTGGCTAATGCTTGGATAGCTGCATCTCGCACATCCCAACGTTCATCATCCTGGGCGCGAGTTTGCAGGATAGTTTTGGTTTGGGGGTCATCTTTGTAATTGCTGGCTAATGCTTGGATAGCTGCATCTCGCACCTCCCAACGTTCATCATCCTGGGCGCGAGTTTGCAGGATAGTTTTGGTTTGGGGGTCATCTTTGTAATTGCTGGCTAATGCTTGGATAGCTGCATCTCGCACCTCCCAACGTTCATCATCCTGGGCGCGAGTTTGCAGGATAGTTTTGGTTTGGGGGTCATCTTTCCAAATAGCAGCAACTGTTGCAACAGCTTGCGTATTAATTTCCCTAACTAAATTTATTTCTTCACTGAAGTAGTCATAGTAATAAGGAAAGTCATATTTAATTAAATCTTGAATTTTCTTAAATAACTTATCTGCTTCTGGCTGAACTATTAAAGGATTTCTCACTTCTGAAAAACACTTAGCTGCTAAAAACAGGTTAATAAACTTCTCTTCTTCACCATTTAGATTCATCAAATACTCAATAATCTTGCCAACAAACTTGGCATCAATCATTCCCGCAATTAGCCGCAATACCTCATGCCAAGTTTCATCTTGCCAATGTTTGCCAAAAACATCATCAATGAGAGAATCAATTGTAATATTGCGTTCCTTCTCAAACTGCCAAACAAACTCCCAAGCGCAGAAATATTCTAAAAAAGTCCGATGCACAAAAGCATAGTAATCAGCACCTAAAAAACATAAAATAAAATTACGCTCCCGTAGTTGCCCAATGATCAACTGCGCTATTCTTTCTTCTTGATGAACTCCTATATTTTGCAAATATTTGATTAAAATGCTTTCTAAAGCATCTTTATGAATCAAGTTACCTGATAAACCTTTTTTGTTGGTTTGCATATTATAGGCAACTTGACGTAACATCGCCTGCTTATCTTTATAATCAATGCTTGCTGATTCTACATTAATCAAAAGTTTTTCTAAATCCCATTGCTGTAGCAAAACTCGTGAGGCTTGATTATAAAGTTCCGATCTGTCTCTTGGTAATTCTTGATTGCGATTGAGAATTGCCATCATTGTTAACAGCAGAGGATTACTAGCAAGCTGGCGAATCGCCTGAAAATCCTGAATTGCTCTTTCTAAACGTTCTTTTTTTCTTTGTTTATCTAAAGGATCGCTAAAAGCAAAATCATGCCAGCGATTAATAAAATCTTGAACCTGCTCTGGTTCTAAGTCTTGCAGCATAAAATGCCGAAAATTAGCATCTCGCAATCTTGCCGGCTTATAACCAATGACGCGAGAAGTCACCAGCACTCGTACCAGTGGATAGTTATTCGTGAACTTAATAATATCTGTAATGGCTTCTTCCCGTTTATTTGGCTCAAATACCTCATCTAAGCCATCAAACATCACATAGGCTTTACCACTTTTAAGCAATGTATCGAGTTGCTGCTGATTGAGAAAACAAACAAACCCGCTTCCCTGCTGAAAAAATTCTAAGAAATCTCTGCATTCATGATTATCCCGGCTACGCATGTAAGTACGTAACTCAATTAGCAAGGGAATTGATGACGATGACAAATCTTCAATAGGTGTTTCTGCCCATTGCTGTGTTAAATATTGCAGTAAACTAGACTTGCCAGAACCAGGATCGCCCAAAATAACTATGTGTTTATAAGTTTGCCTTAGTTCAAGTATTTCTAATACAGAGCGGCTAGTTTGTTGACTATAAGCTCGTTTATATTGTTCTAAAATTTCTGGTTTAATATCAACATCTTCTTCTAGCCCATTACTTTTTTTGAGCCGTTCCAATTCCTCTTTTGGTAACTCATAAATTTGTGGTAAAGTTTCATTAACTTCACGCACATTTTGCGGAATAAACATATTCCATAGCTTCACACTGTAGCTATAACCTGAAGTATCAAAGGAATCAAGCCTGAGATGACCATAAGCTTTTTGAATTTCTCGGCGATAATGTATTAAATCAAAGTCCGGTGCAATAGCAGCGATTTCTTTAATGTTGCGCTGGATTGCTTCAAGCTTTTGAGTATTTAAGATAGAACGCAATTCATCTGAATCTTGCAGAATAGCTTTAACTTTTCTTTGATATCGTCTAGTTAAAATTTGCCAGTTGAAATTATCAGATAGCGGCAGTAATTTTAATTCATCCCAAATTGCCTCTAAACTACTCGCATTAGTTGCTGCATCGACTAGAAATGGCTTTCCTAATTCTATAAGTACAATTTCATGCTGAATAAACTGCTGCAAGGGTTTAACATATTGCTTGAGTTCTGCTTCAGACAAATCTGCATCTTCTAACTCTTGTTGTACCAAGCTTAAAAATTCTTTCAAAGCTTGACCAAAGGCAATTTCTAACGTTTGTTGCTGGCTAATTTGTACACCAGATAGTAAATATTGTAAAGTTTCCGAGAAAAACTTTTGGGTGTATTTGTCTAAATTTACCCGCGCCAGTTCCTCTAGGAGAGTCTTAAAGACAAACCCGGCTGAATTTGCTATTCCCCATGCAACTAGGCGTTCTACCATCAATGCTTAACTCCATGACTCTGACTCTATTTTACTGGTCTAAAGCTGCAAGCCACTGTAATGTTTCCGAGTCATCCGTCCAGGTAGTTTTGATGAAGTCATTTGTCCAGGTAGTTTTGATAACTGCGATAGCTTTATTACGGATTTCATCTGTAAGCAGTGGCTGATTGTCTACCAAATCTTTAATTCTATCCAGCAATCTTTTGTCTGTTTCGCGAACTGGGTAACGATTTCTAACATTTTGCAGGCATTCTGCTGCCAATATTAAATTATCAAAATTACGTGGTTGTCCATCTTGTTCTGCTAAACAATCTATAAGTTCAGCCGCAAAGCTTTCGTGAATCAATCCAGTAAGTAAAACAATTACCTCATGCCAAGTCTCGTTTGTCCATCGGTTGATAATCACTTCTTCTTTAAGTTGATCCAGACTCATAGTCTGTTCGTGTTGATATTTATCTAAAAAGTACAAAGCACAGAAATATTCTAAAAAAGTCCGATGCACAAAGCCATAACTATTCCCCCCCAAAAAACATAAAATAAAACTGCGGTTAGTTAGGTGTTCTCGTAATGACTTAGCTTGCAAATAAGCGTTATTAATTTTTTTATCTTCCAAATATTGGTTCAGAATGGTTTCGAGATTCTCTTTAGTTATAATTAAGCTATTGGCACTTTTAATTGCATCTGATAGAATTTTGAAAGCAATTTCACGCAGCATCTCTTTTTTATCGTGATATTCGAGTCTGGTGTGATCTGGCAAATATTTTCTTTCTGCATCCCACTTTTGCAACAGAACTTCTGACGCATGTTCATAAAGAGTTGCTCTATCTCTTGGCAATTCTTCATGTCGATTCAAAATTGCCATCATGGTTAGTAGTAAAGGATTCCCTGCGAGTTCCTTAAATGTAGGCTTTTGGATACATTTTAGCAAGCGATCGCTTTTTTGCTTTTTTTCATATTGATCTAAAAAAACTAAGTCATGCCATTGAGTAATAAATCCCTCAATTTGACCTTGATCTAAATCTTGTAGCATGAAGTGAATAAAATTTGCATCCCTGAATCGATGACGCTGCTGTTCGTAACCAACGACCCTTGAGGTTACTAAAACTCGCGCTTTGGGATAGGTTGTTGTAAAATTAATGATATCAATAGTTACATTTTTTCTTTTTCCTTGATCAAGTATTTCATCTAATCCATCAAATATCACTATTGATTCGTGAGTTTTTAACCATTCATTCAGTTCTTTTTGATTAAGAGTTCCGCCAAGTACACCACTTCCTTGAGCAAAATATTCTAAAAAATTTCTGCACCGCGATTTTTCTTGATTTTCAGTATAATTACGCAACTCAATCAATAAAGGTAATTCTTGTAGTTCTAAACTACTGCTTGGGGTTTTTGCCCATTGCAATGCTATATATTGAGATAAAGTAGATTTACCAGAGCCAGGATTCCCTAAAATAACAGTGTACCTATAATTTTGCCGATCATTAAATATATCCGAAACAAAAAAAATATTTGCCGGTGTAACTTCCTGCTGTTGCATACGTTGCGGAACAAATATCTTCCATAAATCAAGGCTATAACTATAACCACTAGTGTCCAAACTCTCCAACTTGAGTTTGCTATAAGCATTAAGTAAATTGGACTGATAACGGCGTAAATCAAAATTTGCATTAATGGGAGTATTTTGTTCAATCTCCTCTCTAATTCTAGACAAATTTTGTGAATCCAATAATTCCCTTAATTTATCAGTCTCAAGTAAAATATAGTCAACTTTCTTTTTATAACGTTTAACAAGCCGCTGCCAATTAAAACCTTCTGGTAAAGGTTTTAAGTTCAAATTATTCCAAATCATTAATAATGTAGTAGGATTAACGAATAAATCGTTTTGGTGATATGTAGGAACTCCTAAGCTTTCTTTAAACGCTTTACCCAATTCTTCAAGAACTGGTTTAGACGAAAGAAATGTACTTAAATCATCTAAATAATTTAACATTTCATCTTTTTGTATATCATTATCTTCAAATTCTTGTTGAAGTAAACCTAAAAATTCCTTTTTGGATCTACCAAAGGCAATTTTTAAAGATATATTTTTAGCTAGATCTAATTTGTCTTGAATACAGACACCAAAAAAATCTTTAACGCAATCTTCTAAAGTATCTATAGCTAGACTCGCAAATTTTTCCATAATCGGTTTAAAAACAAAACCGACAGCATCAACAACGCCCCAAGCAACTAAAGGCTCTATGAATAGCATTATAAATTTTTGAACTCGGTAATATAAATGTATAAATAGTATTATATTGTCAATGGCTTACCGCATAAATTCTTATATTTTTTTAAGGTTAGCCAGTAGGGTATGTTGTACCTGTGGGGCTAAGAGGACGCTTGAAAAGTTTTGAAGAGTTAAATCTTCAGCAACATGAGTTCAACGGGAATTGTGTGAGCAAAAGCCTTGCTCCCAGGAGTTTGGATATAAGGCATGAAATAATATCTGAATAGTACTTCTGCGGCTTGTTGAAATGTCACACCGCCATGTTTTTTGGGGTTAATCCGAGCTTTCTCGTCGTTCCAAACGAAACCGACACCATTGAGGGCAAAATACACATCCATACTTTAAATATGACGGGACAACGTATTTACGTTGTCAATATGTTTTGCCCCATGGTTGAAAAGCTCGGTATGGAATTGTTTGAAACTTTAAGCTTTGACAGCTTCTGGTTGTGGCTGTTTTTCCGTGGCTAAGAAATCTGCCAATTGACTCTCAATTTCATAACGCACAATCTCCCGGTATTCCATAAAATGCTCGATTTGGGCGCAAACTGAGAGATAACTGCTAATTCCCCCCGGATTATGTCTGTACATACTTCCTAAGTGTCGCCAAAACTGCCACCGGGTTTCACGTAGTACACCTTGTCGCCAGCAAATAATCAGTAATGCTCTCACTGTCACCCAATTCAATGGTTTTTTGGCTTTCTTACCTTTTTTGGGATAGGTAGCTTCTCCCAAGAGTCGGTAGTGACGGTAAGCGCGATCAAGAAACTTAGATGGTTCGTAGAGTTCCCAAAAAGCTTCGATATACTCCCTGGCAATTTCTTCTAGGGGACGGGTAGGAACAAAATTCATCAAAGTTGTTTGATTAATGTTGGCGGACTTTTGTCGCAGTCTACCTTCCTTTTCTAATCTATGCCACAGAGCGGTATCAGGAAGCGCTTGCAACATACTAAATAGGGCAGTAGGGATAGAAGTTTGCTCCACAAACTGCACAATTCGCCGACCGGCACCAGATTTTTCACCGTCAAAGCCAATGATAAATCCTGCCATGACTCGCAGACCGGAGCGGGTAATTTGTAATACCGATTCGCTGAGGGAATCCCTGGTATTTTGGTATTTCTGGGTGAGACTGAGACTTTCTTCGTCGGGGGTTTCAATTCCCAAGAACACCGCACCAAAATTACAAGCAACCATCAAATCCATCAATTCCTGGTCTTTTGCCAAATCTACGGATGCTTCCGTCGCAAAGGAAAAGGGATAGTGATGTTCTACCATCCAAGGTTGCAATGCCTTGAGGAATAACTTAACGTTACGTTTATTACCAATAAAATTATCATCTACCATGAAAATACTACGTCGCCACCCCAACTCATAGAGGCGATCAAGTTCAGCCAAAATTTGTTCAGGGGTTTTGGTGCGGGGTTTACGACCGTAGAGAACGATAATATCGCAGAATTCACACTGAAAGGGGCAACCACGGGAAAATTGCACCGACATTTCCGAGTAAGCATCAAATTCGAGTAAATCAAAACGAGGAATGGGTGTACTGGTGACATCGGGTTTTTCCCCGTTAGATCGGAAGACACCGGAAGTTTCCCCTCGATTGATAGCCTCAACAAACATGGGTAGGGTGATTTCCCCTTCATCCAAAATCAGATAATCTGCCCCGACATTGGAGACTTCCTGAGGTAGGGCAGTGGGGTAGGGACCTCCCACAGCAACGAGTTTACCACGGCGTTTGGCTTCCCGAATTTGCTCTAGTAAATCTTCTTTTTGGACAATCATTGCCGAGAGAATCACGATATCAGCCCAAGCCCACTCTGCCTCTGTAACTTCACGAATATTGCGATCGCTAAGTTTAAAATTCCATTCCTGGGGCAAAATTGCGGCAACAGTGGCTAAACCCAAAGGAGGTAGCATCGCTTTGCGATTCAGCAATGCCAGGGTTTTTTCAAAGGACCAAAAACTTTTGGGAAACTTGGGATAGAGAAGTAATATATTCATTCAGTATCCTGCATCATGACAAATTTTGACTTTTATAGCCCAACAATACCAGATATGGTCTGTTTGTATGAAATTAAACAACAGGTTTAACTGCTAATGGCACTCCTAACTAAAATTACGGTGCTATCTACTCCAGAGGCGATCGCCTCGGGAATGTTCCCCTTAATTGCCTGTTGTAGCATTCCTTCACGGGAAGCACCTAGAACTACCACGTCATAATGTCCATTATTTACTAGTTGAATGATGCCTTCTGGTACTGATTCTGCCCTAACTGGAGCCGCAACCACCGTACTAGCTAATTGCCGACGACGCATCAGTTGACGGATTGCCTCTTCTAAAACTTTCATATCTGGCTCTGTTTCTGTCGGTTGAATTACCCTGGTGAGGCGAATTTTGGGGTCATTGCCCAGGGTGACTAAGGCTGGTAATAATTTTATCGCCTCGCGGGCATTGGGACCTCCTGCCATCGGTACTAACCAACGGTTGAATTGGGATGAGGGAAAGTCCGGTATCGGTAGGGTGGCGGGATGATTTCCCAGGGATGGTAATTGTTGATTCTCTGCCAATTTTACGAGAACTACTTCACAATTAGCTTGGCGAATCAGGGTATCGACAACATCACCAAAAATCCGTCCTGGGGTAGATGTATTTCCTTTCCAGCCCATAAGGATTAAATTTATATGGCGCTCTTTCACCGTTTCCAGGATAGCTTGGGCGGTGTCATGGGCAACACGAATTTGTGTATGTACTGGTATTTTCCATTTTTTGCCGTAGACTTCCGCAACTCGTAATAGTCGGCGACTGGGGGTAGTTTTGACCGCAGTTTCGGCGGGAGAACTTTGCCGAGAGACGAGAATTACTTGCACACATTCGATTTCATAGTGGCGATCGCGGGCGATCGCGGCTGCCATTTGTAATAAGGTGGCGGCGGTTTCTGGGTTTGCTACGGGAACTAGTAATCTGCCTCGTCCCACACTTGGCGATCGCGTATGGTAAACCACATAGGATGGTTCTGCCTGGGGACCTGATTCTCGATTATTACAATTAAGGTGATCTGCCTCGGCGCGAATAATATCTGCACGGGTGATAATCCCAATCAGTCGATGTCCTTCCACCACTGGCAAACGGCTGATTTGGTGTCGATTCAGCAAATACAGCACATTACTTAAATTATGTATCGGTGTGACAGTCACAGGCTGGGGTGTCATTACCTCCCGTAAAGTTAACTCTTTTTGCGGGTTAATTTCCCTGACTTTCAACAAATCAGTTTGGGTGACAATTCCCACTAACTCCCCTTCCTCAACTACGGGAAAACCTCGATGATGGGAATGGGAAAATGCTTGCATTGCTTCATCTACACTCATCTCCACATCCAGACTTTCTACCCGTCTTTGCATCACCTCTTGGGCAGTTAACTTTGTCAGTACACCCTCTACGGAACTTTGTTGTTGAATATCAATACCCTTGAGCAATAACAGACGAGTATAGAGAGAACCGGGAAATAATTTGTCCGCCACAAGGTAGGAAGTCACAGAACCTACCATCAAAGGTAATACCAAATTAAAATCCGTTGTCATCTCAAAGACAATCACGATCGCCGTAATCGGAACTTTGGAGACTGCACTAAAAAAAGCTCCCATTCCTGCTAAAGCGTAGGTGGTAGCAGAGCCAACCCCTAAAACCTCATGCTCAAACACTCCCACAAGATAACCCAGGGTAGAACCCAAAATTAAACTGGGCGCGAATAACCCCCCCGGAGCACCAGAACCAAAGGCGACTAGAGTTAGCAAAAATTGGGCAACAAAAGTCATGGCAGCTAGGGGTGCATTGGTAGAACCCTTAATGACGAACTCTCGCAGTCCCGTATTATCACGGAAGGATTGTGGTAGTAAAGAAATTACAATTCCCGAAATTAAGCCAGCTAAAGCCACTCTCAAGGGCAAACTAACGTGGAGCCTACGGTATAATTGCAGACTTAATAACAGCCCCCTGTTAAAGAATGCAGCTAAAACACCAGCTAAAATACCCAGTAAGAGATAAAAGGGAATTTCGGGGATGGAAAAACTATTAGAAAAAGTTGTTAACTGTAAGTTGAGTTGTAAACTTCTACCCCCCAATAAGCGGGAGACAACCCCCCCAATAAAGGAAGCAATAATTGCCGTACCCAGGGTTAACCCCGATAAATCTTGTAGCAACTCTTCCACCACAAATAATACCCCGGCAATGGGAGCATTAAATGCTGCTGCTAAACCTGCTCCTGCTCCTGCGGCAATCATTTGCCGACGATGATCGGGGGAAGTGGGAACCCAACGACTCATCCCTCCTGCCAGAGCTGCCCCTATTTGTACCGTGGGACCTTGCCGCCCTAAAGTCAAGCCTGAACCTAAAGCCAAAATGGAACTAAGTAGCTTGATAATAGCCACACGCCAAGATAATTTCACCGGAATATTTGCCAGGGAGGCTTTGACATGGGGAATCCCACTACCAGCAGCTTCCGGTGCTAGACGTTGCACCATCACACCCGATAAGTAACCGAAAACCACACCTACCACAGGCAGAATAATCCAAGGGGGTAGAATGTGGGAAGCATGAACTCGCCAAGTACCCAACCAACCAGAACCGACTTTCAAGAATACGGCAGAGAATGCAGCCACTAAACCAATTACAGAAGCTTCGGCGATCGCTAAACCTTTTCTTGGTTGCCAAACTGCACGAATTAATTGATTGATACTATTTTGAATCTGAGCTTTGAGATTTGGGATTGACATTATGTCGGGATATTGGACGCAAGTCCAGTAACAGCAAGGAAAGTCAATGACGCTGGAATCCCTCGGCTTTAGCCGTGGGGAGTGTCAAGAAGCAGGGGCTTTGTTAACAATTGGGGAATCAATGCCCCAGAAACACCAGCCCTTTTAATCAAATTACAACCCAATTTATGGGCAAACTCCACAGATTTACCCGCACCTAAAGCATCATAAAAACCAATGGCAAATTCGATCGCTGCCTTATCTGGAATTGCTTGATTCATACCAATCACATAGTTAATATGTTGGACTATGGCTTGTGCCTGGACTTCCGAATAACAAGCATTTAAGACTACACATTCTACTTGATCAGAGAATAATTCAAACAGTTCCGCGATCGCTTCGGTATCAATTAATTTCATGTTGCCAGTTTCATCTTCAAAAGCTAAACCACTTTCCCCGTCACCATGTCCAGAAAAGTGAATTATCTGGGGTTCATAGTCTAATATTGCTCGGTGGATGTCTCGGTAGCGTACCGCTTCGGCTGTATCGATGATGAATGATTCCCGTTGTTTGGCGCGTTTTAAACCCTCTTTAATCTCTCGCACTTCTTCGTCTAAGCGCAGCTTGCTGGTATTTATGGGGTTAGCTGACATCAGCAAAATTCCCCGTCGTTTGTCAGCTGCTAATACTGTCATGACTGCACTTTTTAATTCACGAATTTGGTGAGAGTTTTCGGCAATTAAGGCTTTAATTTCTTGTTCTGGTAAGCCTTTGATTTGATTATAAGTGTCAAAATATTCTGCACTGAGTTGCGACTTATCAGCTTCCGGTGTAACTTTTGCCCGCAGTAAAAATTTATCTTCTCCCCGCTTTTCCATGGCGACAATTTCTAATTCTGCATCGGGGTTATTTTTGACTAACTCTTTGAAGGAAATTGCGATCGCTCTGGGGTCAACTCCTTGGTTGTGGTATAAATCCAGGGTATCAACAATCGGTTTAATAAAATCGCCAAATTCCCCATCAGCAAACACTTCTGCATGATTATCTGGCTTGCGCAGAGGAACGGGCTGTTCCTTCGTGGGGACTCGCATAAACACATACTCGCACCTCACCCCAGTAAAGTTGGTGCTGCTAGTAATTCCCCAATCTTCGATGAAGGAACCCGTGAGAGTTGCACCAGTCAAGTCAGTTGCGTCCAGTTGGGTTTGTTTGAGTTTCGCTCTCGATAAATCAGCGTCTTGTAAATTCGCTGCGCTTAAATCTGCGGCGATAAAACTTGCGTCTTGTAAATTCGCACCCTGTAAATTGATTCCCCGTAGTTTCAAATCATCAAAATTCTTGTCTTGTCCCTGTCCTGTCAGCAATAATTGCCTGACTTGGGTGTTTTTCAGGTAAGTATTTCCTGGACGAATTAGGTCAAGTTTTTTCACATCTCGCCAACGGGTACGGATGGGAATAGCTGTTCTCAAATCCGTATTTTTCAGGGTAGCTCCGGTAAAATCGGCATCTGTTAAAGTCGCACCGCGAAAACTCGTACCACCCGTAGCTGCAAAAGCCACAGCAACATTGCGAATTAGGGCTTGTTTTTCGTCCCCTTTCATAGCTCGCCAAGCGATGTAAGCAGCAAATAAAGTAAAGGCTCCGGCTACGGCTACGGCTCCGGCTACGGCTCCGGCTACGGCTCCGGCGAAGGCTACGGCTCCGGCTACGGCTCCGGCTACGGCTCCGGCTACGGCTCCGGCTAAGGCTACGGCTAAGGCTACGGCTCCGGCTAAGGCTACGGCGAAGGCTACGGCTACGGCTACGGCTACGGCTACGGCTACGGCTACGGCTACGGCTACGGCTACGGCTCCGGCGAAGGCTACGGCTACGGCTCCAAAAGCAGCTGCGATTCCTTGGCGAATAGTAACTACACAGAAGATAATCAGCAAAATTAAGCAAACCCAGCCTGTAATTGTTCCTACAATTGGATTATCTTTATATAGAATTGAGCCATCAAATATTGCCGCTACAATAGCACCTACGAAAATAGAGCAATACCCTGACAGCACTGACATCAAGAAGGAAACAGCAAGCAGGAAAATCGCCCACCGCTTTTGTAATCCCGCTTTCGCTCCCCTAAAATTCGCCCCAGTTAAATTGGCATGACTAAAATCTGCACTGCGAATATCTGCTTTGCTAAAATCTGCCCCTGCCAGGTTTTTCCCCTTAAAACACTGTCCCCGGAGATTTTCCCCGCGAAAATCCCTTTCCCCTGCTGCATACTTCCTGAGTAATTCCTGTGCTTTCACTGTGTCAGTGTCTCCTTGAGGGTGACATTAAAATAAGTTTGTTTTGCGGGTGGGGTTCAAACTTCGACTCTGCGGAAACTGATGTTATTCCTTTTCCCCTAAGCCATAGAAAATCAAAATAAAAAATAGAAAGGTTTTATACATTGTTGTTTAAAATACCATGATTTTCCCTAGGGATGACAAATATACCAGATCCCCGACTTTTCCAAAAAGTCGGGGATATAAACGTCTTATACGATTTCACTTTAATGATGATACAAATATCCAGGTAGGGGTTTAGCATTGCTAAACCCCTACGTGAAATCTATATGTATCAGGATTCTCGTGAATTGGTATTATCCCTCTTTTGTTACTTTAGGAAGAGAAAAATTGACAAGAGGTTCAACTAGCAACAGAGAAACTGACTGGAGAAGCGCGAAAATCATTCATAAAGTTGATTAATTTCAAAAAGCAACGCTTCATACCAGGAATGTTAAATACTGTGAGCCAAGGTTGAATCAAACAGTAAAAAATATAGGGTTGAATGAGCAATCTCAGATTATTTAAGGCACTCTTCCATGTGGTACCAGATTCCCAATTAGGATGTTGACTATATTGAGAACTATTAAAGTCTATTGAGGAAGGTAATTCTGAACTAGATGTTGATTGATTTTGGACATGAAGTTGAAAATAAGTAGCCTGAATGCTAACGAAAAGGTAAGCACTAAAAATGATTTCCCACCAGCGTTCAATACTTTCATAATCAGTTAGACGAAAATCAGCCCAACCTAGTTCATTCTTAACTTGTTTAAAACCATATTCAATCCAATTTCTTAAACTATAAAGTTGCGCGACATTCAGTGACAAATCAGTTGATAAATTTGTCATGATGTACCAACTTTCATCTCCCGTAGGGTCGGGTGTATTCATCTTACTGATTTGGTAGTATCTGGTACGGCGACGTTTACCAAAAATAATTTCTCTCAAGTAACGAGTTTCAGTTTGACGATGTGAAAGCTTTTGCTCATAAGCTTTCCAGCGATTATAACGTTTTCGGCTTCCTGGGGGCATCAACACTCCATGATTGGAGCGAATTGCTACGATAAACTCTAGTTCTAATTTTTCTAAACATCTAATTACATCTCCACTCTCACCATATAGGCTATCCGCTAACACTAATTTAATTTTGAAACCCCATTCTTTCAACTCTTGAATAATCTCTATTGCTATTTGGGGTTTACTCTTATATTTATCGCCTTCTCTTAAGCGATTTCTCGGTTTAAATATTTGGAACATTAGAGGATAAGTAATCCCATCTACTACACCATAAGCATTTACAGATACTATTCCATTCTCTGTCTTGCCTAAGTTTCCGATATATTGACTAGTCACATAATCTGTTGATTTTCCCTTTTTCTTATCCCCGGTTTCGTCAATACATAAAATTATTTCTCTTTCTCCAATAAACCTTTTGATCAACCACAGCCTAATTTCTCTTAACTTTTTGACATCCCACAGTGCATCTCTCAAAAAATGATGTAGTGTTTGGCTATCTTTTAACCCCACTGTTTTAGCTATTAGGGGTAGGGTTTTTCGCGGGATTTCTGAAACTATGCCCAAATGTAAGAATTTGAAAGCTTCAAAATGCCTCACATCCTCAAATACTGAATAATAGTGCTGGCAGTAGTTATCTATGAATGCCACTGTGCTTACTGGCTGTCTGCGCGGCGTAACCATTCCTATTACTTACTTTGTCTGCTTTTTTTCTGATTATACTCTCCCCGTAGTAACAAAAGAGGGATTATACCAATCCTACAAAAGACTGTGACAGATCCCGCGCTGATCCGACGACATAGAGACGTTTCGGCGAAACGTCTTTACAGATTTTGCAATCACCGGAGTTGCATTCCAAAATTGAATTAGTATAAGATTAGCCAAAATTTATTCTTTTTGATCGCTCCAACACAAATGGCTAACCGCTAATCATGAAATTAGCAATTAGCCACGAATCAAAAAGTTTGATTTCCAGATTAAGTAAGTGCTTCTGCACCACCGACAACCTCAAGCAGTTCTTGAGTAATCGCTGCTTGACGAGCTTTGTTGTATGAAAGGGTGAGAGTACTAATTAATTGAGTCGCATTATCACTGGCATTACTCATCGCTGTCATCCGTGCAGCTAATTCACTAGCAGCAGATTCCTGGAGAGCACGTAATAATTGGTTGGTGAGATACAGAGGCAATAAAGAATCCAAAATTTGTACAGGATCCTGTTCAAAAATCATATCGCGGGGTAGGGGACGAACTTCTGTAACGATTTTTTGCCGTTCTACTTGGAAGTCTCCACCGCGAGTCGTCAGACGGAAAATTTCATCGTCTGCTGCTTCTAAACCTTGGGAATCAAGGGGTAGGAGAGTTTGAATTACAGGACGAGAACTAACTAAGGATACGAATTTGGTGTAGACTAGCTCAATTCTGTCTACGCTCTCTGAGAGGAACAAAGAAAGCAGTTCGTTGGCAATATTAGTTGCCTCAGCAGCTGTGGGGATTTGCTCTAAGCCAGAATAGGTTGCATCTATCGGTTGATCCCGACGTTGGAAGTATTGAGTTGCCTTCCGTCCAACAAGGACAAATTTATAGTCTACACCTTCGGCTTTGAGTTCTTTTGCCCGCGCTTCCGCACGCTTGATAATGTTGTTATTGTAGCCACCGCATAAACCGCGATCGCCAGAAATCACTAACAAGCCAACGGATTTGACTGCGCGTTTTTTCAACAGGGGTAAATCTGCATCTTCAAAACGCAAACGGGTTTGTAAACCATACAGCACTTGCGCCAAACGATCAGCAAAGGGACGGGTAGATATTACCTGTTCTTGTGCCCGTCTTACCCGTGCTGCTGCCACGAGTCGCATCGCTTCTGTAATTTTTTTGGTATTTTTGACCGACTGAATGCGATCGCGTATTACTTTGAGGTTAGCCATTTTCTTAAGTTGCTGTTAGCCTAGCGGTGCATAGCACGTGATGAATCATGGGTGACCGAAAATGCTGAATGCTGACTTGATTGAGTCGGAGTAGACAAGGGGAGATAGGTATCTTCATCTCTGCTATTGACACTCAGATTTCCACTCAGCACTCAGCATTAACTCAGCACTATTTACGCCACAAAGGTCTTTTTGAAGTCAGCGAGGGCTTTTTTCAGTGCCGCTTCTTCATTATCCCCAAGTGCTTTTTGTGTCTTCACATTGTTAGTGTATTCCGCAGCACTGGTCTTCAAGAACTCACGTAACCCTTGGGTAAAGGCACTGACTCTGTTAACAGGGATATCATCTAAGTAACCGTTAATACCTGCATACAAAATAGCCACTTGCTCGTATACAGATAGGGGTGAATTTTGGGGCTGTTTTAAGAGTTCCCGCAGACGTACACCCCGTGCCAGTTGGTCTTGGGTGGTTTTATCTAGGTCAGAAGCAAATTGGGCAAAAGCTTGTAGGTCGTCAAACTGGGCGAGTTCCAGTTTAATCTTACCAGCAACTTTCTTCATGGCTTTGGTTTGTGCCGCAGAACCTACACGGGATACGGAGATACCGGGGTTTACTGCCGGACGCACACCAGCGTTGAACAGGTCAGAAGAAAGGAAAATCTGACCATCTGTGATGGAAATAACGTTGGTGGGAATATAAGCAGATACGTCACCAGCTTGGGTTTCAATGATGGGTAACGCGGTCATGCTACCGCCACCCAAATCATCGCTGAGTTTGGCGGCTCTTTCCAATAAACGGGAGTGAACGTAGAATACGTCACCGGGGTAAGCTTCCCGACCGGGTGGACGACGTAACAGCAAGGACATCTGACGGTAAGCTACGGCTTGCTTAGACAAGTCATCGTAGATAATCAGAGTTGCTTTGCCTTTGTACATGAAGTACTCAGCAATAGATGCACCGGTGTAGGGTGCGAAGAATTGTAGGGTTGCGGGGTCAGAAGCGTTAGCCGCTACAACTACGGTGTAGTCCATGGCTCCCTTGTCTTGGAGGGTTTGGACAACGTTGGCTACGGTGGAAGCTTTTTGACCGATGGCGACGTAAACGCAAACTACGTCTTCTTCCTTCTGGTTAATAATTGTGTCGATGGCGATCGCGGTTTTTCCGGTTTGTCTGTCACCGATAATCAACTCCCGTTGTCCCCGTCCTACGGGAATCATGGAGTCAATGGCAGTGATACCGGTTTGCATCGGTTCGTGAACAGAACGACGTGACACAATACCAGGTGCGGGAGATTCAATCAAGCGGGTTTCGCTGGTTTTGATTTCACCTTTACCATCGATGGGTTGACCTAAAGCGTCAACTACGCGCCCAATCATAGCATCACCGACGGGAATCTGGGCAATTTTACCTGTTGCGGTAACGGAACTACCCTCTTGAATTTCCCGACCATCTCCCAATAAAACCACACCCACGTTGTCTTCTTCCAAGTTGAAAGCCAGACCAACGGTACCATCTTCAAAATCTAATAATTCCCCTGCCATGGCTTGATCCAAACCATAAACACGGGCAATACCGTCACCTACTTGTAATACAGTACCGACGTTAGCGACTTTTACGCCTTGATCGTACTGCTCGATTTGCTGTTGAATAATGCTGCTGATTTCGTCTGGTCTGATGGAAATACTCATGGGTCTCTATATTTTTTTAATCGATTTAGGAACCACTTAAACGCAAAGACAAGCGACGGAGTTGACCTCGGATGCTGGCATCAACTACCTGGGAGCCGACTTTAATAATTACACCACCGATAATTTCACGGTCTATTCTGGTGTCTAATTCTACTTCACGGGCGTTGGTCATTGCCTTGACTTTTTGTTTCACAGTCTCTTGCTGTTCATCACTTAAAGGAACGGCTGAGATAACTTGTGCTAGGACAGTTTGATTCAACTGACGCAACAAGCTTAAATACTGCTGACAAATGCCTTCTAGGATTTGGATCCGCCGTCTATCGACTAACAGCAATAGGAAGTTACGTAAATAGGTGTTGCCACCCTCTCCCATAATCTGATTAACCAGAGCTTTTTTGCTGTCGAGCTTGACAAAGGGATTTTCAAAAAAGCTACGTAGTTCCTGACTGTTACCCAATAGACTTAAAAGAATGCGAATATCGCTGCCAAATTCCTCTGTCAGGTTGTTTGACTGTGCCACTGACATCAGAGCTTCAGCGTAGGGTTGGGCAATTTCCGCTAGGGCTATTTTGCTTTGCATCTTCTACCCTCCCAGTAACGCAATACTGCGGTCTATTAATGTTTGCTGGGCGTTGTCGGTGATGCCTGAACTCAATTGCGCCTCAGCTTTTTGCAGTGCTTGGCTGACTACTCGCTGTTTAAGTTCGGCGATCGCCCGTTCAGTTTCTGTGTCTAAATCTCTGGCAGCTGCCTGCTTCAACTTCTCCACATCTGCTTCTGCCCGTTCCAGGATGGCTGCCTTTGCTAATTCGGCGTTTTCCTGTGCTGCCGCTAGCAAACTTTTTGCTTCTGCCTGTGCCTGGGTCAAATTCTTCTGTGCTTCTGACAAGGCTGCTGCTGCTTCTTTAGCTTGCTTCTCGGCTGTCAGAATTTCTGTTTCAATATTTGAGCGGCGATCGTTTAGGGTGTTGCTTAAAACTTTACGCCCAAAGTAAAATAATATGCCAATCAGAAGACCGAGGTTAATAATGTTGGTTTCTAGGATGTCTACGTTCAGACCGAAACCACCTTCGGGTTCTGCCTCTGCCACAGCTTCTGCGGCAAGTAAAAAGACTGTCCCTATAATACTCATCTACAACTGCGCTGCTCCCTTGCTACTAAACTGGTGTCTTTCCCCAAGGGAAAAAAGTGCTAATCTATTTGGGATTTGCGAAAAGTTCAGCCAGTGCCTTGGACGGCTTTCCCCGACTCCCAGCGACTGGCATTGCTTGTGGTTAAACACTTAACTTGATCAGAATTTTCCCTGAACAAGTGCCGAACCCCTAGGACTTTTCCCAATGGATTTGGGATGATCTTGAAATGGTATAGAGTGCAAGCGAAAGAAGTCTACCCCATAAAATCTTAACTATTGATTTTTCTAGGTAAATTGAGCTTGGTCTTCCCATCTCAGAGTGATTGGTCATCATTGACTTTTGCTTGGGACTTACCTGTGTTCAGGATGTAATGAATCCAAAATTGCACAAAACGCTCACAGAGACTAGGCTCTGTTGCGTCTCCTGGAAAGCTCGACCACAAGCTATATCAATGTCTGCCCTATCAGGCGAGGTTTGCTCCCAAGAGTTTTTCCAAAATCTGTCTACTCAGAGCGTCTACTTGTTGTTCCAAGGAACTATAAGCCGCTTGCTTCTGCCGTTCTATTTCTTGAGCAGCTTGCTCGCGTTGAGCTTGAGCTTCTTGTTGTGCCTCAGCAATTTTCTGAGCAGTAATTTTCTGTGCCTCTGCCTGAGCTGCGGCAATTACTGCCTGAGATTGCTTGCGGGCATCTGCTAGTTGCTGCTCGTAATCTTTTGTGACTCTTTGAGCCTGTGCTAGACGCTCTTGGGCATCAACTTTGCTTGTGCGGATATAGTTGCTGCGATCGTCTAATACTTTGGTGATTGGCTTGTAGAAAATCACATTTAACAGAGCTGCCAATAACAAAAACTGCAATGCCATCAAGGGCAAAGTTGCATCAAAATCAAACATTTTTTCTCCTCTTTGGCTGTGATAGCAACAAACTTTCATCGCTTCCCCAGGTCAAAGGGGTGACTTTATCTGACGACGATAATATTGCTATTCGCAGAGACGTTGTTACCAACGCCTCTACTGGCTAATTGCCGAACCTAGGAAAATGGGTTAGCAAACAGCAATACTAGAGCAATAACTAGACCGTAGATGGTCAAGGATTCCATGAACGCCAAGGTTAACAGCAGAGTACCGCGAATTTTTCCTTCTGCTTCTGGTTGACGAGCAATACCAGATACTGCTTCACCCGCAGCGTTACCTTGTCCAATACCAGGTCCGATCGCAGCTAAACCGATAGCTAAGGCGGCAGCTAATACTGAAGCAGCAGAAACTAATGGATCCATGTTTATTTTCCTGATTTCAAAACAACAAAACAGTTTGAGATTTTCAGATTCAGGCTGGTTAACTACTAATAAATTACTATCAGTTATTAGCCCAAATCTAAAATTACATCATCATGAGCAAGTTTTAGCAATTTACCTGGTATTCACAATGCCAATGCCTATACTTGATTGACACCAAATATAAAATCATTGGAAATTTACCACGGAGAATTTTCTAATGCTCCTCATGTTCTTCGCCATGTCCTTCGAGCGCTTCGTGGATGTACGCTGCTGCGAGGGTGGCAAAAACTAAGGCTTGAATGGCACTCGTAAATAATCCTAATGCCATTACTGGCAAGGGTACAAACAGAGGAACCAACAAAACCAATACTCCTACCACTAATTCGTCCGCTAGGATGTTACCAAATAAACGGAAGCTCAGGGAAAGAGGTTTTGTGAAGTCTTCTAGAATCGCAATTGGTAATAAGATGGGTGTTGGTTCAATATACTTTCTAAAGTATCCCAAACCCTTCTTGGCAAAACCAGCGTAGAAGTACGCTAGAGAAGTTAATAATGCCAACGCGACAGTCGTGTTAATGTCGTTGGTTGGAGCGGCTAATTCTCCTTCGGGAAGTTTAATTAACTTCCAGGGGATTAAGGCTCCTGACCAGTTGGATACGAAAATAAACAGGAATAAAGTACCAATAAATGGTACCCAAGGACGGTATTCTTTTTCCCCAATTTGATTTTTTGTTAAGTCCCGAATAAATTCCAGGGCATATTCCATTAAATTCTGGATGCCACTGGGAATTTTCTGAACGTTTCTAGTAGCAGCTAAGGAAGCAATTACTAGTAAACCAATCACAAACCAGGATACAAGAAATACTTGTCCATGTACTTTTAAATTGCCTATATGCCAGTAGAAATGATGACCCACTTCTAACTCGGCAAAGGTAAGGGAGTTGGGGATGTTCAGAAAATTCAGCATTTTCTCGACCTATCAATTCACCTCTCCAATTTTAATATTGGAGAACAGGAGCAAGGAGTTTATTTGGGCTTACCTGAGAATTTTTGATATGTTTCTACCAAAATTCTCTCGCCTTTCATAACACTCCCTTGTAGCATTTTTAAGGTTGTCGGAACTATGGCTAGTCAAGGTTAAGTGACCCTTTGACTACATAAATGATGAGCGTCGCTTTGTAGGTGAGAAACCCCAAAAATATCGGCAGAACTTGCAGCTGATTCCACTGTGAAGACAGGAGAATAATTACTGCTAATAATGCGAACCGAGTCTTACTCAGCTGTCGATTATCTTGGCTCAACCGCTCAACATCTTTTGCCAACATCCTCAAGTAAACCACACCCGTAAACGCCCCAAGCAAATAATTGAGGGCAATGTTCAGGGAGTAAAATACCCACACAGAGATAAAGATAACCCCTGTTAAGACAAGTGTGATCAGCAAAAACTCCCGATAGAGTTGATAGAACTCTTGCATAGAGTTTACTGGTTCTGAGTCCGCAAAACCAGATTGAGTATCTTGTCGTATTGTCGGCGTGGGGTCAATTGGTTCGTCTGACAAGCTCACGGGACTTGAAACCAGTACAGCTAATTATATGTTGACGGCTTAATCAACCAGCTGAATCATATCACGAGTGGGTAACAATACTTTAAGAAAAAAAACTATTTGCTGATTGTTACTAACATGATAGATAGACACAAATGCCACCCTTCGGAGCTATGGAGCGATGAACGTAGATGTCAGTTAATTTGTGGCTGGAGGGAAAAGCAATAACCCTGTCAATCTACATTCTACCTTGCAGAGGGCATAAGGGAAAGGGGAAATTTTTCTCCTGGTGAGTTGACTATGGGGAAATCAGTTTTTTATTGATTGCTGGTGTGCTTAATAGTGGCTGCTTGCCTAGGGTGCTTTTTCCATGGGCATCTTTTCGATTTCTGATATCACCAAACAACACATAATACCATAGTTAGAATATCTTTTTGAGTCTTGGGGAAATTGATGTTGGTGATTTGGCAGGGGCGATCGCCATTCCTCCATAACAAGTTTTCTCATTACCACTGACCGATAAAGTTATTTGACAAAAAGCACAAGAGATGATTCAGTTTGGGACAATTTTTATCTGGGAATAATCCATAAAAAGGTGAATATTTACAGTCTTCTCAAGGCTTAGTCTGGATGACTGGGTATTGTAACGGGCAACTTGAAATGAATTATTATAGCCACGATGCAACACTTGATGATTAAATCACATAGCTTCACTTCATTGAAACAACTGTGAACAGTATTTCCATGTTGCAATTTTTTTACCAGGATAGTTGCGAAATGAGGAGACAATATAAGGCTGATTTGAACGAGTAATAATTATACCAAAAAACTGTCTTCATCGTGTCGAAAAAAAAAATATATTTATGCCTCAATAAATATCGTTGAATAAATTTAGATAGTAAGATATTTATGCGACCAATTATCTGGTTAGCGAGTGTATACCTCATTCCTGGCTTTATTTTGCCCAGCTTTGCTTTAGAAGTTACTCCCACTCCTGTCGCAGCTGCTGAGTCCCATGTTTCCAAAACTATCAAGGTCAAAAAAATCGAATTTGGTGTATTTAGAGACGATAAAAATGGTAAATATACTTTTATTCCCACCAAAAAAGTTCCCTTAGAAGAGGGTATTGCCTATGGTTGGCAAATTTACCTTAAAGACTATAAGCTCAAAGAATACAAAGGTGCAGTAACTTGGCGAGAAATATTTCGTTTACCCAAACCCCCGGAAAGCTGGGGAACTGAAAATGGGGAAGATTTCTCTTTATCTAAGGATGGTAAAGAAGCAATTACTACTAGAACTGTATACGTGAAAAATGGTTTGGTGAAAAATTCCTGGAAACTTGCACCTGGTGACCCTGTGGGAAAGCACACAATTGAGGTATATATTAATGATGAGAAAATTGGTGCTTTTGAGTTTGATGTAGTTCCAGGGAAAAAACACAAGAAAGAATGAAACATTCTCCCTGTAAGCGACTTGTACCGAGGTAAGTAGAACGGGAATGGGAAGGAAGTTAAGGGGAGGGTTGATCGTTTTTGTAGAAGAGAACTTTTGCATCTTTAGCCTTTTCCCTATTCCCTATTATCAAAAATTATGCGTGTTGTTATCCAAAGAGTCAGATCATCTCAAGTCATGGTGAATGGAGAAATTATCGGTCAAATTGGGCGAGGACTCAATTTACTGGTGGGTATCGCTCATACTGACACTGAGGTGGAAGTGAATTGGATGGTGGCGAAATGCTTAGATTTAAGAATTTTTCCGGGGACAGAAAATGATGGTCGATGGCAAAAATCGATACAAGATATCCAGGGTGATTTACTGGTGGTGAGCCAGTTTACCCTCTACGGGGATTGTCGTAAAGGTCGTCGTCCTTCCTTTGATGGTTCGGCAGCCCCTATGATGGCTGAGGAGCTATATAATCTGTTTGTAGATAACCTCCGTAGCAGTGGCTTGAGGGTGGAAACTGGTAAATTTGGGGCAATGATGCAGGTGAATATTGAAAATGATGGACCTGTAACTTTAATACTAGAGAAAGAGCATAAATAAGAATTTATACTGAGATAATAAATCTGAAAAATCCTCTCAATACAGCTCTAAATGATGAGAGAATGTTAACTTGAACATTACAAAACTTTAAATTCGCCCATCATGGCAAAAATTCAATTTTCCAAAGGTATTGACGAAGACGTAATTCCCGATGTGCGTTTGACGCGATCGCGCACTGGTGAGAGTGGTACAGCAACTTTTACTTTTACTAATCCTAAAGCTCTGAGTGAAAGTAGTACAGAAGATATCACTGGTATGTACTTAATTTTCAAGGGTGGTGAGCTAGTTACCAGAGAAGTTAAGGCAAAATTTGTCAACGGGAAACCGGAAGCAATCGAAGCAGTATATCTGATGAAGTCTCCCCAGGAGTGGGAACAGTTTATGCAGTTTATGGAAGAATATGCAGAGGAGAATGATTTGGGATTTGATAAGTCATAGATGATTTATCTGGTGGGTAATAGGTAATGGGTAAACACACATAACTATACATGGTAGAGAAATTGTGGTGTGAATTTGCTTCCTGCAATTTTACTGTCGTGCTAAGAAGGAAAGTACGCGACTATTCACTGAATTTTGGTGCGTGATGACTTTCTGTTTCATATACCTCACAATTCCTAACGAGTTTTATCGTGAGCAAAGTTGAGCAATAAAATATAAACTTCTATTACCTATCACCCATTCCCGATTACCAAATCAATGAATCCCATTCCCCACGCTGATAAAATAGGAGTTACTGTCACTTGTGCAGTGCTGACTGTTAGTGATACTCGTTCTCAAGAAACAGATAAAAGTGGTCGATTGATTCAAGATTTATTACAAGCTGAGAATCATTGTATTGCGTCCTATATGATTATCCCGGATGAGCCAGTACAGATTCAGCAGCGATTGGCTTCTTTGAGTGAAAATCCTGTCATTGATGCAATCATTTTGAATGGTGGTACGGGTATTGCTCCACGGGATACAACCTATGATGCGGTGGAAAAGCTTTTAAATAAAACCTTGCCAGGATTTGGTGAGTTGTTTCGGTTTCTAAGTTATCAGGAAATTGGTTCTAGGGCGATCGCCTCTCGTGCAGTTGCTGGTGTTTATCAACAAAAATTAATTTTTTCCCTACCTGGTTCGAGTAATGCTGTACGTCTAGGGATGGAGAAACTGATTATACCAGAATTAGTCCATTTAGTGACACAGTTACGGGGATAATTTCAACTATAAGTTTTAAATTTAAACTATTCCTGTTCGCAGAGCGACTACTGCTGCTTGTACTCGATCATCCACAGACAGTTTATTCATAATTCCCCGCACATGGGTTTTGACTGTATTGGTACTGACGTAGAGTTTTTCTGCAATTTCGGGATTACTCAAACCTTCTACCATTAACTTTAATACTTCTAGTTCCCGTTCTGAGAGATGAGCAGTATTTCCTTTGGGAGAAGGTGGTTTGAGGTTATCGATTACCTTTCTAGCTATTTGCGGATCGAGATAGGTTGCACCTTCGACAGCTGCTGTGATCGCACCTATTAATCTTTCTACACTTGCGCCTTTAATGCAATAGGCATCCGCACCACTAGATAATGCAGCAATAATTTCTGTCTCTGTTTGGTGAGAAGTCAACATGACAACGTGGGTTGTCGGTAATGCTGCTTTGATTTTCTGAGTTGCGGCGATACCATCAAGACGTGGTAAACCAATGTCCATGATGATCACATCTGGTTTTAATTGTAGTGCAGCTTGGACGGCAAAATAACCATCTTCAACCTGTCCAATAATTTCTAATTGGGGATAGAGCAGCAATGAACTTTCTAAACCCAATTGCATCATTGGATCATCTTCGACAATTAATACCCTTAAAGTGAGCACTCCGGGTGGTAAATTCAAAGGATTCGTCACCTTGCTTCGCTCCGAAATTCACAAGTAATTCTTTTATTACCTACTCCTCCACACGATACCCTAACTCTGCCAACCGAATCCGCGAATGTCGCCATTTTGGTTGTACCTTGACAAATAACTCCAAATATACCTTGCCAGCGATTAATTTCTGAATTTGCTCCCGTGCTGCGCTACCTACGGATTTGAGCATAGAACCACCCTTCCCAATGAGAATACCTTTTTGGGAATCCCTTTCAACATTGATGGTTGCAATCACACGGGTGAGAGAAGGGGTTTCTTCCACTTTATCGATAGCGATCGCCACAGAATGGGGTACTTCTTCCCGTGTTAGCAGTAAAATTTGTTCCCGAATTAATTCGCCCATGATAAAACGTTCCGGTTGGTCTGTCACCAAATCCGGTGGATAATAATAGGGACCAGGTGCAAGGTTTTCAATTAAGATTTGTTGCAGATGTGGTAAACCTTCCCCAGTCTTGGCAGAAAATTTCACCGTTTGCCAGGGAGTATTTTCTGTCAGTTGTATGTAACTTTCGTCAATTTTCTCTGGATTTGGGGGTTGCCCATCAATTTTATTTAACCCCAGAATCACAGGTGTTTGACTACGATAGAGTAATTCAAAGATGTAGCGATCGCCAGCACCACAAGCACTAGTCCCATCCACTACAAATAGCACCACATCCACTGATTCAATAGCAATTTTGGCATTTTGTACCAACACTTCACCCAGTTGGTGGTGGGGTTTATGAATACCAGGAGTATCCACAAAAATCATCTGTGCTTCTGGAGTCGTCAAAATACCCCGCAGTCGGTTTCGCGTGGTTTGAGCTACGGGGGAAGTAATAGCAATTTTTTGACCAACTAAATAATTCATCAAGGTAGATTTACCGACATTCGGGCGACCGATAATTCCGATAAACCCTGACCTAAATTCAGGAGGAGCTTGGGGAATAGTTACATCTCCCAACGTAGAGAAAATGTCATTTTCTATACTATTTACTTGGGACTCCACCGTCATAACTTTTTATATCTCTGAGTTGTTGTTTTCTCTGGTGTGAGGTAAATATCAGAGAATCACCTGAGTATTGTCACTTCACACCTAAACTTAATCTACAACTAAAGTAGGAATCATTGCTAATGAGTAGGGAGTCGGGAGTCGGGAGTCGGGAGTAAGGAGTAAGGAGTAGGGAGCGGAAATAAAGCAATCATTCAATCAACGAAACGCTCACGCTGTATTAATTTTGAATTTTAGATTCACTGTTCGCGAGCATCCCGTAGGGAAAAGGGTTGACGCTGCCAAAAAATAGGAGCGAAACTAAAGGCAAAGCTTGATACACAATCGGAGGTCTTAACCATGACTTTTAGATGCCAAAACTATATCAATGGTCAATGGTTGGATGCCATAACATCAGATACTCTAGAAAGTCGTAATCCTGCGAATACGGAAGAACTTGTTGCCACCTTTCCCCGCTCCAATTCTCCAGATGTCAATGCCGCCGTCGCTGCTGCACGTCATGCTTATCAAACCTGGCGACAGATTCCAGCTCCCACCAGAGCCGAATATATATTTAAAGTCGGAGAAATTCTGACTCAGTATAAAGAAGAACTTGCCCAACTCATCAGCCAAGAAATGGGCAAACCCATAGCAGAAGCTAGGGGAGATGTCCAGGAAGGTATCGATTGCGCCTTTTATAGTGCTGGAGAGGGGCGAAGATTATACGGACAAACGACACCCTCAGAAATGCCGAATAAGTTCGCCATGACGGTACGGGTGCCCATTGGTGTCTGTGCATTAATTACACCCTGGAATTTTCCCGTAGCCATCCCCTGCTGGAAAGCAATGCCGGCTTTAGTTTGTGGGAATACTGTAATTCTTAAGCCTGCGGAAGATACCCCTGCTTGTGCAACGAAATTAATAGAAATTTTTGCCGCCGCAGGTTTCCCCCCAGGAGTGGTAAATTTAGTTCACGGAGTTGGGGAAGAAGTAGGTAAAGCCTTAGTAGAACACCCAGATGTGGATTTAGTTTCTTTCACAGGTTCTTCCCAGACGGGAGCTGAGGTGGGGGGAATTTGTGGACGTAGCCATAAGCGCGTATGTTTGGAAATGGGTGGGAAAAATGCCCAGATTGTCATGGAAGACGCGGATTTAGAATTAGCTTTAGAGGGGGCGATCTGGGGCGCATTTGGTACGACAGGGCAACGTTGTACTGCCACTAGTCGGTTAATTTTGCACCGCGATATCAAGGAAAAATTTACTCAGATGTTGCAATCACGGGCGAGTCAGTTACGATTAGGTGCAGCAATTGACCCCAATACGGAAATTGGACCGATAATTAATCACAGACAATTACAACAGGTGCGGCAGTACATAGATATTGCCCGTGAAGAGGGAGCAAAGGTGGTAATGGGTGGTGATATCGCTAGGGAGGGAGAACTAGGAAAAGGTTATTTCTTCTTACCGACGATTTTGGATGGGGTGACTCCAGGGATGCGAGTTGCTCAGGAAGAAATTTTTGGTCCCGTAGTTGCTGTAATGGAAGTTAATGATTTTGCCGAGGCGATCGCCATCATTAACAATACAAATTATGGATTATCTTCTTCTATATATACCCGCGACATTAATCGTGCTTTTGCCGCAATCCGGGATATTGAAGCCGGAATCACCTATATCAATGGTCCGACAATTGGTGCAGAAGTGCATTTACCCTTTGGGGGTGTGAAACGAACGGGTAATGGACACCGAGAAGCGGGAAGCACTGCTTTAGATATCTTTACCGAGTGGAAGACAGTATATGTAGACTTTTCTGGCAGTTTACAACGAGCACAAATTGATAATCGGAGTTAGAAAAAGAGGCAACAAAAAATACTTTTACTCCCATGTCCCTTCCCTCCCCTTCTCCTGCCAAAAGTATGCCGCGTTTTCTGAGTTTTATCCCTAGGGTGTCTTGGAAGGCGATCGCCCTACTATCTCTCATCCTTTCCTTCTCTTTCCCTGTACAATCCCTTACCAGTAATTCCCCTCCATCTCAGTACAAAGTTGCTCAGGGTATGTTGATGAAAAATAATCAACCCTACGTGGGGCGTGGAGTTAATGCTATGCACACCTTTGGTGGTAGCAGTCAGGATATGCAGGGGTGGGGATTAGATATGGTGCGTGAGTTTATCGGTAACTTTCGTGACAACCCCATCCAAGGAGAAGATGCTATCCAGACAGAGGAGGGAGTCTGGTTGCACCCGCTACAAAAAATTGTCCAGGAAAATCGTGCCCACGGCAAAGTAACAATTCTCTGTCCCTTTGGTTGGGATGGCAGCAGGAAAACAAAATTTCTTGGTCGCAATCCATCACAAACAGAATGGTGGCAAGATTATCAGAAACGCTATCGAGAGGTTGCTCAATACTTCCAGAATCAGCCTGATGTTTGGTTTGAGGTTTGGAATGAACCCTATGATTGGCAAGGTTTAAACGGTTATTCGGATGCTCTGTGGTTACAAGATATGCAGACAATGGTAGACAATATCCGTAGTATCGCAGCCACCAATATTATTCTGGTTCCAGGTGCAGAGACTGGACAAGACGAAAGGGTAATTTTACAGCGAGGGGCAGAGTTATTAAAAAATCGTATCAACATTGCCTTTGATATTCACGCCTACGAAAAATGGTTGTGGCAACCCCAGGAAATCATGGAAGAACGTATACAACGGCTGCAACAAGGAGGTTTTGTCGTATTATTTGGTGAGGTTGCCCCTCTGAATGCCTCTGAATTGATGAATCCTAGGGTTTTTCTGCAAGCTGCCCAAAAAATGGGTGTAAGCGTTTGTGCTTGGTTGTGGAAGTATGATGGTAGCGATACCAATGCCCTTTTAACTGCGGATGGTATACCGAATGATAGTAATAATAATTTCTGGGGTAGTACCTACAAGACTTTTGCCCTTTCTCCACGAAATACGCAAAATCTTCAACCAGAAGCGAGGAAATAATTTCTATTTATCTCAGCATCAGGTCGGTATGCTTCATTTACCAGTTATTTTGACTACAAATAAGCGGGCAAGACTTCGGCGTGAGTTAACTCGAACATTGCCCGCACTCCATACATATTTATCAGGCTTGGCTTTTTGCTAAAATCTATTTGATATTTGCCTTGGTATCTTTAACAGCAGCAAAGAACAATAATACTGTCAGAGGAATGCTCAAAGCCAGAATGATGGCTGTTGTTTGAGTGCCTAAATCTGGTGTTCCAGAAGAGAGTTCAAAAATCGAACCCACCGCTGCGATCGCCGTAATACAGGCAGCACCCAGAAAGATGCCACTTTTTGGTGTCATGTACATAACTACGTATTCTCCCTAGGTGACTGGTTTGACTGCTTGTTGAGAAAAGCCATTCTTTGATAACTCCTGTGCCAAAGCCAGGGAATTTTCGACGCGATCGACAAAAACAACACCGTTTAGGTGATCCATTTCGTGTTGAATGCAACGCGATAGCAACCCATCGGCTTTCAAAGTCCGAGGGCGACCATATTCATCTTTATAGGCAATTTCTAATACATCTTGACGCTTGACATCCATATAAACACCAGGAATGCTCAAGCAACCCTCTTGGGCAACGCAGACTTCACCAGCCAATTGTTTGATACTGGGGTTGATCAAAACTAGGGGAGGGTTAGCAGGGTTATCCGGTTCGATATCGATAACGATTAATTGCTTATTAATCCCGACTTGGGGCGCTGCCAGACCAATGCCATCATTACTATACATAGTTTGTAGCATCTGTCGTACGATTTCCCTGATTTCCTCATCAACTTTTGCTATGCGTTTAGCCGGTTGACGCAGGACGCGATCGCCTAAAAAATGCAACTCCAAGGGTGGCTTTTTTAATTTTTTCTTTTCAACCGCAATTTCCGAAGGCATGGTCTTCTGATTCACCTATCTGGATTTGAAATGATTCCGCTTTACCCCATCTTAGCAACGAACGGCGAGTGCTGTATCTTTAGGTCGGAGCCGATAAATAGAATTAGGGAAAGAGGACAGAGAACCGGGAACAGTTGGATATTGGGCGTGATTTTACGCATTTTCAAAAACTATATGTTAAAAATGAGTGGTCTATACTACTTAGATAACTTACTCATTACATATTAATGGCAGGATGGCTTGAAAACCTCTCTTGTCGCTATCATATCTCACAAGAAAAGTCAAATATGACTGATACAGAGACCCCTAAACTCAAGCTCATGGTAATAGATGATGAGCCAGATAACCTAGAACTACTCTATAGAACATTTAGACGGGATTTTCAGGTATTCAAAGCGACTCACGCTCGAACTGCCCTTGACATCCTAGAGAAAGAGGGGGAAATGGCTGTAATCATTACAGACCAGCGAATGCCTGAAATGAATGGTACTGAATTTTTGGGTCTGACAGTAGAGCGTTTTCCTGATACCATCCGGATTTTGCTGACTGGTTTTACCGATGTCGAAGATTTAGTAGATGCCATCAACGCTGGTCAGGTGTTTAAATATATCACCAAGCCATGGAAGCCAGAGAATCTCAAGCTGATTGTGGATCAGGCTGCTGATACCTATCGGGTGGTAAAGAAACGCATCCACGAACTACAACGTACCCTGCGGCGAGAGTCGTTATTCAATGGGATGACTACAGCAATTCGTGGTTCCCTCGATTACCACAGTATGCTGGAAAACATCGTAGATACGATTGGTAAGTCCTTTGATGCCAGCTATTGCCTGATTCGACCAGTGGATGGCGATCGCCTGACACCAGAATCTTTCTTTTATGAAAATAGTAAAAATATATACAATTTATCAATTGATACTACTCCCTTAATTGAGAAGGTTTTAGCTAGCCATGAATATCAAATTAGTAGTAGTCATCACGAAAATAGCTGTCATCAAATAGCTATACCACTTACCTATCAACAACACTTGTTGGCAATTTTATATGTTTGTCACCAAGGAAGCGATCGCCAGTGGCAAGAAGAAGAAATTCAACTGATGACTGGGGTTGCAGAACAAGCTGCTCTTGCCCTTTCCCAGGCAAAACTCTATCAACGTCTACAGGAAAAACAACAACAAATTCATGCAGAACTAGAGGTAGCTCGTCAAATTCAAAATAATTTGCTGCGCCAAGTTCTACCAGAAGTTCCTGAAGTCAGAATTCAAGCTTGTTGCTATCCTGCTCGTGAGGTAGGAGGAGATTTTTTTGAAGTCTTTGCTCACCCTAAAGGTGACTTATGGTTGGCAGTGGGAGATGTTTCTGGTAAGGGTGTTCCTGCTGCTTTATTTATGGCAAGTGCGATTTCTGTCTTGCGACGGGAGCTTTCCCAAGAAACTCCGGCAATGCCAAATGTACTTATGCAAAATCTGAACCATGCTCTAGGTGAGGATTTGATTAGCAATAATTGCTTTATCACTCTGTTTATCGCCCGATACACCCCTACCACCAAAGAGCTAGTTTATGCTAATGCTGGTCATATCTATCCAATTATTTGGTCGCCTCTAGGTGAGACCATCAGTGAACCAAATTACTTAAAAGTGCGTGGTATTCCTTTGGGCATCCTAACACAATGGCAAGCTAAATTTGGTCAGGTATCTCTGAATTCTGGAGATATTTTGTTGTTAGCAAGTGATGGTATCACGGAAGCAATGGTAGTCAAAACAACAGATACATCGGATGCATCTCAGGGCAATACTGATTGTGCGAAACCTTCGATGTTGAACTCTGAAGGTTTATGGCAACTCTTAAAACAAGAACCAAAGCCCTTATCACTTGACCATTTACTAGCACGTATCCAAGCTGATAACCATACCCAAGAAGATGACCAAACTATACTCTCACTGGAGGTTTTATAAGCAATGAAAAGTGAGCTTCACGTACCAAGTGACTTGAAGTTTTTAACCATTGTCGAAAATTGGTTACTCGGATGTTTGGAAGTGCAACTCAAAGAATCTACAGACTGGTCAAAACAAGTCGGTAGACTGCGCTTAGCGCTAGTAGAAGCCTATTCAAATGTTGTTCGCCATGCCCATAAGGAACAGCCCTATTTGCCAGTTTTGATTCGTTTAGAACTCAAAGAACGAGATTTGGCGATCGAAATTTGGGATCGTGGTGAAGGTTATGATACCTCTGACTATGCACCGCCAAGTCCTGTGGAAAAACAGGAAGGTGGTTATGGTTGGTTAATTATTAATCGCCTGATGGATAAAGTTGAGTATCAGTTACAAGTTGATGGTGGGAATTGTTTGAAACTGGAACTAACTTTTCCTGAGGGGAAAAAGAGTGCTGAATAATTAAGTGTGAAATATATCTGATTACTTTCAGCCACAATTAAGAGTCAGGGGAATTAAATCTGAAAATTCATCACCCACTGACTCTTGGAAACAATTTATATCTGGATTTTAGTAGTAAATCTTACCACCACCCCATTTGTCGCCGACAATCTTGGGTTGCAGGAGGATATGTCCTGCGATCGCTTCCAAGTCTTTGTCGGTTAAGTTGCGCATTTCGGTGAAAATGTCTGCACTCTTTGTACTAGGATGCAATTCCGAAATTTCTTCCTCTCCATCATAGGTGGTGGGATTTTTCATGTAATCCACCAAGCTGTTGATATTATTGCGAGGGGGAGTTGCTAAAGCCAAGGTTTCTGGGTCTAATCCAACGTTTTGGTTGGTTTTGGTGACACCACCTGCATGACATTGGGCACAAGCAAATTGAAATAATTGTTTACCTTCTTTAACCTGTTTTAGACTCAGGACAATATTGTCACCCTTATCGTTTAATTTTACGCTACGGGTTGTTTCGTCCAGTTCTACCGCAGAGGCACTATTGACTACGAACTGAAACGTCAGTAGTACAGTAGCGACAAAAATGCCAATAAATCTTCTTAACATCTTTCCCCTTTAAAGATTTTGATGCTCAACACAGCTAAGGATGCGACACTTAATCTCTAACTAGTTTCACAGCCATATTTTTGCTCTAGGAGCAAGCTGAAAGTTGGATTTTGCCTAGAACACTCCACTTCGCCCTGGAAACGCATTTTAGACAAGATTTAGGAAATAATTGCCTTTGTATCCTCCAGCGTTCAGTTGGTCAATGGGTGTTGATAGGTAATATCCAGGCGATCGCCACAACAAAGCAGCATCACTACATTGACTCTGTAGCTAGTCACCCTGATGGCGCTCAAAATTTCGCTGAAATCGATACAGCTGTTTCACTGGACATTTAGTAGATTAAGTCGCTGTTATACAAATATCATGTATAGAGTGCAATTTGTCCTTCAATTAACAACTTTCAGCACTCTGGAAACAAGGTATGGTCAAGCTGTACTGAGGAAAGAGTAGTCTGATTAGCCCCAGAGTGGAGAACTGTCGGTGGGAACACCAAACTAGAAGAGTTGCCTTTGGCTGAGGATTTATGATTGACATGCCTCGATAATCTTTTGATGTCAATCTCTGAGTCACACCGCCATTAGCCCCGATGCAATATTCACATAACTATATATTTATCCAACAAAAAACAACAACACCCAAGCATCTACTGAATGAGTTATTTCCTCTTATTGTTCATTCTAGCCAGGGATGTACTTTCACACTCACATCATCTGTGAAGCAGTAACAGCGCCCCCTGATTTACGATAGCTGAGGAAATATCAAGTTTCGAGTTGGGTGTTGTTGTTTTTTGTTTAAACGAGACAGATTTAAATGTAACAGCGTTTTTACCTCTTCAATTTTGGACTTTACAATCTAGCTGCTTTATCTGCCAGGGAAGCTTTTATTTAGCTTCAATTATTAGAATAACATTGTTTTTTTGAGAGGAATATTTTTGCAATGAAACTTTACTTAAAAAGAGCTTTTTGTCTGTTTCAAGATTAACTAAATCATAGTTCATATTGGATGATATTTCGCAATTTTTTGTTGCATTTTTGCGATTAAATATTGAGATAATTATTAACTTTTGTAATATTCATATTTAGCTGCGGTGGTAGAGCTTTGGTCAGTGTGGGGTCAAGGTGCTGATATTTCAGGCAAGCATTGGCAATCACCTCCTTGGGCAGTCAATATGGTTGATTTTAGTTGTAGTACTTGCCTGAAGAAAGAGAGGTCAAACAGAATTAGCGACTGACAATCCCTGACCATTGAACTTTTTTGAGTTTTTCCCGACGGTAGGAAAAGAAATATTCTGGACTTTGAAAAGTGCAATAGGGGGCGATCGCTATTTGTTCTTGACTAATCCCTAAGCCTTCCATCTGTAAAGCATTGACTCGCCGCACATCCAAACGTAACCTGTCAGGATGAGGGTCGGGAAGAATGGGAGAATCGGGCAAAGATTCCAATGCTGCCAACAGTAAATTTGCATCATCTTGTGGTATAATACTGGCTCCAACTTCCAAAGCGGTTTGAGTAGAAACTTGATAAACTTCTGGGGCGATCGCTGGACCAAGAGCAATCCGCAAATTTTCTAGCTTGCTTCCAGTCGTGAGCAAACGGTGAATTGCCTGGGGAATAATTTTCCTTGCGGTTCCTCGCCAACCAGCATGAACTGCCGCAACTTGCCCAGTAACGATATCCCCAATCAACGCCGGGGTACAATCAGCAGAAGCGACCCAGACAGCTTGCAAAGATGTTTCACTCATTAAACCGTCCCCCTCTGCCAGCTTGACTTCTTCAGTATTTTCTGAATTTTCAGAATTAGCTAATAAATTAGTAATTTCCCTGGGTGTCAGCACCGTATTGCCATGTACCTGCTTCAAACGGTATCCTAAAGCCTCTGGATGCAATATCTTCGTCAATTCCTCCGGAGGACGCAACCAAAACTGCTGTGTAAAAAAACCATGGGTAAAGTCTTCTAAAATGCTGCAAGTTAGGTAGGGCATCCCTTCCCAATTTTGCCATTGCCAAGTATGGAGCATGGTAATACAGGAACAGTAACTGCGGTACTTAAGATAACAGGAATTGGAGATAGGGAATAGGTAATGGGTAGTAGAGGGCAGGAATAGGAAGAATTCACACCCTCAAGACAAGAAAAATTGCAACTTTTGGTGGACTCTGTGGGATTAAATCGAGACAAATTAGAATTGGCGTTACAAAAAGAATCGAAGTCTACTCACATACCATTTTCTCTACATATACTAGAGACTGTTGATTCTACAAACAAAGCACTGTGGTCATATCTAGCCGCAGGAGCGAAAACTGGAACTGTTGTGATTGCGACTCAGCAAACTGCGGGGCGGGGACAATGGGGACGACAGTGGGTTTCCCCAGGTGGGGGACTATATCTTTCTGTGGCATTACAAACGGAAATTGCTGCCAGTAATAGCTATCAACTTACCTTTGCTACAGCTTGGGGAATCGCCCAGGGATTAAGACAGCAGGGAGTACCAGTGGGGATAAAATGGCCCAATGATTTGGTGATTAATCAGCGTAAGTTAGGCGGTATTCTCACAGAAACCAAGATACAACAGGGTAAGATTACTCAAGCGGTGATTGGTGTCGGGATTAATTGGGATAATCAAGTGCCAGAAACAGGAATTAGCTTACAAAGCTGGCAAAGGGCAAACAATTCCCACCAGATTCCGGATTTAGAAAGTCTGGCAGCAAAAGTTTTATGGGGAATAGAGTCCGGTATACAGTGTTTTTTCCAAGAAGGTGTGAATATATTAATGTCGCACTATCTAGAGTTACTGATTAATATTGGCGATCGCGTTGCTGTCAATGAAGAATCAGGGACTGTAGTTGGTGTTAATCCTCAAGGAGAATTATGTGTGCGTATGGATACGCCCCAATTTAAAAAATTAATCACATCAGAAATTTGCCTTCAGCCCGGTACAATCAGTTTGGGTTATAAAAACAGTGTTGATTCAGGAAGGGAGAAAGGAGAAGGTTTGTTCTGTAAATTAACTGAATAACCATTCCCTGTTTCCTCGGGTTCATTTCCCAATCTCAAATCTAAAGCCTAAAATTGATGCCTCTTAGCCAAATTTTTAAGTAACTTTCAAATTTGGACTGAGAAAACACAGAGATAATTTGTTTAAGCTAATTCACACAACACCAGAGAACCAATGACGCAGCGCCAAAACTCTGACAAAGATCGCCCACCTCAACCATGGCACAAAAGCTTACCAGCCCAAAGTCTCTGTCTCTTGGGTAGTGTCAGTCTCCTCGGTAGCAGTGGTTTGGTTGTTGCCCAAGCAGAATCCGCGATCGACAATATTGTGCCCACGGCGGAACAAAATTCTGTCACCGCTCCTGTTAAAAAAGATACTGTGGAACGGGTACGCACTACTGCTGCGCCAGAACCTAGTGCCAAACAGCCAGAATTTTCCCAACGTCGTACCAGACTTAGCCAAAAACTACGGCGCAAACCGCAGGTTGCCCAAGTTAAAAATTCCACACCGGAAACTTTGACTCGTGTGAGGAATTGGCGGCAACAGGTAGAAATTTCTCAACCCAAGGTCGAAAGCTCAGAAAATTCCATTTCCCAAGAGAAACCGCAGGTAGAAATTAACACACCTACATCCAGGCAGGATTCTCCAGAAAAATTACCAACCGTAGCCCAACCTTCTGGAAATAACTCCAGCAATAGCACCGCAGGTAAACCCAAGGATTACAACAATACCTATATTGACCCTACAGACTATAGTGCAGAGAATCCTGGTAAATACCAAGCTCCTGATTCTGTAGTTGTCACGGAACGGAATAGCAATTGTCGTGCGGTTTTAGGGCAGGGTGTGGCTAGTAATTCCTGTGTGAAAACACCTGTTGCTACTGAGAAAAAAGCTACTCCTACTTGGCTACGGAATAGTCAATTAGCAAATATCGCCAATGCTGGTTCTAATTCCACTATGAGAAGGAATGGCACTTGGCAGGGAACAAGGGTGATTCCTAATGGTGTTTCGCGGGCGATCGCCTGGAATTCTCGCTTAGGAAATAGTCCTGTCTCCAAGAGCAGCTATAATCCCAACCGTTTTATTCCTACTCCCAGCAATTTTTATCCCACAACAACCGTTAGTGCGACACCCCTAGCTCCCACTGCGGGAACCCTCTCTGCTCCCATAACAGAGGAAGGTTTTACTCCCCGTGCTAGTACTGTTGCCTATAACATTCCCTTAGCTAGTACCTTACCCCGGATTGCCTATGCTGGCAGAGTACCTTACAGTGGCTCCGGTTTAATGTATCCCTTGAGTGTTGCTTCACCCATTACCTCCTTATTTGGTTGGCGAACTCATCCGATTACTGGCGATCGCCGCTTCCATGCTGGTATCGATATTGGTGCTGCCATGGGTACACCCGTTCTAGCTGCCTACACAGGTCAGGTGGAAATCGCTGATTGGGTCGGTGGTTACGGGATGACGGTAGTTCTCAACCACAATAATGCTCAACAAACCCTCTACGGTCACATGTCCGCCATTTTTGTCCAACCAGGGCAATGGGTAGAAAAAGGAACTGTCATTGGGCAAGTTGGTAGCACAGGTAATTCAACAGGACCCCATTTACACTTTGAAGTCCGTCAGCTAACTCCTCAAGGTTGGGTAGCAGTTGACCCCGGAGTGGAATTAAATTCTGCCCTAAGTCAAATGTTGCAACCTGTTCCCACAACCCAAGCTTTACGGCAACCGGGTTCTTAGATATCTAAGCAATCATCTTTTAATCTTCCCTAGGGCGAACAAATGTTCGCTCTTTTTTTACGAGATTAATCAAACCGTAAACACAAAATGTAGAGACATGATACATCGCGTCTCTCACTCACAATCGATACTGATAATAAGTTTGACTGGCGGCACGGTGAACCAGAGAATGTCGCCATACCAAGGATTTGAGGTCATCTGCATAACCTCCACCAATGACACAAGCAACGGGAAAACCTGCGGCAACACAAGTACCTAGAACCTGCATTTCTCGGCGAAAAATTCCCTCATCTGTCAGAGCTAATTTACCGAGGCGATCGCCGATATGGGGGTCAACACCAGCATCATATAATACTAAGTCTGGCTTAATATCCGTAAGTAAATCAGGTAAATACTTCGCCAGGGTTTGCAAATAACTATCATCTTCCATTCCCTCCGGTAGGGGAATATCCAAATCACTTTGTTGTTTAGTTCCAGGAAAATTGACTTCACAATGCATGGAAAAGGTGAAGACGCTGGCATCATTTTGGAAAATAAAAGCCGTACCATCTCCTTGATGCACATCCAAATCCACAATTAAAATCCGCTGTACCAACCCTAATTTTTGTAAGACTCGACAGGCGATCGCCAAATCATTAAAAATACAAAAACCAGAGCCATAACTCGGAAAAGCATGATGGGTTCCCCCCGCAGTATTGCAAGCTAAACCCTGCTTGAGGGCTAATTTTGCCGTGAGAATTGTTCCCCCTACCGCAATACAAGTACGATGAGCTAAAGCTGGACTCCAGGGTAAACCAATGCGCCGTTGTGCTTTATAATCAAGGGTTCCTTGACAATATGCTTGTACATATTCCGGGATGTGGACTAATTCAATTAATTCCCGCATTGGAACTTCTGGAGCGTGAAATTGTTCAATTGTGGCAACACCATCAAGTAACAGTAACTCATATAATTGCCGGAATTTTGCCATGGGGAAGCGATGTCCCTCAGGTAAAGGAGCTACATAATCGGGATGATAAATAATCGGCAAGTCCATGGATAACTATTAGCTGATTTGGCAATCATTCGCTATTCTAAAACAGGGTGCTATAGCAAATCGTCTATCTATTTTCCACTACATATTCCCTAAAAAACAAGATAGATGATGATTATCAAACGAAAAAGTCCAAATATCAATGGTGTTTCCCATTAACGATTTCGAGTTGATTATGATGCAGTTTATTCTTCCTACAAGCTTTATCTTCCTTGGCTTGTTCACCGGAATTATTGGTGAAAAAGTCGTCATCAAAAAGCTGAAAAAGTTTGTTGTTGGCAAACAGATACCAGGAAACCAGATTATTTTTCGCGCTCTCCATCGCATGACTTTTATCTGGTTAAGTTTAGGTGGTTGTTTTGCTGCGATTCTCAGTTATCCCCTCAAGGAAAATCTGGAAGACGTTCTCAAGCGCGTTATTACCATAGTTTTTCTTTATTCGGTGACTCTTGTTTGCGCTCGACTAGCTGCGGGTTTTGTCACTTTATTTCTGCAAAAATCAGAAGGCGTTTCTGCTTCTCTACTCTCGAATTTAGCTAAAATTGCTATTATTATTTTAGGAACCCTGATTATTCTGCAAACCATGGGTGTCCAGGTGACAGCAATAGTTACAACTCTAGGAGTGGGGGGTTTAGCTGTTGGTTTGGCACTGCAAGATACCCTAGCTAATTTATTTGCGGGATTTTATTTAATTATTTCCAAACAGGTACGCACTGGAGACTACATCAAATTAGATGGTGCCCATGAAGGCTACGTGATTGATATTTCCTGGAGGAATACTATTATCAAGGAATTATCAAATAATGTGGTAATTATTCCCAATTCTAAATTGAGTACGGCAATTTTCACTAATTACAATCTGCCCGTCAAAGAAGTAACTGTGACTGTGGAATTGGGAGTTGCTTATGATAGCGATTTAGAGAAAGTCGAGAAAATTACTGTGGCGATCGCCCAGGAGGTAATGCAAGAAGTTTCCCCAGAACAGATGGAGTATGAACCCTTTATCAGATTTCATCGGTTCGGTGATTCTAGTATTGATTTCACCTTGTTTATGCGAGTTAATGAATTTTTTGATCAACGTTTAGCCAAGCATTTATTTGTCAAAAAATTGCATAAGCGTTATATCGAAGAAGGAATTAAAATTCCCTATCCCATCCAGAATATTTATTTACACAAAAATGGTAAGGGGAATGGCAATGGTAACATCAATACCCTGACTGAAGTTTAGCAATACGGCAAGAAATTTCAATTTTTCATGTACAAGTCTATAATTTCGCTGGTCTAAAAACTAGAAATCAGAGACTAAATCTCTAAATTTAATCTCTGATTCTGATTAGGTAATTATCTATCAGTAATTATTAGTGATAATTACTTTTTGTTTCCAGGAGTTCTTCCTGTTTCATCATTGCTGCCACCATGGGGACGAGAATTTCCAGGGTCACATCCTTCGGAACCATTACCAATACCCTGGTTACAATGGCGACGAGTTTTGGTCTCGTTTTCTTCCTCTACTGCTGCTTGTTCTGCACTTTTACCGACAGTATATTCTGAGGAAATATCAGTAACTGTGCCTGTACTGACCAAAGCTTTGTAGATTAAGGCACTGACTTCAGCTCGTGTGGCAACTTTTCCAGGGTTTAAAGATTGGACGTTGGGATAGTTGACTACTATACCTCGTTCGGTGAGAGCAGCGATCGCACTACGAACATCACTACGTATACTCGTAGCATCTGTATAGGCTGTTAAAATCCTCTCAGTTGAACCCGTGACGGTATAATTTAGTCCTTTTGCTAGTGCTATCAACACTTCTAGGCGGGATAACTCTTGAGTCGGTTTAAACTCACTATCTATAATTCCTAAAAAGCCCATTTCATAGGCTTCACGGATAGCACTATAAGCCCAGAAATTGCTGCTCACATCCTTAAATTTCAAGGCATTGCGGACTTTTACTTTCTCAAACGCTTGACTCAACATTGCCGCAAATTGGGCACGGTTTACTTGTTCATCAGGACGAAAAGTGCCATTGGGGAAACCCTCGATAATTTCTAATGCTGCCAATTCTGCGATAAAGTCTTGTGCCCAGTGGTTACTTGCCACATCGGAAAATTTAACTTGGATATTACGGGCTACTCCTACTTCCCGATATGCCATCATCAATTGACTAACATCAAAGCTGGAATCACTATCCACTTCTTTGATTTGTACTAATTGTCCAGGTACTGCTTGTAATGCTGCTGCTTGGGTAGAACTGAAAATACTCATTGATTTTCGGACTACAGCATATTTACCCTGAGTAAAAGAATTGGGATAAACGCTTTTCGTTGCAACTGCGGACACCCCTGCAACTTGAAACTGACTAATATTAATTTGTCGAGAACTGCTTAGGAAAGTCACCTGGCGATCGCCAACGGTGGAGCTTAGCCCATTATCCACCTGAGTAAAATAGTCGTAGGTTGTACTACCTGTATCCACATTGCCGTCAAAGTTAGCATCAGCACCATAAACAGTACGTACAACTTTGTATTGTGAAGGATTTTCTGACAAAATTAAGTTAACAGCACTATTGGTTTGTAAACATTCAAATTCACTGTAGCCAAGAAAGCGATTTTCTAAATCGTACAGACGAACTACTACTCTGTCTCCAGATTTCAGACCTTTAACAAATTTTGCCTTTTGCTGAATTTTATATTTGTAGTCACCAATGAATCTTTCTTTAAAGTATCCTTGATTACGTTTACCCTTAATAGATACACGGGCAATAACTTCTGAAAGATTACCAGCCGGTTGCCAAATAGCAAGAGTAAAGCCTGATTTATTATTTTTACTAGTGACTGTGGCTGCACTCACCTGGGTACTACGTTGAGCAGTAAGAGAACTCCACAAAAAAGATGATCCAGTGGTTATGCTGGTTTAGCAAAAACTTCCACAAACCATTTTCTGAGATTGGGAAGACGATAAATCTGTTTTTCGACTTCCGCCATCGCTTTGTTTGTCAGCTTAACCCCAGTAGAATAGACTTTTTCAACTAGAGTCACCACTGGATTTTGTCCTTTAAAGGTAAGGGTTTTAGCGAAATTCAGTACCGCTTCAACAGTGTCAACTAAACTACCATTCCAATGCTGCTCTAACCAGCCAAAACAACGCTCCACTGGATTATATTTGCTATGATAAGGGGGATAATAAGCAAGTTGCAATGACAGTTTAGACGATGTAGCAAAGTCAATAATGCGCTTCATGAATTGGGTACGACGGGAATGATTTTCTGGTCCATTATCTTGATTAATTACCAGTTTTTGAATGTGAGTAAATCGATGTTTAATGCTTTGCCACCAGCTTTCAACTATGTCAACAATACAATCAGCAGTCAATTTTGAAGAAACGAAAAATAGAAATAATTCGTTGTATTCAGGTAAAAAAATTCCGTAGGGAATAAGGGTTGTTTCTGGAGCAAAATCATGGTCTAGGGAGATAGTCGGTACGCGAGTTTTTCCACCTCTGTCAAATTCTCCAACTTTAACTGCCACCTTCGCATCAATGGAGATTCGCAGAGTATGAGGATCATTATCAGCTTCAGTATTGATTTGCTCGACTTGTTCAAAAATGGCTTCTGTTTCTGGAATCTTCTTGGTAGGCTTAGTTTTAAGAACTCGTTTTAAGGTATAACCCAAATCATTCAATCGTCGTCGAATTGTCTCTGATGAAGGTAGTTCTTCGTCACTATAACCACATTGTTCAATTAGCTGACGACGTACTTCACTTGCAGTCATGCGTGTATATAAACGGATACTTTTAAAGCTGGGGTCAGTTTGGCTTTGTGGGTCTACTAAAGATTTAATATCCGACAACAAGTTTGGTAATTTTGTTTCCACCCGCCTACGTCCACTACGCTCGAAACCATCAATAAAAGGCTGACCACTCTCTAACTCCTGCATCCCTTTACGGATAGTGCGTCTATTCCACCCCAATTCACGTTCTACTAAAGTCTGTCCACCTATTCCCAACCCTTTGACCACTTCTGCCATGAATTGTCGTCGGTCGCTTCCCTTGAGTTTTTTCGCTGTTTTGATGTAAAGAGATTTTAGATTTTCGGTGAGTTGAATGATAGATTTTGGAGACATGAGGTAGGCTGCACACTGAAATTATCTTTCTCTCATCATAGGATCAATCATTCTGTGGAGGTCTCTAACAGTTTGTCTTTTTTGAATCTGAGTACTGACTCGTTGAGTGGTGATTTGTCTTCTTACCATTGTAGTGCTGGCAATTTTTGTAGACTCTTCGTCCAGTTTTGCCATACTTCCAGATTCATCTGTCCGGTATACCCAAGTTTGTTGTGCATCTGTCACTGTGACACGCCAACCAGTTATAGTTGCCATGGTACACAATCCACTAGTTTTTAGACCTAGACAACCATCAGACCAAGTTTCTTTTTCTGCTTTGACAACTTGTAAAGCAGATGCTTCTACTCCTTCACGTTCGGATATATCTTGGACAACAGAGTTTTTAACTTCTTCAGGGAGGATATCACTGGGATTTTCACTGTCATTTGCAATCAACAGTTGACTGGGGGGATTTGCTAGTTCAGTTTTGGTGGTAGAGAATCCTGATGCTGCTAATGCTGAGGTAGTTGGTGAAACCATGGCAACATAGGCAGTTGCAAACAATATTTTGCTGAAGTCAGCCAATTTACTGTTATCTTTGTTTTTCATCTCACACCTTACTGAATTTAATAGGAACTAGAAGCGATACAACATCTTCTTTTTCTATTAATCCCCGCAAGACAACAAAACTAACAAAAAACTGGATGGTGAATTAAAATTTTTTTAACTCATCACCCATTTAGACATAGGAACTCCAGAAATGAAGTATCGATAGAATTACATAGACAAAGTTATGGATAAAATCCTAACTTTGGTAAGCCTAATGTCTCATCCCAACCCATCATCAGATTCATGCACTGAACAGCTTGTCCTGCTTGTCCTTTGATTAAATTATCAATGACTGACATGACAATTACACGCCCAGTACGCTGGTCTACTTCGATACCGATGTAACACAAATTACTTCCACACGCCCATTTTGTTTGGGGATAAGTACCTGCTTCGCAAATTTTTACCCAGGGAGAGTTACGATAAAAAGCTCGGTAGATAGTAATTAAATCATCTCTAACTAAGCCGGGGTCACGTAACTTTGCATACACAGTTGCTAAGATACCTCGTACCATTGGAATCAGGTGAGGTGTAAATTGGACAGTAATTTCGTGCCCTGCTAACTGACTACAAATCTGCTCAATTTCCGGGGTGTGACGGTGACGAGCAACACCATAGGCAGAGAGGGAATTCGATGCTTCTGCTAGCAACATATTAATTTTTCCTTCCCTGCCACCGCCAGAAGTCCCCGACTTGGCATCAATGATGGCGGTTTCCGGTACGATTAACCCTTGTTTTAATAGGGGTGAGAGGGCAAGTAAACTGGCAGTAGGATAGCAACCAGGACAACCAATGAGTTGTGACTCAGCAATGCGATCGCGGTACAATTCCGGTAAACCATAAACGGCGATCGCTGCCGTATCTACATCCTCACGTTCTTTGTCATACCAAGCGGTATAAGTAGCCAGATTCGTAAATCGATAATCTGCACTTAAGTCTAAAACTTTACATCCCTTTGCTAAAAGCTGGGGAGCTAATTGACAAGCTAATCCATTGGGTACAGAAAGAAACACAACTTCTGCTCGGTGGGCAATTACCTCTGGATCTACTTTCTCCACAGTTAAATCCACTGCATGGTGCAAGTGAGGATAGATACTACTAAATTCTTTCCCTGCACTACTGTCACCACCGAGATACACTACTTCTACTTCTGGATGATCCATCAGCAGTCGCACCAACTGAACCCCGCCATAGCCTGACGCGCCAACTATTGCAACAGGTACGCGCCTATAATTACCCATGATTATCAAATCCTTACTTGTCTGGAATCATTCACTGTAAATCAACAAAGTAGATAGATATGAACTTGATTGAAAATTACAACTAATACCAATTTGAAAAAACAATACGACACATGGACAAAACCCCTCCCCATAGACCTATCCATTACCCGGATCTTTCGCAACATTTACGAGAGTATTCACTCACGCTTTTTCTAACCCTGATTCCTTCGTCGTCAATTCTCAATAAAAATCCTATTTTAGTGAGAATAGTAAGAAGCAATCTGTCAAGTATGCCTGACACCTCAGCGTTTAAGATGACTACAGAACAAGGGTTTCAGAATTGTTAAGAAAGATGTGACTAATGGGTAGCCCATAGACGCGGAGCAGCTTCTCGCAGAGTACCCTCCCCGAAATCGGGGAGGGTGCCCGATAGGGCGGGTGGGGTATCTGTCGTAAACATTTTTTGAATCGGTATAACTAACTCATTTCAGCTATGGGTAAATCCCAATCACCTGGATGAAAAAGGATATCAGTCATTGAGTTTTCAGTACTTGGTAATAGATGAGACTTCTTGCAAAAGTCAGAGAAGGATTTTTCACTCTGTACTCTTTTCCTTGGATTGGCAAAATTACTTTTATAAGAGTTCTATTAATCACCTATTGTACTGTTATCTCTTTCTTGCTACTTTTTTCTTACAGGCTATTCACTATCGAAAATAAAAATATTTCGTAGTGGTACTAGAGGGAACAAAGTTCTTAATTCTAGGTTTGATAGATTGTCTCTTGAATTTGCTTTAACCATACCTGAGCCATGAGTCATAGGTAATTTTCTTCAGTTATTTTATTTACATCAATCTACTAACCAGCAAAAAACTGGCTGTTGACTCTTTGCTGCACTAAATTAAACCTCATCCATCTTGAAACTTGGAGTTATTGATTAATTCTCCTGGGTCATGGTGACTAAAGGAGCAATTGCAAAAACATTGCTTCCCAAGTTTTCGAGTTAGGCGAGATTTAAGTACTAAAACCCAATTTTAGATGAATGGTGAAGAATGTAGACACATCCGACAACCCTCGCAGAAAGAATTTTCGACAAAACGGGTGAGGGATATGCTGTTTCTTCAATCTTTACCTTTGTCAGAATCACATATTTTGTCAAATCTCAGGTGAGGATTATTCCCAGCATTTACTAAAAGCGGTACAATTAAAGAGAAAAGAATGTTAAAAAAAATTACGCCTGGTAGCTAATAATTCTCTGTGTCGCAGTCCAAGTCTACCTCTCAACCAGTATTTAAGTTTGATTCGATTGAAGTTGCCCTTGCAGAACTGAAAGCAGGTCGTGTCATCGTGGTAGTAGATGACGAGAACCGCGAAAACGAAGGCGATTTGATTGGCGCAGCTCAGTTTGTCACCCCTGACATGATTAATTTTATGGCAGTGGAAGCTCGTGGGCTAATTTGTCTAGCGATGACTGGCGATCGCCTGGATGAATTAGACTTACCTTTGATGGTGACTAACATTACTGACCCGAACCAGACAGCTTTTACCGTCAGTATTGACGCTAGTCCCCAGTTGGGTGTCTCCACGGGTATTTCTGCCGACGATCGCGCACGCACGATTCAAATTGCCCTGAACCCCCACACCAAACCAGAGGATTTGCGTCGTCCTGGTCATATTTTCCCCCTCAGAGCTAGGGAAGGGGGCGTTCTCAAGCGTGCAGGACATACGGAAGCGGCAGTAGATTTATCCCGACTTGCTGGTTTATACCCCGCAGGAATTATCTGTGAAATTCAAAACCAAGACGGTTCCATGGCACGTTTACCCCAGCTGGTAGAATATGCCCAACGCCATGACCTCAAAATTATTAGTATTGCCGATTTAATTAGTTACCGCCTGAAATATGACCGCTTAGTTGTTCGTGATGCCGTCACTAAGTTACCCTCAAAATTCGGTCAATTTTCTATCTACGGCTACCGTCATACAGTTAATAATACGGAACACGTAGCCATTGTCAAAGGCGACCCCAGCACTTTTAAAGATGAGCCTGTCATGGTGCGAATGCATTCGGAATGCTTGACTGGTGATGCTTTAGGCTCCCTACGTTGTGACTGCCGTATGCAGTTAGAAAGTGCCCTCAAAATGATTGAGAGTGCCGGTAAGGGTGTCGTCGTATACCTGCGCCAGGAAGGACGAGGAATTGGTTTAATTAATAAACTCAAGGCATATTCCCTGCAAGATATGGGCTTGGATACGGTGGAAGCAAACGAGCGTCTAGGTTTTCCTGCTGACCTACGAGACTATGGTATGGGGGCACAAATCCTCATGGATTTAGGGGTACATCAAATACGTTTGATTACCAATAATCCTCGTAAAATTGCTGGTTTGAAGGGTTATGACCTAGAGGTGGTAGACCGAGTACCCCTATTAATTGAAGCAAACGACTACAACACCTACTATTTAACAACTAAAGCCAATAAACTTGGTCATATGTTGCTACAAACCTATTTGGTGAGTGTAGCAATTCAATGGCAAGATGACCCCCAGGGGGTGACAGAGCGCTACGAACGCTTGGAAAAATTACGCCATTTAGCTAAGATGCATGATTTACTACTACGAGAAGATGCTCGACCCTTAGCGAATGCAGTCTTTGATAATCCATCCTTGGCAGTACATCTAGGTTTTGACCAAGCAGATATGGCAGCAGAGGACTGGTATCAACAAGCAGACCATCCCTACGTAAAAGCCGTAGGAGAGATTTTAGATGGGATGATGACTTTACCCTATGTACAGAAATTAGAATTCTTGATTTCTGGGGGTAGTGACCCTTTGAGTCATTTACAGGTGCAGTGCGATCGCTCTACCTTCCCTGAGGGTACTTTGCCTTCTAGTATTTGCTGCCAGCAGTTACAAACACAAACAATTTACAGTTTTGGTAAGTAATTTCCCTTGCTACCAAAAACTTTCACTCAGCAAAACTTCTATCTCATCGCTGAATTGCCATTTTTCCGGAAAAGTAGTCGTGGGGTAATCTTCTCGCACCTCCAATAGCGCACTTTCCCAGACAGGAGAAAAATTTTCTTGGAGATAGTTTTTCAAACTGGGTGATTGCTTGAGCATCCTTTTTATTTGTTTGCGTTGCTCCCTGATAGTCACTTCCCATCCACGATAGTCATTTGTGGATTCTACATAGATACGTTTGAGTAGGTGAGTTAGCAAAACTTCTAAGCGACTTTCTAGTTCTCGTTTATCCCGTCCTGACAACCCTTGTATCTCCTCAATCAAACAATCAATGTCAATATCATCAAACTGACCATTTTTGAGCTTTACAACGGTATCATCCAACCAAGCAACAAGATCTTGCTCATATAAGCTTTTTTGAGACTGCATTTGAGTCATTAGGCTATTCTGAGGTCTTTGATATTATATTATCGTGAAATCTCTACAATGTATTGCGATATGACACAAGTTTCAGTTAGCGAAACTTAGTACCAGTTGTAGTTAAGGATAATTGTAGGTTGGGTGAAACGAAGTGTAACCCAACATTAAATTTATTCCTTTATCCGAGATATTGTGTTGGGTTTCGACGCAAATGAGATATTTCTAAATATGCAATATTTTTTGTGCGTCTCCACCCAACTTACTCCTGGATACAAATTTTAATCTAATTTTTATTACAAGTGCGATCGCATTTTTTAACTTGCGCCCGTAATATAACATAGCGTGAGTTCTGATTTTTTGTTTGAAATTTTTCTACTTTCTGAATAATCAGTTTTTCTCCTGGCTGTAGCTCTCTAAATTGCTCGGATGACAAAAATTTATTCATCCTTAGATTCACTTTATATTTAACACTTACAATACTTCCCTGTTGCGGAACAATCGGTGGTTCAATACTTGGAAAGAATTTAGTATTAGATGGTCGAAGCAATGGAGTTCCAATAGATAAGTTTGAACTTTTATCAATTACACCTAATTGTATCCATCCAGATGAAAATTCTTGCGATTTAGGTTTAACGTTTTTATTAGATTTGTCCTTTGATAAATTAATTTGTGGTAATAAAAATTGAGTCAGCAATACTAATCCACCACAAACTCCAAAGATAGACGTTAAAGATAGCTTGCTTTTCTTACGGTGTTTATGTCTGACAAAGGAAGACGACAGAAGATTTGTTTTTGTATTAGTGTTACTAAAGATATTTCCTACAACAGTTTTAGTTACATTACCAATTTTAGTAAGAGATTTTCTTATGGCAAAGTATGGGTCATTAATTGCCTTCGCTTCTTCTCGAATTCCTTTTGCAATTTTTTCAAACGCATGGTCATAGTTTCTCCATTTGCTAACAGGTTTATTAGGATGAGGTAAAACTTTAATACGACCAAACTCTGATTTCCAGTTATCATACGGACACAATAAAATTGCGAGAACACGAGCTTGTCGATTCTTATCTAGTTCCATTGCTCGTTGTACTAAAAAATTCCAATGATAATCTGAGTATATTAAATCTGAACTAATGAGGAGTAAGATTATATTGGCTGTATTTAAGCGTCTATCCATTTCCCTTTCCCAATCTTCTCCCGCACCCATCATACCCTTATGCCAAGTATTAATGATGCCTTGCCGTTTCATAAGACTAAGATGCTTTTCTAGTCTTTGCTGTAGCTCTTCATCTTTTGGCGAATCCGAGCAGCAGTATAAAAGGTCGATTGCTGTGGCAGATGACATAGACTTTGGTTAGATTCAGTTCAAATATAATCAATGGAAATTTCACGCAACATTAGTTAAATATCAAGCTGAATTTCAATAGCATTATTTAGTATTGTGGAGCTTGGCTAATGTTTATTTATGGTCTGATATCATATCCCTAACTACGCTTCTTATCCCCTGAGCGACATTTGCAAATGCTTCGTCACGATTTCCCCATTTAGTTATTGCCTTAGCATCTTTTGGAAGAGCTTGTAACCTTGCAAATGGCGCACTTTTCCAATCAGTTGGCTTTAATATTATTGGGATTACACGAGCTTCTTTTTTCTCATGACGTTCCATCGCTCGCCTAACTTCAACATCCCAGCAGTAATCTGAAGCCATAAAAGCAGAACTAATCAGTAATAAAATGACTTTAGCAGTGTTTAGATGCGTATCGATTTCATCATTCCACTCTCTACCTGCACTAATTTTACGATCGTGCCAACCTGTAATAATCCCTTGACGCTTTAAAAGACTCAGATGCTTTTCCAAGTCATTTCGCATTTTTTCATCTTCATGGGCATATGAAAAAAATACTTCAACTGCATCATTTGAAGCATTATTAAACTGATTTTCAAACAGATTCAAGCGAAGTTCATTGTTAGATACAACGTTCGTATTACTCGTACAATCGATTTTGACTTTTGTCCTAATTATTGGAGTGTCTTCTTCTGGGATTCCTTCTAATTCGAGCGCATTAACGCCAAATTTGTGAGCAACATCAATTGTTTGTCCAGCACCAAGAGCATCGTAAAATCCAATGGCATATTTAATCGCAGCTTTATCCCCTATTTCCTGTTTCATTCCTATTACATAATCAATGTGCTGCGCGATCGCATCTGCTTGTTTGTGTGAATGACAAGCATTGATTACTACACACTGAACTCGATCCTTAACTAGGTTAAATAGTCCAGCAAGTGCTTCTGGAGTAATATTTTTAACATTTCCATGTGAGTCTTCAAAAGCTAAACCACCTTCTTTTTTGCCATGCCCACTAATATGGACGATTCTTGGCTCACAATCAAATATTGCCCGACGAATATCATCTGGACGTACTGCCCCTCTTGATTCGATGGTAAAATTGCCCCGTTGTTTTGACCTGTTTAACCCTTCGGTAATTTCCCGAACTTCTTCATCTAAACGTAATCGACTGGTGTCTATCGGGTTAACCGCAAGGATTAATATCTTATCTCTCCTGGAATTGCTACTCATGCAAGCAGGTATTTACACTACTGATAATAAATACCAGTTTAACTTTTTCTTCTGTTTCCGGGGAACCATCCTAAAAAGTTCCCCCAGGATTTCCAGCATTTCCAAAGTGATATTATTTCCCAAATCCTTCACAAAATACCTAGCTTGTTTTCCTTACGGTTTGGTGCAAAAGCGTAACTGCGATCGCCAACAAAAAACCCCAACTTGACAAAAAGTCGGGGTGACAAAACCACTATACAATCACTCAATTCCTAATTCAGTACAGTCTGCATCAAGGGTTTACCGTCTGCGAGTTTGCCACTGCGTAACCACTCTTGCATTTCCTGGGGAGCTTTCGCTTTGCTCAAACGCTCCCGTAATTCCGTACCTTCGAGAATCTCTCTGTTTAACAACTCCTGGGCGGTTTCTTCCAACAAGTCGCGGTTTTCTGCCAAAATACTTAAGGCAATATGATGGGCATTATCGACAACTTCCTTGACTTCTCGGTCGATTTCCTCCGCAACCTGGGGACTAATTGCCCGTCGAGGATTGCTGAAACCTTCGATAAACTGCTGTTGTACCTTTTCAAAAGCCACCGGACCGAGGCGATCGCTCATTCCATATACAGTAATTGCCCGTTCCGCTAAATCTGTAGCTTTTTGAATGTCATCACTAGCACCAGTAGAAACCTTGCCGAAGATGACTTCCTCCGCAGAGCGTCCACCGAGTAAAGTGGCAATCCGTCCGCGAATTTCATCTTCAATCATCAAAAAGCGGTCTTCCTCTGGCATCTGAATAGTGTAACCTAAAGCACCTACACCACGGGGAACAATGGATATTTTTTCCACCTTACCAGCACCAGGCATTAACGCACCGATAATCGCGTGACCGACTTCGTGGTAAGCAACAGTTTTCTTCTCGGTTTCATTCAACACACGGGAACGTTTTTCCAAACCAGCCACAACCCGCTCAATCGCTTCGTTGAAATCAGCCATTTTCACAGCCGTTCGGTTGTTGCGTGCTGCCATTAGTGCAGCTTCGTTCACCAGATTCGCCAAGTCTGCACCTGCAAAACCGGGGGTTCTGGCACCAATTACCGCCAAATCTACATCCGTATCTAATTTGACATTGCGAGCATGAACCTTGAGGATGGCTTCCCGACCAATTTTATCAGGGCGGTCTACCACAACTTGTCTATCAAAGCGTCCAGGACGACGTAAAGCCGGGTCTAGGACTTCTGGACGGTTGGTAGCGGCGATAATAATGACACCAGTATTGGCATCAAAGCCATCCATTTCTGTAAGTAATTGGTTGAGGGTTTGCTCCCGCTCATCGTTGCCACCATAGAAACCACCGGAACCCGCACGGGATTTTCCTAGAGCATCTAACTCGTCAATGAAGACGATACAGGGTGCTTGTTGTTTAGCTTGTTCAAACAAGTCCCGTACCCGCGCAGCACCAACACCAACGAATAGCTCAATAAATTCTGAACCAGAGATACTGAAGAAAGGGACACCAGCTTCCCCGGCGATCGCCTTTGCTAATAATGTCTTACCAGTTCCAGGAGGTCCCACGAGTAAAGCACCTTTGGGAATTTTCGCACCAAGGCGGGTATATTTATCCGCATTCTTGAGAAAATCCACAACTTCTTCTAATTCCACCTTGGCTTCTTCGATACCTGCGACATCGGCAAATTTCACACCAGTGCTACCTTCAGAGTAGATGCGTGCTTTACTCTTACCCACTGTCAGCGCTGCGGGACCACCTCCACCTTGACGGTTCATTAAAAAGCCCCAAATACCAAAGAAAATTAAGGGGGGAACTACCCAACTTAATATTGTTCCAATCCAAGCATTTTGATTAGGTCTGGGTGCTGCAAACTCAACATGATTGTCACGCAGAATTTTTGGTAAGTCCAGGTCAAGGGCAACTGGTGTAGTGGAAAATACCTGCTCTATTGCTTTGCCATCGCTGGTTGCAGTTTTGACAACATACTGAATTTCTTCGTTGCCGATAATCGCTCGCTCAACTTTACCAGTCTGTACTTGAGAGACAAAATCACTGTAGGGTACTTGGGGTAATTTAGAACCGAAGAAACTAGGAACAATAAAATTCAGTAGTAAAAGTAAAGTTAGCAGAATCAGAAAGCTGCCACCGAATTGGCGCATTTTCGGTGATTTTATTGGTTTCTTATTATTAGTTTCTACAGGCATTTTGATGTACCCTCCAAATTGATTGGTTTTGAGTAATGACTTTTAGTTAAGAACGAAGCAAATAAACTGCATAGGGCAATACCACCAAATGCAACAGAAAATGGTAAATAAATCATGGTGCTGAGGATGAGAAGCCCTGTTTTGTTCCCCTTGCACCTATTCTAGAAACAGGGTGTCACCCTCCTAGTTCGGTGTCTACCCCCATGATTAATGCCAATTACCGTACTTGCGTAAATTTTTGTAAAGTTTTATGAGAGAAGCTACAACCTTTATTTCCAAGCTCCTGTTGTTATCCTTAGCGATTTCCCTGTTGATTAAATACGCAGCACCTGCTCTCCCCGTTGGCAATATGGATGTCTATGCTGCGGTGATGGTACTATTACCTGCGGTAGTTATGGGATGTATTATGGGTATTAAACAGTACTTTGTGAAATCTAGTTAATACTTGTAATTACTTGCCTTTATGGGGACAGTAGCAATCATTAACTAATCAAACTCATGATAATCCTACATTTACAGGTTGTAAAAATCAAAAAAATAAGAGCCTGAGATGACAGACTCCTGATTGCTAATTAGAAAATTTATGGTTGTTTAAAAAGCACCTTGAAAATCACCAATCATCTTCACTTCTGGTTCTAAAATGATTGACCAATTTTGCTGTACCTGTTGTTGAATATGACGAATCAGGTGGAAAATATCCCCAGCGCTGGCACCACCGCAATTGACGATAAAATTAGCGTGACGTTGGGCAACCTGTGCTTTGCCAATTTGGAAACCTTTTAATCCACTTTGCTCAATTAACCAACCTGCTGCATAGGGTTGGGGATTGCGAAAAACACTCCCACAACTGGGTTTATCATAGGGCTGAGTCGTTAAGCGGTGCTGCTTGTGATGTCTAGTTTGCGCCACCACCTGGACAGGATCCGCACCTGGTTGTAGTTGGAAGGTTGCTTGGGTAATGATGTGATTTCCCCCTTGCAGTAGGGAAGTTCGATAGCTGTAACCAAGTTCTTCCTTAGTTATGGTTTTCAGTTTCCCGTCGGGAGTCAGTACTTGGGCGCTCACAAAGATATCTGCAATACAACTTTGATGGGCACCAGCATTCATGACAACTGCGCCACCAACGGTTCCAGGGATACCCACAGACCACTCTAAACCCTGTAATCCCAATTCTGCTACAGCCATAGCTAGACCTGGGAGAGGTTCACCAGCAGCAATCGTCACCTGTCCAGTGGCGGCATCAAAATGACTAAAACGTAAATGACGGGTGGAAATTACTAAACCTGGAATACCGCGATCGCTGACCAATAAATTAGAACCAGCACCGAGGACGGTTACTGGTAAATCTTGCTCTTTGGCATATTCCATGGTTGCTTGTAATGCTTCCAAATTTCGCGGAGACGCATACCATTCTGCTGGACCCCCAACTTTATAGGAAGTATAAGCTGCCAGGGGAACTTGAGAGCGAATTGTGCAGTCAGTGCCAGGTAGGGGAATTTCGTGATTTTTGCAGATACTAACTTGTCCGTTCATCACCACACCAGAGAAAGTGCAGACCTCAGCAGGAGCCTGTGAAATTGTCATATTGACCTGAATAAATAGATTTTTGACTCAAGAAATCTGAAATATCGAAAAATGAAGTGTGAGGTAAATACTTTTGGTCTATTGTTGGCACCCGATATTGGGGAGAAATAAGTTTTTCTGAATTTTTCTGGATTTGTTTACCCCATCTGTTGCTTAACAGGGTCTTTTCACACTTCATACTTCGTAGTTCACGATTGATATCTGGAAAATTGCTACGGGAAATTGAGGCAATTGTCTGGCAGGAAGTTTTCCTGAGAAATTTCACCTATACTGACAATTGCATTGACGCTCTCAATGTTAGGATGTCGCTGTAGCAGGTTGTCGCAATTCCCCAATTACATCAGGAATAATCTGATTTAAATTTCCTGCACCTAAAAATAGTGCCAAATCTCCGGCACGCAAATTATGCAACAAGAAATTATGAACTGCGGGAAGAGTTGGTAGATAATTAACTTGAGGATGATGTTCTGCAATTTTTGCTGCTAACATCTCACCGCTAACGTGTCCTAAATTACTTTCTCCAGCGCTGTAGATATCCGTCAGGACAACTAGGTCTGCATGGGCAAAGGACTCAGCGAATTCTTCTAGGAAGGTAATAGTGCGGCTATAGCGATGGGGTTGGAAGATGGCAACCACTCTTTGTTCTGGTCTGGCTTGTAAACGGGCGGCAGCAAGGGTAGCACGGATTTCGCTGGGGTGGTGAGCGTAGTCATCAATGAAGGTAATACCGCCAATTTCTCCTCGCAACTCAAAGCGTCGTCTGGCTCCTTCAAAGTTTGCTAATCCCTTAGCGATTTCACCAAACTCTAAACCTAACAGACGACCAACGGCTACAGATGCCAGGGCATTACTGAGATTGTGACGACTCAGTACTTTCAAATTTAGTAAACCCAAAGCCTTGCCCCGTTCCCAAACTAGGGCTGTTGTACCGTCTGCGCGATATTCAACATTAGTTACAGTATAATCTGCATTACTTTCTGGGTATAAACTGTAGCTAATATTTGGTTGCAGGCGATCGCGCACAGTTTCACAATCAATGCTACCAATCAGAGTTTGACAACCCTGGGCAAAGGTTTGAAAAATATCAATGACTGCTTCTAAATTTTCGTAGTGGTCGGGATGATCTAATTCAATATTAGTAATAATACCAATTGCTGGGTGATGCTTGATTAAAGAACCATCAGATTCATCTGCTTCTGCTACTAAATAGCGTCCCTGTCCTAAACGAGCATTACCTGCCCAGGCGTTCACTTCTCCGCCTACTAAAATAGTTGGGTCTACACCGGCTTCCACCAACATATAACCAATCATACTACTAGTGGTGGTTTTACCATGGGTTCCAGCCACTGCAATACTTTCATAATCAGCAATTAACGCTGCTAGTACATCTGAACGATGAAATATTGGGCAACCTAATTCTAATGCCGCTTTATATTCCAAATTATTTTTATTTATGGCTGTCGAACAGATAACTTGAGGTAAATTAGTTAGTTCCTCAGTCAGTAATTCTGCTGATGTCTGTAATCCTACTTCCGTATTTTCCTCAGGAGAATGGAAAAATTCTAGGTTACTGGCTTCTTGTTTAGCAAAGATGTGAGCGCCGATACTTTCCAGGCGATGGGTAATATGATTAGGACGTAAATCTGAACCAGAAACTGGTAGGTTGCGTTTGGCTAGGACATAAGCCAGGGCAGACATCCCGATACCGCCGATACCTATAAAATGAAATGGTTTACCACTGAAGTTAACAGAATTTTTCATTGATTGCTCCTCAAACACCACACCACACACTAATCAAAAATATCACGGGTATCATAACAGGAATTTGTTTTTTACCGATACGGTATCTGTATCGTTTTCATGTTTGATGATAAGTGCATTTATGCCTTTTTGGCTGTAATTGTTTAAAATGATTTTACCTTGCTCCCGATTTTTTCTCTTCCTGAACTAATATTATGATTATTCTGCAAATTTCTGCATAATCTGGAAACAAAAGCCTGTATTTTCAAATACATATTTTCATGTTTTGCCTGCATTTAGTTATAATGTAAGACTGGTTACAGATATTCCTAAAAGTTTGCCTAACTTAATTGATAAGTGAATGCAACAAGTGGCAATCTTTGGCGGCGCATTTGACCCCGTGCATTGGGGACATTTGTTGATAGCCGTAACAGCTCTGCGTCAAGTACCTTTAGAACGAGTCCTTTGGGTTCCGTCCTTTCAACCACCTCACAAACGGGTAGTAGCTTTTGAACATCGAGTAGCAATGGTGGAATTGGCGATCGCCAACTATTCTGCTTTCTCTGTTTCTACCATTGAACAACGTCACCATGGTGTCTCCTACGCCATTAACACCCTATTGGACTTGTCGGTGGAATATCCCCAATGTCATTGGTATTGGATTGTTGGTTTAGATACATTTCAATCTTTACCTCACTGGTATCGTGCCCCCGAATTCGTCCAATCATGTCATTGGTTGATTGCACCTCGATTCCCCAGTGGTGAGGTTATAACTCAAACAGAGGAAATCTGCAAGCAAGTAGAACAACAATTAGTCAAATCAACAAAACATCTTCATAGCATACAATGGCAAGTATTGCATACCCCTATGGTTGGAATTTCCTCTAGTAAAATTCGTGAACATTGCCGCGATCGTCAATCTATCCACCATCTTGTACCGGAATCAGTTAGAGAATACATTGCCACCCATAAGCTGTATGGTTATGAGTAGACACAAGTTATTTTTCTGTCAACTCTCCCCCATCACCCGTCATCCATCACGAAAAAATTAGTTTTTTTTAAGAATCTAACACTTGATAGTTATAAATACTCCCCCTTTGCGATATGATCGGGGTCATCCATAGGATTTCTTTAGGCATAAAATAACAGAGGGCAAGACGCTGTGATTAGAGTTGCAATCAACGGTTTCGGGCGCATCGGACGGAACTTTGCGCGCTGCTGGGTAGGCAGAGAAAATAGCAATATTGAATTAGTTGCTATCAATGACACATCTGACCCTAGAACCAATGCTCACCTGCTGAAGTATGACTCCATGCTAGGGAAGTTAAAAGGTGCTGACATTACTGCTGATGATAATTCCATCATCATTAACGGTAAGACCGTTAAATGTGTATCTGATCGCAACCCAGAAAACTTGCCCTGGAAAGAGTGGGATATTGACCTAATTATCGAAGCGACAGGGGTTTTCACTGCCAAAGAAGGGGCAATGAAACACGTTAATGCTGGTGCTAAAAAAGTTCTGATTACAGCACCGGGCAAAAACGAAGATGGAACCTTCGTCATGGGAGTCAATCACCACGACTACGACCATAACAAACACCATATTATTAGTAACGCTAGTTGTACCACCAACTGTCTAGCACCCATTGCCAAGGTGTTGCATGAGAAATTCAGCATCATCAAAGGTACAATGACCACTACTCACAGCTACACTGGTGACCAACGTCTGTTAGATGCTTCTCACCGGGATATGCGTCGTGCAAGAGCTGCTGCAATTAATATTGTTCCCACTTCTACTGGTGCAGCAAAAGCAGTAGCATTAGTGTTGCCAGAATTGAAAGGGAAACTTAATGGTGTAGCACTACGTGTACCCACTCCCAACGTTTCTATGGTAGATTTCGTTGTGCAAGTGGAAAAACGTACTATTGCCGAAGAAGTAAACGAAGCTCTCAAACAAGCATCTGAAGGCGAATTGAAGGGTATTCTTGCCTATACAGACTTACCCTTAGTATCTTCTGACCACCAAGGTACAGATGAGTCTTCGATTGTGGATGCTAACCTGACCATGGTTATGGGTAATGACATGGTTAAAGTTATGGCTTGGTATGACAATGAGTGGGGTTACAGTCAGCGTGTACTAGACTTAGCTGAACTTGTTGCTGTGAAGTGGAACTAGTGGATGGGGCAAAATTTCTAACCGATTATAAATGCTGATTTTAAACTTTTTCTTGGTTAGCGATTTTTGCCATTCTGTACTGATTGTCTAGTCTTATGGTTCTAATCACTCATAGACAGATTTCGCAAATTCATATCACAACCTTAATCAGCGATGATAGGGATATTTGAAAATTAGTCTCATTTATGGACTGATCGGCAATTATCTACTGATTAAAATGTTGAAACCCCTGGCTCAGATTTAATATTTGGTCGGGGTTTTTTTTATGAATATCACGTAACATGACTGTGGAAGATTCTGTGATGTTGCCAATAATTACAGCACCTTGACCGATTTGGCTAACTAATTTTTGAGCTAATTCAGCTGGTAAACATAATACTAGCTCAAAGTCTTCACCACCATATAAAGTATATTCCCTAGCTTGGGTTGGGGAGAGCCAGTGGAAAAAAGTTGGTGGTATGGGTAATAAATGCTGTTGAATCACTGCACCAACTCCACTTGCGCGACAAATTTGTAGAACTGCATCTGCTAAACCGTCGCTACTATCCATTCCAGCGATGGGAAGGGGTAATTGGTGACTGGAATTGGGGTGGAGGCTTTCCAGTAAGGTTAATATATCTAACCTTGGTTGGGGACGTTGGTGGGCTGTAATGAGATACTGTTTTTCCTGGAGGGTGAGATTTTGAGATGATTCCGGATGTAAGAGTAGCTCTAAACCTCCACGGGATGCACCATGAAATCCTGTAACTAAAATTACATCCCCTACTTTGGCAGTGTGGCGACGAATTGCACGGGAGGGGTGGACTTGACCAAAAGCAGTAATAGAGATGGTTTTGACTGGCGATCGCACAATATCACCGCCGACAATTACCGTACCATACTGGTTTAAACATTCCCCCATACCTTGGTATAACTGCCTCACCCATTCCACGCAGGTGTCACCAGGAAGTCCTAAACCTACGGTAATACCCACAGGTTTTGCTCCCATCGCGGCTAAATCTGAGAGATTCGCTGCCACTGCACGCCAACCTGCATCGGCGGCAGATGTAGTAATATTACTGAAATGAATATTATCAACTAATACATCTGTGGTGACAACTAGGGATTCTGTCGGTACGATGGCTAAAATTGCCCCATCATCACCAATTATCTCGGGAGGGCAGAAACCTTGGAGGATTTTTAATAGACCTTGCTCACCTATGTCTTGGACTTTTAAGTGAGATAAGTCTGGGTTCACAGTCATGGATGGGTGAGTAGTGGGTGATGGGTAATGAGTGGTGAGTAAACGGTACTCTTGCTAGAAGAAGGTTTGTACGAAGAGACTGTGTATATTCAGAATCCGGAAATTGTTTCTTGCATTTTTCCCGAATCAGCGATCGCCACTGAAAAAAATTTTGCTGCCAGTGAAATAAATTAGCAGCGGATTTTCCCTCACACTGCTAACTCACCCCAGATAATTAAGCTGCATTCGGGGGAATCAAATTCTCAATTCCTTGCACCACCTTTGCAGATTCAATCTTATCACCAGCTTTTAGCTCATCCAAAATATCCTTACCTGCTGTCAAGTAGCCAAAAACAGCATAACGTCCATCCAATAAGTTACGTCCTGCTGGGGTTAACTCCGGTTCAAATAAGAAGAAGAAAACCTGGGAGGAACCACCATTGACATCAGTCTCCGGACGTGCTAAAGCCAAAGCACCAAAAGCTGAGAAAGGTAATACAGGCATATCTGTATAACGTCCAGCATCTTCTAGGGTAATGCCATAGGTAGGTTTTTTATCACCCTCTACCAGTACTTCTAAAGGAATACCACGATATTTTCCAGTTTTGGGGTCAATAAAACCGACATCCTTACCAGCTGGATCACCAGTTTGTAATACATAGGACTCTTCCGAACGGGTAAATTCTAAACCATTATAGAAACCACGTTGTACTAAATCCACAAAGTTACCAGCAGTTACAGGAGCGCTGTAACCATCAACGACAAGAGTCAAATCACCTCGATTAGTTTTGATGGCGATCGTTGCTCTACCCTTGAGTTGAGGTAAATTACTATACTCTACCGGAACTTCAAAGGGGAAACCCTTCACCATTAATTGTTCTAAGTCTCCAACCAAGGTTAATAGTTGCTCTCTTTTATCAAGAACTGCAAATTTATCCTTAGCGTCTGACAATTCTTGGATTGATGTTATCCCTGATTTTAGTTGTTCAATCAGAGTTTGCGCCTGAGCTTGATTTTCCGGTGTGACACTTTCTAAAAGCTTGACAGGATTATCTAATACCCGTGAAGCTTTGCTAATATCCTTGGAAACAGCGCTCCAACGACGATTAGCTCGCAGTTGACTAGAAATATCTTCTAGACTTCCTTGCAACACCCGCACAGGTTTATTGTTGATAGGCAAAGCATATCTTAATAAAGCTCTACCATCCGTAATCGCATTTCCTGCTGGTAGTGCAGCCATACTGGAGGGAGTCCACCCAACAGTCGTTAAACCTACAAATATTGTTAGCAACAGCAGCGTCAGTAAGCTGTTTTGCAAACGAGTTTTTAATATTTTGAACATGAGATAGCTCAAATGCAGTATGAAAATTTTTGACTGGGCGTAACCCATTCATCATCTTCCCACAGTCGGGGATTCAGAACGCGCTTAATCACAGTCAGTTAGGTATATTTCAAGTTTGCACTTTTGCGTAGGTTTTATTAATCAATATGTGGAATCAAATTGATGATGGAGAGGAGGAGACAAGTTCCAAAAGAAATGATTTATGGTTTTTTTTGAACTGCAACACAGTATAGGAAAGAATTTCAGGCTTATGAGCTATTCAGCGTCTAAATTATATGGACAAAGCCAGCAGGAGCTAAACCCTACCATCGCTTGATGTTTTCACCTTATACAATTTAGTTGCATATTATTCCTTGAGCATCACAGGGTACTTTTTCTATGGAGGTCTGTGACGAATCTTCCCCTATCTCTTGTCCCGCATTATACCACTATGGTTCTTTTTCAGATGTTTTATTCTCTGTTTGGAAGCTAGCAGGGGAGGGTAGCCAATAAGCCAGAACAGAACTCATCCCACTCCAGTAGAGCATCTTATTGTCTTGATTGTTTTCTTTGACTATTTGCACAGCACATAATCCGATAACGATTGTGCTAAAAAATACTTGAATACCAAATTTCCATATTTCTAATTTTTTCATAACTGAAGACCTGAAAATAAATTTTAGTATAGGTTTTAAGATACTTGTGGGCGTTAGTAGTTAGCGATCGCCGGAGCGAAACAGTAAATTTACCGCCCTATCTGTACTGAGTCTTCAGTATGGGAATAGATACTTCCGGAAAAGATAAAATATCTGGTTGATACCAAGATGATTTATTTGGTGATTCGGTTCAATAGCCAAATCGAAGCAGCAAGTCCCGCAAAATGAGCAGAGACGGTGTTGGTATTAGCTTGGACAACTAACATATCCAAACCGCTAATAATTCGGTTGGGGTCAAATAATTGGGTGGTGACAGCTTGGGAAGATATGGATCTAGCGACTAAAGTCCCAACGATCGCCTGTGCACCTAACAAAGTCACCAGCATTCCCAGTAAATTCACCATTAAGCCTAAACGTAATACCTGAACCGTTTCTAGCTTGCTGGGGCGGTTGTTACGGTTGCTAGACATGAGTTGCCTGCCAGTTTTGGCATAGCGAAATGCTAAATAAATCCCCACACCTAGGGTGACTAACCCACATATCGCCAAAAAGACTCCAAAACCAGTCCCTGGGTTATTACTGGGACTACCTGCCCTCTGACTAAAAATACTGAAGAGCAAGACGATAATCGTTGACACTACACCAAGAACCAGTTGAATCCAAAAGCTGATCCAACCGACAAGGCGAAAATTTTGGGCGATCGCCCGAATTTGAGATGATTGGGAATCGGTTCTTTCTGACATACTGCATCAACTATGTGCTGGGCGCTTGATTAATTTACTATCACACTGAGCAAATGGTCAAAAAGAATATCAAACCATAATATTTTAAGTACCAATCATACCTATGATGTATCAAATCGTCTTCCTGGTCACAAAAGTTAAGAATCAGACTAAGTATCATTTCCTATAAGTTGTACTAGGATGTAGACTGTAAAAAAAGTGTTTATTAAGTTTTAGAGAAAAAGCAGCAATTTACCCTTAAAATTGCTAAGGCGGCATTTTACGCTTAAGCAGTCCTCACACGTTCGGCATCACTTGACACAAAGATAACGTCCTTGTCGTTGTCTAATTGCTCCTCATCACACCGCTTAGAACATGAGGTAGAGGTGTACATTTTTGCATCTCAAAAGAGACAAGTCCATTTTTCTGGGGCAAACTACCCAGGAAATCACATTTTTGATGTTTGTTCTTAGCTCATCAAGCCTCAGTGATGTTATATACTTCACATCCAGAGGGTGACACTATATACTCACTAACAGTGATTTTTCAGTAAAGCCCTCAGCATTTTTGTAGCCATTCACCAACCATGAAACTTGAGGATATATATAAATTCTTTGAAAATCCTCCGCCAATTTACCTGTGCCAGGAACTCGCAATCTGCTATATCTTGTACGTTTTACTACAAGGAGAGTCCTACGGAACTGAGTTAATTCAGCGATTGGAATCAGAATATCCCACCTATAGACTTTCAGATACGGTACTTTATAGTGCCATTAAGTTTCTTGAAGATAACAAAGCTATAGATGGATATTGGAAAAAACTCGAAGGACGTGGTCGTCCCAGACGGATGTATCAAATTTCTGCGGATTGGCTTCCCCAAGCCCAGGAATTAGGACGTTTGTGGCAGGGATATATTAACGAAAGGACAAAGTAGCGAATAATAAATAATGAATAAGTCACCACCAGTGAAACATTAACTAACTATTTGCTATGGACACCGCTATCCTGCCATCCACGTTGCTGCTGACTCTGTTATCACTAGTCGGGCTAGTGTTTTTTATTCGCGCCTCGACTAAAGACCGGACAGAAGTCACTCGACTGGTTTCTGAAGAAGAAGAAATTATCCTCATACCAAAAATACGCGAGTATTTCCAATCCAGGTCTTACCGAGTGGCAGCGGTGGACCCAGAACAGAACCAAGTCGTGTTTGAAGGTTTTGTTCAACCGAGTGTCTTTTTGGCAGTCTTTCTAACTGGACTTGCTGCTGCTGGCACTCTCTGTTTAGCCTTGGTACTCTCTCTGCTCTTTCCTGGTGTTAGTAGTCTTTTCTTCGGTTTACCACTACTTGCACCCTTGAGCGGTATATTTTACTGGAAGAAAGCCGGAAAACTTGAGAAGGTCTGTTTGAAAATAGAAAACAATTCTAATCTCTCAACCTTCCCAAGCGTTATCACTGTGGTTGCCCATCGTGATGAAATAAATGAACTTCAACGGATGTTACCGTTGAAGTCATGCTAAGGTGATTAACTTTGTGACCATTTCTAGGGATAAACGAGGCTTTTGACTAGTATCGACTAATCCCAGAGGCAATGGACATGAGGAGGAAAATGGTAGGGTCGCCTTGGACACAGATCACACCATTGGAAATAGAGATGTTGACAAAAGCTTTTTACTAGGAGTTTATGCCCCGAAAAGCTTTTCCAGAAGGATTGACTAATGCCTAAATGACATTTTTCTATCCATCTTAACCAACTTCATGTTTCCAATTGGCATTAATTGTATATATCAGCGTTGACAGAGCAAGATAGGGGTTCTACAGGGATTTTTCTATACTTGGGGATTTTTAGGGATTTTTCCTATGGTGACTAGCAAAGCGTTAAGCCAAAACAAAATCCCAAATTTGAAACTTGTTTTTGTCACCCTAAGATAAGAATTCGCTCTATCCCACAATGCATCTTCGCTCCTTCAAATAGTATTTTGAACCATTCTGGTTAAATAACTAATTTGAATTAACCTTAACTATCCAGGTGAATCTAGTCTGACTGGCAAAATGGCTACAAACTTTAAAAAAACATGAAATACTGAATAAAATCAGCTATCTGCCAGTAAATAATGGTCAAAAGCCTCACTGAAATTTGTACTGAGCAACCTTAATGGTTTACCGACTCGCCATTGCTAGCACTTCTTGTCCTGGGGGTCCCTCCAATGTACGTAAACTGGGAAATAGGAAATGATTTTCTTCAACGTACTGAGCACCGAACAAACCCTTCTCTGCCCAAAAATAACGGTCTGTGGTGTGTTCATTCCGTTTTACGAGCAAGAGTGCAGGTGGCAATATGCCCTCAGCCTGAATGAATTTACGGGCTGCTGTTACAGGCTTATCTTCGCCGCTTTCAATGCTATATTGAGGCACATGTTCTAAAATACGTCGTCCTTCCTGGCGACGACGGCTTTTCCGCTTTCGTCTCCTTGCCAACCTATTTTCCTCCTCTTAAGCTACAAAATTGTAGTTATAGCTACAAAACCCGTCGTAATTATAAAAGTTTTAGTTTAAAAAATCAATAGTTTTTAAAGTTTTGATACAATCAATATTTTTGAGTCACAAAAGTCATGTCGTGGAGGATTTGTGTTGTGACTTGTTTATTTTAGGGATTGGGGATTGATTCCCTAGAGAAATTAATTTATAATTTAATGCTGTGCATTTTTTGATTATAAATTTTCAGGTTATTCTCAATAGTTACTTCATGTCGCGCATCAAGCCAAAGTATTAGAAATATGAATATGGTGATAGTATTCACGGCATAGATGCTCCCCATACCAACTCAAAGAGAATAGGCACTACGTATTACCTAGATTGAAAAATGATCAGGAGTAAAGGGGGAAGACGAAATTATGGCGAACCTTAAGCCTGACTAATTATGTTTCCTGGTGTAGGCATTACTCTACAAGAAGACCACACCATGATGATTATTTAGATAATCGAGATTGCCAGGAAATAAATCTCATGGAGGATTGCAAAATCATTCTATCTTTTCTAGGATTTTTCCTTCTTTGGTTTAAGGCAATTTTGACTAGATATTAGTTAAGCTTTGTAAAAGAGAAGATATGATTACCCTGTGATCATCTTCACCGATAATTCTCAGCAAGAGCTAAAAAATGTTGATATCTGCCAGTTCAGAGTTTGTTACTCTCTGTCGAGAACAAATGGCGCTATTAGCCCAGGGGCTGGGAGCGTCCTTGAGTGTTGTATATTTAACACAAGAATTGGTAGAAGCCTCTACAAAAGAAGCGCAGCTAGTTCCTGTGGTTGTTTATCCTGAAGCAGCAGCAAGGCAAAGTGGGAGTTCTTTGGCATTGCCAAAGTTAAGGCAAAAATTATTAACAGCAGCAGAGGAACTATCTGTCACGGTTCCAGATGTATCAGCAGATGATTTTCTGCCGGACTTAGAAACGGAATATTTACCCAGTGGTGAGCAGATAGTTTTACCATTGATGTATGAAGAGATGATGATGGGTTTATTTGTGACAGCAAGGGAAGATAGGGCATGGAATGAGCAAGAACGTGGGGAAATTGAACGTATTGCCCAAACGATATCTTTAGCTTGTGTTTTAGATAGACGGAGAGCTTGGTTAGCCGAGCAATTACATCAGCAACAAATTTTGCAAGAGAAGCAACAAGATTTATTGGATAACTTATTGCATCAATTTCGTAATCCTTTGACTGCGTTGAGAACTTTTGGGAAGTTGTTGATGAAGCGATTACGTAGTGGAGATGCAAACCGGGAAGTTGCAGTTAGTATTGTACGAGAGAGCGATCGCCTACAGGAATTACTGCAAAAGTTTGAAGAGGTGATTGATTTAACTACAGCAGATTTAGGAACTTTAGAGTTACCGTCAAATCCGGAAGTGATTGTGACTGCTTCTGTGCCAAATAATACAAGCTCTCCTTTGTTGTTGCCAGGTACGGGAGAGGAAGCGACTAATTTTTATTTTATTGATATATTGCAACCATTATTAAGTTCGGCAAAGGCGATCGCCCAGGAGCGAAAATTACAAATCAAGGTGGATAACCCGCCCAATTTACCCCAGGTAAAAGGTAATATCAAAACTTTGCAGGAAGTTTTATGTAATATAATTGATAATGCCCTGAAGTATACACCTGCCCAGGGAAAAATTCTGATTCAGTTGGGACAACAAAAAACTGAGAATCAGATTAATTATCAAGGTATCGCTATTAGTGATAATGGTCCAGGGATTCCCCCGGAAGATTTATTGCATTTAGGTGAAAGACATTATCGAGGTGTGCAAGCGCAAACTGCAATCCCTGGTACGGGTTTAGGAATTGCGATCGCCAAGCAATTAATTGGGCAAATGCAGGGTGAAATTCAAGTTTTCAGTCCTGCACTCAATAGTAGTATGAAACCTTCTTCCACACCAGGAACAACTTTTATTGTCTGGTTGCCGATGGTTGATTAATGAATATTCTGGTGGTAGATACAGCATATTTTATCTGACTCAGGTACTCAACTTAGGGGCAAGGATAGCTATTCTACAATCATGGGGAGTGAATTGATTTGTACCTGATTTTCTGACAATGATTACTATTTTAAGGAAACCTGTAATGTTTCATCTATGGTCATTTGGAGGTCAGTATCAGGGTCGATAGCAATTAAGTCTACACTCTTTTGTCCGAAGAAAATACCGATTAATGCCCCAATTCCAGCACCGCCAAGAATTTCTTCCGTGGCGATCGCCCGATCACCAGTCACACTTGCTACAGCTGCGGCTGCTGCTGCACCCATAACAGAATTTTTAATGACAGCATTTTTGCGATCGCCCTTTTTCACAGTTTTGGTTTTAGTAATTACCTCAGAAGCTGCTTTGAGATCGTATTCTTCTCCTGTGGTTAAAACCAACTTTTGGGCAATAAATTGAGAACCCAATTTGTTTTTTACAGGTTTGAGATTACCAACTACCTGACTTCCCGCAGGAATTACCACACTACCCCTATCTGTAATCACATTTTGAGCAACGGTGAGGGTTAAGGGAGCAGTTTCATCCTTGGTGACAAGAATTTGCTCTGCTTTATCATACTTGACGGGAATGACTGTTCCTGCGGGGATATTTACCGCAACGGGAGGGGGAGGAGTCTGGTTATTGAAGGCGAAAATATAGGGAGAATTAATCGCTGATGCTTTCCCAGAGCTGACTAACGCTTGATAGATGAATGCTGCAACTTGTGCGCGGGTTGCGGTACTTGTGGGATTCAAAAAACGCACATTCGGATAATTAACGACTATATCCTGTTCTGTGGCTGCGGCGATCGGCTGACGAGCATAACCAGCGATTTCACTAGCATCGTTAAAGTTTTGCAGGATACTACTAACATTACCACTACTTGTATACCCTAGACCGTTTGCTAGGGAAACTAACACCTGTTGCCTAGGAATATTTTGATTGGGTTCAAAGAAATTACCAGGATATCCAGAGAGAAAACCCGTAGTATAGGATTGCTGAATAGCTCTGTATGCCCAAGAATTACTGGGAACATCAGCAAAGCGAATTGCTTGACGCTGTTGTGGTTTAGAAAAAGCTTTATTTAACATCGCGGCAAATTGAGCGCGTGTCACCTTTTCTTCTGGACGAAAACGACCATCAGGGAATCCGGAAACAATCCCACGCTGGGATAATTCTTGGATGAATGGTGCTGCCCAATAATTATTAGGTATATCGGAAAAAGATGTCTGAGCAAAGGAGGGTGTTGCTAGGAAAAAAGGAGTAACTGTTGCCAGTGTCATACTAGCAGCTATACCAGCAGATAATCTCGATTGCCAAGGTGAGGAGTTAAACATACTATTTTAATTTCTCCGGGGAATATTACCCATATATTCTGTTGTTTGATTAGACACCATGCATTGGTAAATGTTCCATGTTTATCACAGCAAAATAGACTTAATTGGGGGCAAGAGACTAAAAAAATGTCCAATCAAATAAAATAGCGATCGCCTATAAAAAGTTCAGCGACCGCGTTGATATTTTCAGCTATAAGAAATTACTCAATAGATAATATCTAGGGATATTTTCATAGTCTAAATCCCTGAGATAAGCGTGATATAACCAGTAATTAACGGCGAGCAAGAACTAAATCATTAGTCAAGGTCAAAGTTAAATCTTCTTCTGGTTTGATAACAACAACTTCCACTTCTTTCTTACCGAATAGAAGTCCACCTAAAGCACCAACAGCAGCACCAACAACAGGTTCTAGGGTTTCAATCTTCTTGTTGCCTGTAATTAAAGAAATCAGGGAAGCTGTACCTGCACCAACGGCAGCACCTGTAAGAATAGAGTTAGTACTTGCGCCTTTTTTGAGTTTTTCGGTTTTGGTTAATATCTGAGATTTGGCATTAATTGGTTGTTCATCACCATTAGGGAATACCATTTTTTCGGCAATAAACTGAGTCCCTCTTTTGCCATTTCTAGTGGCGGGTTGTAGACTACCAAAAATTTCCGTTTCTGCGGGGATTAGTAAAGTTCCACTTCTATCTCGAATATTGCGGGCAACTTTTAAAGTTACTTCTGATTTATCTTGGGGAGCAATGACAATTTTTTCTTTTTCAAAGGTTACAGGAAGTCTGGCTCCCGCAGCAATGGTAATACCCCGTAGTTGGGAGTTAAACATTTGAGCTTGAGCTGGGGCAAAAGCGACAAGAGGTGCTACAGTTGTTGTAGTCATAGTCATTGCCATTACAGCTAAAGCGCTTGATTTCCAACGAGCTAAATGAGCCATTTCAGGTTTCCTTAAAGTATCTAGATTTTGGATTTTTTGTGTTCTTAGTTACTGATGACGTGGTGTAATTGAGATTGTTTCTGATTGGGAAAAACTCATTTTTGCGTGATTACAATTTGAGATTTCAGCAATACTGGGATGATTTGTTCCTTTAAACTTTATCTTTCTACATAACTGTGCTGATAAATAGATATCAGCGATCGCTCTCCACTATTCTTATATCTCTAATTGGGTTGAGAAAATACTAACTAATGGCAGATATGACAGGCAAAGCCATAACTTGTTCCCTAAGTTGCTACAATTCCCTCAAAGGGTTGTATATATAGATGTGGTGGGGATAGATAGCTATACAAAAGTAGCGATCGCCCTATTTCCCATGTCAGACTGGGGAGAGCGATCGCTAGGATATACCGGGTACGATAAATTTGTATTTCTGGCTTATGCTAGGGGTAAGCTGTAAGCACTAAACCCGTAGGCAAACTTTTCTTGATCTGCTGGTGCAGGTTTGAGACTTTGGTTGATTTTCTTCGCAAAGGGTACGGGGATACCTTTAATAGTTTCTGGTAAAATTGCATACTCTTTAGTCGGTTCTACGAGGAATTCTGGACATTTGTTCTTCATTCCTGCTGTAGTTAACATCATTTCAATTTCAACTGCTGAGTATTGTTTGAGATAAATCGGATTTTGTTTAAATATATTGATTCTTCTAATGAAATTATGAATTTTATGGGAAGGACAAGCTTTGTTATGAAAAGAATGATTAAAAACGAAACTACCACCGGGTTTCAGAACACGTACCATTTCAGCCATCAGTTTTCTTAACTGTGCATCTGGAATATGCATAAACACACAGTTAGAAATTAATAAATCGACGGAGTTATCTTCTAAAGGTAGAATCTCGGCAGAATTACAAATTAGATTAAACTCTGCCCCGGGGAAAAAGTCATATTCTTGTTTACAAGTCTGTAAGCGTCTGAGCAAAGGTTCAGAAATATCAAGACCATAGTATTTCTGACATCTGAGTTGATGGTTTTTCGAGAGGAACAAGGGGATACGACCATAACCACAACCGAGTTCCAACAGAGTACCCACCGATTTATTCACAGGAAATTTTGACCAAGTTCCCCCAGGAGTACCTGTCAATAATTTATAGTCTTTCTTGAGTTGGGAATCTGCTGGTGCTGTTTCTATTTTTTGGGAACCATAGTAGGTTTTACCAATTTTGTCCCATTTTTGTTTATGTTCTGTACTATTTAAATCTTGATAATCCTTGGGAACATAAATACCATCTAGGAGTTGATATTGATTGAGACCGATTTGGGGTTCTGCGGTTTGGGTCATAGGAATAGTGCTGATACGCGAGTCAATATGTTTTACGTTATACTCTTAATTTCTAGTTAGCGGCAACTATTCCGGTAATTTTTAGCTAGTTATTTCTACTATATAGGAATACTTTTTTATCCAGATAATCCGTATTTACTGAGATAGAAATAGGCTGTTTTAATCTAATTTAATTACAAAAAGGAGAGAGATAATACTGTTTTTTTGCTTAAGTGATTTTACAGTCTTAATTTACTGATAATGGTGAAATTTTGATAATTTTGAAGATTTTAGTCTAGTACTATTACCGAAGTTAAACTATATTTTTATACTAATTAACTGGCGATCGCTGTCTGGGAAAAGTTGATGTTTTCCTTTTCCCATGGTGAAATTAGATAGGAGTCCGGTGGAAATTTGCAATGATATTTCTAACCTTTCCCTGAAACAGATTTCTGCTCAAACATCTGGTTTTTACTTCCATTGGTAATGCTGCGCAAATATAAGCCGCCAATTGTAACTAAAAATACTGAGTATGCCACTGCTTGCACTAAGTACAGATTTTGGGTGTAGCCAAATAAAGACTTTAGGATAATGCCAGGAAACTGTTCTTCGGGCAGAATTTGCGAACTGTTCCAAACCATTGGTCCTAGGATGCAAGAATGTACTTTGGTAAATCTTTCGTAATAGAAACAAAGACTAGCGGAAGCACGATCAGCCAAAGCCAGACTGGCAAAACCTTCATCAAAACGTTGCAGTGCTGTTACGACTAACCCGGCAATAATTAGCACTAACAAGACACCCATCACCTGAAAAAATTGGCGGATGTTAATTTTAATGCCCCATCTGAAGAGCATAACACCAACAGAAGCTGATGCTAGCAACCCACCAATAGCACCAATCGCAGGCATGAATCCGGCTTGTAGGTTAGAAGAGATGAAAAGAACAGTTTCAAAGCCTTCTCGAACCACAGCAATGAAAATTAAACTAAAAACCCCCCAACCAGCGTGAGTGTTATTTTTCAGTGTTTGTGTAACTGCTCCTTCTACTTGAGCTTTCATGGATTTAGCTTGTTTTGTCATCCATAGAAGCATCCAGCTGAGCATGGCGATCGCCATCACGCTAAAAACTCCCTCCAAAAATACCTCAGTGACGGCAGCATATTGGGGATTAGCTGCACTCAGTGCTTTTGTTACCCAAGTCAATAAAACACCGATACAGCCACTAGCGGCAATTCCCGCACCAATACCTGCATATACCCAAAGGTTAAGTCGAGATTGTTTAGAGCGTTTGAGTAAAGCTAAGACAATACCAACGACGAGAGCAGCTTCCACTCCTTCTCGAAGTGTAATGACAAAAACAGGTAAGGCAATGCTAAAGTTCATGGGCTATGATTTATCCTAAATAGAACAATCTTATTTGAGGGGTTGCCCTTGTATATATTCCAGATAGTTAGTACAGCAAGCAACAAAGCAACCCTTCGGGTGAATCCTTTGGATACAGTAGTGGATACCCTACGCGAGCGATAGTTCTTCACCAGGAAAATTCCCAAGAGCGAACTACTTTACCATTCAAAATCCAGGAAACGCTCGCCCTGCATAATTGAGAAGTCTGTGCAGAGGTACTAGACTCATTTTCCTTCTAAGATTTTCCGACTACTTTTTGAGATTCTTGCTCAATAGCTTTGACGAGCTTGCTGATTTCATCGGTAGTTTTCACAGGTTTAGCTGGAGCAATTGCAGTGGGCCAATTTTTTGTGAGTTCTAGCATATTCGCTACAATCAATTTGTGTGCTTCGGGATGATCTTTAGCCATTTGCTCAGAAATATCTTTGTATAATTCATTGGCATAGATGACAAACCCGCGAGAATCTTGATACTCAATAATTGCGGATATTTTTCCACCTGCAACTGCTGCACCATACTCGGAATTAGCTGTATCCAGTAAACCATTAATTACCTGTAATACAAATTTTGGTTGAGAACGTTGCTCTCCAGGTAAGGCGGCGATCGCTGTCTCCACTGCTTTTATGGAAGCGGTATAGTCCGTTTTGACTTTGACATCCTTGGGATTAGATTTTACTAAATCTTGAAAATTGCCCAATGTTGTCTTAAATTCTTTCACTTTACGCTCATTTAACTGCTCTTCCACATCAACATAAATTTCCTCAACGGGATGACCTATATGAGGTTCAGCTTGTTTTGGTTGATTTTGGTCTAATAATTCTTTGGCTACATAAAGATGTCCTTTCATTAAACCTAACTTTGTCATGTAATCAATATCTTTTGCCTCACCAGTAAGTACAATCTCTTGCACTGTTACCATATCTTTAATTTGATTGAACTGTTCCTGAGTGATTATCTTTTTAGTGACTAGCTCCTCAGGATTTGCGTATGGTTTATTTGCCTGAATCTTGTTAGATAATGCTGGAATTCCCAGTTTAGCTTCCAATTTATCTAGTTCCGAGAGAATTGCATTATTGATATTGATTTGTTTGCTGTGAGTATTATGACTAGTCTGGCTGGAAGTCTCAGTAGTTTGGATAGTCGAATTGGCAGATGGGGCTGCTGGAGAATTATTCGCTGTTGGGGTTGTCTGATTGCAGGAAGTTAAGGAAACAACGGCACAAGTCGCTATTGCCAAACACACATAACCAATTTTTTTCATTGTTGCTCTTGGGGACTGGATAAAGCTAGAAATTGACTTTGACGATTAGTCGTAGACTTTGCTAGGTTTATTTTCAACTTAATAGTAGTTTTTATCAAGTAACTAATAAATATTTTTATAAAGTTAATAATCTTTTTAAATAAACAAAATATTAAATTTGATTAAATAAATTCAATTTCGTGGTTGAGACGAGGGATTATTTTAAGTCTTCTACTTGCTGGTTAAAAACTTCAAGACTACGTAGCAGGGTTGACAGAAACTGCCCTAACCCTTGATTTGATTGCTGTTAGGAATTTTGTTGCTGCAAATTCTTATTAGGAAGTACCTCAAATTGCCCCATACACCCTTCTTCGGCAATCCAATCCTGATGGGGATGGAACATGTATTTGCCAGAATAGGGAAAGGCAAACTCCAATATGTGCCGCTCTGCGATACCCATGGTGATGACATCAGTTTTTTCGCTAGGAGTTAGACTCATACCGTAGCGATAAACATCAAAAAAATTGGCGTGCAGGTGGAAAGTGACAGCGGATTCATATTCAATTAAATTGAGTACATACAATCGCACTAGCTGATTTTGGTAGATGCGAATGGGATTATCCATATAGTAGTGAGGTATCCCATTAAAAGCATAATGTTCATTGCGGTTATCCTCATTGACGTCATATCCACCCATGACTAAAACAATTTCGTCGGCTGCTGGACGAGCTTTCGGTGGATCAATAATAAACATTCCGTACAATCCTTTGGATATGTGACGGGTTACTGGTTCAATATGGCAGTGGTAAAGGTGAACTCCGTAAGGTTCTGCATCAAACTCATAAATTGTGGCACTACCATTGCGAACGGGACGAACTCCATCCATTTCTGCTCTATGGAATCCGTGGAAGTGTAGGGAATGGGAATGTCCAGCTTGATTTAGGAATATTATCCGCACGCGATCGCCTTGCTTTGCTCTGAGGGTTGGTCCTGGTATGCGACCATTTAAATGCCAGACGTTATAGGAAACTGCACTATTTAGCTTCATCTCAGAGGCTGTTGCTGTGAGGCGAAATTCTCTCACCGTACGTCCGTTCTCTTGCTTCACGGTGCCATATTCAAACTCCCTCAACATCTTCATGGGGTTAGTCGTCTGTGAAGATAGACTTGTATCCATAGGTGGTACTCGCACTAAACCCTTGCTTCCTACACTCAGGTTTTGCCACAGGGCAGCTGCACCAGTTATTCCCGCACCAGCTAATCCTAGTTTCAGAATTTGGCGACGACTCCACAGATTTTCTCTATCTAGAGCAAAGTTATTAGGCATTGCTTATAAAATATTAAAAGTATTTAGCAATTAAATATTTGAGAAACTATATCCCCAATTTCACTAGGTTGAATTGACTAGCTTCACTGTTTGAGACAAGTATGCGTAACCCGATAAGAAGGGTACATCTGCTATGAAAGTCTTCAAACATTTGGTAATTATGTTTTAGGGGATTTGACTCCGATGGTTCCTGAGCTTGTCGAAGGATGGTAAGCAAACTGCTTATGGAAGCAGGGGAATTAACCCGCCTAAGTTGAGCGTTTAACTTCAACTAACTTAGTGAGATTATCAATTGGCTTTAAATATAAACAAGCTTTATGATAATTAATTTCAATATACTACCATGAAGCAACTGAAAATATGAAATTTCCCTTCAGGTGGGTAGTCGTGCTTGCAAGTAGTTCTAGTAGATACAGTTATTGATAATTTCTTAAATTTTGGTATCAAATATATACTTCAATCCTTGAATATGGCTTAATGAGGGTTGAGTTAAATAGCCTTGCTAAAAGGATTTTTGATATTTTGCCCTCAATATCCTTTTGAATCTGAAATTTTATATCTGGAAACCCCTATGCTTCCCTCCGATCCGAAAACACCTTCAGACTCCCTTGGCTTTGATGATTTTATTGGTATCCTAGTCGCTTTTGGCACAATTGGGGCTATTTTATTTTGGGGATTTACCCGTAAAGATACAGGCTGGAACTTGGGTAATGTCAACTCACCATCCGCAAATGTGACACCAACTGTAGTTGCGACAGGTAAATCCATAGCACTCCCTCAGTCAAATCCAGAAGTCAAGACAGATATTTCATCTGCGGGAGTGACTCCACCATCTGTAGTAATCACTTCTCCCGTTGCTTCTCCTATTCCATCCCCCCAAGTTGAGATATCTCCGACTGCTTCTCTGAATTTAGCGACTAAAACCTTTCCAGAAAACAACTCGACAAATAAGACGGTGATTCCTCCACCAATCATTTTCACCGATTTGCCTAGTAATCACTGGAGTCGCAAATTTATCAATGCCCTATCTTCCCGTAATATTATTAAAGGCTTTGATGATTACAGTTTTCGACCGAATCAAGCGGTAAATCGTGCCGAATATGCGGCGATTCTCAAACAAGCTTTTAATCAAAAATTGCGGCAACAGGGGCTAAGTTTTCAAGATGTGCCGACAAATTACTGGGCAGGTAATGCTATCAACCAATCTATTGGTATGGGATTTTTGAAAGGTTATCCCAATAATACCTTTAACCCCAATCAGAGAATTCCCCGTGTGCAAGTTTTGGTGTCTTTGGTGAGTGGGTTAGGTTTAAAACCTCCGAGTAATCTGGCAAAAGTCGTCAGTATTTACAAGGATGCCAAAGATATTCCACCCTATGCGGTGAATGCGATCGCTGCGGCAACAAAGAATGGTTTAGTTGTGAATTATCCCGATCGCGCTTTCTTGAATCCGAATCAACCTGCAACCCGTGGTGAAGTTGCTGTGATGATACACCAAGCTTTGGTGAAAACAGGTAGGCTAGAAAAAACCTCATCTCCCTATCTTGTCAGCGCACCTCAGTAAATGACTTGAAACGGAGAAATCTGGTTTTTGGTAATCCTGTTTGTTTAGCGATTTTCTTGCCTTTCTTCCTGGGGAGAAGGGGTAGGTATGCTCAGGGGAATTACCAATGTCTTGGGTTGTTCTTCAGTAGTTTCCTTTGGTAATTGGCTCTCTGCTTTATTGCGGGAGTCAATTGCTTGCTGGTAGTCTGGTTTGAGTTTTATGGCTTGGGTGTAGGAGGCGATCGCCTCTTTGTATTGTTTCAAAAATAACAAAGCATTGCCGCGACTATACCAGCTTTCCGGATGGTTAGGTTTGTAACGGATGGCTCGATTATAGGAGGCGATCGCCTCTTGGTACTTTTGCAAATTGTAGAGAGAATTGCCGCGATTGTACCAAACTTGATAATTATTACGTTTTAACTCAATGGCTTTGTTATAAGCTGTGACAGCTGCCTCATAACGTTGATTTTGATGGAGTGCCCAACCTTTGCCAAACCAAGCACTATAATTATTGGGGCTATATTTAATTACCTGCTCAAAGGATGTCACAGCCTCTGGATATTTCTGTAAATTGATGAGGATATTACCTTTAGCTAACCAAGCTTGATAATGATTCGGCTGGGATTTGATCGCGGAATCGTAGGCGAAGATAGCATCGGTATAACGGTTTAAATTTACGAGGACATTGCCGCGATTATACCAAGCTTGCTGATTACTAGGTTGTAATTCTAAGACCTTATCATAGGCAGTGATGGCTTCATCGTAGCGTTTAAGACTTTGCAGCATCCAGCCCTTATTGTACCAAGCTTCTTCAGACTTGGGATTTAAGGTAATTGCCTGCTCATAGGATTCCAGAGCTTGGCTATATTGTTGCATTCGTGCCAGCACTTCGCCCCTAGCGTTCCAAATTTCTGGGGAATCTTTATCAATGGTGATTGCTTTATCAAAGGTGGCGATCGCCTCTTGATATCGCTGTAATTTTCCTAGGGATAGTCCCCTACCTATCCATGATTCTAAATAATTAGGTTCCAACTGAATCGCTCGGTCAAAAGCAGATAATGCTTGTTTATATTGCTGCATCTGATGTAAAGCTCTACCTTGACCATACCAAGCTGCCGCATAATTAGGACTAATTTTTAACGCTTTTTCATAAACCGATAAAGCATCCTGATATTTTTGCAATTCATAGAGAGTATTACCCTGCTTATACAATTCTGTCGTATTTACAGAGTTAACTGCCGCCAGAATATATATTGATGAAACTGTCCCCAAACCTAAAACCATAATTCCTGCTGCTAACTTTTTTAGCAAGTTCCGAGGCTTATTTGTTAAAGCAGGTAAACTCTTTTGAATAAATGGCAGATTTTGCAGATTTAAATTAACAGTTGGTTTTTGAGCTTGATTTAAAGAATTTAATGCTTCCAAAGCTGCTGTAGCATTTTGATAGCGTTGGCGAAAATCATAGCGCACCATCTTATCTAAAATTACCGCCAAATCTGGAGAAACTTTAACTTGATTTTGCCAATTAAATTCATTACTTTGTTCATCTATTTCCAATTCTTCTGGAGACACACCAGTTAAAGCTTGCAAAGCAATCATTCCCACCGCATAGACATCACTACTAAACTTCGGATTGCCTTGTGCTTGTTCACTAGGAATATATCCAGGAGTCCCAATCGCTACAGTATATTTCGTTTTACCTTGAGGATTCACAACTTGGGTAGTGATTTGTTTAACTGCACCAAAATCTATAAGAATTAATTGATTATCTTTGTCTCTTCTCAAGATGTTATGGGGATTAACATCACGATGAATCACTTTTTGTTGATGAACATATTCTAAAATTTCTAAAATTTCTCGCATCAGGTCAATAACCTGATTTTCCTGCCAAGGTTTTCCCAATATTAACTCTTGGGAAAGGTCATGACCAAGTACTAACTCTTGAACTAGATAAAATTGTTGATTTTCTTCAAAATATGCCAAAAGTTGGGGAATACGATCATGACTACCCAAAGGATAGAGAACTTGCGCTTCTGTATCAAATAAACGTCTGGCAGTTGCAAGAGTATCAGGATCTTGAGTTTGTATGTGTAGTTGCTTCACAACACATTCCGGTTTTCCTGGTAGTTGGGTATCACAAGCAACAAATGTTTCTCCGAAACCTCCACCACCTAAACGACGAAGAATTTGATAGCGTCCAACAAGTATCTTTCCTAACATTTAGTTTGCTTCGTTTAGTGCAATACTATCTAATTTCCATCTTGCCACAGGATAACCGGAAGAAGAGAAAAACCTGACTTCGCAACGCAAATTATTAGAACTGGGGTAACTCCAACTTTAAAGAGTTATGATTTCAACAACATCTCCCCCCGACGATACAACTCCCTAGCGTAGTCAGTCCAAGTTCCTTGTCCCCAATATCGAAAACAGCTAGTTTGTAGCAATAGATTGTAAAGCAAAGCTTCTTGATAATCTCGTCTTTGGGTGACAGAGGGATTTTCTTGTACTAGGCGATCGTATTTTTGATGAAATAAGAAACTGAGTTGATTCATCGGTTCTAGGACATTTTCATAGCCTTTAACCCAACTTAAATCATTTGTCCAAGAAGCTCCATCCATATGAAATTGATGATCGCTAGCCTTTAATTCTTTGATAGCATTTTCTACTGCTGCCGATGTAATTTTTTCTAAATCAACTCGTTGCCAAATTTTATGTTGCTGTACTGCTTGGCAAGTTGGAAAATCCTCAGTTCTCACACCAGCATTCATGATTAATTCTAAATACTCTGTCCCATTCATGGCAACAGTTCCCTGACAATTACCCCCTCCATCACGAATTTCGTGATAAATGCGGAAGAAATCACGGGGGTATTCATTCATCATCACACCACCATTTTCCCCATCGGCAATTTGGGTGACTAAGGAAGGTATATTAATATTGCCAACTTGTTGCTTACCCTTACCCTTCGCTTCAAAATAGGGCTGCATCTGTGCCACTAATTTAGTATCAGAGCCTTGGGTTTTAATCAGGGCGATAATACTAACAGTTTCACCGTGGCTATTGCGAGCAATTAATTGATTGGGAATATATTTCTGCTCCTGGGAGAGGGGTGAACCATCTAATAGTTCGACGGAATGTTCCTGTACCATTAACCATTGGTAGCCACATTCTTTCAGAGCTTTGATATAGGCAAAAAGTGTATCGGGATGGTTGGGTAAATGCATTTCTGGTGGGGAAAAACCCTTAACCCGCTTCAAAGCATCTTCCCCAAACATAGCCGCAAAATTATGTTGCCATGCTTGAATATGTAATTTAATGTCAGGAATAGGTGTTGATGGGATAACAGCGTGGCTCCACATAGTTCCCAACCATTCTACGTAGGGTTGATATTGGGAGTCACAGGTAATACGCTTGAGGTTAGTGATAATATCCTCCCTTCCCATCTGTCGTAAACCCCAGAGTAAATTACCAGAGTAGTCCAACATGATGCGAGGATTAGTGCCTTGGGCTATGAGTTCCGGTATAAAATCGCCCATTCGACCATAGCACCAAGCGAAGGTAGTGGCATTGTGATTATCACCATCGTGGGGATGCTCAAACATCTGCTGGAGGTTACTAATCAATGCACCGTTGCCACCTGCGGGAATTGTAGGTTGGTGCATATGTAAAGCACAGGCAAACCCAGAGGTGATGTTTTCTAGTTTGAGATTCGTTCGCGGAAGAAAAACTTTTTCCTTTTGGTTGGTAATTGCTTGCAAATTAGCTTCTGCACCGCAGATATTGGGTAATCCGTGGCGTAGCTCTGGTAAAACAGTCGTAGTCATGGGGATTGATTTGAAAGTTATTGCTTTTTATTCTCACCTTCAGGCGTAGAGATACTCAGAAGTAGTGGAATAAATTAATGATTGAGATATTTTCCAGGATGATTGGCAAGGGAAAAACTGAGTTTTTTTAGGGAAGGTTTTTTGGGATGATATTGCTGAGTTGAGAAGTTGGACATTTGCCAACAAAGAGTGTACAACCCCTGTTAAGTATTGAGTTAAATCCGGGTAAAAATCATCATGCCAACAATCAGTATCAATAACAGTCAAAAATTAAACCTTAGTCCCTTGAAAATGCCAGAGCGCCTGCTTTTAGGTCCTGGTCCCTCCAATGCTCATCCAGCAGTCTTACAGGCAATGAATACTACACCTGTGGGACATCTTGACCCGACTTTTTTGGCTTTGATGGATGAGATTCAGTCTTTGTTACGTTATGTGTGGCAGACAGAAAATCCTTTAACGATCGCCGTCAGTGGTACGGGTACTGCGGCAATGGAAGCGACTTTGGCAAATGTCGTAGAAGCGGGGGATGGGGTTTTAATTGGTGTCTCTGGATACTTTGGTAACCGTCTAGTGGATATGGCTGGACGCTATGGTGCAGAGGTGAAAACGATTAATAAGCCCTGGGGCGAAGTCTTCTCTCTGGATGAATTACGGGCAGCAATGGCTACTCACCGTCCCCGGATTCTTGCCCTAGTTCATGCGGAAACTTCTACGGGGGCACGCCAACCCCTTGAAGGTGTGGGAGAATTGTGTCGAGAATATGGCTGTTTATTATTAGTCGATACTGTCACTAGTTTGGGTGGTGTGCCAATTTACCTGGATGAATGGGGTGTGGATTTGGCTTATAGTTGCAGCCAAAAGGGATTAGGTTGTCCCCCTGGAGCTTCTCCTTTTACGATGAGCGCTAGGGCTATGGAAAAGTTACAACAACGTTCCAGCAAGGTGAAAAACTGGTATTTGGATATGTTGTTGCTAGGTAAATATTGGGGTAGTGAGAGAGTTTATCATCATACCGCACCGATTAACCTCTATTATGCTCTGCGGGAAGCATTACGGTTACTGGCAGAGGAAGGTGTGGAAAATTCTTGGCAGCGTCACCAAAGAAATGTAGAGTATCTTTGGGAAAATTTAGAAAGTATTGGTTTGACGTTACATGTGGAGAAACAGTATCGCTTACCGACTCTGACTACAGTACGAGTTCCTGAAGGGAAAGATGGCAAGGCGATCGCCAGCAAACTTTTACAGGATTACAATATCGAAATCGGTAATGGTTTAGGTGAACTTGCGGGGAAAGTTTGGCGAGTTGGTTTGATGGGTTACAACAGTCGCCCTGAAAGTGTTGATCAGTTAATTGCTGCTTTTAAAGAAGTGTTGAAATAGTTGATAGGTGACAGGTGATAGGTGACAGGTATACCCTGTAACTGGCGCGTAGCGCTTACCACCTGTACCTTGAACGTCAATTACTGCTTACGTTGTTGACTTTGACGATATTGCAGAATTTGTTTTTTCTGTTCTGGTGTCAGTACAGCTTCAATTTTTTGATTAGCTGCTACCATGATTTGCCGGATTTGGTTTTGTTGTTGAGGTGTCAACTTAATAGATGCAAAAGCTTGCTGTGCTGGTTTCCCTGCTTGCAAAGCTGCTTTAATTTGATTTTTTTGTTGGGAAGTCAGAACTTTTTGGAACTGGGTATTCGCATTGGCACGAATTTGCTTAATTTGTGTTTGCTGCTGGGGTGTCAATTTAATGGTAGGTGCAGCTTGTTGGGGAGCTTGAGCAATTTGTAAGGGTTTTCTAGGTGCTGCTTCTGCGCTGACAGGGGTTGTGATTCCAGATAAACTCAGGGCGATCGCACCCACTGTCAGTAATAAACTTGTTAACTTCATTTAGTGCCTCGTGGATTTCTCCAGTTCAATTTCCCTATTATAAAAATTTATTTACCTAACCACGTCCGAGAAATTCACGAAACCATGGATAAAAACTGCCAGAAGTCAAGGAATCAAAAGGACTTCATGGAAAATTATTTTGATATTTTTCTCAATTAAATACCAAGAGATAAATTAAATTTATATATCCCCGAAGTTCTAGGAAAATCGAGGATATAAGTTAGGCGCAACTAGGTAAATTAATTGGGTGACAAGACTAGTTATTTGGACGATTTTGCTGACGGCGATCGCGTCTTGCTTGACGAGACTGTTCTAGCTTTTGTCTTTGTTCCTCTGTCAACACTGCGTTGATTTGGCTCTTTTGAGATTCCATCAGTTGACGAATTTCTGTTTTTTGAGTTTCGCTCAAATTCAAGGAGCGCCAACCTTCACCTTTTTTGCCACCTTGACGATTTTGCTTCATGGTTTGCCATTGCTGACGCTGCTCAGGGGTGAGACGTTTCTGAATTTCCTCGCGGGTAGCTTGACGAATTGCCTTAATTTTGGCTTTTTGCTCAGGGGAAAGTCCTAAGTCTTGCATTCCCGACTTTTTCCCAGAATAATCTTGGGCAATCAGTAACGGTGAGGATGAAAGATTTTCTGCCTTGACTGGATAGGCGATCGCGCTACAACCTAAAGCAACTGTTGCCAATACTAAAGATAATTTGTGCATTCCCATGAGATATTTTCCTGTTCGCGTCATTGTTTAACTATGTCCCATCCTAAGAACAAAAACAGTTAACCACATGGGGAGAAAGTCACAAATCTATCCATGACTTAAGTCATAGTTAGTCCCTAGCTATGAATCTGTGTAGCTTTGAGCATATGGTAAGTAATTAGTAGTTGGGTTAAAGCCAGGGGGTAACTCTGAATCACCTCTCCTGTTGTTCCTGCAACTTTGCCTAGCTCGGGATTACTTTCGCGATCGCACACACTTCTTAGATGTGGCATATCTGAGCAAATTAAATGTTCTAATTTATTCACTTGCTCTAAAGTGGCATGACCATCAACTTCTAGCACATCTACGGGTTTTCCCATATCCCGATCTAATCCCAGGCGAATTGCGGAGGTCGAATCACCGTTACTAAATTGGATAATGTCGGTAAAATCAGGATGGGGAATTGCTGGACGTAGAACTAAACGGACGTTTAAATGTCCATTGGTTTGGCTATTATCTTCTTCTGAAGGTGGGTAAAAACTGATTACAATATCCGACCATTGACGCTGGGGACGGATGAATTCTTCAGAATCCGGTTCTCGCTTCTGCATTTCCGCCAATACTTGCTCTTCCGTATATCCACGCTTTTGTGTATCACGCTTGACTTTCCATTTTGTCCGTAGAGATTCGGGAGGAGCCAAATATACTTTCACATCATAGGCATCCCGCGCCAAGCGAGTGGAATAACCGAGCAATCCCTCAATAATCACAAATTTACTGGGTTTGATATAGACAGGTGGTTCAAAGGAACCTGTTTTATGGCTATAAACTGGTTTGAGAATTGGCTGTCCCATTCTTAACAAGGACAGGTGTTGCTGCATGATATCTAGATAGTTACAGTCTGGGTGTAGGGCGGTAATACCAATTTCTGCCCTTTGTTGGCGATCATATCTATGGTAATCATCTGTACATATCACAGTCACATTTTCGGGTCCAAGTACTTGAGCAATGCCCTTTGTCAGCGTAGTTTTACCCGCAGCACTGTCACCGACTATACCTAAAATTATTGGACGGCTCATAGTACTTTTCCTCGCTTTTACAGTAAATGGGGATTCAGGATTGTATGCTATTTTACTGATTGTAAAAATATTTGCGACATAACTCAATCACCTGAAAGGATAAAAAATACCTAATTCGTCATTAAATTTTGACTTAATTGATTTTTTCCGATATTGAATCATCCTTAGAAGGATTTATATACTTTTATTGATATTCTTGGAGATAAATTACGCTGTAAATTTTTCTAGTAAATGTCAGGAATATTTTGATAGTTTGCTAGTTTGATATTTTTGTATAGAGAATACAGGGAGCGATCGCCAATGGCAAATCAAACACTGGGATTAGAGCAGAGTCTTTATGAATATCTCCTCTCCGTATCTCTGAGAGAAGCTGCGGTATTAAAAGAGCTAAGACAAGAAACAGCAAAGCATCCCATGGGAAATATGCAAATTGCTCCTGAACAAGGTCAATTCATGGCGCTTTTAGTGAAATTAATCGGTGCAAAAAAGACCCTAGAAATAGGCGTATTTACTGGTTATAGCTCCTTAGCAGTAGCATTAGCATTACCAGCAGACGGCAAAATAGTTGCCTGTGATGTGAGTGAAGAATATACAGCGATCGCCCGTCGTTATTGGCAAAAAGCAGGAGTCGCAGACAAAATCAACTTACAAATTGCCCCAGCCATAGAAACTCTGGAAAATTTACTCGCCAACGGAGAAGCTGCAACCTTTGATTTTGCCTTTATTGACGCGGATAAAAGTAACTATGACCCCTACTATGAACTAGCATTACAACTAATTCGTCCCGGTGGATTAATTGCCATTGATAATGTGCTTTGGTCTGGTCAAGTTGCAGACCCCCTAGTACAAGATAATAGAACTAATAAAATCCGCGCCTTAAATACCAAATTGCACCAAGATAAACGTATTTCCCTGAGTTTAGTGCCCATTGCCGATGGCTTGACATTAGCAGTAAAAAATTAAATACATCGTAAAAATAAATTACACAAGTAGTGTAGGCATCCTGCCCACCTTTGGGAAATAGCAAGGAAGGCAAGATGGTAACACTACTTACTTTTACACAAATCACACCTAATGTGAATTAGAAACGCTTCTTATCCCATAGTTTTTCAAGGCTGAATTTACAACTCATTACTCCCCTACAGACGCGATATAGCCTCGTGCAGAGGAACTGAGTCGCAAAACGACACGCTAAAACGTCCCTACCCATTACTTATTACTCAGCCTTAGATGTTGTCGTCGCTTGTTTGTTAATTTCGTCTTTATACTTAGCTGGAGCCAAAGAAGCAGCTTTCGCAAAAACAGGTTTAGCATCCTCAATTTTGCCTTGTCCCTTCAGGGTAATCGCCTTAGCCAAAACTGGACGAAAATCTTGGACATCAAATTTACTAGCCGTATCATAAGTTGACAAAGCTTTGGCAAAATTCTTCTGTGTGGCGTAAACATTGCCCAGTAAAATTTGCACAGCAATAATATCAACGCTACCAGGTTCAATCTTATTGACTTGAGGAGCTTTACTCAGAGTTTCTTCCAGTAAACCAATTGCCGCTTCCGGACGCTTTTGAGCGAGCAATAAAGTAACCATCCCTTGCAAAGCTTTGATATCACCGGGTTTAACCGTCAAAACCGAGCGGTAAGCTTGAGCAGCACCTTCTTTATCCCCAATTTGCTGCTTTGCTTGGGCTAACAAGATAGCGTAATTTGTTTGTTCCGGATTCAACTTGGAGAGCTTTTCTAAGGGTTCGATGACATTCCGCACGCTCCCTTCTCCTAAACTCAGCAGTTGCAAACGTCTTTCCAATAAGCTTTTCAATGTGGCTTGATTTTCTGGTTCTCGCTGTAAAACCAGTTCTAATCCCCGAATTTCTTCCTGTAGCTTCACTTTTTGGCTAGCAGTATTATTAGTAGTCCCTTGAGAATTATCAGGGTTTTGGTTAGAGTTTTGGGTATCTCGAAATGCCGCTATGATAGGAACCATAGAGACGCCAACAAAAGCCAGTACTGCAATGGCTAAAACAATATTTACTATCCAGCGATTGCGAGGTTGAGTCACAATATTACCCTTAAATCACAAAAATTAAAAATTTGCAAAAGTTTGCGGAATACCGCCATGAGTTTGTGAATTTTATAACAAATACTCATTTACGTGAGCAAAGCTAAAGATGATTGCACCTCAAGATGAAGGATATAGTATGTAGCCTAGATAACAAAGCACCTCAGCAAAAGCTAATGAGGAAGGATAAACAGGCAATGGATAATTTTGATGATTACCCTATCATCTATAACCTTAACCCTGTAACCTTCTGCCAGAAAGGATAACAAAAGATTTTAGATATCCCCAGGTTTACTTTCCTCAGGGTAGCCTGAAACAATGACTTCATACTTCATGCTTCATACTTGAGTTAGCTAAGGAAGCATAACCATAAATTATGACTTGTGTTCTTCCGAAACTAGTGTAAAGACGCTAAATTACACATTTAGTGTGTGTGCATTTGTTTGCGCCTTTAGTATGATACAGGGCAAGCTGGGGTGGTTTCTGGGAAGTCTATATACTTTCCATCAGCCACACAAGCGCTCTTTCCAGTTGCCTTAGTATAATCCCACAATGGGATGTGTCTCCGTCGCAAGGAGTTATTATGAGTTCCGACTTAATGCCGTCACCAGAGTCTTCTAATCCACCTACCTCTAAGGAGGTAGAGACAGATCAGGTTGTCTCTGCAAAAACAGAAATGAGCGTTGTTGCTTTATCAACAGATGAATCTGTAGCACCGTCTAGCGAAACCTCACCAGAGGAAAATATCGCCAATCGTCAACAACCAATTCCACCTCCCAGTGAACCGATGCAATATCGGGCGATTGGGTTGATTCGTGGACGCTATCTTGCCAGTAGCGAACAATTTACCCAGGGTGTGATGCAAACCTCTGATGGTACGCTTCTAGAAGCCGTACTGCTGGGTCGTATCATGAGTTTGGTGAAAAATCATCTTGATTTGGAATCTGAGCATCTGTGGGTGGTTTATCCGCGAACTCGCCAAGAGAACGACAAATTGCATGTACAAATTGTTGGGGTTTGGGAACCGGAAAATTTGGCGAAATCTTCTGAGGAGTCAGAGGAATCAGACTTAGAATCCCCAACGGAAACAGCATCAGCTAATGATGAGTCTGAAACAGAGGAAACTTCCCTCGAAGACTTTGTCCCTTCTTCAGAAATTCCTGATGGTGGTTTTTCTGTACGGGGTGAAGTTGTTTATCAATCCTATGATGACGCGCACTTGGTGGTGAAAATTAGACAAGCTGCTCGTAAACAAGATGATAAACCTAAGTATTTTAAACTCAAGCTCAAGGGTAGGCTTGATACCAAAGCTGTTGGTAAATTTTGGGATTTTCAGGTACAACGAGATGGCGATGCATTAGTCATCGATAAAGCAGAGGCGATCGCCGAACTACCCAGAAAACGCAGACCACCACAAAGAGGTGGAGGTGGAGGTAGATTCCAGAAAGGTGGTCGTCGTCCTGGTCCCGGTGGTGGTAAACCCTTCCCCAGACGCAGTAATGGTGAACCTCCACGTCCTGTGAAAAGAGTTGGTGATGCTCCCTCTGGAGATGTCAAACCCTATCCTAAAGGAAATGCAGGTGGGAGTTCTACTCCTATACCTAAACCGGTGAAACGTCCTAAACCACCACAGGAATAATTACTAGTTTGTATAGAAAACTTTCTGTGTTTTCAGGATTCTCTCCCTGATTAACTCCCATCTCTAGAAAATTTAGAACCCGGATTTCCTGATAGAAGTTCGGGTTCTAAGTCGTTATGGGCAAATACTTGATATGCTTTGCCACTTTCATTGAGGAAAAAAACTTCTGTAACTATCCTATCCAGGACAAATTGATAGATTTTCAAAGTAGTTAGGACTTACATAATCGTAACGAGAAAATGAGGCTTAGAGATTGCTTCCTTTGGTCGCAATGATGTTAATGTGTAGTCGTTGCGTAAGTCCTGGCAGTTTTGATGGAATCTAGGTAATACTAGTCTGACAAAACACATTAGTATTACCAATTAAGTGAAACGGTATAATTGTTTTGATTTTAATTTGATAAGTTTTGTTGACAAAACCTTACCTATTTCCCATTACAACTTACAAGTTGGAAGGACAAAAAAGAAAAAATCACTACTTCTGTCTACCACCCCAAAACAAGTAGAGGATTGGTAAAACCACCAGGTCAATAGCAACTAACTTGGCAGACTTTAATTTATAGTCGTTGAAGATAAAAGGAGGTACAACGTAGGCAAGTAAGAGCGTTACCAGAATTAGGCTCAATATATTTTTTACCATTTCCACCTCTACAAAATATGACGGATATCTGTGTTGAATTTCACTCATAAAGTGTAGATAAAGATGAATAAATTCCTACCTCATTAGTTCCCAGTTATTAATATCATGGGAGTTTTATCCATCACTCCACTATTGAGCTAACTGTTTTGCCCAGGTGGAATTTATGATTTTATTCCCAAAAAATTCCAGTAAAACTTTTGACTTATCTTCTTCTTTTTCTTTTTCTTTGACTTGTTTGAACAATAATTACTTCTCCCAATTCTGCCATCATTTCTTCTAGCAAGTCTGAGAGGATTTCTTCTTCATCTGTTTCCAGAGCTTGAGGACCTGCGATAAATTCCTTAATTGTGATTTTCTCGTCATGAAAATCTTTGACAAAATTCCGGATATCAGAAATTATACTAATTTGGGATTCTAGTTGTTCTAGCATCTGAGATACAGGGTCAAATCCAGCTTTCTTGACTTTCCGATAATCAGCAACTATCTCTCCCTCTGGAGTTCGCTTGACTTGACTTAATTCTCGTTTTAAAGTCTCATACTGATTCTGTAATAATTGATTATGTTGCTCTATTTTTTGGCATTGTTTGTTGACATCATCTTCATTATTACTATCAATAGTTTCTCCCACTTGATATTTTTGTTCAATTTCTATCAGTCTTGCTAAATCTCCATCTTGATAAGCACGGTTGATTTCTTTCATAATCTCAGTATGACGCTGCTGAGTTTCCCTATCTGTGGCTTTATCTGGATGGAAAATTTCTGCTAATCGGAGAAATGAGGTGCGAATTTTCCGAGAGTCTTCACTGCGGGATGCAGAGGGTGAGATGGTTTCAGATTCTGTATTTTGATGCTCTTGACGACGTTTTGCAGCCTCTCGAAAAAAATCCTCTTCGGAGAAATTACCAAACATATCATCTAATTCGGTATCATCCTGATCAATGTTGGTTGGCTTAAAACTGATGACTCCAGAAAGTTGTAATCTTCTGTAAATATCTTCAACTTTTTTTTGTGTTTGTTTACCAAATTTTCTAGTTTTAAAGATGTTTTGAAACAAATTATGAATTTCTTCATCCAGTTCTGCCATTTTTTGCATACTAGGCATACCTTGGCTAAACATTTCTGTGGCAACGGAGCGCATCTGTGTGACAAAATTATTCAGTTCAGTACGTTTTTTCTTGATTAAGTTCAGTAGGCGCTGATGTTCTTTTTCTAATGCCAGAAGACGAAGCTGATACTCACTCAGAGCTAAAGTCGTTGGGGAGACAGTACGCTCGGAAGCTGAAGATTTTCGAGGCATAAAAACACCGAGTAATATAATGTTTACAGCTATCTACTAGATAAACATACATTATCTAGCTAATGATTTTTTACCTGACGATTTTTTACACTACTTAATGACAAAATCATAGCAGATGCCAACATTCTTGGGCGATCGCCCAATCTTCTTGAGTATGAATTACTAGTATTCTCGCAGCAGAATCGACGGTGGCAATATCACCAGTGATATGAGGTATATTATTTTTTTCTTTATCAATTTTTAAGTCCAAGAATGTTAATGATTCACACACTCTCTCACGGATATTAGCAGCATTTTCTCCAACACCAGCTGTAAATATTAGTGCGTCTAATCTTCCTAAATTAGCTAACATTGCTCCAATTCCAGAGCATAACCGATGTATATAAATATCTATGGCTAGTTGAGCGCGGTGATTACCGTCGGCGATCGCGATATTTAATTGGCGCATATCTTCGGAAATGCCGGAAACCCCTTTTAAACCTGAACTTTTATTTAATAATTGGTCTAATTCCTCAATGCTATATCCTTTTTCCCGCAGCAAGTAAATTAAAATACCAGGGTCTACGGCTCCAGAACGGCTACCCATCATCAATCCATCTAAGGGTGTAAAACCCATGGTTGTATCTACACTATGACCATCACGGATAGCTGCAAGGGAACAACCGTTACCTAGATGACAAGTAATTAAACGTAAATCTGTTAATTCTCTTCCCAAAATAGCAGCAGCCTTTTGAGAACAGTACTGATGGCTGATACCATGGAAGCCGTAGCGACGGATACCTTGAGTGAGAAACTCGTAGGGCAGGGGATAAACTGCGGCAGCTAAGGGCATTTGTGTATGAAAGGCGGTATCAAATACTGCCACTTGGGGAATTTTATCACCCAAAATTTCCTCAATAGCTTCTATTCCCTCTAAATTCGCGGGGTTGTGAGCAGGAGCAAGAGTCGCAAGACGGGAAATAACTGCTTTGACTTCTGGAGTGATGCGGGTACTAGCAGAATATTCCTCGCCACCGTGAACTACGCGATGCCCGACAATATCTATATCTTGTGGTTGTTGAATAACTTTGGTCACACCTTGCCACAGAGTTTTGAGCATTTCTGTGGTGGCTTCTCGGTGAGAGACAGAGTTTAATTCCTGCTTGAGGAAATCACCATAGATAGTTTTAACATGAATTTCTGCCACACCCTGATGATGCGTCCAATCAATTTGTGCTTCCCACAGAGGTGTCGGGGGTTCTGGGGGTAAAACATTGTCTAAATTATAGAGACAACTTTTTTGACTACTAGAACCTGCGTTTAAAACCAGGATTTTCATAGGAAAGGAGAAAGGGGAACAGAGAAGTCAGGAGTAGGGAGTAAGGAGTAATAAGTCAGGAGTAAAAAGAGAATCCCCATAAATAAATTTAGGAGCATCAGACTAGGTTGTTGAATTTGTACCTTTTCAGAGGTTAAAAATTCATGTACAGTCTTTGTCTTAAAAAATAATCCACTCATTACTCATTACCCATTACTCATTACCCATTCTCATCAAGTAATAACTGTAGGTTGCTCACGCCCTGTAAAGTGACGGATTTGAGCAATTTCTTCACTAATTGTGATTAATTCTCCGAGGGCAACTTGAGGATCTAAATCATGCTTGCTGGCATCTGGTTCGTAACTTTCCAGGTAGATACGTAATGTTGCCCCTTGAGTACCTGTACCAGAAAGTCGGAAGACAATGCGGGAACCGTCGGTAAAACCGATGCGGATACCTTGTTTTTGACTAATGCTGCCATCTACGGGGTCAGCGTAGCTAAAGTCATCAGCATAGTCTACGGTATACTGACCAAATTTTCTTCCAGGAAGCTGGGATAAATCTCCCCGAAGCTTAGTAATTAGCTCATTAGCTTTGTCAGCGTCTACTTCCTCATAGTCATGACGAGAGTAATAGTTCCGACCATAGGTTTGCCAGTGTTCCTTGACGATCGCCTCTACGGATTGTCCCCGCACCGCGAGAATATTTAACCAGAATAAAACTGCCCAAAGTCCATCTTTTTCGCGCACATGGTTTGAGCCTGTACCAAAACTTTCCTCACCACAGAGGGTAGCTTTGTTGGCATCGAGGAGGTTGCCGAAAAATTTCCAACCTGTGGGGGTTTCATAGCATTCTATACCCAGTTTTTCCGCCACTCGGTCGGGAGCTTGGCTGGTGGGCATAGAGCGGGCAATTCCGGTTAATCCCTGGCTGTAGCCTGGAACTAGTTTGGCATTGGCTGCCATAATCGCGAGGCTATCACTGGGGGTGACAAAAAATTTACGACCAAGAATCATGTTGCGATCGCCATCCCCATCGGATGCAGCTCCAAAATCTGGTGCTGTCTCACCGTACATGACTTCTACTAGGTCGTGGGCATAAACTAAATTGGGATCGGGGTGTCCGCCGCCAAAATCCTCCAGGGGTACACCGTTTTGGACAGTTCCCACTGGTGCGCCCAAACGCTGCTCAAAAATTTCATGGGCATAACCACCTGTGACTGCATGTAATGAGTCCATACACATCCGGAATTTGCCAGAGGTGAGTAACTCTCGAATACTCCCAAAATCAAACAGAGATTCCATTAACTCAGCATAATCAGCTACTGAGTCAATCACTTGTACAGTCATTGTACCCAGTTGGCTACTACCTAATTTATCAAGATTGATGTCGTCGGCTTCGATAATTTTGTAAGCAGTGATTTCTTTCGTGCGGGTATAAATCGCATCTGTCACCTTCTCCGGAGCTGGACCCCCATTGCTGATGTTGTACTTGATACCAAAGTCTGCATTTGGTCCCCCAGGGTTATGGCTAGCGGAGAGAATAATTCCTCCAAAAGCTCCGTTTTTGCGAATCACGCAGGATGCTGCGGGGGTGGAGAGAATTCCCCCTTTCCCCACCAACACCTGACCAAATCTGTTTGCCGCAGCCATTTTCAGGATGATTTGAATCGCTTGGCGGTTATAGTAGCGACCATCACCACCTAGAACTAAAGTTGTTCCTTGATAACCTTCGAGACTATCAAAGATGGATTGGACAAAATTTTCCAGATAGTTGGGTTGTTGAAATGTCGGTACACGCTTACGAAGTCCGGATGTACCTGGTTTTTGGTCTGCAAATGGTTGTGTAGATATAGTTTTGATATTCATAGAATCACTTAGAGCAGATGACACAATCCTACCGCCTCTGACGTTTTTACTACACAGAGGGTTTGAGTTCAAGCGATCGCGCTAGCTAAATACAGGTTAATCAACACTACTCGATGACGATAAAGAAACATCCGGTCGCAGCCGTACTTTGGACAATCTAAGGTGAGAAAATCTGATAATTAACTAATATTGATAATAATTTATTTTGATGTCATCAATATTCTCGGATTTTTTTACCAAAACATAATTTTGTCTTAATCAATTAAAATTAGATATATTTTTAGGATTAATTAAATAGATTGTTGTGGCTGACTACAGGTTAAAATTTATCACAAAAATTCCACATTCTGTCATATCATGCCAGCTTTGACATTTGTAATTACAACCTAAAGTAAGAGACGACAAATATGACTAATTTAGAGGACATGATGTCAATTATCCTTATCAATTAGTGGATTATATTATGTATTGTGAAAATAATAATAATTGTTAATATAGAAAGTCATTGGTTGACTGATGTGATAAATATCGCAAAATCACCCCATGGTCAATCTATCTTCTAGAGTAAAGATTAAGTACATCTGGAATCAGATGACAAAACTATGTGACTTAACAACAATTATTTATAGAAGTCTATGTCGTAAGTTGTAATGGGAAAATATGTATTACTCCCTTTTGTCACAAAGCAGACAAACCGCCCCTAGAAGGAAGTAAAGGGATACCCGCATTACAGTAAACTATCAAAATTAATGGGACAGACTATTAGATTAACTCCCATAATTCAAACATCAATATTTGTGTCGAGAATTAAAGTATAAAACTACACATAAATACAGATAAAATTATGCCCAAGGTCAAAGAAAATATCTCAAAGACGAATTTCAGTGACTCCAAATACTATCTAAATCGAGAACTTTCCTGGCTAGAATTTAATCAAAGAGTTTTACATGAAGCCCTAGATAATCGAACCCCATTATTAGAACGTTTAAAATTTGCAGCAATTTTTAGCTCTAACCTTGATGAATATTTCATGGTGCGTGTTTCTGCTATCAAAGAGCAGATTGATGCTCAAGTAGAAACCCTAACAACTGATGGCATGACTCCTAAGTTACAGCTAGAGGCTATTAGTCAAGCATTGCGTCCATCTGTCACCCAACAGCACCAATTATTTGAAGAAGAATTACGCCCACAATTAAGTAAATATGGGGTGAATTTACTTGACTATATTGACTTGAGTAAAGAACAACGTACCTATCTACAAAAATATTTCCAAGAACGAGTTTTTCCGGTTCTCACACCCTTAGCAGTTGATACTGGACATCCCTTTCCCCGGATGTCGAATCTGAGTTTGAATCTAGCAGTTGTAGTCAAAGATCCAATCACAGGAATAGAAAGATTTGCGCGGGTGAAAGTCCCAAATATTCTACCGAGGTTTATTCCTTTACCTCCAAATTTACACAAAGATAATAGTAAATCTCTTGTTTGGGCTGGTGTTCCCCTTGAGCAAATTATTGCTCATAATTTAGAGTTATTATTTCCCCAGATGATAATACAAGAGTATTACCTCTTCCGTATTACTAGAGACTCTGACTTTGAAATTCGAGAAGATGAGGCGGATGATTTACTATTAGCAATTGAGCAGGAATTACGTAAGCGACGCTTTGGAGGATTTGTGGTGCGTTTAGAAATTCAAACATCTATGCCCCAGTCTATCAGAGAGATGTTGATGCAGGAATTGGCAGTGACAGAAAATGATGTTTATGAAATTCCGGGATTAATTAATCTCAAAGATTTAATGTCTTTCATGGCTTTACCCTTACCAGAGTTGAAAGATGCTCCTGCCAATTCTATGATTCCTTCGCGGTTGCAAGAAATTTATGAATTAGAAGAGCAGGAAGAAGGTAAGGATTTTTTTGCAATTATTAGCCAACAAGATTTACTGGTGCATCATCCCTATGAATCTTTTACCGCTTCTGTACAGCAATTTATTACCCAAGCAGCTGCCGATCCCCAGGTTTTAGCAATTAAAATGACGCTTTATCGGACTTCTGGTGATTCTCCCATTGTCAGAGCTTTGATGGCAGCTGCGGAAAATGGCAAGCAAGTTGTGGCATTAGTAGAACTAAAAGCGAGGTTTGATGAAGAAAATAATATTAACTGGGCAAGAAAATTAGAGAATGTTGGGGTTCATGTGGTTTATGGTTTGGTAGGATTAAAAACCCACACAAAGATAGTGCTGGTAGTGCGTCAAGAAGGTGAAAATATTCGTCGCTACGTGCATGTTGGTACAGGTAACTATAACCATAAAACGGCTAAACTTTATACAGATTTGGGTTTATTTAGTTGTCGAGAAGATTTGGGTGCTGATTTAACGGATTTGTTTAACTACTTAACAGGTTATTCTCGTCAGAGCGTTTATCGTAAGTTATTGGTTTCACCCGTAAATCAGCGTCAACGAATGATAGAGATGATTCTTCGAGAAATTGAGCATACTAAAAATGGGAATCCCGGCAAAATTATTGCCAAAATGAACTCTCTGGTTGATCCCCAAATTATTGCCACTTTGTATGCAGCATCTCAAGCGGGGGTACAAATAGATTTAATTATCAGGGGAATTTGCTGTTTACGTCCAGGAATTAAAGGTGTCAGTGAAAATATTCGAGTAATTAGTATTGTGGGACGTTTTTTAGAACATTCGCGGATTTTTTACTTTCACAATCACGGCAATGAGGAGATATATATAGGTAGTGCTGATTGGATGCCACGCAATTTAGATAGACGTGTAGAAGCGGTGACTCCGATTGAGGATTACGAAATTGTGCAAAACTTGAAGCATATTCTAGATGTTTTACTCACAGATAATCGTCACGCTTGGGAATTGCATAGTAATGGCAAGTATACACAACGTCGTCCCGGTGCAGATGAACCTGTACGTAGCTCTCAAGATATTTTTATGCAAAATATCAATGGGTAAATTAGGGTAAATTATTAACTTGTGATGCTTGATTGCTCGTCAATGAAGTTCCTGATTCGGGTACCATTTCTTTAGGAATTTGCGCTATATTATCAAGTCGTATTTACCCCTATCTGCTTTTGCCATCTTTTCCCTGACTAAGGAGAAAGAAAAAGTTTTTGTGACATCTTCATACAGAATTGGCATGGCTACTCTATGTAGTCTAAATCACAATTGGGTAGAAACGTTCCGCGATAGATTTAACAGACGCGATCGCCACTTTTCTGCTTAAATATGCTTATATACGTATCTAGAAATTTAATGTCGGACGGGATGTAAACTTGTCACCTGTAGGGGAATCTGTGTAATAAGGGCAAGAATATTACCACCTGGAGCAAATTTTTCACATTTTTCTGATTTTTTACATTCATAATGTTAGAGGGGTCTGTCATATCTATTTACATTTCCCCACAATCCTTAACTCAAATTCAATAGCAGTAAACTGCTTAAGAAACTATTAACAAAAAGTGAAGTTCCTATTTTCGTGGTGTACGGTAGCCTTTATGCCTTGCAGACACTTGTACCTCAAATCACCCCTCAACCCTTCCGTGGATGGATGCCTTCTATGAATTACTGGTTCATGATTTCGCAAATTTAAGTACACTCTGTGGTATTTAAACGACTTGTTAGCTACGGCAATATTTGACTATTTTCATCGGCGCTATCGAAATTATCGATGTTTTCTTAATGCTTCCTGGCAGTCAAATTTGTGACGTTTCTTTTTTTATTCCTTCAGTAAAAAAACTTTAAGTCATAATTTCTTGACTTTTTCAACATATCTTTACATAATTTGAGAATAGATAGCGTCAAAATGGAATTAGTTCCGTATACCAAATTACAAAACGTCAGCGGCAGAATTATATCTAGATTATGTCTATTCCTGTTTGTTTGTAGCAAACTTTGGGAATAATACTTACGTGTAACATTGCGAGTAACAACCATGAGTGTGAATACGGTGTCTTCTATCAACTATTACTCTCTGGACGTGATCCAAGACGAAGCACGCCGACTGGTGCAAAAGGGGGTAGTCAGCAGACAACAGCCAATTTATACCCTCTGTCAGTACATACCAGCACGAGAGTGGGTTTGCGTGGAATGTGAGTTAGAGAAGTGTGATTTCTTGTTGCGCGATCGCATTGCCGACCTCATTGGTCGGGAAGAATGGGACAATGATTAATGATTCAGAGTGGGTATTCTGATTGGGATATGAGAACGCGGTGGATAAGGGTGTGAAAACACAATATCCATTGTTGGATACAAGTCTCTGCTTGTAAATTCTTCCCAATCTGAATCTCTATTTCAATTTCAAAATAGTATCTAGTAATATATACTTACTGACACAAAAGATTGGTGATTGTTTGTGCCGCTCACGTTCACTATTCTTTTTTGGTTTAGCGAGTAAAACTAGGGAAAAACATCAGTTTGATTGCAGGTTCCTAACTTTGCCATCTGTTGCTATCCTCGATTAACTGGATATTTGTTTCTAGCATCCTGCAAAAGTTAATTTTGATTCTTATCTATATCTTGGAAAATATGAAAAGCTATCCGGGGTGTCTATTTTGACTAGGCACTCCGGTTTTTGTAAGGATTCTCCTAAAACTGTTCTAAATACTGATTAATATCTTCAACGATTCTGGTAAGTTCAGCCTCGGTAGTGAGACGGATATTCACATCCCGGATGGTGACTAGAACTTTGGCAGCAAAAGGTGTTGCCCAAATATTTGGGTTGCAGAAAAATTCTAGGAATATCTCTCCGGTATGGCAATATTCCAGAGGGGGTTGGGGGGTAATTTTTCCTGAGCCTGGAGTTGTTTTGGCAGCGATCGCCTTCAAGCTTACCATTAATTGGTCTAATGCGGCTTTGAGTTCCTTAGCAGCTTCTGGTGAAAAGCTAAAGGAGACAGAACCTTCTACTAAGTTTAATGTCAGATGATTTCCCGGCATATTTATTTTTTGATGTTATTGACAATTTCCAGAAGGGCACCAACGATAAAGGAAATACTTATTAAATAAGTTTTCTTCAACGCTCACCACATATTCACCATTGGCACGCAAATAAGCGCTATTGCCGTTGATAATATCCACCCATCCCACTTCACCCTTTTGGTTTAAGGCTGCGCCGGGTTTAAATGAACCAATTTTTTTGGCAGTATCTAGATCATATATATCTGTGACACCTTTTTCACCATGGGGGCGATCGCGACTGAAAAAACTGGCAAAAGCATATTTTCCTGCCCAAGCAATGGATTTGTAGGTTTGGGAATTATCGGAATCAAATTTAGTTTTGCTACCATCGGCAGTACCTGCACTACTCCCTTCTCCATACCCTTGGTGGGGGAAAATCGCTGGATAGGCGGGGTGTAGCTTCCGTTTACCCTTCAACCATCCATCCCAACGATACATTGTAGAGCCCACTTGCCCCCAACCAAATTGTACAGGGCGAGCATCGGTAAATCCGGTTAAATACAAGGAATCAGTTTTTGTATCGTAATAAATGCGTTCAATCATTCCTAAATCGGCAAAGGGAGCAGAAAATTTGCGTACCTTTTCAAACTGCATATTCCCTTGCTTATCATTTCCCCGGAATTTATAGAACAATACCCCATCCTTGGGATTGCCTTTACCAACCCACAAATTACAATTATCATCAACATGGACAGCCCAAGCGTCGGTATCCACATCCTTGGGGATAGTTGTGGGTGAAAAAATACCACTAGCATCAGCTTTAAAAATACCAATACCCCCGCCATTTTGCCAGGTTCCATACAAGTACTTCACCTTGCCACATTTTCTCACGGACATGATGCCATTGGGCTTAGGATCATAGTGGGCACCTTTGTTAGCAGGAGCATCCTGGGGTTGCTGAAACACAGGTTTGTCTTTATCAAAGTGAAATACCGTTGCCCGGATATCTTGGGGATATTTAAAAATATTAATTGTAAATTGGTGAGGAAAATTACCTGCTTCCGTTCCTGGTTTGGTGCGACTATAATCCATTTTGTAAGCAGCACTGGAACTATAGAAAACCTTGCCATCTGTAGAATAATCAGCTGCGGCGTTAGATAACCACCCTGCGGAATAAACTTGCCATAACATTTTTCCCTGGGGAGACAGACAGCGAATCCAACCCCCACCTCCAACGATTTGCCCACCAACACAAATATTACCCTTGGCATCCATCCCCACCCCATTCAAACCGTAGAAACGCAAGGGTTCTACCACACCTGGAGGTTTGCCACGGGAAAATACACCACCTTCCTCTCCAAAGGTTTTGACGAGTTTGGGGCGACAGTTATTCACATCATAAATACGTATATACTGCCGTCGTCCATTGTCAGCTACCATTAATTTGCCGTCATTGGTGGGGGCGATCGCGTTGGGTGTACCAGCATCGGTAATTTTACATTTGCCATCTTCGCGCTCAATCACATTGCCACCGAGAAACTTGGCATTTTTAATTTTCCAAGCTTTACCCCCGACAACTGCTCGATGGGGATCTAACTTAATCTTGTCGCTATATTGACCAACTCGTTTACCATTTTTATAGATAGATCTTTCCCTACCACCATGGGCTTCATCCCAACCCACGTAGGCATAAACTGAACCATCGGCTTGTACTTGAATGGTATCAATCCAGCTTTGTACGGCAGTTTCTCGATTCGTACCACTATTGCCAAACCAACTAGATTTGTAATTTAAGTTAACTTTTCCCCGATTTTTGCTACTCACTTCCGTGGCAATTACCTCTGAGGGAGTTTCTGATGCCAAAGCATTCTGGGAAACTAAGGGATTCTCATTGATAATTTTTCTATCTTTGCCACCACAGCTCTGCAATCCCAAAACGCCTGCACCACTTAATATCAATGTTCCTAGTAAAAGACTATAAAAATGATACCGTTGCATATTCTTCTAAATTTAGTTGGGGTTGATATGGGATTAAATATATGTAATTTCAGACGTGGATAGGATTTCTTTGTTTCATCCTAATCTCTGCCACCCAAGAATAGATAATAATTATTTTCAAGAGTTTTATAAGTTTTCCAGAATCGCTAGATTTATATTTACAATTTTTCATGTAATTTAACTATTGAGAGTAAAAGTCATTTGTCAGAACAATTTTAATTTATTGCCTAGGTAAATTAGATTCATCAATCATAGATGTGCTTATAAACACTCATTTTGAGAATGACAGTATTATTTGATAATTGCGAATGGTTTGGCAGCAATTCTGGAAATTTTTAATTTATCATATAGACATAAATCTCCTATTTTCTCGAATTACTTGCGAATCTTTCTGCAAAATCGCAACAATTATCTGCTGAAATTACTATAGCCATGATTAATCAAAAAATATTGCAACAAGTTTGAGAAAAATAGATACATTGTCGAGAATAAAACTCTTTATAAACCCAGACTTGTAACCATTCGCAATCCGTATTTTACGTTACAATAATAACGAATGATATTGTTATTTAAAATACTTTTGTGATTACCGATAATCGTTCTACCGTTCGCAGAGTTTTAGTGATTACTCTGTTGTTAAATATCTTCGTGTTGATATTAAAAGCTATTGTGGGACATCTGACAGGTTCCTTGAGTTTACTGGCAGATGCTTTGCATAGTGTGACAGATAGCGCCAATAATATTTTAGGTTTAATTGCTAGTCGTTTTTCTTCCCCCCATCCCGATCGAGAGCATCCCTATGGACACCTAAAATTTGAAGCTGTGGGAGCTTTAGGAATTGCCGCATTTTTGGGAATTGCTTGCTTTGAAATTCTCCAAGGGGCTGTGGAAAGAATAATTAAGGGTAGTAATTTGGTGACAATTTCTGCCTCAGAACTGTGGTTATTACTGATAGTTTTAGGTGTAAATATTTTCGTCGCCTTTTACGAACGTAGGGAAGGAAGGCGGGTAGGTAGTCCAATTTTAATTGCCGACGCTCAACATACCATGGGTGATATTTGGGTGACAATTTCTGTGATGGGTGGTTTGATTGGTGTGTTTATGGGGTATCAGTGGTTTGATTTAGTATTGTCTTTTCCTGTGGCATTAATGGTATTTTGGAGCGGTTGGTCAGTCTTAAAAGAGAATTTACCCTGGCTCGTGGATGAAATGGCGATCGCCCCCGAAACTATCCATGACATCGCCCTATCTGTACCTGGTGTAATTAATTGTCATGCGATCGCCTCCCGTGGAGTAGTGGGAAGACAAGTATTTATAGAAATGCACTTGATAGTTGATGCAGATGATGTGGAAACTGCCCACCGTATCACTGAAGAAGTCGAATTACTCTTAGAATCAAGGTTTCGCCCTGCACGCATTGTGATTCACGTTGAGCCACCTAGGTATAAAGAGGAACAAATCAGCTTTGCTGACTAAATAATTTGGTAATGTTCCACCGTTGGAAAAGGATCGTAAAAATGATGAAGTAGCGATCGCCATTCTTGATATTCTGGGGATCGCCTAAATCCCACGGTATGATCTTCTAAGGTTTGCCAACGCACCAGCAAAATATAACGATTTGGGTTTTCGATGCAGCGTTGTAGTTCGTGAGAAAGATATCCAGACATCCCCGCAATTATCATTGATGCTGTTTTGAAAGCTGTTTCAAACTCTTGAGCTAACCCAGGTTTAATATCTAAAATTGCCACTTCTAATATCACGGCTAAAATTTCCCGTTAATCTATCAGCGATACCTACGGTGGTAGACTACCCATTCTCCCACTAGAGCTAGTGTCAGCCAAATCTAAAATCTCAAACTGCAAATTTTCCATGATTCGGCTCAGGACTCTAAAATAGAGATAGACAAAATGTTGAGAATTGTATAGTTATTCCCGCTCATCTGCTATGGCTCCTGCCGTTTTAATAGAAAAACTAAAAAAAAGCTACGGTACTGTGGAAGCAGTTAAAGATGTTTCCTTTACCATTGAATCAGGGGAAATCTTTGGTTTACTTGGTCCCAACGGTGCTGGTAAAACAACTACTCTACGGGCTTTGTGTACTTTAACAACACCCGACGCTGGTAAAATAGAAGTATCGGGGATTTCCGTAGTTAATAACCCCAAGGCTGCTAGACAAAGACTAGGCTATGTTGCCCAAGAAGTAGCCATTGATAAAATTCTCACCGGACGGGAATTGCTGCAACTGCAAGCAGCGCTGTATCATATACCAGGCAAAGCAACGAAGCAAAGAGTCGAAACTGTTCTCGATTTACTGAACCTACAGGAATATGCCGATAAGAAGACTGGGACATATTCGGGTGGCTTACGTAAAAGATTAGACTTGGCTGCGGGTTTACTTCACGCACCGGATGTTTTGGTATTGGATGAACCCACCGTCGGTTTAGACATTGAAAGTCGGTTTATTGTCTGGGAATTTCTGCGAAAACTGCGAGAAGCAGGCACAACAGTATTAATTACCAGCCATTATCTCGAAGAAATTGATGCCCTCGCTGACAGGGTAGCGATTATTGATAGAGGTGTCGTCATTGCTGCGGGTACACCCTCCGAGTTGAAAGATAGAATCGGTGGCGATCGCGTAACTTTACGCATCCGAGAATTTTCTCCCCCAGAAGAAGCAGCCAAAGCCCAAGATTTGCTGAAATCCCTGCCTTTTGTTCAGGAAGTGATTATCAACAGCGCCCAAGGAAACTCCTTGAATTTGGTAGTCACACCCCAAAATGATGCTTTAATCACTATCCAACAATCATTAAATGCCGTTGGCTTACCTATGTTCGGCATTGCCCAATCTCGTCCTAGTTTAGATGATGTTTACCTAGCAGCAACAGGACGTACATTAATGGATGCTGAATTAGCAGCTGTGAATAGTCGTGATCCCAAAGCTGAGAAAAAGCAAAATATGAGATAAGGAATTGTTCCCAGGGGAAAGCTTTAATTCTTTGACTCGCTCCTGATTATCTATCACCAATTACCTAAATTAACTATGAGTGGTACTGTTTTACCTCCAAAATCGGATATTAACTGGCAGCAAGCAGCAGCGCCACAACTTTATCAAGATGCTGCACCCAACTTTTTCGGTGAATTAGCACAGGAAACATTAGCTTTAACCCGTCGCTTGTTCATTCAATTACAACGTCGCCCCTCAACCCTCCTAGCAGGTATCATTCAACCTGTGATGTGGTTGGTGTTGTTTGGCGCGCTATTTCAAAATGCGCCGAAGGGAATTTTTGGAAGTACGACAAATTACGGGCAATTCCTTTCAGCCGGAGTGATTGTTTTTACAGCTTTTGGCGGAGCGCTGAATGCTGGTTTACCAGTCATGTTCGACCGAGAATTTGGTTTTCTGAATCGTTTACTGGTAGCACCTTTAGCATCGCGCTTCTCCATTGTCTTTGCTTCCGCAATTTTCATTATCAGTCAGAGTTTGTTACAGGCTGCGGTGATTGTGGCGGCAGCGGCATTTTTGGGGGCTGGTTTACCAGATATCGCTGGCTTAGGGGCGATCGCCTTGATAGTATTTTTACTTGCCCTGGGTGTAACTGCCCTTTCCCTGGGCTTGGCTTTTTCCCTACCTGGGCATATTGAACTAATTGCAGTAATTTTTGTAACTAACCTGCCCCTGTTGTTTGCTAGCACTGCCCTAGCACCCCTATCTTTTATGCCCCAGTGGCTACAAATTATTGCTACCCTCAATCCCCTGAGCTACGCTATTGAACCCATTCGTTATTTATATACTCACGGTGAATGGAGTTTAGCTAGTGTGGTAATGCACGCCTTTTGGGGGGATGTCACCTTTGCAGGTGCGTTATTAGTACTATTCGGTTTTGCCTCTGTGGCTTTAATTATCATTCAACCACGGCTCCGCAAAACTCTTGCTTAAAATAGGAACGGGGAAATAGGAACATCACAAAACTGTCACCATCATTAAAATTAGGTAATGGGTGACAAAACCCTCCCCTATCACCTGCAACCTGTTTACAGATTCCCAATTACTCAACTTTTCTGGGTAAATCCACAATGAAAATCCATTACTCATCACTCAAAAAGATTGCATTCACCGCAATCGTCACCCTCACCTCTGGTACTTTATTCCTGCCCCAAGCTAGCCAAGCACAGATTTTTGGTACAGATACCCAAGCCGGTTACGATCAACAACCGAGTAACTCCTGTACCAGTGCAGGTTCAGAAGGCTTTAATATGTTTAATCTGATTCACTGTGCGAATTTGCGTGGCAATGGCTGGGATAAGAGCGAACAAGGGGAAGATTTCAACAGCGCGATCGCCGACTTCCAAAAGATTCAACAACAACGCATTCAAGGAACAACCACCACACCCAATAACTCAAATTTGGGCATTATTACCCTACCCTCACCAGCTCCCCAAAGCAAATAAACCACTAAAAAAGAATCAGGAGTATGAAAAACAAGTCTCCACACTCCTGATTTCTCAGTCATTAACTATAATCCCAAGGCGGCGAGAACATCACTCGCATGGGTAGTAGTATTGACACTAGCGTCAACATGAATGATTTTACCGCTACCGTCGATGACGTAGGTGACACGCTTGGCATAACCACCACCATCAACATCGTAGGCTTTAATTAACTGTTGTTGAGTATCAGCTAATAGGGGAAAATTCAAACCATATTTTTCCGTGAATGCTTGGTGAGACACTTCGTCATCAGCACTCACACCCAATACCACTACATCTTTGTTTTGGTAATCTACTTGAGAATCCCGGAAGCTACAAGCTTGTTTTGTACAACCTGGGGTGTCATCTTTGGGGTAAAAATATAAAACTACCGTTTTACCTGAAAAATCAGAGAGAGAAACGGTATTACCGTTAGTATCTTTGACGGTAAATGCAGGTGCATCTGTGCCAACTGCTAGAGGCATAATTTACCTTTCCTGTTTTAGACGAATGATGCACCTGAAATTTTACAATAATTTACAATAATTAAATCAAAAGTTACAGTTTTTCTTTTTCTTATCCCTACCATTTTCTATATACTATGTCTGCCCTGATCTCTTCATCTCCTAGCCAGGAACCCTTTAAATATTCCCAACGAACCAAAGAGCGTGCCGAGCGATCGCTGCTTTGCTCTCCCTTCCAACTGGGTTTATTTACTGCCATGTGTGTAGATCGAGTTGCCATGAAGGAAATTACCGGAGATACGGGTGTAAAAAATGGCTATACAAAAACAGCTATATCGGAGTTAAGTGCAGATAATGCTTTGATTTGGCTGACTCAAGTTGGTGTACTGAGACGGGAAGTCGATGGGCAAGGTATAACAGATAGCTTTCGCCTCACACCTCTAGGAAAACAGTTGGCGGAAGAGCTGCAACAAAAAGGTTGGAGAATTCCCTCCTGGGGCGATCGCCTTGGAGAATTTATCACCCGTTGGTTGAGAATTCCTTTTTAAGGGCGCATCTTTTCCCCATCCACGAGGTTTTATGAATATTGATATTTTCACAAATATTCTCAGCGATACTATCCGAGCAGCAACACCGTTAATTTTTGCCGCGACGGGCGAATTAGTTGCCGAAAAATCGGGGGTATTAAATCTCGGTGTAGAGGGAATGATGCTGATGGGAGCAGCCTCTGGGTTTATGGTGACTGTCAATACAGGTAGTGTCTATTACGGTTTGATAGCTGCGGTGATTGTGGGAGGAGCGATCGCCCTGATTCACGCTGTCTTAACTATTACATTTAACGCGAATCAGATAGCCGCAGGTTTAGCATTGGGTATCTTTGCTAGTGGCTTGAGTGCGTTTTTGGGTGCAGATTATGTCGGTAAACCTGTGACACCCTTGCAAGCATTAAATATACCTTTTTTGCATGAAATTCCTGTGGTGGGGAAAGCTATCTTTCAACAAGATATTCTTGTTTACTTAGCGGTATTTTTAGTTTTCTATCTCCACTGGTTTCTGGGAAACACACGTACAGGTTTAGTATTGCGTAGTGTCGGTGAATCACCCCAGGTTAGCCATGCTTTGGGTTTACCAGTGGGCAAGGTACGGTATTTAGCGGTGATTTGGGGTGGAGCAATGGCTGGTTTAGCAGGTGCTGACTTCTCCCTCGCATACACACCCCTATGGGCAGAAGGAATGACTGCTGGTAGTGGATGGATAGCCATCGCTCTGGTGGTTTTTTCCGGTTGGCGATCGCCGAAAATTCTCCTAGGAGCTTACTTATTTGGTGCTGTCAGTAAAATTCAACTCCTACTACAAGGATTAGGTGTGAATATTTCCCCCTACCTGTTATCTGCCCTACCCTACCTAACTACGATTGTGGCACTGGTGTTAATTTCCCGTCATAGCGATCGCCAGCACACCATCGCACCCCTATCCTTGGGAAAACCTTACCTAGCCAATCATTAACTATCGATAGTTAAACTCCGATCAGGTTGAATTTTGACGACTAAATCAACTAATTCGGTTCTCGCAATGAGAGATTTAATGAATAATTCCGGGTGCAACGCTCGCCAAAAATAGTTGACAAAATCATCTATTTGTGAATCTGTCATTCCAGATTTTCCCGTAGCAATCATCTCCTGTTCTGCCTGTTTACGCCACTCCAGGGAAAGACGGTAATCTGTAGGATATAAGACTATCAGACTATCTAGCTGTTGCCACAGGGGGAGATAATCATAGAGTTTACGGTTCATGTCGCGGGCAAATTGGCGATCGCCTTCGGTGATAATTGGTGACGGGGGATGAGCGAATGCAGTCTCATCAATAGGACGCACACCCACAAACCAACCTTCAAATAACAGGATATCTACCTTTTCTCTTACCTGGGGAACTGTGCGATCGCCAGCACCTTGATGGGCAGACTTATCAAATCTCGGTATTTCTACGGAGCTTGCACCCTGACGAATTTGGGCGATCGCTGATAAACCTAAGTCAATATCATGGGTTCCGGGGGGACCTCGCCAAATTAAACGCGGGTCTTGATATTGTAAAGCCAAACGGTCTTGATAGGTTTTATACAGGTCATCTAGGGATAGGGTTTCTGTATGATAGTCAAGGGATTCTAAAATCAGTTTGAGGATGTGGCAAAGAGTAGTTTTTCCGGTTCCCTGTCCTCCGAGAATACCCTGAATCCAAGGATGCTGACACTTTTGTCGTTTTTCGGCAATCTGCATCGCAATGGGCAACCATATCGCCTCTAATCGTTGAGATACTTGCTCTGGAGGAATTTTCAGCTTTGTCTGACAGAACTCGTTCACCACAGAGTAGACAGAATTGAAAATTGGCGATCGCATTTGGGATCAGCTGTATTACTGAAGATAAAATTTGTCCGATGGCTTCAGAATAACATTTTGCTTGAAAATTATGTGATGTAGGTAGCAGCAACTTTCGCAAATCAAAAAGGATGACGATAATTCTTTAATTCCCTAGCGAATTGGGACAAAACCAGCACTTTGAATTAATTCCTGACCTTTACTAGTCAATAATATATTCGCGTAAGTTTCTCCTGCTTGTTGCTCTATTTGATTATTTTGTTTCACAATCACAAATAAATTCCGGGTTATGGGATAGTTCCCATTGCGAAAAGCAGTAATATTCAACTGATTTCTTCTACCAGTCAGACACTGTGATATCGAAACTAATGGTTCTTGGTAGGGTGGAATGAAGTTATTTTTGTCTCGACCAATGGGTACAGACTTAATTGTACATTGTTCCACAATTTCCGGCGCAGATGCATAGAAAATACCGCCAGGAATTTGCTTTAATAATTGAATTGCTTGGGTGGTATTACCAACATTTTTAACATTGCGGGCAAAAGGTTGTTTATCAAGAACATTTTCTTGAAAGAAATCCGATGTTCCTCCATTTTGTCGAGATAGGGGAATAATAGTTAAATTCGGACCCCCAACTCTGCGCCAATTGGTAATTTTTCCTGTATATATATCTTTCAGTTGGGAGACAGTTAAACCAGAAATATTCAAATTATGATTCACCGCGATCGCAATCCCATCAATTGCTACAGCAACTTCCTTTAAAGTAAATCCTTTCTGTTGAGCTTGTTGATGTTCTTCTGGTTTGACAGAGCGAGAAGATTCCGAAAATGCCAATTGATTATCAATTAACATGGCAATTCCCTTCTGAGAATTCGGTTTACCATCCACTGGTTGGGTATAACGTAACCGAAAATTTGGTAATAGTTTGGGTATGACTAAATTCAATTGTTGGCGAATGGGAACCCATGTGGAACTACCACCATGATTAAATTGTCCAGCAGGGACAGAAGGTATTTGGGAAAACTCTTTTTCTGCTGCAACCAAAAAGTTAGGATTAGCAGAGATTGTATTGGTAGTCTTGACATTAGGATTACCATTTAAGGCTGTTTGGTTTAGCCAATGCATCACACCTAAAGTTCCGGCGATCGCCACTAAAACCGTACTGCCAATTATTCCTCCCCAAATTAACCAACGATATTTATCTTTCCCTGGTGTAATTACTGTCACCTTCGGCAATTCCCCTGATATTGATGCTGGTGGTAATGAGGGAATTTGCTGTCCATAATAACCAGCAGATTGGGGTATAGTTGATTCCCAAGCTGATGGAGAAACTCCTGTTACTGGAGATAAATTTTGTGAAGGTGGGGCAGTTAATGATGGTTCAATAGGTTGGGAAAATGTTGGTGATATTGATTGGGAATAATTGGGTAATGTTGGTAAATTTTGCCCAGAGTAATTAGTGTAATGGCTATTATTTTCTCTCTCGTGTCGATGAATAATTGGCTCTAAATCTTCTAAAACTTCGCTGACTGATTGATAGCGTTCTTTAAAGTGATAACGTACCATTTTAGCGATGATTTCTATCAATTCTCTCCCGATTTGTGCCCAGGGTTGCCAAATAATTTCTCCCGTTTGAGGGTCTTCTTGTAATTGACTGGGATTCATTCCAGTCACTGCTCGAATTGCAATTACTCCCAAGGCATAAATATCACTATTGGGACGAGGATTACCCCGACTTTGCTCTGTTGGCATATATCCTGGAGTTCCAACAACAATAGTTTGATTAATATTTACCTCGCCAATTGTTAACATTTTCGTTTGAATTTGTTTAACCGTACCAAAATCAACTAAAACAAGTTTATTATCTCGATGGCGACGGATAATATTATCTGGCTTGATATCTCGATGAATGACTCCATAGCTATGGACAAATTCTAAGATTTTGAGAATTTCTTGTAACATTTGTATCGTTTTAATTTCAGACCAGCGTTGACCAGTTTGAAATTCTTTACTTAAAGGATGTCCTTCAATTCTGTCTTGAACTAAATAAAATTCTTGATTCTCTTCAAAATATGCTAATAGCCGAGGAATTTGCTCATGTTCCCCTAATTTTTCTAAGGTTTGCGCTTCTGTTTGAAATAAACGTGTGGCATTCTTGAGAAATTCTGGGTCATTAGTCGCAGGAGTTAAATGTTTGACTACACACTCTGGATGTCCTGGTCTGCGGGTATCTTCAGCAATATATGTTTGACCAAATCCACCAGTTGCTAAACTACGAATAATCCGGTAACGATTGTCTAAAATTTCGCCTGGTTTGGGTGCAATCATCAGAGTACCTGTAATAAAAAAACGTGTGGAGAGATGCTGGATAAAATTCAGAAAACAATCTGCCAAATTTCAATAATTATTTTCAGGAAAAATATTCAAAATAGAATCGTGTATCACAAATCAATATTTCTCTTTATTCACGATGATTTACAAATATATTGAGAAAAATTAGAGAAAATAGCTCGTCATCTCTTGATATCGATGTAAATATTTTCTATCTCTAACTCGTCGCAGGAGATAAAATTCATGGCACATTATATTTAATTTGTGTAATCGATTAAATATCTCAAATACATATAGAAATACCACCAATTTTTCATGCCTCTTAGCTTCATTCTAATAAATTAATTAACAAGATACGCCCTATAGAAATAAGCAAAAATGCGTTAGATTAACTAATAAATTCTGCTTTTAGGCTTTAGATTTTAGATGTATTTATGTGTGTGTAATGGCATAATTTATTATTAAGTAATTTAATCCAATTCAAGATAAAATCTTCACCCTCTTATGAAATTGAGAGTGTCTTATCTCATGTTGAATTATGACTACTTACTTATGCATACCCCACAAGATAGAACAAACTTAAAATCTGTACTATCTATATGCAAATTCTGTCTAATTTGATGAAAATTTTCCACAACAGAACTGTGAGTATTTTGTCCTAATCAAGAACTCACTGAATTGACTATGGAGGGATTCCGCTGAGAGTTATAAACTTTAAATTTACCTGTAAATCATTCTGTAAGTCGTCACATTAATTACAGAATAGACAACCATGAGATTATGGATATTTACAGAATTTATTTTAGCCAAAAATCTCTACCATCGCCTAGGAATTCATCACTAAATTTAGATGTCATCACTAGATATATCTCGATATTAAGATGAGCTTTTCTGCCTATCTAGATAACTTTGTTAAAAACTATACTTACTTTTTAGAAGTGATTTTAGTACATCCCACAGATTCTCTGATTGAAGGACATTTTTGATGGGAATTACTTTAATATATAAATATATACTTAGTAAATCTTAATAATGACCGTAAAAACTCCCCAATTAGAACCTGCTCCCCAATTTGAGAAACTGTTTTGGCATTGGCAAGGACACAAAATTCAATACACTGTCTTGGGTACAGGTCATCCTTTAGTACTAGTACATGGTTTTGGTGCATCGATTGGACATTGGCGAAAAAATATCCCTGTCCTTGCAGATGCTGGTTATCAAGTATTTGCCATCGATTTACTTGGTTTTGGTGCTTCTGATAAAGCGGCGATCGCCTACAGTGTAGATGTCTGGGTAGAATTACTCAAGGACTTTTGCCAAGCACATATTTCAGAACCCGCAATCTTTATTGGTAACTCCATTGGTGCTTTGATTAGCTTGAATGTTTTAGCAAAGCATCCAGAAATAGCCGCAGGAGGGGTTTTAATTAACTCTGCTGGTGGATTAAGTCACCGTCCCCATGAACTGAATCTACCCCTGAGACTAGTAATGTCAACCTTTAATAAATTGGTGAATCATCCAATTACTGGGACTTTTGTTTTTAATCGGATTCGCCAAAAATCTCAAATTCGCCGTACCCTATATCAGGTATACCGCGATCGCGCAGCAGTCACCGATGAGTTAGTTGATATGCTGTACACTCCATCCTGTGATCCCGCAGCTCGTCAAGTCTTCGCTTCCATCATCTCTGCACCTCCTGGTGAAAGTCCCGATGAACTATTACCCCAAGTTCAGCAACCCCTTCTAGTAATTTGGGGTGCGGATGACCCCTGGACACCCATCAAAGGAGCAAAAATATATGAGCAAGCACGAAATGAGGGTAAGAATATTCAGGTAGTACCCATCCCCAATGCTGGTCACTGTCCCCACGATGAAGTACCCCATTTGGTAAATCCAGAAATTATTCAGTGGTTAGGTGATAGATACTAAATTATTACGCATTTAATTTGTGTGCCAAACGCGGGCAAAATATCCTCTAATAACCTGAAGGGGTGCCCGCACTACGGCAATTAGAAATTTGAGATTATACAATTTAGCTACACATCAGCTGATAACAAAGGCTGTATCCAACAAGATTATTTTTGATTGATAAATAAGTAAATCACCAGGAAAGAAAACTTACCAATGTCGTTGAAACAAATTGGGTTCAACTAAATACTGTGTGCGAACTATCATCCGTAATCGCATTTAGACAAAGGCAATGTTTTTTCGCTCTGGTGACTTTTTTTGACGGCAGATTTTACCGACAATGAATAAGTAAAGGGTTTATTTATACTAGCGGATATATTTTGCAATAATCGTATAATTGCACACAGTTTTCCCAAATTAGTCTGGCAAATTACAAATTCACCATGGTTACTTACTGACTTTTGCTCTGTACAATAACTTTTCTCCCTGACGATAGCCTATGTAGCGAACTTTGACCAATTCTCCAGGTTGGGCAGTTCCTGCCATGAGTTGGTGCTGTTGTGGATCATAGGATAATTCTGCACCCACAGTGGCGATCGCCTCAATACCCCATTGCCGTAAAAGTTGTTCTAGGGGCTTCTGAATCAAAGGTAAAATATTCACTGCTGGTAGCTGAGGATTTTCCCTAGCTTTATAGGCAGCAGTGGGGAATTGTAGCAATAAAGATTCGAGTTGTTGTATGGTTGATTGTTGAAATTCCTGTTGTAACAATTCACGTTGCTGTAGTAGTTGCAGTTGTATATGCTGATACTCTACTTTCAAATCAGCTATCTGTTGCAATAAATCATGGTTTTCTGGGGCGCTCTTTTGTGTTTCGACTTCCTGGGAAAATTCTGCCACTAATTGCGGCAAAGATATCTGTAATCCTGTGGCTAACTTAGTTAATACTTGGACTCGCATTTTGGCAATTTCCCCCCTTCGTAAGCGCAAAATTTGTTTTTTTGAGACTCCAGTGATTTGACTCAGAGCTTGAAAACTGGAAATCCCTACTTTTTGCATTAATGCTTGTAATTTAGGGGTGAAGGGAGAATGAGACATTATTTAGATTGATAGATTGCCTAAACAAATTTTATGAATGATTCCAAACTCGCAAATAATAGGTTTGGCTACGATTATTGTACAGCAACGCCTTATTTACATTACTAGAACTACGATATTGAAAATATTGCAGATGATTTAAATCCTTGAGACTTTGTAAATCACTAGCAGAGATGCCACCCGTTTGTTTCGATAATTCTTGGATGAACCAATCACGCTGCCAAGTTTTTTCTGCCAAGCTTCCTAATCGATATTGATTTTGATCACGCAGCTTAATGGTCTGTTTGCCTGTAAATTTAATCCAAATATCCGTCTCTTGCCAAACAAAACCACCACTTTGTAAATTCTCAATATCATTTACAGGATTACTAAAACTATTTTCATAGAGTTTTTTGGGGTCAAATCCCTCATCTAATGTCATAACTTTCCCGCAAGCGACAAGACAAAGAATCATAGTAGTAATACCAAACACTTTCAGACTCATGTGCCAAAGTCAATCGGGAAAATCCCAAATGTGTAAATTTGTTTTTTGAAGTGAAGACTCATAAATTAACCGAAAGCATGGCAATCACATTCCTGACTGGTTGCTCACCATGATTATCACGAAATTGGAATCGTCAGATATCTCTGAGAATCCGATGGAGATTTGGTTAGAGTGTTAGGAAGTTCTTATATACTGGCTGTCCAAAGAATAGAAACTTCATAGTGACTGAACATTGAGTCGGCGCTTACAAGTGTCATCCCCTCAATTTGAGCCTGTGCAATCAACATTCTGTCAAAGGGATCTCGATGATGTAAAGGTAGTGCAGCAGCTTGGAGAGCATGAGTTGCTGTGATTTCTAGGGATCTCACACCCAACTGTCCCATTCGGCTAGAAATGTAGCGACCTGGTGGTTCTGGCAATGGCAACTTTCCGATCGCAACTTTAATACCAATTTCCCATACGCTGGCGACCGAGAACCATAATTCGTTTGTTTCATCGGCAATGTTTGTAATTGCCTCCTCACTCAACCGCTCTGGTTGAGCAAACCACCATAACCAGCTTTGGGTATCCAACAAAAGCTTCACGCTTCATCACCCTCAAATGCAGCCAAGATATCTTCCGGTAAAGGAGCATCAAAGTCATTGGGCACAATAAACCGTCCTCGATCCAGCCCTAAACTAGCTCGTCGATTGGATGATGTATGAAATGGAACCAACTTTGCAATTGGGATGCCTCGATTGGAAATAACAATCTCTTCTCCAAGTTCTACACGGGACAAAAGGCGCGAGAGATTTGTTTTGGCTTGATGGATATTTACAGTTTCCATATTTCCATAAGACTAAGTCTATAAACTTAGTTTACTTCAATCGGGCTTTGTAATACAAGTGTCAAGCCAAAATCGCCATAGTCCGCCTTTTGTAAGCTTATTCTTCCAATAAACTTCTTAACATCCAAGCTGTTTTTTCATGGACTTGCATTCTTTGAGTTAACAAATCTGCTGTAGGTTCATCATTCACTTCATCAACGACGGCAAAAATAGAACGCGCAGTCCGAACTACTGCTTCTTGTCCTTCTACTAACAAACTAATCATTTCCTTTGCCTTCGGAACACCGACAGTCTCAGGAATAGAACTCAGTTTTGCATATTCACTGTAGGTTCCAGGTGCAGGATAACCTAAAGCCCGAATTCTCTCAGCAATCAGGTCTACCGCTAACGCCAATTCATTGTACTGTGTCTCAAACATCAGGTGTAGAGTTTGAAACATCGGACCAGTAACATTCCAGTGGAAATTATGGGTTTTCAGGTATAGGGTATAGGTGTCTGCGAGAAGATGGGATAAACCGTCGGCTATTTTGGCTCTTTTGTCATCATCAATGCCAATATTTACATTCTTTACAGAGGTAGCCATAGTTTTTCTCCGATTGAAGTAATAAGAACAGAATATGAGATTTCCGTCACAGCTAGGGATAAGAAATGGTTAATAGAATCCTGATTACCTTTAGGCTAAATGCATTTTCAACACACTTCTAGGTGCTTTGCGAATTCTAGCAATAATCGTTTCTTGTCCCAGACGCTGGCAAGCTTCGTAACGATGACACCCAGAAAATCCGTAATATTGCCCATCCACCTCTAGGACATCTATTGGTTCTTGTTGCCCAATTTCTTGAATTGATGCCATTAGCGCTTGGACTTTACTGGGGTCATTTGTTCGGGGTAAAGGTCGGCGAATTTCCTTGAGAGGGATTGCTTGAACTTTCATATCTAACGACTGCTGTATAAATTAGAACCTTGTTTGTTGCCCGTGTATGGCAGTAACTGGGGGTTGAGATGAACCGCAATCAATTCTGTGAATCGCGGTGTTAGATTTTTAACAGCTATAGGTTAATCATAGTCGTTATGACTTTATTATGCAAGTAACAGAACAAAGTTAAAAAATTTAGTTCTTAAGACAATCCTCTCCAAGAAATTCCAGGGGAAAGACAACCTTTCATCCTTACCTGGTGTACATAGGTTTATGGCGATGGAACTCCGTTCCGCTAGAGCGAACGCTGAATTTGTGGCGTATTTTGCAAACAAATATGCAATCCAAGGCAAAACCAGGCTACAATAACAACTCTGGTTAATGCTACAGGTATTGAATGGTTCTAATCATCGTCATCATTAATACGTTGATTTCTCTATTACTATTGTATGTAGCTTGGCGGGTCTGGCAGATACGTAAGAGAATCAGCAGGGTTGGAAACTGGTTTGTAGCAGCCGAAATGAGTAGTCATGCTGTTTTAGAACAAGCCCCCCAGTGTATGTATTTAGCTCAACAGAATATTTCTCAGCTGCGATTGATTAATCAGAGCCTAAGTTTACAGATATATCAATTACAGCAGATTTTATACTTAATCGTTATGGGGCAACGGATTTGGCGGCGTTACTTCCGTAAGATTCGCCGAGCCTGAAAATTAATTTAATTATCAGACGGCAAGGGCTAAAACTCTTGTGAAGGCAACATTTTCGACTGCTATACTGTCACTAATGTCAATTTCTGTGAGTATTTTTCAGCTTGTAGAGCGTCAAAACACCCATAAAATGGGTCTAAGGAGAGAAATAGCAAAATGTCTAAAAAGCGTTCGGTCATGTTTATTGGTGGTTTAGTACTAGGAGCTACCGTCGGCACTTTGACAGGGTTGCTTATGGCTCCACGCACAGGACGTGAAACACGCAAATTACTCAAAAAATCTGCGGATGCTTTGCCAGACTTGGCGGAGGATTTATCTACGAGTATACAAATACAAGCGGATCGGCTGTCTACAAATGCTGTGCGTAATTGGGATGAGACTTTAGAGCGTTTACGGGAGGCGATCGCTGCCGGTGTTGATGCTACTCAAAAAGAAAGCCAAGCTTTAACCAAAGAAACAAGCTCTGAAAAATCAGATTCTCTCTCCTAAAAGCAACAAAACCAATCTAATGGAATAACTGTGAGCGAACCCCTGTTTTGGCTGGGATTATCTATTCTTTTCGTCACCGCCAGTTTAACTGCTGTTTTAGTGGCGGCAATCCCTGCATTGCAGGAATTAGCTCGTGCAGCTCGCAGTGCAGAAAAGTTTTTTGATACCCTTTCTCGTGAATTACCTCCTACCCTAGAAGCGATTCGGATGACAGGGGTGGAAATTACAGATTTAACTGATGATGTCAGTGAAGGGGTAAGAAGTGCTAGCCAAGTGGTGAAGCAAGTAGATCAAAGTCTGACTAGTGCTAAACAGCAAGCCCAAAATATTCAAGTTGGTACACGTAGTCTTTTTGTGGGCGCGAAAGCTGCGTGGAAAACCTTTACCCGCACAAAAACCCCTAGACGTAATTTAGAGCGTTTACCTCTGACATCAAAAGAGACATTAAACTTACGAGAGCGGGAAAACTTCCGACAGTATATACGTAATTCCCAATTAGATGGACAATGGAATGAGGAAGGTCATCTAGAAGAGGATGAGTAGATAGTAGGATTGCCCTGGTTAAAAAATCAGGTCAGTGTTAAAAAAGTCACTCAGGACTTGCAAAATTTATTGTCTGAATTTATACATAAATATCTAGCTGGCAAAATAGGGAGTAGCTTAGAGGTATGGGCTTCCATAGTAAGCCTATAGGATACTGGGACGAATCGCTGAATTGTCCAGGATGAGATGGGCTGGATGTAGCCAGAAATAAAATGGGTCACTGAAGATGTGGAGAATCATCTGGTGACGACTTTACATCCGACAGCAAATATTTATTCGTATTGGATACACCCCAGGATAAATCGGGCAAGAGAATCCAGCTTAAGCACAGTGCAGATTAACTGTATATATATCAAAAATTACCATCTATCCAAATACAATTATGGGCATTTGTATCATTTTTGGCAATTTTGCAAAATGCGAGTATATCAAAAACTATCCTTTTAGTCTTGATCCCTATTTATTTAGCAGCAAATTACTATAGTAATAACTTGTATTAAAAAGTGTATCTAAATATAAACAAGATAATTGACATATATAACATAAACCTAAAAAGATTCTAAAGTTATTTTTGACAAAATAATCCCTAAAACCTAGATGAAATTATGCTTTTTGGCGAAAAACGGCATTTATATATAGACGCAAAATAAGAGATGTAAACACACCCCCAACGGCACTTAATATGACACCGATTAAGTTTTTAACTTCAGCTTGCAGATACTGTCGTTATTACAAACCTGAGGGGCGACGTGGTGGAGTATGCCAACAGTTAGGTGCACCAGTACAAGCGAAATGGAAAGCTTGCTCCCTAGCTCTACCACCATTTGCACCTTCCTGGGAAACACTGGAAGATGTGTGGAGTTTACCGGAGGTGTCACATTCGGTTCTCAGTCATCGTTTACATACACAGACTACTGCTGTACCGATAGAAACAACAGTGAGCTGTTTGGCAGCAGAAACGCCAAAAACAGAGGAATTAGTGATGTCATTGGAGACGAATTTCAGTAGTGTAGAGTGTTAAATATTACCCAAAAACTGGGGGGAATAGCTAATTGCTGAAGGGTGATAAATCATCATTGGCAACTAGCTATTTTTATTTGTGAGAGATTTTAAGGTAGCCAGGGATATTGACGAAAATTAGGCGATCGCTTCTCTAAAAATGCCTGTTTACCCTCCGCACCTTCTTCTGTCATGTAATAGAGCAGAGTGGCGTTTCCTGCTAGTTCCTGTAACCCAGCTTGCCCGTCACAATCAGCATTAAAGGCAGCTTTCAGACAACGAATCGCAATCGGGCTTTTTTCTAAAATCTCCCTTGCCCATTGGATACCTTCAGCTTCTAGTTGCTCTACTGGTACTACAGTATTCACCAAACCCATATCTAGAGCTTGTTGGGCATCATACTGACGACAAAGAAACCAAATTTCACGGGCTTTTTTTTGTCCTACAATCCGCGCTAGGTAACTAGCACCAAAACCCCCATCAAAACTACCGACTTTGGGACCAGTTTGTCCAAAAATTGCATTATCTGCGGCAATTGTCAAGTCACAAATCAAGTGTAAAACATGACCTCCACCAATGGCATAGCCAGCAACCAAAGCAATAACTACCTTGGGCATGGAACGGATGAGGCGCTGTAAATCTAATACATTCAGCCGAGGGATGCCTGCATCATCGACATAACCCGCTTGTCCTCTGACGCTTTGGTCTCCACCGGAACAAAAAGCATATTTGCCATCAGTATGGGGTCCGGCTCCCGTAAATAAAACAACGCCGATACTTGTATCTTCACGGGCATCGCAGAAAGCTTCATAGAGTTCAAAGACGGTTTTGGGGCGAAAAGCATTGCGTTTATGGGGGCGATTAATGGTAATTTTGGCAATGCCATCGGCTTTATGGTAGAGGATATCTTCGTAGGTTTTGGCTGATTGCCAGGAAGTTGAGATGGTTTCTGTCATGGGAAAAGGTTGAGGGGAACAGGGAAAGGTATAAATACCCGGAAATTATATTTTGCTAAAAAATATGTGGCACTAGGCAGCAATTCTGCCAGAATCTCAAACCCTTGTCTATGACTTGGGATGGAGATTATAGAGAAGGAGTGTTCGCAGACGGAAAGTTTATCATTCATTTGCCTAACTCTATTGTGGATAAATATCAGTTCTACTAAATACTTAAATTCCTAGCAAAATTACTGAGGTATTTCTGTCGCCACTGGCTATCTATTTTGCGGTTGGTGGGAATTTCTAAAATCCGCATACCCTGGGTGGGTAAGGGGTTGAGCTTTGCCTGTAACTCTTCCCAGGAAGTAATCAACTCATGGCTGACACCGTAGGTTGCGGATAACTGAGCAAAATTAATATCCTGGGGAGTAGCGAAAAATTCCTCAAAGGGTGGTTCAAATTGGGCAATGGGCAACATTTCAAAAATGCCACCACCGTTATTATTAATCAGAATAATTGTTAAATGACCTTGAAATTTCTGGTTGAGAAGAAAGCCGTTTGTATCATGAAGTAGGGCTAAATCTCCTGTGAGTAGGACACTGCTAGGTTGGTGATGTGCCATACCAATAGCCGTGGAAAGGGTACCGTCAATCCCATTAGCACCGCGATTACAGTAGGTTTGAATTGCTAAATTGTTGGGTTGCCAGAAAAATTCCATATCCCGTACTGGCATACTGTTGGCAATGAAGAGTGGTGTACCAGGTGGAAGGATATGGGAGAGTATCCAGGGAATTTTACTTTCTAAGAGATTTGTGGTGTGACTAAAGGTGTGGTTAATTACTTGTCTCACCTGTTTATCTATATCTAACCAACTTTTCAGGTAGGGAGAAGGGGAAAAATTTGGTGGTGGAGGAGAAATTTCCGTGATGTTGACTCTGAGGTGGGTGGTGTTGCCGTGGAGGGGGTCAAAGTTGCGATCGCTAGGATCTATAATCCAAGTTCGGGGTTGATTTGCTTTTAACCAGTTGCGAAGTGCTGTGCTGGTGGGTAATGCACCAATTTGAATAATAATATCTGGTGTGAGTTGGGATACTAGTTGCTGGTTACGGAGAATTAAATCGTAGGTAGAAACCAGATTGGGATTAAGTTGAGCATAATTTCGCACCGGGGAAAGTGCTTCTGCGAGTACAGGAAAGTTGAGGTGATGAGCAAGGGAGGCGATCGCCTGGGAATATTTTTCTGCTTCTTGGGGTTGGGCAACTCCGGCAATGATTATACCGCGCTCGGTTTGCCACTCTGGGGGCAGGAGGCAGGGTGCAGGGGGAATGGAGAAAGGGGAAAGGGAGGAAGAAGTAAATTTTTGAATATCAATATCAATATCTATACCATCGGGAAGAGGGGCGAGGGGGTCACGGAAAGGTAGATTGAAATGAACAGCTCCTGGAGTGGGAAATAGCGATCGCTCCCAACCATAAACTACCATTTGCCGCAAATATGCCAGCATTCCCATCTCTGCTTGAGGTAAGGCTAATTCTGTCTGCCAATTGGGATAATTACCGTAAAGTTTAACTTGATCGATGGTTTGCCCTGAAGAACAATCCCGTAATTCTGGAGGGCGATCGGCTGTCAAAATTAATAGGGGAACACGACTTTCCCTCGCTTCAATGACTGCGGGGTAAAAATTTGCTCCTGCGGTTCCAGAGGTACAAACTAAAGCCACTGGTACACCTGTAATTTTAGCCCTACCCAAGGCAAAAAAAGCCGCAGAACGCTCATCTAGGATAGATATGGCTTCGATGTGGGGGGATAGGGCAAAAGCGATGGCAAGGGGTGTCGAACGTGAACCGGGGCAAATGACAGCAGTGGTTAAACCCAGGTTTTGCAATGTCTGTGTTAAGACGCTTGCCCAAAGTTCATTTGTATTACGGAAACCAATTGGCATGAAATCAGTGTCAGCAGGAAGACAATATTTAATCTTAAAACTTCATACCCCCAGTCGCTGATCATATCTCGGAGTTTTCAACATTTTTCCGATAAAATCCATAAGGCATTTTACTTGTAAATATTACGTACCTATGGATTGCATTCATGTGAGTGGCATTCGTGCCTATGGTTACACAGGCTATTTGGCGGAAGAGCAGGTGTTAGGACAGTGGTTTGAGGTGGATGTCAAGCTGTGGCTGGATATTAGTACTGCGGGCAAAACAGATGCCATTGAAGATACCCTAGATTACCGCAGTGTCATCAATTTGGTGAAACAGATGATCACAACCTGCAAATTTTCCTTGATTGAACGTCTGATTACAGCGATCGCCGATGCCATTTTACAGGAGTGCGATCGCGTCACCCAAGTACAAGTGATTCTCAGTAAACCTGCGGCTCCTATACCTGACTTTGGTGGCAGAATTAGCCTAGAAGTGACTAAAAGTCGGGATTAAGGGGGAGAAAGGGAATGGGGTATCTGTTCCCGACTCCCTCTTGCAAGTATTTGCCGATAATTGGGGTAAAAGAATTTCCAAACTATCCCCAGCTAATTTCTCAATTCCTTGTAAAGAATTATGAATATAAACAGCTAATATCCATACTGAATTGCATCTGTTCCAGATATTCAAAACTTTATAAATTTTCTCTACTACGGAAATCTAAATAACCCCTTTTAATAGTGAGATACAAGGGTATAAAACATAACCATTTTTCAGGATAAAAAATAACTTACTCTGCAAATAATAATTTCAGCAAAGACTATAAGTCTTGATAATTCAAGATAATCTCCTCAGAAAATAGTCAGTGCCAAAAAAAATCAAATTTATTCGCATACTTAAACCTTGGTCAATATTTTATCTTGAGCATCTATTTGGTTACTTGCTGCACTTTATTAATTTTTAGATGAACAGTTTAAACATTGGGATTCTCCTCAGTAAATACCGTAGTATGCCCTCACTTTCAGCGCACAAAAATTTAGTAACACTGCGCACTGTAATCATAGGATATTAACTGTATAAGATTAGTGAAATCGGTTCATTGCCTTGTGAAAATGGCATTTTGTAGCATAATTGACGACGATTGGTGAGGATTTTGTCAAAAGATGACACAGCCGTTGGAGAGATTTATTATGATAGGATTACTCTCCTTTAAAATCAGTTAGCGTTGACAGAATCTGAACCTTAGCAAACAGGTAGTTCTAGCATGGTTTCCCCAAAAATCCTAGTTGTTGAGGATGAAAAGCTCCTAGCCGTAGATATTAGGAATAGCTTAAATAGGTTAGGATATACAGTTTCCGAAATTACTAATTCCGGTGAAGAAGCTATAAAGAAAGTTGCAGAAATTCACCCCAACTTAGTATTAATAGATATCTGCCTATCAGGAGAATTCAATGGAGTAAAAGTTGCAGAGATTATTCAAAATAATTTCCATATTCCCGTTTTATATTTAACGGATTATTCGGAATATAAAAATTTACACCAGTACTACCATTTACGGGAACCTTTTAGTTACGTTCTCAAGCCTTTTATTGAAAAGGATTTACATATTGCGGTGGAAATGGCGCTCTACAAGCATCACATCAAATCCACCTCTGAGCAAGAGAAGTATAGTCTCCTAGCAATACTGAATCATATGGGTAGCGCTGTAGTAGTAACTGATACCTATGGCAGAGTTCAATTAATGAATTCCGTCGCAGAAATTATTACTGGATTACGCAAAGAAGAAGTATCTGGTAAATATATTCAAGAGGTGCTGAATATTGTGGATAAAGATAGTGGAGAGACGATTGCGAATCTAATTTTTCAAGTCATGGAAACAGGTACAACTTTACCTTTACCTGACAAATTCACACTCATCACTAAAAATGGAGGAGAAATTCCCATTGCTGATAATATTTCTCCAGTACGGGATGAGTATGGCAATATTACGGGTACTGTGTTGGTATTTCAAGATGTTACAGAACGTAGACAAATTGAAGCACAACTGACGCGGAATGCATTTTATGATGGGTTAACGGCATTGCCGAATCGGATTTTATTTTTGGATAGGTTGAGGCAAGCTTTAGAGCGTTGTAAACGGCGCTTAAATTTCCATTTTGCCGTATTATTCCTAGATTTAGATGGTTTTAAAGGAATTAACGATCGCTTTGGTCACGGAATGGGAGATGATTTTCTAGTGGCGATCGCCCGTCGTTTAGAATCCTGTATTCGTAGTGGTGATACTGTTGCTCGGTTTGGTGGGGATGAGTTTGCGATTCTCCTAGAGGATATCAAAGATGTCTCCGATGCAACCAATGTTGCCAAACGTATCCGTGAAAGTCTTTCCTTACCTCTACAACTGAATGGATACAAAATATTAACCACAGCTAGTATTGGTATTGCCTTAAGTGGTAATGGTTATGAAGAAGCTGGAGCCTTACTGCGAGACGCAGATAGTGCGATGTACCGTGCTAAGGAAATCGGTAAGGATGGTTATATTATTTTTGATCCGGAATTAATGGAGAGTTGAGGGTTTGCATGACTTGAGGTGTCTGGAAAAATTTCTCTACAGCTCTTTGAATATGGGGTTGATTCATATAGACTTCCGTCGCTTCGATTAAGTTATTGATATTCTCTGGGGTGACATCATCAATATCATCGCTTAAACGTTTGCCAGTTAACTGTCGATCCAATTTAAACTGTAAACGCAATAGGCGATCGCCAATAATTTGCTGGGTGATATACTCATTCACATCGGATGTACCATCAATCACCACTCCCACCAAAGGTTGTGCCCATTGTAACAATCCCCAGCTACGTGCCTGATTTAAGGTAATAACTCGTGTGGGATCACCAGTACCCAGAGATAAGACAGAAATTTCCGATAGAGGATAGCCCAATTTAACTGCTTCCGCAACTGCACAACTGGAAGGATTATTCGCAGCAACCCCCCCATCAATGGCAGAGTATATACTTTTAATCACATAGGTAGAACTATGATTTGGTATAGTATCCCAAGGAAGATTTAATTTGCCTTGACGGAGATAACCACAGTAGTCACGAATAATTCTTTCTTGTCCTTTTCCAGCACCATCAATAATTTTTACTGCTAACTTTTCATAGACGCGCTCGCCAACGGTAGCTTTCTGATCTAAGGTAATTGTATCTTGACTAGCAGCAATAACTGTTCCTTGAACTGTTTTATCTAATTTGTGTGCCGGAAAGTAAGTCGGTGCAGATGTGGAGCAAACACAAACTTCCCACAGAGGAACATTTCCGTAGGCTTTATCTTTACGCCAATTTTTAAAGATGATTGGTTCACGATTAATCGTATCATAGGCAACAACTAATAACAGTGGTTGTGAGATATCAAATAGTCTCGTAGTACCAAAAGTTTCTTGTAAAACTTGAATTAAACCATCCTCAGAAAACTTGGGAGCAGAAATACCATACTGCCAAATTAACGGTAAACGTTTCCAAGAAAATCGGCTTTGATAGGGAAAGATAATTTTTCCTTTTTGCCTATATAAATCAATGACTTCCTGACTACTACAACCCGTGGCGATCGCCGTTGCTAAAATTGCACCAGTAGAAGTGCCAGCAATTAAATCAAAATATTTATTCAGTGGTTGATTCAGTTGCTTCTCAATCACAGCGAGCATTTTTGCTGCAATTAAACCGCGAATACCGCCCCCATCTAAACTTAAAATTCGCAAAGGCATATATCGCCTAAATCACCCCAATCAACCACCTATAAATTATAACTGATTTAAAACTTATATCCGCGATTTATCCAATACATCCAATCGGCGATCGCCTCTTGAGTATCTTCATCCGCATCCAAAACTTTTAATTCAGATAACTTAGCAGAATAAACATCATCTTCCTTTCCATTCAGATATGCCACTTCCACAAACATATCTCGCAAACAATCATCCTCTGGAGCCATTCCTAACACCTCCACTTCTATTTCTTGAGGAGTAGGAGACTTCCGACTCTTCTTTATCCAAATAGCATTAAAAGGGACATTTAAACAATCATCCAGGTAATAATACCAGCCCATTGCCCTTTCTTCTTTATCATTATCCGTATCAACTAAAACTTCTTCCTCTATGCGTTTTTCTCTGACTTCATCATATTCTACACTTGCCATACATCACCCCTAGAAAATTTCAAAACACATCTTTAAAAGCTTGGCTTCGAGGAAACCTCGACTCACAGTTGTTTCGCAATTGAAAATTTATTTCTGAAAACTACTATATATGCTACTAAAAGTCAAGAATTATTTTACTTGCCCATTCCGGCTTAATACCAGATACTTGCCAAAAAAGGATAATTATACTAGTGAAAAATCCTGCAACTTACTCAGTATAAACAAGGGAATAGAAGGCAGGAAAAAAGTCAACAATTTATGTCATCCAAGTTCCTCACCTCCCATGGCAGCCTATAATTATCCTGCAATATATGCAACATCTGTCACATCCATTTTTCCTCTATGAGTATCATTGTCTTTGGCAGCATCAATATAGACTTAGTTGCCACCGCACCCCGTCTACCTCTTCCTGGAGAAACGCTGCGAGGACGAGATTTTTTTAAAGCACCCGGTGGTAAAGGTGCGAATCAAGCAGTTGCCCTAGCAAAATTAGGGGTGACAACCCACATTGTTGGGAGAGTTGGTTCCCATGGATTTGGTGCAGAGCTTTTGCATCATTTGCAAACTGTTGGGGTGGAAACAAAAAATATTTTTATCGATGAAACAGTTAGTTCCGGTGTGGCAATTATTACCGTCGATGATGGGGGAGAAAATGAAATTATCGTCATTCCTGGGGCAAATGGAAATGTTAGTCAAGCAGACGTAGACAGAATGTCCGATTTATTACCAGAAGCCACCGCCTTATTATTACAACTGGAAATTCCTATCTCTGCGGTACTCGCAGCAGCGAAAGTTGCCACAGAAGCAGGAGTCACCGTCATTCTTGACCCTGCTCCAGTCGAATCTAATTTACCAGATGAACTGTACCCCCTGGTAGATATTATTACCCCCAATGAAGTAGAAGCAGGGCAATTGGTGGGTTTTCCCGTCAATGATGTTGATTCAGCCATAAAAGCAGCCCAAATCCTGCAAAAACGAGGTGTGAAAACGGCGATCGTGAAACTTGGTTCCCAGGGTGTCGTCTGCGCCACGAATCACGAAACATTTTTTACCCCAGCTTTCCCCGTAGTTGCCATCGATACAGTTGCCGCAGGTGACGCTTTTAATGGTGCTTTAGCAACTGCCCTGTCTGAAGGTAAAACATTACAACAAGCGGTGATTTGGGGTGCCGCAGCCGGCGCATTAACAGCAACAAAATCCGGCGCTCAACCCTCCCTACCAGATAGATTTACCTTGAATGAGTTTTTAATGTTACATGGGCAATAGGAAATAGGGAATGGATAACAAAATAGTCTTTCCCTTTCCCGTTGAATTGAACCCAATGGAAATATCCCTACTATTTCCCAATATCCTCATTCCATAATTCCGGCATCTCTTGAATAAAATTACTCATCATTTCCTCGCACTCATCTAAACCCAAATCAATTACTTCCACACCCCGCGACACCATAAAATCCTTCGCACCGGGAAAAGTTCGCGACTCACCCACAATCACCTTTTTTATCCCAAACTGTACCACAGCCCCTGCACAGAGATAGCACGGCATCAGTGTAGAGTAAAGTGTTGTACCTTTATAGGTGCCAATTCTGCCAGCATTACGCAGGCAATCAATTTCCGCGTGGGTAATCGGATCGCCTTCCTGTACCCGTTTATTACGTCCTCTACCCAGGATTTCACCATCCTTAACGAGAACGGAACCAATGGGTATACCTCCCTCCAGTCTCCCTTGTTTTGCCTCGTCTATGGCAGCTTGCATAAATTCATCCATTGGTAAAATCTCCCATGTCTAAAAAAGAACTTGTATTAATGGATCACGACGGTGGTGTAGATGATTATCTTGCTACTATGCTACTGATGACCATGGAGCATATTCAACTACTCGGTGTCGTTGTCACCCCTGCTGATTGTTATGCCCAACCTGCGGTAAGTGCCACTCGCAAAATTTTAGACTTAATGGGGGGCGAAAGTATTCCAGTAGCAGAAAGTACGGTGCGAGGAATCAATGCTTTTCCCTATCTTTATCGTCGTGATTCCTTTGTTGTTGATAATTTACCGATTCTCAATCAACAGGAAGTTATTAAGACAAAATTAGTTGATGAATTGGGGCAAGATTTTCTGATCAAAGCTCTACAAACAGCACCAGAACCAGTTACTATCATGGCAACTGGTCCCTTAACAAATATTGCCTATGCTCTGGATAAAGTTCCAGAAATTACACATAAAATTCAACGAATTATTTGGATGGGTGGTGCATTAAATGTTCCAGGAAATGTGGAAAAAAATTGGGAACCGGGGCAAGATGGTTCTGCCGAATGGAATGCTTATTGGGATGCCCTTGCGGTAGCACGGGTATGGCAAAGTCAGATAGAAATTATTATGTGTGCTTTGGATATTACAAATACTGTACCTGTGACACCAAAATTTGTGCAGAAGTTAGGTAAACAAAGACAATTTCCCATTTCTGATTTAGCTGGGCAATGTTACGCTTTGGTAATTCCCCAGGATTATTATGCTTGGGATGTTTTAGCAACAGCATACTTGGGTAATCCTGAAGCTTTCACCTTAAAAGAATGGGAAACGGAAATTATCACTTCTGGTATGAGTCAAGGAAGAACTAAGGTAGTACCTGGAGGTAGGAAAATATTAGCAATGGATGCTGTGAATAAGGAGTGGTTTTATAGTTATATTTTACAGCAGTGGGCAAGGTAAAATTTAATTTTCATGAATGGGTGATGAGTGGTGAATATATTACTCTTTACTTGTCATCTATTCTCCCGAAACTAGTAAATTTAATCCTAAAAATAAAGCGGCTACCGTACCTGCGACTGAGATTTCACCTTGTTGGATTTTCTGAATAATTTGATTCTTCGGGACTAAAACAATTTCTATATCTTCTGTGATATCTAAATTTTGTTGTGAAGTTTTAACGACGTTTTCAGCCAGAAATAAATGTATTTGGTTAGTATCTTTGCTAGGTTTGTCATATAAGGTGGCAATTGCTCGCAGATTCTCGGCTAAATAGCCAGTTTCTTCAAGTAATTCTCGTTGCGCGGCAGTGGCTGCGGTTTCCTGTTTCGGGTTAAAATTTCCCGCAGGCAATTCCATAAAGAACTCCCCCACAGCGTGACGATATTGTCTGACAAAAACAATTTCTTGATTGCTGGTAATTGGTAAAATGAGAGCAATTTCTGGCTTAAGATAAACGAAGTAGTCATCAATTATTTTACCATTAGGAAGTTCAATTTCATCTTGTCTGACTTGACACCAAGGATGATTGATAACCATTTGCGAGTTGAGAATTTGCCATTTTTTTGATTTTTTCATAATTTAAATAACTTTCATGAAGCTGATAGATATTTACAGATAATAGAATGAGTAAAAATAGCGATCGCCCTATGTCTATCTATCACTAACCTTGCCTGAGCTAGGGATTCATTGCTAAAATTTGATATAAATTCTGAAATTGCAAAATTTAATATATGGTTACAAATCCACAGCCTAATTATACTTCACCCCAGGAATACTTAGAAGGGGAGAAAACAAGTCAAATAAAGCATGAGTATATTGATGGTGAAGTTTATGCAATGGCGGGGGCAAGTGATGCCCATGTCACCCTCACAGGGAATCTATATATGTTACTACGAAACCATCATCGAGGTAGTGGCTCTCGTGTCTACATGGCAGATATGAAAGTGCAAGTGGAGGAAATTAATCGCTACTTTTATCCTGACGTGATGGGAACTTGTGATACTCGTGACCAAGGAACTGATTATTTTAAAAGTCATCCTTGTTTAATCATTGAGGTACTTTCAGATTCCACAGAGGGCTTTGATAGAGGTAAAAAGTTTCAAGATTATAGTTATTTACCTTCTTTGCAAGAATATGTATTAGTTTCCCAAGATAGGATGTATGTGGAGTGTTTCCGCAAAAATGAAAAGGGAAGATGGGAGCTTTTTCGATTTGCTGCCGGAGAAACAATAGAATTTGACAGTATTAATTTTCGCTGCGACATTGCAGCAATTTATGAAGAAGTAAAAATATCTTGATTATTATGTAGATATAAAATTTTATCAGCCAAATATAAATAATTTCAGATTTAATTGTGTGAGCAGCTATAAATAAATTTAGGATAAGGATGTATGCAGATTCATGTGGAAATTTTTACTGTCAATAAACGCTTTCCGTTGACGATTAGTCGGGGAACAACAGCGCAAACTAATAATATTTGGGTAAGGATTTCCCATGCAGGGATTGAAGGTTGGGGAGAAGCTTGTCCTTTTAGTATTGGTAGTCATCAACAGTCAACAGAATTAATTCAGGATGCATTACTGGGAATTGCTCCAGATTTAGCAAAATTCCAACCGTGGCAACGTCAGGAAATTGAACAATTACTATGGGAAAAAAATATTCCTTCCGGAGCGATCGCCGCCCTAGATATGGCGTTATATGATTGGTTAGGTAAGCAGGTGGGATTGCCCCTGTGGAAAATCTGGGGACTTAATTTAGCCGCGATCGCCCCCACATCGGTGACAATTGGTATCGGTTCCCCGGAAGCAGCCCAAACTAGAACCCAGGATTGGCTAGAATTTACCGATGTTCAGGTTTTAAAAGTCAAACTCGGTAATCCTGAAGGGATTCTAGCTGACAAAAAAATGTTAGAAGCAGTACGGGAGTCAGCTCCAGAATTAGAGTTATACGTAGATGCTAACGGGGGTTGGAGTCTTTCAGATGCAGTGGAAATGTGTAAATGGTTGGCAGAAATTGGGATTAAGTACGTAGAGCAACCCCTCGCAAAGGGCAAAGAAGCGGATTTACTTACCCTCAAACAACATTCCCCCCTACCGATTTTCGCCGACGAAAGCTGTTTTACCAGCAGAGATATTCCGCGATTGGTAAACTATGTAGATGGTATCAATATCAAATTGATGAAATCGGGAGGATTGACAGAAGCATACCGTATGGTACATACCGCCAAAGCCATGGGTTTACAAGTCATGTTCGGCTGTTATTCCGACAGTACCCTGTCAAATACCGCAGCTGCACACCTTGCACCCCTAGCAGATTATTTAGATTTAGATAGTCATCTGAATTTGCGAGATGATCCATTTAGCGGTGCATCTTGGCAATCGGGAAAAGTGATACCGACAGATTTACCAGGTTTGGGAGTAAATATATAGTGCGCTTGCCACTGAATCAGAAAATAGCGATTCTTCTCCATGAAGGAATTAAAACATCTCGCGGTAAAACTGGATTATCGGTTTTACGTTACAGCGAATCGCAAATAGTCGCCGTCATTGACCGGGAATCCGTGGGACAATCTTTACAAGATATAACAGGTATTAAACGAGATGTACCCATCGTTGATTCGGTGACTAACTCCTTGAAATATCAACCCCAGGTATTGGTAATTGGTATTGCTCCCAAAGGAGGTGCCATTCCCGATGACTATTGGCATGAATTAAAAGATGCAGTATCCGCCGGAATGTCCATTGTCAACGGTTTACATACACCCCTAGCCAATATGCCAGAGTTGAAAGCATTGCTCAAACCAGGGCAGATTATTTGGGATGTGCGTAAAGAGCCAGGAAATATTGGTGGTGTGGCAACAGCGATCGCCCGTACTCTTCCCTGTCGTCGTGTATTGACGGTTGGTACAGATATGGCAGTCGGCAAGATGTCTACCAGTTTAGAGCTACACTGGGCATCAAAGTTAAAAGGTAGACGCTCTAAATTCCTGGCAACGGGACAAACAGGCTTACTATTAGCAGGGGATGGTATACCCTTAGATGCCATTCGCGTTGATTTTGCCGCAGCAGCTGTGGAACAGATGGTAATGCGCTACGGTAAAACCCACGATATTTTACATATTGAGGGGCAAGGTTCCCTACTGAATCCTAGTTCTACCGCCACGTTACCATTGATACGTGGTTCCCAACCCACCCAGATGATTCTCGTTCATCGTGCAGGGCAAACAGAAGTCATCGAAGGCGTGAAAATACCACCCCTCAAGGAAGTTGTGCAGCTCTATGAAACCGTGGCAACAGCCGCCGGAGCCTTTGCTCCCGTACCTGTAGTCGGTATCGCTTTAAACACCAGCGCCCTAGATGAGACAGCAGCTAAACAGGCGATCGCCCTGGTAGAAACAGAAACTGGATTGCCTTGCACAGATGTGGTACGCTTCGGGGCAGAAATTTTGTTAGATGCAGTTATGAGTAATTGATATTAGTCCAATAATTCTTAATAAAACAAGACGCGGGAAAACGAAAAATCACAAAAGAACTTTCCGTTTCACCGCGCTATCTATCAAAATTCAAAATGTAACTTGCAACTAGGGTGCTAAAGCATTACCACGCAACAAACTAGCAATAGTCTTGGCAGTAATTTTCAGTTGTGTAATGGGGTTAGCAGGAACGACAGTTTTATAGAGATAGCTGTCAAAGGTGAGACGTTGTACATCTAAATCACCACACATTTCCACAAAGGCTTCGCGGGTGGCATCGGAACGGTAGAATACAGTTTGGAGAATATCCAAAACTTTGTAAGTCAAGCCGTACTTCTTATCCCAACGCTTAATGTAAATTTTCAAATCGGCTTCTGTGGGAATAGTCGCACCACCATTGGAGACTTCCACAATGGTTTCGGCACACATTCTGCCAGATTTCGCCGCAAAATAAATACCCTCACCGGAAGACTTGGTGACATAGCCCGCAGCATCACCAACCAAGGCAATTCTTCCTACCACTCGACGGGGACGGGGATGCTCAGGAATCGGGTGAGCTTCTACCTTGATGATTTTACCACCTTCGAGTTTCTTAGCAGCACGGGCACGAATTCCAGCTTGTAGTTGTTTAATGCTGGCTTTGTTAACGTGCATAGTACCAGTTCCCACAGCTACGTGATCGTATTTGGGGAATACCCAAGCGTAGAAGTCTGTAGAAACGTCGTCTCCCACGTACATTTCCGCCAAATCTTCGTAGTAAGCCATTTTCTCTTCGGGGATGCGGATACGCTCTTGGAAGGCGATCGCATAGTTATAATCCCCTGCATCCATTTCCTTAGCAATGCGAGAATTGGCACCATCTGCCCCAATAATCAAGTCAACCTTGAGACTTTTGGCAATACCCTGAGCGCCACCTTCTGTATGGTCTACATAATGGATAGTGTATGGGTCTTTATTATTGCCGGGAATATCTAATTTATGAACTGTGGCATTAATTAAATGAGCGCCTAATTTTGCCGCACGGTTCCGTAGGTAACTATCAAGAACCTCACGACGGCACATTCCAATATATTCGTCTTCATTTATCAGATTGATATCCACTTCCCGATTAGAAGGGGAAATCATCTTCATTTTTCGCACACGGCGGTCAATAATATCTGGTGGTAAGTCAAACTCATCTACCATGCATAAGGGAATCGCCCCGCCACATGGTTTCGCATTGTCCAGTTTCCGCTCAAAGAGATATGTTTCAATGCCAGCTTTTGCCAGAGTTTCGGCAGCACATGAACCAGCTGGACCTGAGCCAACAACAGCAACCCGTAGTGTCAAAGGTCTTCTCCCTATCTTTTTATTTACCCAAAGCATCCTATCACGGACTTTTAGCTGTTATCTCGACTTCGCAACAGGATTTGACGGAAATGCAATATTCCGTAATATTTCGCCATAAAGTATTGCTGTTTATCGATTATCTGTATAGATTACTGCCATGTTTGCTCGGTGTGAGCCTCCTTGCTGAAATAGGTGATTGAGTCAAATGACTCCAGGCAAAATCCGCGAGTCACCACCTCACCATAAAAATACGGTGATTTATCCATGAAAACTTCATCAAATCTTCAATTATCGGTATTAATGATTACAAAAAACTTGCTAAAAATTTGCATAAATCACAAATATCCGCAAATTCCACGAATTTTTTTCAAAGTTAAGTTGAAGAATGAAAATCTGAGATATTTTTGTGCGAAATTTAAAAGATAATAACTTATATACAAATAGGCATTTTATGGATTCTTTGTTTGTCAATTCCTTACTGGAAGATTTGAGAAACCCCGACGAGAATGTACGGGAACAGGCAACGAGAAAACTATGGCGTTTGTGGTTCCAACAAAAAGGTATTTATGGGCTAGAGATGATTGAACGTAGCCAAAAATTACTAGACGCAGGAGAATCAGTAGAAGCGGAAGCAATACTAACTGAATTAATTCATAATCAGCCGGATTTTGCTGAGGCTTGGAACCGCCGTGCTTTTCTTTACTACACTAGCAGTCAGTACCAAAAATCTTTAAATGATTGCGAAGAAGTCTTAAAGTTAAATCCTGTCCATTTTGGTGCTTTACATGGCATGGGATTATGTTATTTAGCTACTGGTGATTACAGTCAAGCTATTAGATGTTTTCAACGCGCTTTAGAAATTCAACCCTATTCTTTAATCAATCAACGTCTAATTCTAGAATGTACTCTCCGCATAAGTTAGCAAGTATTACAGGGTACAGTGGATGGGAAATAGTCTGAGTATGACTGTGTGTTAATTAGTTAATTTCGTCGGTTATCAGGTGATAGCAATACTACCAGTAATAATAGTAGTTGACTGTAAATATGAGTGGGAGATATTGCTGGAATTTGCCATGGCTAGATAATCAAAGTTACTAGTAATTGTATATACTATGTAGCTTTTGAAACAGTGAATTTTGTGGATGTCATCTAAGGAAAAGGGCAAACAAGGTTATCTCTTGACAGAAAAATTAACCTGAATGCCCCCTCATGATAAGTTCTATGTTTCTAGAAGATGTCTATCTTGAATAAAGACAGCTTTAACTAGACCATTTCCAATTGACGATTTCCGGCTTATCAATACCATGTTCATAGGCGTAATTACGACAATCAATTTGTAAGTTTTTGAACTTCTCCTTGGCATGAGCGCCTGCAACTTTTAATTTAGATACGCGGTCAATCACATCAATGGCAATACTGTAGCGGTCAATGTTATTGTTAATTGCCAACTCCATGGGCGTATTAATATTTCCCTTCTCCTTATAGCCACGTACGTGCATATTGTGATGATTATGACGACGATAGGCAAGACGATGAATTAGCCAAGGATAAGCATGGAAGTTAAAGATGATTGGTTGATCAAGGGTAAACAGACTATCAAAGTCGCGATCGCTCAAACCGTGGGGATGTTCTGTATCTGGCATTAACTTGAACAAGTCCACCACGTTGATAAAGCGAATCTTTAAGTCTGGAAACTCCTCTCGTAAAAGTGCGGTAGCAGCTAATGCTTCCTGGGTGGGAATATCACCAGCACAGGCAATCACAATATCAGGTTCATGTCCTTGATCGTTGCTTGCCCAATCCCAGATACCAATACCTTTGGTACAGTGTTTAATTGCCGTCTCCATATCCATGAACTGTAAATGTTCCTGCTTGTCTGAGACAATGACGTTGATATAGTTTTCACTTCGCAAGCAGTGATCGGCAACGGATAATAGGGAATTGACATCTGGTGGCAGATAAATACGCACGACATCGGGACTCTTATTCACTACTAAATCCAAGAAACCAGGATCTTGGTGGGTGAAACCATTATGATCTTGTCGCCACACAGTCGAGGTAATCAACAAGTTGAGGGAGGCAATTTTTTCTCGCCAAGACAGATGATTACAGATTTCTAACCATTTAGCGTGCTGGTTAAACATGGAATCGATCACATGGACAAATGCTTCATAGGTAGAGAAGAAACCATGTCTACCAGTGAGGAGATACCCTTCATACCAACCTTCTAGAGTATGCTCACTCAGCATTTCCATAACTCGACCGTCAGGAGATAATTCCCCACCATCCCCATCTTCTGTAAAGTATTCCGCAATCCAGAATTTTTTGCTGACTTCGTAAATTGCATTTAACTTGTTAGAAGTGGTTTCATCGGGACCAAAGACTCGGAAATTATTCAAGTTGAGAGCCATGATATCCCGGAGGAATGCACCCAGGGGCTGGGTATTTCCCACCATAATTTGTCCGGGTTTGTGGACTTCCACTGCATATTCCCGAAAATCAGGCATCCTTAAGGCTCTTTTCAGTAAACCACCATTAGCATTGGGATTAGCGCTCATCCGATGGATACCAAGGGGAGCTAACTGCTTGAGTTCCGGAATTAACCGACCGTCTGTATCAAATAACTCATCCGGTTGGTAACTTTGCATCCAATCAACTAACATTCCCAGATGCTCAGGATTATTTTGCACTCCTGATAGGGGTACTTGATGCGATCGCCAGGAACCTTCTACTTTATGTCCGTCAATTTCAGCAGGACAAGTCCAACCCTTAGGAGTGCGTAGCACAATCATCGGGAAGCGGGGACGTTTCGCCACACCACTTGTACGCGCCTCATGTTGAATTCTTTTGATTTCCAGAATACAGTGTTCCAGGGTGGCGGCGATCGCCTGGTGCATGGTTTCTGGGTCGGAACCTTCGACAAAATAGGGTATATAACCATAACCGCGAAATAGGTTCTCTAGCTCCTCATGACTAATTCGAGCCAGAATTGTCGGGTTGTTAATTTTGTAACCATTGAGATGGAGAATTGGTAACACCGCTCCATCCCGAATTGGATTGATAAACTTGTTGGAATGCCAAGCAGTGGCTAGAGGTCCTGTTTCCGACTCCCCGTCGCCAACCATCACAACACTAATCAGATGGGGATTGTCAAAAACCGTACCATAGGCATGGGATAGGCTGTAACCTAACTCACCACCCTCATGAATCGAACCTGGAGTTTCGGGAGTGCAGTGGCTACCCACCCCACCGGGAAAGGAAAACTGCTGGAAAAATTTCCGCATTCCCTCTTCATCTTCACTTTTATCTGGGTAAACCTCAGAGTAGGTTCCTTCTAAATATACCGGAGCTAAAACACCGGGCGCACCATGACCTGGACCCGCTAAGTAAATCATATCCAGGTCGTATTTTTTAATCAGTCGATTCAGGTGAATATATACAAATGATAAGCCGGGACTTGTACCCCAATGTCCTAGTAAACGTTTTTTTATATGTTCAGGTTTTAGTGGTTCTCTTAACAAGGGATTATCTCGCAGATAAATCATCCCCACTGCTAAATAATTACAAGCACGCCAGTATGCATGAATTTTCCGTAGTTCTTCAGAATTTAGAGGTGTACCCTCAATGGTGGCTCTGGCAATGCCAAATGCATTGATGGAAGCTTCTGTCTTTGGTCTGTTGGGTGTTGCAACCATATTTTCAGTGTCTCTCTAGACGTTTGACTTCAGCAAAGGATATGCAATCTCTAGTCTCAAAAAACACAATAAGCTGCATCAAAAGCGAGTTTTCCATGGCAAAAAAACCACATAATTTACTTGAGTAAATCCTTGTTTGTCCTACACTTTTGATTACAGCTATATCTGATTTGTGAGAATATTTGTGACTTTAGATAGAGGTAAAAAATTACTGAAGATACTAGACAAGTGTGATTTTTCACACAAAAGTATTAAGTAATTCTTTGTTGATATTACTACTATATCTCTGTATTCCCCAGGAGTTTTTTAGAAAGTTTTAATCTCCTGTAATTGGGAAAATCAGGTGAGATAAAGGAATAGCAGCCAAGAATATATCCGTAAAGCTAGACAAAACAGAGTTACAAGAGACAGAAAGATTGATTTTTATCCATGGGGATGGGGGTGAACTGATAATGGTGATTTTGCGGAAGCAATAGTAACAAAAAATCAAACAAGACAAGGAGGAAAATTATCAGTAATTTACCTGATTTGTTATGACTATTGGTTCTTGGTAGAGGTCAAAATCATCACAACATCACCCCTTTCCTACTCCACAAACTTGGGTCGGGCTTGATGTGTACTATTTAACTTAGTAGTCAAACCTTGCCAATTTTCCTGGGTAATCAGTGCGATCAGCTCATCCAGCTGATGACGATATTCCGAGAGCGATCGCAACAACGCATCACGGTTATACTCTGCCATCATCACCCCTAATTCTGGATTGCCTCCACCGACTCGACTCGTATCACGAAAACCAGAGCTAGCGAGCTGTTGGGCTAATTGCAGTACCTGACTTTCACCCTCTGCCATACAGCTAGCAATCAAAGCTGCACTCACCATCACAGGTAAATGGGAAATTAAACTCACAGCGCGATCGTGTTCTTCTGGCTGACAATAATAGATTTTTGCACCCAACTGTTGAACTATTCCCTCTATTACCTGGATATTCTCTGGGCGAGTTGTGGCAGTTGGTGTAATTACGTAGGGACGCTCAACAAATAAATTACGCTGCGCCGCTTCAATCCCACTATCGGCAGTTCCTGCCATGGGATGACCACCGACAAAATTTTCCCACAAAGGGTTAATCCCTTCAACAATCGGTGTTTTTACAGAACCGACATCGGTAATTATCACATTCCTGCCTAAAGAAGTAATTAATTGTCTCGCAGTGGGAATAATAAGTCCTAACGGCGTGCAAATAAATACAACGTCTGTCTTCCCTAGTAGGCTTAAATCCACCGATGCTGTATCCACACAACCCATGGCTACAGCCTTGGTACAAGTCGATTCTCGGCGACTGACTCCCAAAACCTCATATCCGTAGGTTTTCAAATCTAAACCTAAGGAACCACCAATTAAACCTAAGCCCACAATCCCAATTTTCATGTTTAGCTCACATTTATTTGTATATGTCAAGGATTACAGAATAAACCCCAAACCCATATCAACTGATTATTGTTAACAAAATCACGAACCATCTACCACTACCGAATTTTTGAGGTAGCTTGCATGACTGAAGAGGAATTATTAGAAAAATACGCGATTGGCTATCGAGATTTCAGTCACATAGACTTCTCTGAAGCTAATCTCAGTGGGGCAAAACTAGATGATGCGAATTTTCGTCATGGAAATTTTAGTATTGCCAATCTCAGTGGAACACATTTCAATGGTGCGGACTTCAGTTATGGAAAATTAAATGTTGCTCGCTTAAGTGGTGCTTACCTTTGTCAAGCGAAGTTAAATCGTACAAGTTTAAACGTTGCTAACCTAATTCGAGCAGATTTGAGTCGCACACAAATGCGTGGAGCCTCTTTAATTAGAGCTGAATTAATTCGGGCAGATTTAAGTCGGGCAGATTTATTGGCTGCCAATTTAAAAGGTGCAGATTTACGAGAAGCAACCCTACGTCATGCCATACTCCAACAAGCAAATTTATCAGAAGTGAATTTGCGCGATAGTTTCTTAACGGGAGCAAATTTACAACAGGCAAATTTAACTAATGCGGATTTAAGTCGTAGTGATTTAAGTAGTGCTAATTTTCGAGAAGCGGAGTTACGACAAACTAATCTCACCCATGCTAATTTGAGCGGAGCTAATTTAAGTGGTGCGAATCTCCGTTGGGCAGATTTGAGTGGTGCAAATCTCCGTTGGGCAGATTTAAGTGGGGCTAAATTAAGTGGAGCAAATTTAATTGGGGCAGACTTAAGCCATGCGAATTTAACTAATGCGAGTTTAGTGCATGCGGATTTAACGGAAGCAAGATTAATCAAAGCGGAATGGGTGGGAGCGGATTTATCGGGGGCAACCCTGACGGGGGCAAAACTCTACTCAACATCTAGATTTGGCTTAAAAACCGATAATATTACCTGTGAATGGGTGGATTTAAGCCCCGCAGGCGATCGCAAAATTATCCAAAACTTCACCTCGGAAGATGCTCGTGATTTTTTCAATGAAACCCCCCCCACCATTAGGATTATTGTCGATCGCTCCCTTGATCATGAAGCCCACTTCGCGATCGCTGGTGCTTACTACCAAATTGCCCAACAATACCGCTCTCTCCAACAACCCCCAACCATGGAAATTGGGCGACGACGCACTGTTTTAACTTTTCGCATCGAAAATGATGCCAGCTTGTTTGCCCTTGCCTATTTAGTTATCCTACCCTTTAGAGATGCCAATTCCACTCAGAAAAACATTCAGAAAGTTCTGACAATGATTAATCATGAAGATATGGATATTCTAGAACCAAAGCTTTTACAGCAATTAAATCATCTTGTGGCAACCGCTCAAGATAATGCTGTGATGATTAAAAAGTTAAAAAGTACTTTAAAAATAACCACAAAAATTAAATTTTTCCACGCTCCTACCCAAATTATTCTCACTAATTCCAACGCTCATAATCTCATCATTCATGATCACCCACACTTCGGTAAAAGATTTATCGAGGAGAGTGACAATAAATCGGATAAATATGCTGAAAGTACAATGGAAATAGCAAAAGTTTATATGCCTTCACGTAATATGATTATCGATTTCCTCAAAGGATTCCATTACATGAAGTAAAACAAATTATTTGGCTCTCAGATAAAATGAGAGACTTACGCAGAAAAGAATATCCCTTCCTATCAGCAACTCAACCTACCAACAGTTTGGATGATGAGTCAAGCAACTGATAACTAGTTAAAGCCAATCCCGATAGGCAGAAATTTCATCGACACTAATTTCAAAAGGTATTCCTTTCCCCAAGGGGGGATGAACACGAATTTTTGCACTACTGGCAAATGGCTCAAGTCTACTACTGAGATGGGTAATATTATTGATGATATGCCAGTAGGTAATGATATCAGGACAGTCAATAATCAATTTCAGACTGTTTGCATCTGTGGTGACATACCAATGACAGGTGGATAGCAACATTTGGGTGATGCGATCGCAATCTTCATAGAAGCATAACCCAGTAGAACGTTCTAACTCCAAACGTAACATCTGATCCAAAGGTGTCACCTCAAGCGGTGGCATATCATCTGGATGCAAAAAGGGTTTATTCATCTTAATTACAAGCCCTTGGCTTCTAAGATAGTTATTAGTTGTTGGCTATTTTTAAACTTTCCCAAAAACCTGCAAATATCCCCGAATTGTTTGATAATAATAACCAGCAACTAACGAGGGTTAAGAAAATTTATTAAGTTACAACCCATTGCAAATCTAACCACATTCTAGGGTCGGAATCTTTAATTGTTGACTTGGGATCGCGTAGTAATCGAGAGGCATTACGGAATACCACTTGAACTAATCCCATATTTTCGGCTACATCTCTGAGTATTTGTTTATGAGCTTGTACATGGGGCATCATTTCTGTAGAGCAATAAATTCCTATGTACCGCAAACGTTTTGGAGGTCGTCCCCAATAGCTGGTAATTACCTTTACATAACAGCCATCTAGCAACTCTCCAATTTTTGGGTAGTATCGACCTACTATCCTTAAATACTCTTTTGCCAAGACATCCTCTGTAATCATGACAAAGACTAATTTCTGTACGGATTATCACATTATTAATATAGCACAATCATTTCATAATTAGATGAGTTGTTATACGAAAATCAAAAATAATTAACATATCTTTTATAGTTTTATATTCATAAAAAAAAGACTATTGATAATCAATAGTCTCTGGAAGTTTTGTTGGTGCTATAGTCTCTTGAAGAAGTATAAAATATTGATATTGCTTACTATTTAGCAAGAAATAATATCAATTACAAATTATCGAGTATTTCTTTCTGATACTAAGATTTCGGCAACTAAGTCTGGTAATTCTCCCAAGTCTGAGTAACCTTCAGAGCCGCGAATTGGGGAAATAAAAGTATAGTCTGGATCGCATTCTCCGGTATCATAGACTTGAACAAACCATCTATCCGGGAATCCTTCTACTGCTAATTCCACAATATACCAGCTTTGCCCAATCAACCGAGAACTCAGAGCAATAAACCATTCTTGATTTTCTTCAGACACATTCCATTCAAGCATCAAGAATTCTAAGGCAATTTTACCTGCATCCGTTGCAGTCAGTAACATTACTACTCCTTCTCGGAAATTCCTTCTGATACTGGCTCAGTTGATATTTGAGAAAGGTCTGGATATAGCCCTAACTGAATAGATAATTCACGAGCTATAAATACTAAAAATCTCGCACCATCTTCATTTCCTTGATGGGCAAAACCTGATGCTACTTGCATCATAGTGTTCACTAAATCACCATCGATTAATTCGACATTTGCCTCTAGAACTTCTGGCTCTTTACCATTAGGACATTGTAGTAAAGAATCAATTAGTTCGTAATATAGATGCTGACGTTCTTCTGTTACAGGCACTTATGTCTCCTTTCCCAAGAGTCTGATTTAATGCGATGAGCGAAATCATTATGCTTTTATATTTTTAGTCGATTTTAAAAAGAAAAACTGCCAAAAAAATCACAAAAGATTATTACCTAGTCTAGGTCTTTTTGCCATGCTCTTTCCAGGATTTCAATCTGACGTTGAAGATTTGTGTTTTGATAGACAATATATTGATTATAAAAACAGATAATTAGCACCAAACAAGGTAAAATGAGTAAAGAAATCCATTTTAGCCAGTGCTTAATTGCATAATTGATATCAAAAATATTTAGAGAAGGATAGTAACTATTATAGGTGGTTGACTTAACATCATATTGGGCAGGATAATATGAATTACTATCCATGAGTGAATATTGATATTTTTCTAAATCTAAATGATAGTCTAAAACTATATTCAACACTGATATGGCAGGAGATATAACTAGTAAAGTCAGTACTATAACTGTGACTAACTGAATTAGCCTATGTCTCATGAATACCTCAATTGGCAGTATGCACCCGATAAAAAAACTGATGGTGAATGCTAAGTCCCTAGTGAGTAGATTATGTTTTGCAGATAATTTAGATAAAGATATTTTCCAGACAAAAGAAGATAGGCTTTTTCTGAAATTAGTAGGAATTATGACATCACTAAACTGAGAAAAACCCAAGCTATTTCCATTGTCTAAAAAATTTACTTTATCAATTACCGATGAAGCGTCAGGTATAAACACCCAATAGTTAAGCCTGATTGTGAGCAACTTTTTCCTGGGGAATAGAGATGTTCATTTATCACAAAATTTCTCCCCATATTGGTAAAAGTATTACAGATTTTTACGGATTTTCTATCTCTACATTTGACTTCTTGTATTGATAATGATGAGGGTTAAGAAGTCCCCCCCTTTGCAGGGGGGGGTAGAGGGGAATCTCTGCGTAAATCCTATAGCTTTTATAGCAGTTGCCTTGAATGGGAAGAGTTTGATGTGGACGAATTAAATTTATTATATTTATTATGTTTGTACTCAAGACTGGAAACTATTGATAGGGAATAATAATTTTTTTTCTAGGGGGTATAGGTACTAGTATTATTGAGGCTAGGGACTGGCTTTTAAGGGCTGAGGTACTGGCAAAGTTGTACTCTTTTTCTTTGAAAGCTTGAAACTTAAAACTCTTGCCTTCCATCGGTTTGACGGTTTAATCAGTTAATTTTTTATTCCATTTAAAATAAAAAATAAGAAAAATTTGCTAAAAAATCATTTCATATCATACAGCACATTAATTTTGGATAATTGAGTTAGCTATCTCCTGCAAGTGGCGAATAGATATCCATGTCTTGTAATTGTTAGAGTGACATTGAATTCGTAGCTTAAGTTCCTGACAAATCCAAAAATGCTGATATCATAAGCCTAAAATAATTGTGACTAAATTCATGTCTGAAATTTCGATGAAATGGACAGGTTTTATGTGTTTGAATATAAATTCACTAACAAAAATTACTTTTTCGGAAGATAAATCATGAAAATAGCCGAGAATATTACTGATTTAATAGGTTTAACTCCCTTAGTGAAGTTAAATAAGATTCCCCAAACTGAGGGATGTGTGGGTAACATTATCGTGAAGTTGGAGAGTCTCAATCCAGCAGCTTCTGTGAAGGATAGAATTGCCCTAAGTATGGTAAAGACAGCAGAGGATGGGGGGTTTATTCAACCAGGAAAAAGCATTTTAGTAGAACCAACATCAGGAAATACTGGTATTGGTTTAGCCATGGTAGCAGCAGCGCGGGGTTATGATTTAATCTTGACAATGCCAGAAACCATGAGTTTAGAACGAAGAGCGATATTGCGAGCTTATGGTGCAAAGTTAGAATTAACACCAGGTGCTGAGGGAATGGGGGGAGCTATTCGCAAAGCTGAGGAAATTGCCGCAAGTCTACCTCACGCATATATGTTGCAGCAATTTCGTAACCCAGCAAACCCGAAAATTCATCGAGAAACAACTGCTGAGGAAATTTGGCAGGATACGGATGGGAAGGTAGATATAGTGGTTGCTGGGGTTGGTACTGGGGGAACGATTACGGGGATTGCAGAGGTATTAAAAAGATATAAGCCGAATTTGCAGGCGATCGCCATCGAACCCAGTAACAGTGCGGTACTATCGGGGGGAAAACCGGGTTCCCACAAAATTCAGGGAATCGGTGCTGGTTTTATTCCAGAGGTATTACAAACAAATTTGATTGATGAGATTATTACCGTTACAGATGCAGAGGCAATCAACTACGGTAGGCGTTTAGCGAGGGAAGAAGGCTTACTATCTGGTATTTCTTCTGGGGCTGCTTTGTATGCCGCGATACAAGTTGCCAAACGCCCAGAGAATGCGGATAAGCTAATTGTGATGATTCAGCCCAGTTTTGGAGAAAGGTATTTGAGTACAGCAATGTTTGCAGATTGTCAAGGATAAAAGCACCTAATGCTCATCTCCGATTCATAGGTAAAATTAGGAGAAATATCGCCAATCATTGATAATGAGTAATTGATACTTCATCATTACTCCATTGAAAATGGAACAGAATTCCCCAACCACTCCCCACCAGGGAATTTTGTGGTTGCAAGTCTTGGGTTTAGCCGGGGTACAGGGTGCAATTACCCTCTCTTGGTTGATTTATAACTTATATTTGCCTCTACTTTTAACTGAGTTTGGTTTTCCCGCAGGTTTAACTGCGAGCATACTGGTATTAGAAAATGCCTTAGCTATAGTTCTGGAACCCTTAATGGGAGGGCTATCGGATAGGGCAAAATATTGGGTAGGTTCTAGTTTTCCTTTTGTTTCTGTTGGGGTAATTCTTTCTTCTGCTTTGTATATTGGCATTCCCGCAGTGACAATTTTGCTTCCAGGTGTGGATGGTATTCGTCTGGTATTACCGATAATTGTAGTTGCTTGGGCGATCGCGATGACAATATTTCGGAGTCCGGCGATCGCGTTGTTAGGAATTTATGCAAATCGCCAAGATTTACCCCTAGCAGGTAGTTTATTAACTCTGATTGCTGGAATTATTGGTGCAATGCGTCCCCTCAGTACGGGTTTGATTCTGGGAATGGGAGCGATGTTTGCTTTTACTATCGGTTCTTTGGTTCTTCTCGGTGCAGCAGCAGTGCTACGTTTTGTCAACCCACCCTCAACAAGAGTTAATCAAGTTATTCCCTTGGTAGTTGATTGGGGGCAATTAATCCCCGGATTATTCGTAATTTTTACTACAGGTACCAGTCTTGCCTTCGCGTCTCGTTTCTTGATGGATGCTTTAAATAAGTTACTGAAAATTCATCTGAATAATAATAGTATTGATGGCTTGATGGTGCTAATTAGTCTAGCTTTAGCCTTTGCAGCAATTCCTGCGGGGATAATCGCCCAAAAAATTGGTAATCGTTTAGCTATGTTAATCGGTATTGGTGTAATTACGGTGATAATGACACTGATGTTATACCTAGGAGCACAAATGCCCATTGTGCTAATTGGTATCTTTGCCTTTAGTTTAATCTCCAATGGGGCAATACCCTTCGCCTTATCCATGATGCCACCACGATGGATAGGTTTAGGCATTGGGATGTATTTTGGTGGTTTCTCCCTAACGTCGAGTATTTTTACCGCAGTTTTTCCCAAACCGCAGACAATAGCCCCAGAATTTAGTATTTGGGCAGGGGCGATCGCCTTTATCATTGCAGGTATCTGTATTGGGATGAGTAGTAGTCTTTCCTCAGAATCTAGTAGTTAAAATGGGGCGATCGCTCCTGAATCCATGTGTCAGCCACAAGCACCCATCCCAGGGGGTATCCTGAAACCAGGCTGAAAATCCAAATTTTCGGTAAAATACAAATACTTATGTATCACTAAAAATTTTTATCCCCAACCCTTCCCATTGGTAAAGGTTAATAATCATGTTTCAAACAGAACCTCCCCTTCCTCCTCAAGAGACTCTGCCCACAATGTATGATTTAAAGAGTGAAGACCCAGAGGAACCAGGTTTGCCTGATGAGTTTCATGATTTCCAACCTCAATTATTACGGGAAACCTTTCAACCACCCGACATCCCCAAAGATGAAACCTTTATTGCCACAGACTTAAACCTGTACTACGATACTCACCATTCCCTGTGGTACAAACGTCCCGATTGGTTTGCTGTCTTAGGTGTCTCCCGTTTGTATGCAGGAAAGGATTTACGATTAAGTTATGTGATGTGGCAGGAAGGAGTTGCTCCCAGTGTGGTAGTAGAATTATTGTCTCCAGGTACGGAAAAGGAAGACTTGGGACAAAGTTTACGGGAAGTCAATCAACCCCCCAGTAAGTGGGAAGTTTACGAAAAGATTTTACGCATACCCTACTATATTAGTATTTGACCGCTATACAGACCAGTTGCGAGTCTGGCAAAATCTTGCTGCTCGCTATCAACCCATGACTGTAGAAGAGAATCGGGTATGGTTGCCAGAATTAGGATTGGGTATTGGTTTATGGCAAGGTATTTACCAGGATGTGGAACGGTTGTGGTTGCGATGGTATGATGCTGATGGCAACTGGATATCAACACCCACCGAAAAAGCAGAGCGTTTAGCTGCCAAATTGCGCGAATTAGGGATTAACCCAGAAGATTTATAACTGCAAAATAATTCTCGGCAAATAATACGAATGTTCTACTATGGGGATGATAACGATGGTATGATAAAGGACTGTTTCACGCTGCCCTAACCTTGGAACTGTGGATATGTCTGACACTCAGCTTGCTAAATCCCTGAATAATGGACATCTTTCTGCAAAGGAGGAAAACACAATTCGGATTCGTGGTGCTAGGCAGCATAATCTGAAGAATATAGATTTAGAATTACCCCGCGATCGCCTGATTGTTTTTACAGGTGTATCCGGTTCTGGTAAATCTTCCCTAGCCTTTGATACCATTTTTGCAGAAGGACAACGACGCTACGTAGAATCCCTCAGCGCCTACGCGCGGCAATTTCTGGGACAATTAGATAAGCCAGATGTCGAAGCAATTGAGGGTTTAAGTCCAGCAATTTCCATTGATCAGAAATCTACCTCCCACAACCCTCGCTCCACCGTGGGGACAGTCACAGAAATCTACGACTATCTTCGGTTACTGTTTGGGAGAGCAGGTGAACCCCATTGTCCCATCTGCGATCGCAATATTGCCCCCCAAACCATCGATGAGATGTGCGATCGCATTCAAGAATTACCAGAGCGTACCCGCTTTCAAATCCTAGCTCCCGTGGTACGAGGGAAAAAAGGAACCCACCGCAAGTTAATATCTAGCTTGGCATCCCAGGGTTTTGTACGGGTACGTATTGATGGAGAAGTGCGGGAACTCGCAGATTCCATCGAACTAGATAAAAATATTACCCATACGATTGAGGTGGTTATTGACCGCCTTATTAAAAAAGATAATATTCAAGAGCGTTTGGTCGATTCTCTCTCTACGTGTTTGAAACAGGCAGGAGGGATAGCAGTAATATCCTATACCTTGCCTGATGCGGAACCAGAAGCCCCAGAACAGGAATTTATCTTCTCGGAAAACTTTGCCTGTCCTGAACATGGGGCAGTTATGGAAGAACTTTCTCCTCGTCTATTTTCCTTCAATTCACCCTACGGTGCTTGTCCCCATTGCCACGGTTTGGGAACCTTAAAAAGATTTGCCGTAGATTTAGTTGTACCCGATACCGAAGCACCTATTTACGCGGCGATCGCTCCCTGGTCAGACAAGGAAAATTCCTACTATCTAGAATTACTATATGCCCTAGGGCAAATGTACGGTTTTGAGTTACAAACACCCTGGCATAAACTCACCCCCGAACAAAAAAATATTATTCTCAATGGGGAAGAGGAAACCGCAGACAAGCAAAATCGCAAACAAATTTTTCGCGGAGTTCTCCCCATCCTCCAAAGACAATACGATGGAGGAACAGAGTTAATTAAACAGAAACTAGAACAATATTTAGTCGATCAACCCTGTCCCGTCTGCGGTGGTAAACGCTTGAAACCAGAAGCCCTAGCAGTCAAACTAGGACAATACAATATCTTAGACGTAGTTAGTGTCTCCATTCGCGACTGTCGGCGACGGGTTGACGAGTTACAGTTAACACCTCGACAAACGCAAATTGCCGATTTAGTTCTGCGGGAAATTCGGGCAAGGTTACAGTTTTTACTCGATGTCGGCTTAGACTACCTCACCCTCGATCGCCCTGCCATGACCCTCTCCGGAGGAGAAGCCCAGCGTATCCGGCTGGCAACTCAAATCGGTTCGGGCTTAACAGGTGTCCTATATGTTCTAGATGAACCCAGTATCGGCTTACACCAACGAGACAACGGGAAACTCTTAACTACTCTCACCAAGCTCCGAGATTTAGGTAATACTCTCATCGTTGTTGAACATGACGAAGAAACCATCCGTGCAGCGGACTATGTAGTCGATATTGGTCCCGGTGCGGGGATTCATGGTGGTCATATTATTGCCCAGGGGGACTTGCAAGCTTTACTAAATGCGGAAGCATCCCTAACTGGTGCTTACCTTGCGGGACGTAGGGTGATTCAAACACCCCCAACTCGCAGGGAAGGCAATGGTATTAGTTTAATTATCAAAAATGCCCATCGGAACAACCTCAGAAACGTCAGTGTTGATATTCCCCTAGGAAAACTCGTCACTGTCACCGGGGTTTCGGGTTCTGGCAAATCTACCCTAGTTAACGAATTACTCTACCCTGCACTCCAGCACCACCTCACAAAAAAAGTCCCCTTTCCCAAAGAAATCGATGGGATACAGGGACTAAATGCCATTGATAAAGCTATCGTAATCGACCAATCCCCCATTGGTCGAACCCCCCGTTCCAACCCCGCAACTTACACAGGTGTCTTTGATGTGATTCGAGATGTGTTTTCCCAGACGGTAGAAGCCAAAGCACGGGGATATAAACCCGGACAATTTTCCTTCAATGTCAAAGGTGGACGCTGTGAAGCTTGCGGGGGACAGGGTGTGAATGTGATTGAAATGAATTTCTTACCCGACGTTTACGTGCAATGTGAAGTCTGTAAGGGTGCAAGATACAACCGCGAAACATTACAGGTTAAGTACAAGGATAAATCTATTGCCGATGTGTTAAATATGACTGCGGAAGAGGCGATGGGATTCTTTGAAAATATTCCCAAAGCTTTCAATAAATTACAAACCTTGGTAGACGTTGGTTTGGGTTACGTGCGACTCGGACAACCTGCCACTACCCTCTCTGGAGGTGAAGCACAACGGGTAAAATTAGCAACAGAACTATCCCGACGGGCAACAGGAAAAACCCTCTATCTTATCGATGAACCCACCACCGGATTATCCTTTTATGATGTTCATAAACTCTTAGATGTGATTCAACGATTAGTTGATAAGGGGAATTCTGTTTTGGTAATTGAGCATAACTTAGATGTGATTCGCTGCGCTGATTGGGTGATAGATTTAGGTCCCGAAGGTGGTGATCAAGGTGGGGAAATTATCGCCGTGGGAACACCGGAAGATGTGGCAAAAAATCCTCGCTCTCACACCGGAAAGTACCTTCAGCAAGTTTTGCAGCAGTATGCGGTAGGTAAATAATAATCAACGAAAAGATAGGTACAAAAAGTCGGTGATTGTGGGGAGATTTGCGATCGCACTAGCGGAACGAAGTTCTATCGCGTTAGCGGAATAAATTTCTATTGCCCACTAAACAGTTAGTTAGAAACAATCACTTTTCCCTATGTGTTTTTTTCCACCCCAAACTAGTCGGTTGCTGATATACTCGCCGCAAAGTATTAACATCCCTGGGAGAAATTTGGGGCGGATTAGTAACTTGGGAAAAGTATAAAACATCACTGTTTACTGGACTATGACCCCAAATACCGAGAGCGTGTCCTAATTCGTGACGGATAGCGGCAGTTAGATATTTACCTGTTTGACTAGGACTAATAAGAATCTGAAAGCGGTGGTATAAAATATTTGATTTTTGATAAAACTTATAAGTCGTTTGAGCGGAACGTGCCCTCGGTATTTTGCTACCAGGTATGATTTGTAATGGTGGTGTTTGGCGGAGAATCTGAATATCTGCTTCTGTGGGTTGTGTGACTATTGTTAGTGGTAAATATGCGCTCCACTCCTGGACAACTTGAGTCACAGATTTTACCCAATTATCTAACTGGGTTGGAGGAATATTTTTGGGTGCTTGGAGATATATCTTGACTGGAAATTCTGACCAGACTAAATAGCCAACTTCAGTGGGTGTGATTTGGTCAAAATAGTCGCCGCTATTGCTGTTATCTTGCCATTTTACCAGGGTTGGGGGTAAGGGATGGGGTTTGGGGTTAGAAAAGGCAAAGGACTCGACGTTAAGCAAAATAACGCCCAGTCCCGTAAGAATAATTAGAATCAAAAAATAGAAGTAACGCTGTAGAGGATTAAAGGGAAAAGCCTTGATTTTCATTGCTTTGATTGATAACCCTTGCTTCTACTGAGACTCCTATATTGCTTACTTCGGTAGCCAACCTGCGCTTAAAACAACACTTAAACTCAGGAAAATTACGGCTAATATCCAAGTTACGCGGTTGAGGGTATTTTCGGCGCTTTTGGTGCTGCTGAATAACTGTGCTTGTCCACCGATCGCCCCAATCCCGTCACCTTTAGGACTATGAAGTAAGACAAGTACAATTAACCCAAGGGCGGATATTGCCCAAATAGCTTCCACAATTTTAGTAACAGTCATGGTGGCAAAATAAATGGATAACGACAGAGAGGAAAATTAGGTATAGGGTGAAAAAAGATAGGATGATTTCTATGTCACCTGTAATCTTTCTATTAACCCTTTGCTTGACTTCCGCAAGAAGTCTATTATATTCCTACCCTAGCAGGAGTGCGATTTAATTGCACTTCATACTCGGAAGATTGCAGGAGCGATCGCCCAGTCATTTCCACTGGTTGGGGTAATTGTAAGATATCTAAAATCGTGGGAGCAATATCAGCTAATTTCCCATCACTGCGGAGGGTGACATCATTACCGTGTCCGGGAATTTTTGCCCCTTCTCCTTCTACTAAAATTAAGGGAACTGGGTTAGTTGTGTGAGCAGTCCAAGAATGACCTTCACCGTCAAGCATATGTTCGGCGTTGCCATGGTCAGCAGTAATCAAAACTGTACCACCAACGGCGTTAATGGCTGGAACCAATTTCCCTAAGCATTGATCCACTGTTTCAATTGCTTGGATTGTGGCTGGCATTTGACCAGTATGCCCTACCATATCTGGATTGGCATAGTTGATCACCACTAGGGAATATATACGTTTTTCCACGGCAGCGATCGCTATTTTGGTTACCGCTTCCGCAGACATTGCTGGAGCTTTGTCATAGGTGGCAACATTGGGACTACTGACTAATTCTCGGTCTTCTCCGGGTAAGGGTTCTTCGAGTCCACCGTTGAAGAAATAGGTGACATGGGCATATTTTTCAGTTTCCGCAGTTCGGAACTGTTTTAAGCCATGGTTCGCAATGACTTCACCAAGAATGTTGGTCAGATTTTGTGGTTCAAAGGCAACTGACACAGGTAATTCTGGGTCATATTGGGTAAATGTGACGAAAGCAAGAGGAGCGATATGTTGCCTCTCGAATCCGTCGAAATCTGAACTCACAAAAGCTTGAGTCAGCTGTCTAGCGCGATCGGGACGAAAATTGAAAAATATGACCCCATCCCCTGCACTAATTGCACCTGGGGTAAGTCGGGTGGGAATGATGAACTCATCGGTTACACCTTCAGCATAGGATGCTTGGAGAACATCGATGGCAGAGCGTCCATCACCTACACCATCCAAGGTCATGATGTCATAGGCTTTTTGCACACGATCCCAGCGTGTATCCCGATCCATCGCGTAATATCGACCGCTAATGGTGGCAATTCTACCCACTCCGATACGGTCAATATAATTTTGAATCAGGGCGATCGCCTTGACTCCTTCGGTAGGAGTTGTATCGCGTCCGTCGGTGATTGCATGAATGCAGATATCAGTAATACCTTGGGTCTTGGCTAAGTCCAGTAAGCCGAATAAATGGCTGATATGGGAATGAACACCACCATCAGAACAAAGTCCGACAATATGCAGTTTCCCGTTGCGACTTCGCACTTCTTGACAAATTTTCACCAGCGCTGGGTTGCTGTTGAGGGAACCATCTTCCACTGCGTCGGAGATGCGAACCAACTCTTGAGGTACAACCCGTCCAGCACCGATGTTCAAGTGACCGACTTCTGAATTGCCCATTTGACCTTCTGGCAATCCTACGGCTTTTCCTGATGTGCGGATGAGGGTGTGCGGATAAGCTGACCACAAACTGTCCATAATTGGCGTTTTGGCAGCAGCAATGGCGTTTCCTTGTGTCTCCTCGCAGTAGCCCCATCCGTCTAAAATGACTAGCACCACGGGAGCAACAGGTGCTTTGGTCATAATATAAATGCCCTTTACTTTTTGTAATACCCGAATGATACCACTGCTGCCGGAAGTCGCAAGTAGATTTCTGCCTATTAACCTATTTTCTTAAAATTTCAGTGATTTTTAAGAATTTTTTTAAACTCTAGGCATTTTTGTCGCAGTTTTATGATATGTACCCCCAAAGGGGGATTACAAAGCTAGGGATGATGGAGATAGATTTATCTCGGTACTCCTAGCTTTAGATTTACTTCTTTTTCCCGCCAGCTTTTGCTGTTTTTGCGGATTTTTTCGCGGCTTTTTCGGCGGCGATCGCGGCTTCTTTGGCGGCTTGTTTTTCTTCGTCTATCTTGCTGAGATAGTAGTGGTAATCACCTAGATAGACTCGGAATTCACCATCACGGATTTCGACAATTTTATTTGCAACCTGGGAAATAAAATATCTGTCGTGGGAGACTATTATCACACTCCCGTCATAGTTTTGCAATGATTCTTCCAACATTTCCTTGGCGGGAATATCTAGATGGTTTGTTGGTTCATCGAGGATAAGTAAATTTGCTGGACAGAGGAGCATTTTCGCCAAAGCCAGACGAGCTTTTTCTCCACCACTTAAAGCGGCAACCTTTTTAAATACGGTTTCACCACTGAATAAAAACTGTCCTAGGAGGGTACGAACTTCTTCATTTTTCCAGTCAGGAACTTCATTATGAATAGTTTCCATGACTGTTTTTTCTAAGTCTAAAGCTTCGGCTTGGTTCTGTTCAAAATAACCAGGAATAACGTTATGCTCACCTAGTTCGACCTTTCCTTCCGTAGCCGATTCTAAACCCATGATAATCCGTAAAAGGGTCGATTTACCCGCACCATTAGGAGCGAGGAAAGCAATTCTATCACCCCTTTCAATGAGCAAATTCGCTCCCAAAAAGAGAATTTTATCATCATAGGAATGGGTCAAATCTTTAATTTTCACAACTTCCCGTCCGCTACGAGGTGCCGGGGGAAAGCGGAATTGCAGGGTGCGGACTCTGGCAGTTGGGGCTTCAATGCGCTCAACTTTTTCTAATTGTTTTTCTCGGCTCTTGGCTTGGGTACTGCGGGTAGCACTAGCTCGGAATTTGTCAACAAATGCTTGTTGCTTTTCAATGTCCTTTTGTTGTCGTTCGTAAGCTGCTACCTGGGCAGATTGATTTTCAGCTTTTTGTAGTAAATAGGCAGAATAGTTGCCTAAATAGGTTGTGGAAACACCTCTTTCTGTTTCGACAATTTGGGTACAAAGTCTATCGAGAAATTCTCGGTCATGGGAAACTATCACCATGGGTGTATTTAAGCCCCGGAGATAATTTTCTAACCATTCAATAGTTTCTAAATCTAAATGGTTTGTCGGTTCATCTAATAGTAATAAATCTGGTTTTTGCAGAAGGATTTTACCTAAACCCATGCGCATTTGCCAACCGCCACTAAATGCACTAACTAGGCGATCGCCGTCTTCCTGCTCAAACCCCATTTCCGGTAAAATCTTACCGATTCTCGCCTCTAACCCATAACCATCTAAACCTTCAAATTGACGCTGTAGTCGATCCAGTTTGTGGATCAGCTCGTCTAATTCCTCCGGAGTCGCTGTTGCCATCTCCCTTTCTACTTCCAACAAACCCATCTGTACTTGGTTTGCTTCCTTGAAGACTGTCCAAAACTCTTCCCTAACTGTGCGGGTGGGATCAACTTCAAATTCCTGATTCAAGTAAGCTATATTCAAGCTTGACGGACGGATAATCTCCCCAGAGGTTGGTTCCACCTCACCAGCAATAATTTTCAGCTGCGTCGATTTACCCGCACCATTGACACCTACTAAACCAATGCGATCGCCACTTTTGACTTCCCAGTTCACATCCTTGAGAACTTCACCTGTGGGATAAATTTTACTGATATGTTCCAATCGCAGCATCTGGCTTCTCCAAAGTAGGCTTGGTTAGGGGATATATATTGAATCCAATCTTAACAAAATTTAACTCCATAATTTGCAAAATGGGAAAAAGGGTGAAGGAAAAAAGAATTTGGTATATTTACTTTCTCGCCCATGCAAAAAGCGGAAAATCAAGGAAATCTATATTTCAGGATGAGTAAACGGACTCAGAGACTTGCAAAATAAAAAAGAACCAATCACTGTGTAAGCAGGGGAACAGGGGGAATCAGAAAAATCAAATCTGAATAAATTGGAAAATTTCTTTTCTGGAAGTCCCAAAAGTGAGAAAGTCGTCATTAATCCCCTGCCTAGAGAAAAGTTGGAATCAGTACAAAAATTCAGATATTCAGTATATTTAGTCAAAAAAAATACTCGCAATTTGGTGTTGACGGAATCATGAGCAGCAAATAGGGATTAATTGTAGGGATAATTTCTTTCCAGAGATGGAAATATTCACGATGGTGCGTGATTTGCCACACAAAAAGGTACATCATTATTTCCGGTTGCTTGTATTCTTTGTAATTGCAGATTTTGTCAGATACAAACTTAGTCAAAAACTAGATAAACCCTTCCCCTGTCCGGTAAAATCGGTCATAATTCTTTGCGTTTACGGCTCGTCGGAGCCTGACGATCCATGCTATTGTTATAGCGTTGAGGATTATTTTCGGTTGCGTGACTTGTTTTTCATGGATGCTTCTCCGAATCTAAGTCTCTACACCGTCTGATTCAGGAGATGTTATTATATGTCGATTTACGTTGGTAATTTATCCTACGATGTTAGTGAAGAAGACCTCAAACAAGTTTTTGAAGAATATGGAGTGGTGAAGCGAGTTCAGTTACCCATAGACCGAGAAACTGGGAAAAAAAGAGGTTTCGCTTTTGTAGAAATGGAAACAGACGCAGAAGAAACAGCTGCCATTGAAGCCCTTGATGGAGCAGAATGGTTAGGTCGGAGTTTGCGGGTGAATAAAGCTAAACCGAAAACTGATAGTGGTCCTGGTGGTGGTAGACGTGGGAATAATAGTGGTGGCGGTGGCTACTCTCGGCGCTACTAAAAACTTTAAAATCTTGAACTTTGAGCAAGTCAATAGATGGACAGGTAAGAATCTGCCCTTATTTTTGTATGGGGATATTCTAAAAGGCAGCTATCAATAATTAAGCACATCTTCTCCTGATTCCCATTTGGAGAGATTCTACTTAGAGGCGAGAATCATCTCGTCTCTAATTTTAGTTTTGCAATTTCAAGATAAATTGGCGATCGCGCGATTTAACAACTGAGAAAATATTTCTTGTTCCGTATCAGAAATACCAGCCATTGCTTCTTGCCGAACTGCGTCACAAATCGGCGGTAAGATGGTTTCCAGGTCTTTACCTGCTGGGGTTAACCAAATTCTCCAGACTCGGCGATCGCGGGTATCTCGCTCCCGACGAATTAATCCCCTCTCCTCCATCCGATCCAACACACCCGTCAAAGTTCCTCCCACCTGTTGTAATTTATCACCAATACTAGAAGTCGGTAAACCATCTTCCTGCCATAAACAACAGAGTACCAACCAATGGAAAGGTGTTAAACCAAAGGGTTCTAAACGCTCCGTAAAGCGACGTGTGAGCAGCTGTGACAGCAGTTTTACCCGATAACCGATGTTATGGGGAGCAAGGGTTTGCTGCCAAGATTGGAATTCTATACTGTCAGATGTTGAAACCATTCACAAAATACTTAGGGCACGTACTTTGATGTTAGCAGTAAACATCTGAGGTGTTGCAAAATCATGAAATAAAATCAACAAAAGAGTTGTGAGATAAACGTATTTACCCCAGGAAGAGGTATTATAAGCTAAGCATTAATACTTAGATGCGAAGTCGCAATTATTGCAAAAATAACGGCGATCGCAATGACTCATAGAACAATTACCTTCCCTAGGAATTAACCCTGATGAAATTAACTTTCCCTAGGTAGGAAGAGTTTGCATTTCTGCTAATAACTGATAAAACGGTTGCCAATTGTCATCCCCAGCAATGGGTTCCCAAAGATTTTCAATTATAGGTCGAGTGATGATTGTACAGGGATTATATTGTTTTAACCTGACAGCCATCGTCGAAAATTCTTCCGGAGCAATATTCGTGAGAATTTGATGATAGATTCCTGACCAATTTAAGAATAATTCACTTTGTCCCAAGGATTGACCAATTTCCCCATCTGCCAAAATTAAACTTGCACCATCTCGCCATTTCTCAGAAAAATGAGTCGCTATTTCCGCAAAGAAATCATGATAACTTATCGGATAATGCTTGAGTAATTCAATGGTTGCCTTCAGTAGTGGCTCACTGATTTCACTATCTAATTCCACAAACCCGAGTTTAAGTAACATTAAACGTCGATATTCTTGGGCATAGAAATTTTCAAATTTGGATAGGGAAACTTCCATCTCATCCTGGGCAATTACCGCTTTTAATGGTTCTTGCAATAGCTGTAAATTCAGTTTACAAATACCCGGCTGATGGCTGTAAGAATAACGTCCATAGTAATCAAAATAAGCGGCAGTAAAATTCGGGTCATACTTGGGAATAAAAGCGTAGGGACCATAATCAAAACTTTCCCCAGTAATTGACATATTATCAGTATTTAATACTGCATGGCAAAAACCAACCGCCATCCATTGCCCCACTAACTCTGCTACTCTTTGCACTAACTCCCCATAGAACAAAGCATATTTATCAGCTTCATTCACTAAATGATGATAATACTGCTCAATTACATGGTCTAATAGTTTTTTAATTAAATCTGGGCGACGCAAATAGTGCAGACGTTCAAAGGTTCCGAAGCGAATATGAGATTTATTCATTCGCACCATCACAGAAGAACGTGTGGGTGAAGGTTCATCACCTCGCCACAAAGATAACCCCGTCTCAATCATACTTAAACAGCGAGAAGTGCGGACACCCAGACGCTGCAACATCTCAGCTGCTAATACTTCCCTAACTCCACCCTTGAGGGTTAACATTCCATCTCCACCCCGTGAATAGGGTGTTTTTCCTGAACCCTTTGTCCCAAAATCATAGAGTTCCCCATCGGTACCCCTCACCTGTCCATAGAGAAACCCCCGACCATCTCCTAATTGGGGATTATATTCTCCAAATTGATAACCATGGTAACGCATTGCCAGTAAGGGTTTACGTCCCTCAAATTTGCCAAATGCGGTGATAAAATCTGCATCTTGGACATTTTTGGGGTCTAGTCCCAAACGGGGTAAGATAGCGTCATTGCGCCAGCGTAGAATATGGTGGGGAAACTCTGCGGCGCTAACTTCATCATAGTAATCATCCCCTAGGGATTCTAAAGCAGGTTCGTAGTTGAGATGTAGGAAGGGATTGAGAGCTGGGGTGAGATTGGGGTTTGCAGTCAGAGTCATTACGAGTGCAAGTTAGTTTATCTTTCTTAATATTACCCTTGGCCGTCGCTGCGCTCCAATTCAAAATTCCAAATGCAAAATTCCAAAATACAGCGCTTTTGAGCTACGTGAGGTACACCAATTATAGGGATAGTTTTAAAACTGGGAATTGAGATTGGTCACTGTACCTGATAATTTTTAATTTTAAATTTTGTGTGACGGGACTATTTATTTGATGATTTGTGATTTTTGAACCTATCTGGCAATTGCCTATCAAAGCATAATATTACCTACAAAAATAAAAAAACGTTCACCTTGATGAATTCGCTTAAGATACTTCTAATAACTAGATGATGCTTGCCATTGGGGATTCACCAAACTTGTGAGAATATGGTCTTGCCATTCCCCATTAATTAAGAGAAAATCCCTGGCATAACCTTCTGGGATAAATCCTAAACGCTTCAAGAGTTGACCACTACGTTGATTGTGGGGCATATAATTTGCCATAATACGGTGCATTTTTAATACTTGGAATAAATAATTATTCGCTGCGGTTAATGCTTCGTGCATATATCCTTTTCCTTGCTGGGTTTCAGCAAGACTGTAGCCAACGGTGCAATATTGGGCAGCACCACGGACAAAGTTATGGAAGTTAATTACACCAATGACTAGATGGGGAGAAACTTTTGGCACTATCAATAATCTCAGAGAGCGATCGCGCACAAATTCCCATACACTCATTTCTACTTGATTTTGCCAATACTCTTCTGTGAAAAAACCTGGTTGCCACGTCGGGTAAAAAGGTGTCAAATAGGTTTTATTGTCTGTGAAATATTGAATAATGGCGGGGATATCCTCTGGAGTCCCTAACCTCAGAATTAAGCGTTCTGTGGTGATTATAGGTAGTTCTAATTCCATGCAATTATGTAAAATTACATAAAGTTTAATTGAGAGTTGCTGAAGAAAAATCTACCATAAAGGTAAAATAAGTATTCTAAATATCATGTCATGTTTAATTTAGTGGCGAAAGTATAGGTAAGGGCAGGGGATAGGGAACAGATTTGTAAACCTTATTTGGTAATTCCTGAATTTCCTCACCTATTTGGCTATTGCGATAAAATCCGTAAGGTGGCTGTAAGGGAAAAACTTGCATCCTGAAAGATGGGGAAAATTGGTGTCAAGAAATCGACTATATACTTGCACCAGGAAAAACCTCTTGTAAATCCAGACTATCAGAAAGGACACAAATGTCGGTAGGAATTCGCTACGATTGGCAACAGGCAGAAATTCAAGAAATTTACAACACGCCATTACTAGAGTTAGTCTATCAAGCGGCAAGTGTACATCGTCAGTATCATCACCCCAGACAGATTCAAGTTTGTAAATTGATATCAATTAAAACTGGTGCTTGTCCTGAAGATTGTAGTTATTGCGCTCAGTCTTCCCGCTACAAAACGGAAGTAAAACCGCAAGGATTGATGGATAAGGAAACCGTGGTGAATATTGCTCAACAGGCAAAATCAAGCGGTGTGAGTCGTGTCTGTATGGGTGCTGCTTGGCGAGAGGTGCGGGATAATAGTCAGTTTGAGCAGGTTCTGGAAATGGTGCAGGAAGTCACGAACCTGGGTTTAGAGGTGTGTTGTACCCTAGGGATGTTGACCCCCAATCAAGCGAAGCGTCTAGAAGATGCGGGTTTGTATGCCTATAATCACAATTTGGATACTTCTGAGGAATATTACAGCACAATCATCACTACTAGAACCTACCAAGACAGGTTAAATACAATTAATCATGTGCGACAAACTCAGGTAACGGTTTGCTCTGGGGGGATTTTGGGATTGGGTGAAACGGTGGCAGATAGAATTGCGATGTTGCAGACTTTAGCGAGTTTACAGCCCCATCCTGATTCTGTACCAATTAATATTTTGTCCCAGGTTGAGGGTACACCCTTGGAAAATCAGCCAGATGTTCCTGTATGGGATGTGGTGCGAGCGATCGCCACTGCCAGAATTATTATGCCAGCTGCGGATATTCGCTTGAGTGCAGGTAGGGCAAGGTTATCCCAGGTTGAGCAAGCTTTTTGCTTTATGGCAGGAGCAAACTCGATTTTCTCTAGCGAGAATGGGCATATGTTGACGGTGACGACTCCTTGCCCAGGATATGATGCAGATGCCCAAATGTTGAATTTGTTGGGTTTAGAAATGCGTCCACCCGCTTCTGTACGACAAAAAGCAGTTGTGGAAGCAAAATAATTGGGTAGGGGAAGAGAATGGGGTAGGAAGAATTTCTGATCTATTCCCAATTCCCTTTCACCCATTAACGACTACAGCAATTTGATGGAGCGTAGACCAAATAATAAACCTACTGCTAACCCAAAAAATGCGCCAATAAAGAGAATGTAAGAAACTACGCCTAACATAAGATGTTGCTCCAGTTTTGTTGACTAAATATATTTAGTCCTCAGTTCTGACTAATTAGTCAATAGGTAGGGAAAATTTAGTTGAGAAAGGTGTCTAAATTGGGGATTTTTACCCAGGAAGAATGCTCATGGGAATTGTGTGCTAAGTCCATGAGTAGCTGAGAATACACACCATCCCGCAGGGAAGGAATAATTTCTCTACCATTATTGATTGCTTCCACCCAATTATCAACAACCCTCAAAAATGCTGAAACCCTACCATCACTATGGTTTTCCGGGAATAATAATCTGGGGGGAATTTCAATTTCGCTCAGGGGTTTACCAGGTGGAGCAGCCCAAACACGGAAGCCGTGAATGTAGTCTTTTTGGTTCTCACTACCCAGAACTAGAGTACCGCGATCGCCATATACTTCAATCCAATGGGGACGTGGTGCATGAACTACAGAGCTAATGGTTAATTGACAGGGTGTACCATCTGCCAACTCCAGCATTAACATACAAGTATCATCACTATCTACAGATTTTAATGCTCCCGTCTGGGCATCGGGTCGTTGGGGAATGGCAGTGCTAAAATGGGCACTCAAGCGACTGACAGCACCAAATAGCCAATAAATATAATCAAAAGCATGGGAACCGAGGGAACCCAATGCACCCCCACCCAATGCTTTTTGAGAATACCAGTTCCAGGGACGACTGGCATCTGCACGGGAAGCACCTAACCAGTCAATTCTAATTAAGCGGCGATCGCCTACATATCCCTGGGATAGTAATTCTTGAAATAATAGCCAAGCTGGCACAAAACGAAACTCAAAATCAACAGTAGCTACTAATTTTTTTGCCTGGGCAAGTAGGTATAATTCCTGGGCTTCTTGAACATTTAAAGTTACTGGTTTTTCCAACAATAAATGCTTCCCTGATTCTAAGACTTGCTTTGCCATCTCGTAATGGGTGAATGGGGGGGTGGAAATACTCACCGCATCTAATTCCGGTAATGCCAGAATCTCCGTCAAACTATCACTAAAACAAGGAATATTATACTTACTGGCTATTTTTTTTGCTGTCTCTAATTCACGGTGATATACAGCTAAGATTTCTGTTCCGGGATGGGATTGGAAGGCAGGAATATGTACTTTTTGCCCAAAACCTGTACCAATAACTGCGACACGAAGCATAAATTTTATGGCTAATGGCTACAAACAAATACAAAAAATTTTATCGCAAAAACCGAATTGTTAAAGGGTAACGAAAATACTTACCATTGTAAGCTTTAATGGCGGCAAAACTAATAACGCTTAATTGCAAGACAAAAATGAACCCACCAATCACAAACAAAGTTTTAATTAGTGTATCAAAAATTGTTGTCATTTCTTTACTTGTCACATAACTAGTGAAAGCTGCACCGCAAGTTGTGGCAACAAGAAATAGAGAAATAATCACCACAATCAGAGTATATACTGTGAGTGATAGTTGAAAGTTTAAAGATTCTTTTCCTTGAAAATCAATCCATTGGTCTTGATGTTTTTTCCAATTCCAAACTATTAAGGGCGCGAGAATATTCAAGAAGGGTAAATAAATAGGAATCCCAAACCAGATTAAAGCTGCTAGGGGTATCCAACAAAGTCCAGAGAGATGACACAGCATTGCCCAGGTGCGTATTTGCTGGTTGTTTTTTTCTCTCATGGCTGTTAATGTTAGTGATAAATTGATAAACTAATTTTCCATCTTTTGCCGAAGATAAACTAGTATTTTTTTTACTTAAAATTCATCAGAAAGAGAAAAAGTGAGATTTCCGAAAAATCCACAACCAAAAAGTTAAGAATCGTAAATATTTTTCCGTATATAAGTAATATTTAAGGACTTACCCTAATTGTCACAGGTAAGTCCTATAGCCGATTTCACAATTTAGAGGGTGGTACAATACCACTTCTAGACAACCCCGCATCGATTTGTCGCAAAATTTTAAATTCTTCCTCTGGCAAAGCATGGTAAGGCAATTTTCCGATAGTCGCTTCCCTTTCCAAAAAAGAAAATGCTTGCCGAAATTCTTGAGGTGTGGCGTTGAGAGGTGAATCGAGATGACAGGGAATAATCCGTTGAAAGTCCCATTTTGCAACTTTTTCCACCCAGTTGAGGGTTTCTTGAGGGGCACGGTTGAGAATTAATGCTTGGAGGATGGGAGCAACAAATAGCCTACCATTTCCCCGTAAATCCGCAAACGCTCTTTCCCAGTTTGGTTGCCATTGGAAAGGATACAAACCAAAATATGCCTTAGGGGAGCGATCGCCAGCTTGAAATGCATCTCGAAATACTTGACTCCATCGCTTAATTTCCAAAACACTGGGGCGAAAATACATGGAAAATAAAGCTATTCTTTGCCATCCCTTACAGCGATTTGCTTGATTATCTGGAATAATATCCGTGGCGCTATCCTTAGCATGAAATAGTAGGGGATAGGGTTCTAGCTGAATAATTGCAGGAGCTGCTTCGGGAATTGCCACAACTGAATCTGTGACTAGTAAGGTGCGCGATCGCCTGTGGAAAAATGCCACCTCAGAAAATTTTCCTAAATTCAAGTCAATCGCCTCTAAAATTTCATAATCAAATTCCTCCCCAAAGGGTGCTTGCTGACTATCATCTGGTAGCACCTGGGTACGTTGACTCGGTAAACCCAACCAACTCAAGGGCAAATTGAGGGGAAAACTCCACTGATTAGGGGCAATAAATACCTTTGCTTGGGGAAAATGTCTGGCAAAGGGACCGACAAAAACTTTATGCTCTAAGCCAGAAATAGTTGGTAAAACTATGTATTTTACATCTCCATGCTCTGCCACTAATTCCTTGACTAGGTGAATACATTCAGCTGTGGGTGCAACGGGTGCATAGACAAACAAACCTCCCCCATACAGCTTCACAACAGTCATCCGAATCGGAACTACTACATAAAATATGCCTTGAACTTGGTCAAAAGTCCAAATCGTATCTTTTACTACTTCCTTGCGAAGAGTTCGCCGTTTACTAAAGGGATAAATCGGTAAGGTGAACCAAAAAAACCATGAAAAGTCCTGATTTTGAAAAATTCCTGCTTCCTCAGTCACTCTCAGACTCCTTGCAAATTCCCAATCATTCAACTATTTTCATTTGACCTCGAAAAGAGGGACTTTAGCAAATTCTTGTTCAGGATACAAATTTTAAGATTAGGGTTTGGAGAAGCTTTAGATTTTCAATTGTGGATTTTCCATAAAAATCAGAAGCTTTAAATCGATGAAAAACTATATTCTCATACAGTTGCTTTGCTATTAATTCATCACATATACGCAACTATCCTAAGTAGGATAAACTCAACAATCAGCATCTACCCTCAGAGGCATTTTTATTCAATTTTGCTTGATATTTGCGTTATCTTTACTGCTGGTATATTTTATTACATACTGCTTTTGTTGTGTGCAAACAGTTGCTGAATAAGCGTTTTGCTTCTGGGTGTATCTCCAAAATTTCATGTGGGCGATCGCTATAATATTAAGTTTTCGTGACAATTCAGAAATAATACTGATTAAGTACATATTTTTTTTACAAAAAATCTATGCATCAGTCTACCTTGAAAAACAAAAATTAAAATAACCTTGAGTTTTTTTACACAAATTAACAATAATCTAAATAATCAAATTCTTTGCATCAGTTTTATTTATTCTGAAATCATAAAGTGCTGCTATATCTAGCATGGGAGTATTCAACCCTGGGAAAAGGGAATGGGTAAATATTGACTTCCACCTCTTCTGATGTGTCTTAATTAGTCGTTGTTGCTTAATTTATTACTTTGGAGTTATTAGTATAAAACTATACATTGTATCGTACGAATGTGTTTATTTATATGTTTCTATCGTGAATTACGGTTGTAAAAAATTACATAAAATAGAAAAATAATAATTACAAAGTTCTTATGAATTCCAAAGTTTTTACCTCAAATTACCTAATGACAGAAAAATATATACTGTAACATTTTCTGATTTAAGGAGTGATAAAAACTAAAAGAATCAAAAGACATCTGTTGCAGGGTATGAGTTTTCAGGCGTGAATATTGATTTTATCTATTCATTTCATAGATGAAATAATAAAGTTTGTAGCTTGGCTATCTTCAAGCATTTTTAGAATTATTCAGTTTCAAATAACTTCAGTTTTAAGTCATATGCATATGACTTATGAATTTAGGTTTTTTCTCATCATGAAAAACTAAGCTTAGTATAAAGATTTAGCTTAGAGGTTATTCACTCTACTGACATAACATAAGCTTGTTTTTACAAGCAAAAACCTATACAGAATAATCATAATTCTGCTATAGAACACCACCTGATTTTTGAATCTCATTGTTAGGTTATATGGGTATAACTCAAAGTTTACGGTTTTTTTGCATTGCAAATTTGGTCATAAAACATTCTAAAATATGAGCTTCTACTCAAAATCAAATATTATTTCTTATCACTTTACATTATTCTTAAAACATAATTTTGTGTTTAGTTAATACTGTTTGTGGTACTTGAAATATTATTACTTTCATTCTTTTCTGTGAATAAAATCGACAAATCTTGATTTTTTGCCAAAATTTCAGAATTATATTACAAACGATATGCAAAAACTTTTCTTCCCAGAATTATACTCACCCTTCCCATATCAAGTTAATAAACATGTTGATGTTTTAGCTGACTATGCCATTGAATGGATTTTACGTTTCAATTTGCTGACAGATGAATTAGCATATCAGCGTTTCTTAAAATCTAAGTTTGCGTTACTAATGTCAGGGGCACATCCCTATTGTGATCTAGAAGAATTAAAGATTGCTCATGATTGGATTAGTTGGATACTAATGTGGGACGATCAGTGTGATATGTCTGAAATAGGCGAACAACCATTGTTGATAAAATCTTTCCATAAAAGATTCCTTGAGGTGTTAAAAGGTGCAGAAGTTACAACTAAAGATGTACCCCTTTCCCATGCTTTACATGATTTAAGGGAAAGAATGCTTCCAATGACAAACCAAAAATGGTTTGATGGTTTTGTGAAGACGGTTGAAGACTACTTGAATGGTATGCTTCAAGAAGCTATAAATCGTACTAATAAAATTGTCCCAGATGTTGAAGGCTATATCAAATTACGCCAATTAACAGGGGCTATGGAACCCCTAATTGAGTTAATAGAATTTTGCGATCACTTACAAATCTCTGATGAAGCTAGAAATAGTAATTACCTCAAAGAACTCAAAATTATGACAAATAATATTGTTTGCTGGTGTAATGATATTTTTTCTGCACCTAGAGAGATTGCAAGCAATGAAGTTCATAGCTTAGTACTAGTGTTACACCATAAACATAAACTCAGCTTTGATGAGTCTATGCAAACAACTGCTAAGATGCATGATCAGCAAGTAAACTCGATGATTGCTTTAGAAAAATACCCACCAAATTTTGGAGTTTTAGTAGATGCAGAAGTACTAAAATATGTTAATGGAATGCATCATTGGATAAGTAGTAGTATGAATTGGTATTCTCATACTGCTCGGTATCATACTACAGAAAAGCTAGATGTCGTTATTTCTTAAGCATAGACAGATATCAAATATTTGGTATATTTTTTGTGATTTAATATGCTATTTCTAAATAGTGTTTGGCATTTTTAATTACTCTAAAAATATATTTTCGTTAGTTGAAATAGTACGAAATATTTTTGCTGTTTTAATAGCTACTCATATTTAGAAATAGATTATTTTTAGCTTACTGTTAATTATCAGTGATTTTTTAATATATTAGAAGACAAAATTTACTGATAGTGAATTTAAATAATCAAAAAAAACTCAAATAAAAATACTTTTCTCTATAAAATAATGAAACCTATTAAAAAAGTTTGTGTAATTGGAGCTGGAGTTAGCGGTTTAGTAGCTGCCAAAACTTTCTTGGAAGAAGATTACGATGTAACTATTTTTGAAAAACAAAATGATTTAGGTGGTGTTTGGGAAAAATCAAAAAGATATTTAGGATTAGGTCTTCAAAGTACTAAAGATACCTATGCTTTTTCCGACTATCCCATGCCCGAATCATATCCAGAATGGCCAAGTGGTGAGCAAGTTAAAAATTATTTACAATCCTATGCTCAGTATTTTGGAATTCTAGAGAGAATTCAATTTAACTCACAGGTTATTAAACTCGAAAAGATAAATCATACTAGTTCAGGTTGGGTTGTCAGAACTTTATGCTTAGATATTGAGATTGGACAAAGAATAGAGAATAATTATTTCTTTGACTTGGTTCTAGTCTGTAATGGAACATTTAATATTCCTAATAAACCCCTTATCTCAGGTGCTAATGAGTTTATCAATTCTGGAGGGAAAATACTACATTCCACAGAAGTGAATGAAATATCTTTACTAACGAATAAACAAGTTGTCATTGTCGGTTTAGGTAGATCAGCTACAGATATAGCTAATTTGGCTGCAAATGTAGCAAAAAAATGTACTTTAGTTTTTCGTAATCCTTCATGGAAAATACCTAAATTTTTCTTTGGTTTTATTAATTTTAAATATATTCTTTTAGCAAGATGGTCTGAAACTTTCATCCCTTACCATAGTTTGCAAGGAATAGAAAAAATATTACATACTTATGGGAAGTATATAGTATCATTATTTTGGCAAGCACTTCAACAGTCACTGTGTATACAATTTGGCTTATATAATTCTAATTTATTACCAGATAAATCTTTGCAAACATCTTTCAATTGTAATGCAAATTTGGCTTCTGAGGGTTTTTATAAAAATGTTAATTCTAGTAAAATAACTACTTATAAATCAACTATTACAAAATTATCTCCCAATACAATAGAATTAAATGATGGCAAAATAATATCAGCAGATACACTGATTTTTGCAACAGGATTTTGCCAAAATATTTCGTTTTTGGAAGATTATTACCGTACCTTGATTGTAGATAACAATGGTAATTTTAATTTGTATCGAAATTTAATTCATCCTGATATACCTGATATAGGTTTTGTTGGATACAATTCTAGCTTTTTTTGCCCAATTACATCAGAAATCGGCTCTTGGTGGTTAAGAGATTACTTTAAAGGCAATTTAAATTTACCTTCCAAAGAAGATATTTACCGAGAAATGGAAGCTGAGTTCTATTGGAGACAAAGAAACTGGCGTTATGGAAAATATAATGGAACTTGTGTTGCCCCATTTAGCTTTCATTATATTGAACAATTGATGAAAGATATGGGTTTACAAATATATGATTCTGGATGGAAGAACTTTAAGCATTTTTTTGCGCCAATAAATTTTTCTCATTACAGAAAAGTATGGCAGAAATCTCAAGTAAACAAACACCTATCTTCAGAGCAAAAGGAGATTAATAAGGAATATACCAAGAGCATATAAATTTATCACTCTTTCCAAGTAATCTCCACTGTGTGACTTTTCTCCTCCTAGAAATATTAATTACTAAGATCTATTCACTCACATCATAATCGGAAGTTCAATTATAAACTCTGAACCTTCACCAAGAGTGGACTCACATAACAATAACCCGTGATGCTTATCAACGATAATTTGATAACTAATAGCTAATCCTAATCCGGTACCGCTTCCCACAGGTTTAGTTGTGAAAAAGGGATCGAAAATTTTCTGCCTGATATTCTCACTGATTCCCGAACCGTTATCAGCAATAGCAACTCTGACGGTATTAGTATCCTTCATTTCTGTGCGAATAGTAATCCTGGGTAGGTAATTACTGACGGATGGATTCCCACTTCCACTGACATTCTCTTTTAAACCCTTTATTACGGAATCTTCTACTGCATCAATTGCATTACTTAAAATGTTCATAAATACCTGATTTAATTGCCCTGCATAGCAATTAATTTCCGGTAAATTTGTGTATTGTTTCACAACTTGAATTTCTGGAAGAATACTTCCAGTAGAAGATTCCGTTTTACCCTTTAAGCGATGTTGTAAAATCATTAAAGTACTATCAATTCCCTCATGGATATCTACAGCTTTCATATCTGACTCATCCAAACGGGAAAAATTGCGTAAACCCAAAACAATATCACGAATACGAGTTGCTCCTATTTCCATAGAATCGAGCAACTTGGGTAAATCTGTTAGCAAAAATTCTATATCTATATTTTCAGCAGTTTCTACCACTAAATCTGTGGGAGTAGGATATTCTTGCTGGTAAACTTCTATCATTTCTAACAAATCTTGAACATAATCTCGTGCATGTTTAACATTGCCATGGATAAAATTAACTGGATTATTTATCTCATGGGCAACTCCTGCTACCATTTGACCAAGAGATGACATTTTCTCACTTTGAATTAATTGAGCTTGGGTATTTTGTAACTCCAGTAATGTTTTTTCTAAACATTGATTTTTATCATTTAGTTCCTGAGTTCTGCAAGCTACCTTTGCTTCGAGTGTATGATTATATTCTTCTAAATTTTCTTTTGCTTGTGTCAAATCTTGATAAAGCATCGCATTTTCAAGAGAGATTGCTGCTTGTGTCATCAAGAGATTTAATAATCTGATTCTAGCTTGGGTAAATGCTTTAACTGTAAGATTATTTTCTAGATAGACAATTCCTAACATCTTGCCTTGATTGACAACTGGCACACAGATAATACTCTTAGCTTGCGATAGTCGAATATAGTTTTCACTACCTAAAAATTCTTCTGTTGTGGCATCATCGATTAGTATCCTCTCTCCTGTGCGCTTGACATAGTTAATCATACTCACCGGAACTTCTGTACTTTCCTGAAAGGGTATACCCAGAAACTCAGTTAAAATGACTTGTTGGGAAGAAGTACGACTGAGAGCAGCAATATTAAATTTTGAGCGATCGCCCGAAGGGTGGAGCATAGCTCTATCGCTCGAAGAATGGGGTGTAGCTCTATCACCACTTTCTTGTAATATCAAAACACATTTAGATGCTCCGACATTTTCCATCACTACTGTCATAAAAGTAGAGATGAGTTTATCCAATTCAATTTCTCCAGACACTGCTTGAGAAGCGGTAATAATAGATGCCATATCTAAGGAGTCACTGACAGTAGTATGAGAACCAAGAAGTGTTTGACTTATATTCAAATTACTAAAAGTTTGCAGAGTGTGTAGAGTTTGATGAATAGTAGAAATACTACTTTTTGGACTAGGGAGATTAATTACCTCTTTGTGCAGGATTGGAGAGAGTAACTGTGGATAGCGTTTTTCTAAATCATCAACTTTTGCCTTTGCTCCCCAACGACTATAAGCATAATAGGCTTCAATCATATAGCTTTGAGCTATTTTTTCCTTTTCCCATGTGAGATAGAATTTAGCTGCTAATTCGTTTGCTAGTGCTTCTTCTTGGGTATACTGATTTTCTTTCGCTCCCTGAATAGCGCGATCGTATAACTCTATTGCTTCCAGCTTATTACCTAATACCCGATTTTTTTCTGCCTCTACTAAGTGATATTTATGCAGATAGTTCATTGGTGCGTGTTTTGCCCAATGTTCCATTTTCTCTTGATTGGATTTAATCCTTGATAAAATAGGATTTTTATTTTCTTCTTCTGTGTCTATGTAGATAGCAAGATTGGTTAATGAATCATAGAAATGATAAATTGAGAAGCTTGCTTGTCCAACAACTCCAATTATATATTTTTCAGCCGTAGAAGAATGCTCAACTGCTTCCATTAATTCATTAAATAAGTAGCAAAGTTGTAGTTTCGCTAAATATAAATTAAACAAACCCATAATATCATTTTTTTGTATATGGGTTATATACATTTTTTCTTCATCATATGATTCACCACTCAATTTACAAACATTATCTGCTTCTCCAAGGAGATTTAATACTATTTGATTATCAAGACTACACCATAAATATATAATTTCCTGATTGAGATTATAAATTGAATTAAGATAATTAGAGATTTCCTTTTTTAAGTCATTAAGTTCTTTGCCTACCATGAAAGAGCAAGAAGAATAATGCTTAATCGCATAGGCAGAATATTCTAAATCTCCCACCTCCAATCCTACAACGTAAGCATTTAGCAATGGATTAAGAACTTGTTTTAGGTCTTCATACCAATGTCTAATCACAACATTAAATACAACTAAAACTTTAGCTTTTACTTCTTTGGCATAATTTTTATTTAATAATTCTATAGATAACTTGCCAAACTTGTAACCTGTTTCTAATGTTTCAATTGTGCTACAAAGCATTACTCCATACATCAGATATCCAAATGCAGAAAAAGGAGAATTTCCTTTAATAAGTGATAATTCAACTTGTTTGCATACAACTAATGGAAATATTTCTGGAGTAGCTTGATAGACAAGAGCAACGATAGATGATAGAATTTGCATGCAACCTTTTGCTTTTTCTTCTTGCATTTCAGGTAAATTAACTAAATCTTCTATCTTTTCTTCATGAATGAGCAATCTCACTGATTCCATTGATAATTGTATATCTGTGACACTTGGGTTATCTGGAAAATCGGCTCCTAGTTTATTAAGAATAAATAGTGCTATTCTGATGGCTTCTTTTGCTTGATTTTGTGCCCCGTACAATTGAATTTTTATCTCATAAGCTTTAATACTATCTAATATGTTTTTAGTATCTGATATAATCACTTCAATGAACTTCTCAGCCTGCTTAAATTCTCCACATAAATAGCTTGCTTCTGCGGCTGTTTCATGTAAAGCTAAAGTTAAATTATACTGATATTTCCAGGCTTTTTCTGAAAGTAATTCTATTCCAGTATTTAAATAGTTAAAAGCTGCTTCGTATGCAGTTGAGGTTAAGGCTTTTTTACCCGCGAGTAAATTCATTTCTGCAAGCGATTGCCTTTCTTTCTCATCAACAATTAATAGTAAAGATTGATTGAACTGATTCACTATGAGAAAAATCTTATCTTCTCGTTCTTCTAAGGATGTATCTTGTAATAATGTATGCCCAATTTTCCAGTGAATTAGCTGTTTTTTACTATCTGGAATCAGAGAATAGGCAGCTTGTTGAACTCTATCATGAACAAATTTATATTCCGGAGTCTCTGAATAAATAAATGGATTATTTATTGGAGAATCCTGTAGAGATTTGCCAGCTACAACTAGCTTACTGATTTCATTCTGTGGTATGATTAAACCTTCAACTAAAGCTGACCACAAATCTGAAGCTATTTCTGTATCTGATTTTTGACGAATAATTCCTAGGGTTTTTAAATCAAACTGATTTCCAATACAAGCAGCTAGTTGCAAAATACTTTGGGTATTCTCTGGTAGTTTCTGCAACTGATTTGCCATAAATTCAACAACATCATTAGTTAAAGCTAATGCTTGAATTTTAATTAATTGATATTCCCAAAAACGCTCTTCATAGTTGAATCTTATTAATTCTTCCTGATATAATAATTTAATAAATTGGTTGACAAAAAATGGATTACCTTGGGTTTTAGCAAATATCATTTGTGTCAAGGGAGTAGCATAGGATATGCTGCTATGTAAGGTGTCAGCAATTAACTGATTCAAATCACCTTGACTTAAGCTATTAAGGCTAATTGTCTGAATATTTAAGCCTGACTTTTGAATTTCATTTAGGGTTAAGCATAGAGGATGGCTTTTGCTGACTTCATTATCACGATAGGCTCCTATGAATAGTAAGCTACTGTCCTCTTCAGATTCACTTGTTCCGTTTGTTTGGTGATTTTGACTCATCATTAGTTGGATAAACTGCAAGGATGCGGTATCTGCCCATTGCAAATCATCCAGAAAAATTACTAGGGGATGTTCTTTTTTAGTAAAGACTTGGATAAATCTTTGAAATAGTCGGTTAAAGCGATTTTGAGCAGCACTACCAGATAATTCGGGAGCAGGTGATTGTTCACCAATAATCAATTCTAATTCGGGGATTAAATCCGTAATCACTTTTGCTTGTTCTCCTAGTGCTTGGAGAATTTGTGATTTCCGGTTTTCAATACTTTCGTCAGTTTCTGTGAGTATTTGTTTAATTAAGTCACGGAATGCTTCAACTAGCGCAAAGAATGGGATATCTTTTTGAAATTGGTCAAATTTACCTTTGATAAAGAAACTTTGTCTTTTGAGCATGGGTTTGTGAACTTCGTTCACCACAGCAGTTTTACCCACACCAGAACATCCTGCCACAAGAATCATTTCCTTACAGCCATGGGAAACTCTGTCATAGCTTTGTAGTAAGGTATCCACTGCGGTTTCTCTACCATAGAGCTTTTCGGGGATGAGAAAGCGATCGCAAATATCTTGACTTCCTAGTTGAAAGGGTAAGATTTCCCCAGTACTTTGCCATTGACGGTAGCATTCTTGGAGATCATGACATAGTCCGCGATCGCTCTGATAACGATCTTCGGCATTTTTTGCCATCAATCTACTGATGATTTCCGAGAGAATAGTTGGTACCTTCGGGTTAATTGTGCTAATTACAGGAACTTCTTTGGCTATATGACAGTGAACTAATCTCATGGAATCTGCTGTGTCAAAGGGTAATTTCCCTGTCAAGAGTTCAAAAAATGTCACACCCAAAGAATAAAAGTCAGTACGGTAGTCTATACCCCGATTCATTCTTCCAGTTTGCTCTGGAGAAATATATGCCAAAGTTCCTTCTAAAATATTTGGATTGGTGAGAAATTGAATTTCTCTGGGGAGGAGAGAGGCTATACTAAAATCAATAATTTTAATAACTTTAGTTTCAGGATTAATCAGAATATTATCTGGTTTAATATCTTTATGAATTATTCTGGCTTTGTGGAGTTGCCCGAGAATTTGTATTATCTGAATCGCTATAGGTAGAAAGTCTTGAATTGATAATTCCCTGGTATGCATAGATTGACTCAGGGTTGCCATATAATTCAAGAGGGAAATACCACGAAAATCTTCCATGATAATTGCGTAACCATTACCGTAGGTTTCCAGGGCATAGGATTTAACTACACCAGGAATATCTATATTTTTGGTAATAGTATACTGATTCCGAAATTGCACAATTTCACTGAAGGTAGGATATTCGCTTCGCATGAGCTTGATAATCACGCTTTGATTATCTTCTTTCCGAATCGCGCGACAAACAACGGTTTTAATCCCAGAGTAGAGCTTCTCAACGAAATTATATCCAGGCAGAATATTGAGCTTATCGGTTGGAACTAACATAGTCGGATGATTCTGATATTACCTATAAGGTATTGTTCCCAAAAAAATAAGCAGATTCACCATGATAGAGGCTCTATTATGAATGAGTTGTGAAGCTTTTAGATGTAAGTATTTTTACGATAAACTTAATTTCTAGATATTCTCTTCAATTGTGGCGATCGCAGATTTTTATTATAATCATTTTCATCAACAAATCATGCAAAAAATACAAATATTCTAGGTAAGTTATACATAATAAAAAAATGGAGAAAAATAGTATCTTCTCCATGGAAATTCTCAAAATTGACAATTAGAATAGGTAATTACCTAATTTCCTATCAACTGGATTCTTTCTTCTGGGACACTAGGGGATGTTAGTCTGGAACTAGTCAAACCGACTCCAGCCATTTCTAGAATCTCAGGGATTAAATCTTCTCGTCTCACTGCCATCATGTGTACACCCTGGCAAAGTTGTTGAGCAATTTTCACCTGTTCCGCAGCAATTTTCATCCCTTCTTCTAGGGGGTCTTTTGCCTGAGCTAATCTATCAATTATGTGTTGAGGTATCTGAACACCAGGAACGCAACGATTGATAAATTCCGCATTTTTGGCTGATTTCAACAGGAAGATTCCCGCTAAAATTGGCTTATTACATCCTGCGGCGATGGTATTCATAAATTTATCTAAACGGTCAAAGTCAGTAATTAGTTGACTCTGGAAAAATTGCGCTCCGGCGGCTAATTTCTTTTCAAAGCGACTTTGTAAACCCGACCAACTAGGACATTGTGGGTCTACCGCAGCACCTGTAAAGAGGTCTGTTGCACCATCTGGGAGGGGTTTCTCGTTGTCATCTACCCCTTGATTCAGCTTCTGTATGAGTTGCAATAATCTCACTGCTTCCAGGTCAAATACAGGTTTTGCCTGGGGATGATCGCCCGCCTTTACGGGGTCACCAGTTAATGCCAGGATATTATGGATACCGAGAGCATGGGCACCCATTAAGTCTGCTTGGATACCAATACGGTTGCGATCGCGGCAAGCAATCTGACAAATAGGTTCAATTCCCTGATGTAACAAAATTGCTGATGCTACAAGGGAAGACATTCTGAGGACAGCACGACTACCATCTGTGACATTGACAGCATGAACTCTCCCCTTAAGAGTCGCTGCCATTTGTAACATATGGGAGACATCGCTACCCTTAGGTGGAGCAACTTCAGCAGTGATTAAAAAATTACCTGCTAGGGCTGCACTACGGAAAGAACTTATGGGTAATGGGCTATGATTTTCATGCATAAAATTCTAGACTTGAGATTTGTCTGTATCTCAAATCTAAAATTTAATATGGAAAATTGCTACAGTGGCACGGAATACCCCATTGCTGCTTTCACTTCGGCAAGGGTTTGGTTGGCGATCGCTGCGGCTTTTTCTCTCCCTTCTCGTAACACCGATTCCAAATAGGTTTTATCTGCTCGCACTTCTTGATATTTCTGCTGAATTGGTTGCAGTGCGCTAATCACAGTTTCTGTAAATAGGGGTTTAAATTGTCCCCAACCCATATCCTGACATTCTGCTGCTACCGCTTCCTTAGTTTTGCCGGAGAGTAACATATATAAGGTCAGTAGATTCTGACATTCTGGACGCTCTGGAACATCAAAGCTTAAACCCTTGATGGGGTCAGTTTTACAGCGTTTTACCTTTTTGCTAATCTCGTCGGCAGAATCTAACAAATTAATCCGACTTAATTCCGAGGGGTCAGATTTAGACATTTTTTTGGTTCCATCTGTCAAACTCATCACCCTTGCACCTTCCTTGCGAATCATGGGGTGAGGTAATTTTAAGACTTCCCCAAATTGATGATTAAATCGGTTGACAATATCCCTTGTTAATTCTAAATGCTGTTTTTGGTCTTCTCCCACGGGTACTTGATCAGCTTTGTAGAGTAAAATATCTGCTGCCATCAAGACGGGGTAATCTAGCAAACCAACCCCGACATTTTCCCCCTGTTTGACGGATTTCTCCTTAAATTGAATCATGTCCGTTAACCAATTCATGGGGGTGATACAGTTAAACAGCCAAGTCAATTCACTATGGGCTGGAATATGGGATTGAATGAAAATTGTGGAATAGTTTAAATCGATACCACAAGCTAGATATAACGCGGCGATGGTGTAGGTATCTTCGGCAAGGGTTGCGGGATTGTGGGGTACGGTAATTGCGTGTAAATCGACTACGCAAAAATAATTTTCATACTGACTTTGGGTTTCTACCCAGTTACGAATTGCACCGAGGTAGTTACCTAAATGTAAATTGCCAGTTGGTTGAACGCCAGAAAGTATTCTTTGCCTAGCCATAACTTAGTTAATTTAGTGTTCTCATGTTTCTGCCGCAAATATAGGCAAAAAACTCCTATTATTTTAATGGATTGGGGAATGGGGAAGGAGTAATAAGTAGGGAGTAGAGACGTGTTAGCGTGTAGCTTTGCGACTCAGTTTCTGTAAAAGAGTCTATATCGCGTCTGTAGGGGAGTAAGGGGAAATACTTGACGGTTAATGAGAAAGTATATTATTTTTTGCAAAGGCGATCGCCACCCAATCGTCGCAATTTTCATAACCAATTACCCTAAATCCTGCTTCTGTAAGGGATGTAATTAAATTATCTTCATACTCAGTGGTGAAACCCGATATAATCAAGATGCCGTCTTGACCATGGGTAGAACGTAAAGCCTTGTAATAATCAGCGACTAGAGCTAGATGGATGCGTCCAAACACATTGCCCACGATTAAATCAAAGTCTTCCTGGGGAGTAATTACCGAGACATCTGCAATCGTATTGCCACCCATCCAATGTCCCATCTGACTGCCGCATCCTAAACTACCTCCCATCACGGTGACTTGGGATTCTAGCTGATTGCGTTGTACAGCTTCTTGGGTTGATTGTACAGCCACAGGGTCATTATCTAAGGCTAAGACTGTAGCTCCTAACTTGGCGATCGCGACACTCAAAATTCCAGAACCAGAACCTAAATCTAAAGCATGCATCCCTGGAGAAACATATTTTTCCACTAGTTTCAGAGCTAATACCGTTGCGGGATGTAAACCACTACCAAATGCCAAGGTAGTTTTTAGTTTTAAGATAATATTCTCCTGGGTGATATCTGGGGGGATAACATCATTGGTGATAATTATCAGGCGATCGCCGACACGAATCACAGCATCAGTTTCTGGAATCACTTTTTCTGTGACAACTGCCATTTGTAAATCTGTGCTTAACCCTGTGCGTTGTAAACCAGCTAGGACATGAGATATTGCTTCTGTACGAGAATTACTTTGCATATCATCAGGGATATACCAGCAAATACGATGTGTCCATTCTGGTTGGGAAGCATCTGCCCAGGGTGTCACGGTAATATCGCTGATATAATTAGTATCAGCAAGTATGGTACAGACCCAATCCACAGCTTCATCAGTGGTATGCAAGCTCAGTTCAACAAATGACATATCTTTTTCGGGGGACGGGTCTGAGAATAGTAATCATAGATTATGATATTTGTTGCGATCGCTAATTGCAACAATGTCAGATTTAACAATAGAGATACTTTGCTCAGAAGCGGCAAATTTTTCAGTTTGGGAATCCCAACACTTAGAACCATCACTCTATGGTGTCACAGATGGTAAAGCTGTGGGCACATATTTAGAACATAAATTTAGAACCTATTTACTGGCAAACTATGAGTTTACTGTAGGTAGTTCAGCTAGTGGTATCGACTTTCCGAAATTACTAGTAGATATGAAAGTGACAAGTATCAGGCAACCTCAATCATCCTGTCCTTTCAAATCCGCAAGACAGAAAATCTATGGATTGGGCTACTCATTAATTATTTTTGTCTACGAAAAATTAGATGATAGTGTCAATCGAACTAGTAATTTAAATATTCTACATACAATCTATCTCAGCGCAGAAAGAACAGCCGATTTTCAAATGACTCGTGGAATTCGTCATATCCTCACGAATGAAGGTAATCAGGATGATTTAGTCGCCTTTATGCTGGAACGTAATTTACCTGTAGATGAAATTGAAGCTTATAACATTGCCGATGAAATATTAGCTAATCCTCCCTTGCAAGGGTTCTTAACTATTTCTAATGCTTTGCAATGGCGACTACAATATAGCAGAATTATTGCATATTCTGGTCAGGAATCAGGTATAATTTCTGTTTACAAAGCAAATCCATGAATCAGATAAAACAGAAACATCTCATAGAATATGGTGATTTTCAAACACCCATTGATTTGGCAATGGAAATATGTCAGAAAATTTGTAAATTAGGCATTCAACCACGTATCGTAATTGAGCCTACTTGTGGATATGGAAATTTTATTGATGCGGCATCACAAATGTTTCCATACCTGGAAAAAATTATTGGCATAGAAATAAATTCTGATTATCTCTGTCAATTGCAACAGAATCATCGTCTAAAGAATTATGACATACTGGAAATATATCATCAAGATTTTTTTCAGTTTGATTGGTCTGAGCTAAAACCATATGATAAGTATGAACCATTAATTTTAGGGAATTTCCCCTGGGTGACAAATTCTCAACAAGGTGTAATCTCCGGACAAAATCTACCCTCAAAAAGTAATTTTAATCATTATCAGGGTTTGGAAGCTATTACTGGAAAAAGTAATTTTGATATTTCCGAATGGATGTTAATTAAGAGTATCGAATATCTGCATAAAATTAATGGATATATTGCAATTTTGTGTAAAACATCCGTAGCTAGAAAAATTATCAGCTACACTTATAATCGAGAAATGAAATTAGCATATCTACATGTTTATAAAATCGATGCAAAGAAATATTTTCATGTCAATGTAGATGCTTGTTTACTAGTATGTAAATTTGATTCTGAGTCCTCAAAATATAATTATGATATATTTGACAGCTTGCAAAGTAGCAGCTTTTATCGATTGGGGTATTACAACAAAACTCTGATTAGAGATATGGAAGTATTTGAAGAGGTTAAATCATTATTTAATATCAAGAGCCAAACGAGATGGCGTTCTGGAGTCAAGCATGACTGCTCAAATATTATGGAACTTCATCGAATAGATGATAAGTATATGAATGGATTTAGTGAAATAATAGATATTGAAGATACTTATCTGTATCCTTTATTAAAAGGTTCTGATATTGCCAAAGGTCAGGTATTGAGAACAGACCGCTATGTTGTAGTAACTCAGAAACAAATTGGACAGTCAACAGATGATATCAAAAAATATGCTCCAAAAACCTGGAAATATTTGTCCAGATATTCACAATATTTAGATGGAAGAAAAAGCAAAATTTATCGACAGCATCCTCGCTTCTCAGTATTTGGAGTTGGTGATTACAGTTTTTCTCCCTGGAAAATAGCTATTTGTGGACTTTATAAAAAAATAAGTTTTCAATTGGTGGGTGAGATAGATAATCAACCAACAATCTTTGATGATACAGTCTATTTTCTCAGCTTTGAAAACAAAAAACAAGCCGAAGATACTTTAGAACTGTTGCGATCGCCAACTGCGATAAAATTTTACTCTTCTCTGATTTTCTGGGATGATAAAAGACCGATTAAAGCGAGTATATTGAATAGTTTAGACTTGAATATTCTTAAATCATTGCTCCATACCTCAGAAAGTAATTGTGGCATAAATTGAGATAGGAGTGACAACTATTTCCTGGAGGATAAAATCATGGTGCGTTTAAAGTTGTGGCAATGGTTAATCCTATCACTACCGATTGTTGCCATAATTTCTTTTCTTATGGTTGCGGCAGGATTCCAAATTCATACATGGGGTATTAATTGGATTTGGGCATTATTTACGTTAATTTTTCTCGCTTGGCGTTATCTACTAGTGAAATGGACAAAACCCGTGGTGTCTCAGGTGGAAGCGGTGGTAGCACAGGTGAGTCAGGAACTAGAATTATCCGCAGGGCAATTAGTAACCAATGATACGGGTAACATTAACCAGAGGATAGAAACTGTCTTCCAAGAGATTTTGCAAACGGCTCAAAATGACCCACCGATGTGGGAAGATTGGCAGAAGTTTTGGCAACGTTGTCAGGATTTAGTGGCAGCGATCGCCCATATTTACTATCCAGAGGTGAAGTATCCCCTGCTGAATATCTACATACCCCAAGCCTACGGATTAATGCGGGGGACGGTGGATGATTTAGATACATGGATGCAGAAATTATCCCCAGCCTTAAGTCAGGTATCCATCGGTCAAGCTTACCAGGCATATGAAGTTTACCAAAAGCTAGAACCATCGGCACGGAAATTTATGCGTGTGTGGAATTTGGCTCAGTACTTCCTAAACCCAGCTGCGGCGATCGCCAAAAGAGCAAGTCAGGGTTTTGCCAATCAAGCGAATCAGCAACTTTTAATTAATTTGAGTCAATTGTTGCGGGAAGCAGCCTTGAGAAATCTCTGTCGCCAAGCAGCAGCACTGTATGGCAAGGGGGTGAATATGGGGATTTCAACCGTTTCTGCACCTGCCAAATTACCCCCCACCCAAACCCTGCGGGAAATTTTCACCCAAGCAGAACCGATTACCAAGGTTGAACAAAAACCAGTAAATATTCTTGTAGTTGGCAGAACCGGAGCCGGAAAAAGTAGTTTAATCAATACATTATTTCAAGCAGAACTGGCAGTCGTTGATACCCTACCCAGTACAGACAAGATACAAAATTACCATTGGCAGACAGAAACAGGAGAAAGTTTGACTCTGTGGGATACCCCCGGTTATGAGCAGGTACAAAGAGCTGATATTGGTGAACAAGTTAGGAATTATGCCACCAATGCAGATTTACTCCTGTTAGTGACTCCCGCTTTAGATCCGGCTTTGCAAATAGATGTGGATTTTTTGGGGGATATTCATCGTCAGATTCCCGATTTACCGATAATTACCGTTGTCACCCAAGTAGACAAATTACGTCCCCTACGGGAATGGCAACCACCCTACGATTGGCAATGGGGAGATAAACCCAAGGAAGTTAATATTCGGGAAGCAACAGCCTACAGAAGTCAAATTCTCAAAGATTTTACTGATATTGTTTTGCCAGTAGTCACCAATGATAGTCAGTTAGGACGTAGGAGTTGGAATATAGAAGATTTATCCCTGAGTTTAATGGAGGCGATCGCCCCAGCCAAACAATTACGTCTAGCGCGATTTCTCCAGGATTTGGAAGCTCGTACCATTGCCACCGCGAAAATTATCGACCACTATACCTTCCAAATGACCACAACCCAAGGAATCACCACCCTACTCAAAAGTCCGATTCTGCAATTTATTTCCACTCTCACCACCGGACGACCTACCCTAGGTGCTTTACTAGTAGAACAAATTCCTGTAGAAAATTTACCTTTAGTGATTGGTAAGCTGCAAATGGCATACGAATTATTTTGTCTACTCGATAGCGATGCCAAACCTCTAACCTTTGATTTACTGTCCCTATGGTCAATATTACTCAATAACTCCAGCATCCCAGAGAAAAATGCTTGGGCATTTGGTCAAGCTTTAGTTGAGTATTGGACTCAGGGGTTAAGCACAGAACAGTTAAAACAGAAATTCGAGTCGAGTATCCTGCCCTAATTCTGTGCCATCCAACTGAGAAAAGCTAGAATTTGCCCCACCGGTGGCAAGGGATAATCATATAAATCAATGGTCAATAGTTTATCCTGCAATTGCATAAACCGCCATTGTGTGCCATTGCTGACGCAACCATAAATTGTGGCGATAGAGCTACGCTCCGCAGTCTGTGCTTTCATCTGGTTAAACTTTTGTGCTGCTACCATCTCGGCAGCACATTGCCCCAAACCTACCTTTAAATCAGCTTTCTTGGCTTCAACCAAGATAAAAACTGGGGCTTCAATTTCAATAAGCTCCGTCGATTTACTCAACAAAAAATCACAAGTTCCATTTAATCCCAAAGTCTCATCAACGGTAAAATCCTCTCCAGAGAAAAAGCTAATTGTTTGGTTTAAAATTTGCCGCACCTCTAACAAAACTGGGCTAATAATCAACTCGGAGCGAGCTTTTTCACTTCCCGTTGCCGTTGCCACAGGTAAACTGTATTCCAAAAAATTCCGCAGAGTATCCGAGGGGGCGATCGCCTCCAACTCAGGTAGAAAACGCACACCTTCCTGGGTGACAATTCCAAATGCTTACTTCACACTTGCCAATGTTTTGAATTGACTGTAAGGCACAATATCCCCCATTTTTAGCTCTTAGCTTCTCCAATATTAGCAAGCTAGACCTTTTCCATCATCAAAAGTAGGTTTTGTCATTGCGACGGAAGGAAGCAATCCCACAATCTGAAGTAAATTAATCTCCCAGACACGATATAGCCTCTTGCTTCCTGCTCCCTACCCGACAATACATACGCAGAGTATGAAAGAAATGCAATCAGTCCACTACATATCAGAATTGCTTACCTCAAATTTACAATATAAATAATCCTTCAAGAATCTCATAGGTCATAGGTGGCAAGGAACAAGCAAATGACAGTATGGATGCTTCCTTCCCTTATCTATCTCCTATTTTTCTACTCCCTATCCCATAGATGAATAACCAAAAATTAAAACCTGATTGGGCTGGCGCAGACTTGCTCTCGCGGTTTGTCAATCTCTTGATTCAAACCAAACCACTTTACAAACTCATGTCCTACCAGGCGAGAAAAGTCATCATCGATACAGCCGAAAAAAATGGGGTTCCCTGGCGAAAACACTACACAAGCTTAGCAGCATCGGGAATCCAAGAAAAAATCAACGAATCAACTAACCCCAGTACGACTTATCCCGACTACTACAAAGTACCTTTTCATGCCTATTCCCAAGGTAATCTTTGTTGGCAAGCTGCATTAGAAGCACCCAGCGCTACCTTCGCCATGGCACTACGGGTATGGAAAAATGAGAAAATGACTTGGCAGACTGCCCATCGTCGCTTACGGGGTACTTTTCACCAGGTTCTAGCCACATATATTCAGGAGCCTATCCAGGATATTTTAGATATTGGCACGGGTGTCGGCATTTCTACCTTAGCTCTCCATCGTTTTTACGAGAAAAAACAAGGATATTCCCCAAAAACCGTGGGATTGGATTTATCACCCCATATGTTAAGTGTGGCGAAAATTCTTGATAGACAGGGGGCAATTTCCCAATGGCTGCATCTTCAGGCAGAGAACACAGGTTTAGATAGTCATTCCTTTGATTTGGTGACGATGCAGTTTGTCACCCATGAGTTACCAGGATATGCAACAACTAGTATTTTTCAAGAAGCTTTACGTTTGTTGCGTCCCGGTGGCTATATTGCCTTAGTTGATAATAATCCCAAGTCACCGGTGATTCAGAACCTACCACCAGCACTTTTTACCTTGATGAAAAGTACTGAACCATGGAGTGATGACTACTACACTTTTGATATTGAAGCTACTTTAGAGAAAGTCGGTTTTGAGTCACCTGTGACTGTTGCTAGTGATCCACGTCATCGGACAATTATTGCGAGAAAACCGAGATAGGTTCTGAATTTGTAGAAGATGGGTAATGGTGAAAGAATATCTATTACCCATTGCCATTTAGTGGCTCACTCTAGGGATGGATATCAACAGATGGATGTCAAGGTTGCAATCATCAATTAATTTTATATTCATAGCTGCGGTGTTTAGGTGAATAAATCATTGGCGATTGGATATTAACGGCTTTATCTCAGTCAAACAACTAGTCAATCAATGTAGTTGTAGTGATTTTTCCAAATTAAGCACCAAATTATCTCGATAAAATTAACTATGTTAAGCAAAAATTCTGACCCAAATCTTGACCCATACCGCAATCCTGAGCCAAAACCTTTTATCGACCCAAATATTGACCCTTACAAAGAACCCCATCCAGAGCCAGTGATTGACCCGAATACGGATCCCTTCCATGAACCCCATCCGCAACCAGTGATTGACCCCAATGTTGACCCTTATACCAATCCGGTGGTTGTTCCTAGTCGTTAGCTAGAGGGGAAATTTTAGAGCAAGAATCTGATGGCGATCGCCTTTAAGGCGGAGCGTAGCTCTATCGCCATGATGGAGACAGGAATAGCCATCACTTGGTGACTATCCCCATCTTCCTAGAAATTAGGCTTCATCTAAAGCTGCAATACCAGGTAATACTTTACCTTCGAGTAGCTCTAAGCTAGCACCACCGCCAGTGGAAATATGGCTCATTTGGTCAGCTAAACCTACTTTTTCCACAGCAGCAACGGAGTCACCACCACCGATGATGGTAGTAGCACCACTCTTGCCAATGGTTGCCAAAGTGTGAGCGATCGCCTCTGTACCGACAGCGAATTTGTCGAACTCGAATACACCCATGGGACCATTCCAAATCACACTCTTACAATCAGCCAAAGCTTCTTGGAAGAATTTCACGGAATCAGCACCAATATCTAAACCCATCCAACCATCGGGAATATTCTCGATGCTGACAGTTTGAGCATTAGCATCGGGAGCAAAGTTATCAGCGATAACTACGTCAGTAGGTAAGAGTAAAGCGACACCTCTTTCTTTAGCTTTGGCTTCCAAAGACTTTGCCAATTCCAGCTTGTCTTCTTCCACCAAAGACTTACCAACACTCAAACCACGAGCTTTGAAGAATGTGAACACCATCCCCCCACCGATGATTAACTTGTCACATTTTTCTAGGAGGGTTTCAATCACACCAATTTTGCTGGAAACCTTAGAACCACCAATAATTGCTGCTAAAGGACGCTGGGGATTTTCAATGGCACTTTGCAGGTACTGTAATTCCTTCTCGATTAAATATCCAGCCACGGAAGGACTGAGATATTTTGTTACACCTTCAGTAGAAGCATGAGCGCGGTGAGCAGTACCAAAAGCATCATTGACGTACAAATCAGCGTTAGCAGCTAATTTTTGGGCAAATTCTGGGTCGTTCTTCTCTTCTTCTTTATAGAAACGGACATTTTCCAATAATAAAACCTGTCCGTTGCTCATTGCTGCAACTTTCGCCGCGACATCATCACCGATACAGTCATCGGTTTTAATCACTTCTTGTCCGAGTAACTCAGATAGACGCTTGGCAACCGGGGTTAAGCGCAATTTATCATCGACACCCTTGGGACGACCGAAGTGGCTGGCGAGAATTACCTTAGCTCCCTTCTGTGTCAAGTCTTGGATGGTAGGTAAAGCTGCTCGGATACGAGTATCATCAGTGATGTTACCAGCATCATCTACAGGTACGTTGAAATCTACCCGCACAAAAGCGCGTTTCCCAGCCAAGTCGGCAGCAGATAAATTTGCTAAAGTTTTCTTAGACACGACACAACCTCCTGATTGCCTTTTTGTTATTGTTTTCTAAAGAATAACCATCCAGATTTTACCGATTCATGGGGGCGGAGGTGAACGTAATGTTCAAAACAGTTTTATTTCCAGTTGATCAAAGTCGAGAAGCGCGGGAAGCTGCGGAGGTTGTAGCGAATATTGTCAAAACCTACAACAGCCGTTTGATATTACTGAGTGTAGTTGAGCCGACGGAAGATGCATCTGGGGGTGATGCGATGTCTTCTCCGGAAAAAGTAGCCCAATTATTGGAAGCCGCTAAGTCATTATTTGCTGACCAGGGGATTAGTGCGGATGCTATCGAACGCCAAGGTAAGCCTGCTTTTACCATCTGCGATGTTGCTGATGAGTTAGAAGCAAATTTAATTATCATGGGCTGTCGAGGTTTGGGGTTAACCGATGAGGGTTCCCACGATAGTGTCACCAATCGGGTGATTAATCTCTCTCCCTGTCCGGTGCTGATTGTGCCTTAAGGAAGAGGGTTATACCAATTGGCAATTCGTAATTCGCAATTCGTAATTAAGAAAGCTTGACATAGCTGGGCTTTCGTCGTTTGCATCTGTCGCATTCTTTTTTCAAATTGGTGTTAGGTAGGGTGTAGGAAAGAATAAAAATACTTTTTCCTATCCCCATTCCCTATTCCCTATTCCCTATTCCCCAACTTACGGATAAATCAAGATTTTATAGGTTTCCGGTGTGGGTGCGATCGCCTGGTCTACAGCTTGGGATAAATCCTGGAGGGGATAGCGATCGCTAATCAGAGCATTCACATCAATCCGACGATTGAAGACGATATCTGCTGCTAAACTCTGGATTTTGTAGGAAGAACTGTAACTTCCCATCAAGTCAATTTCTCGACGATAGAGAATATTCGGATTTAAGGGAATTTCTACTTCGTCGGGGAATTCGGCAAAGAAGAGAATCTTGCCACCCTTACGGGTACAATCTAGAGCTTGGAAAAATGCTTTATCGTTAGGAACCGCAAGCAGGGTGACATCCACACCCATACCGTTAGTTAAAGCCTGGATTTTTCCTGGTAAATCCGCATCCCGGGCATCAAATGCAGCTTCTGCACCCACACTCAATGCTTTCTCAATACGGGAGGGAAGTAAATCTGTGGCGATCGCCTTGCCACCAAATAACTTCACCAACATAATAAACATCAAGCCAATTGGTCCGGCTCCAGTAATTAGCACTGTCTGTCCGGGAGCAATTTGGGCTTTTTTCACCGCCTTTAAACAGCAGTTGGTCGGTTCCACAAAACTCGCTTCTTCAAAGGAAATATGATCGGGGATAGGAATTAAGCCCCCATTCCTGACAATATGACCTGGAATCTTGACATACTCAGCAAATCCACCGCCACTGGGAGCAAAACCCGCCGTGGTGACAATATTTTTGTAGGTGTCACACATCGAGTAATTTTCATTCAAGCAGTAGTCACAGCGCATACAGGGAATGTGGTGCATGACTGCCACCCGTTGCCCTAACTGCCAGTTTTTGACTTCACTGCCAACTGCGGTAATGGTTCCCGCCGTTTCGTGACCAAAAATCCGTGGCGGTTCATACAACGGATACCGAATTTTCTTGATATCTGACTGACACAATCCCACGACACTGACCTGCACCAGCACTTCATCGGCTTCTAGGATGGGTACGGGTACTTCTTCGTAGGATAAATTATTTACGCCTCGAAATACTTGTGCTTTCACGTTGATTTACCACCGCTCAACGATCATAGATGTAGCATTAGATGGTGATTTTTGCTTGGTGATTCCAAATATTCTTTCTCTGGCGATCGCCACCCCAAAATTCTTACTGACGACTCCCCATGTTTTTGATAAGCCCCAAATATATTTAAATTAGCTTCCTATTAAAATATTCAATCTGCCAAATCTTTGAAGTGTCAAGGTATCGTGACATTTTTGCGACTTCTTTGACGAGATAATCAGACTTTGAAATGCTATGATACTAATAATCACTGAAGGCGTATATGCATTTTTTGCAGCTTTTTCACAAGCTTTGCAGAGCAATAGTTTCAGCCCTGATTTTAAATCATCAAAATTTACTTACTTAATTTAAACATTTACTGTTGTTGAAATACAGTTGACAGCATTTGTTTATTATGTGTCTACACACAGACACAGCAAAGAAGATAAAACAGTAATTTTTCTTGTACTGAATAAAACTGCTTGGACAAAAATGACTGCAAAAGAACAGGATACAATTCCCCCAGCACAGATTCCCGTAGCTTTAACAATCGCCGGTTCTGATAGTGGAGGTGGTGCAGGTATTCAGGCAGATTTACGCACCTTTGCTTTTCACTGTGTCCATGGTACGAGTGCGATTACCTGCGTCACAGCCCAAAATACCTTGGGGGTGAATCGAGTTGATGCCATGGCTGTGGAAGCTGTCCTTGCTCAAATTCATGCAGTTTACACAGATATTGGTGTCCAAGGAGTAAAAACTGGAATGCTCCTCAACCAGGAAATTATCACAGCCGTTGCCCATCAGCTAGCAGATTTACAGATAGAAAATTTAGTAGTGGATCCGGTGATGGTGTCCCGTACAGGAGCGCAACTTATTGATGATGCCGCGATCGCCAGCTTACAAAATTTGCTTCTACCCTTGGCAAAAATTATCACTCCCAATCGCTATGAAGCACAGATTCTCAGTGGTAGAGAAATTCAGACCTTGGATGATATGCGACAAGCCGCAGAAATTATTCATCAAAAATTCGGCGTAAAAACCGTTTTAGTCAAGGGTGGAGGAATGGCTGAAAAATGGCGAGGTGTGGATGTGTGGTTTGATGGGCAGAGCTTGGAAATCCTCACCATGGAGCCAGTTGAGACTAAGAATACCCACGGTACTGGCTGCACCCTCTCGGCAGCGATCGCGGCAAATTTGGCAAAGGGTGCAGATTTGTTTACCGCCGTCAAGCAGGGAAAGCACTACGTCCATCAAGCTCTGCAACATTCCCTGAATATCGGTGCAGGACAGGGACCTGTAGGACATTTTTATCCCTTACTTCTGGAAAACCTGGGAAAATTACCGTCTCCTGCCAATCAATAAATTTTTCTCTTATCCTTGACCGGAAACAAAAGCCTGGTTGCTGTAGTCAAGTAGCACACCATTAGGGTTACACTATATTTCCTGATACAATGTATACGAGATTTTAATAAATCTTCAAACTACACTATTATAATATCTCTAATGGTGTGAGTTGAGTTCTGGATTTAATTAACAATGACTACATCAACTGTTTCTGAACGCTTGTCTCAATCCGATTTAGCAGCGAAGTTAACAAGGTCTTTTTATCAAGTCGATCAGCAAGTTAAATTCTTACACCTCCAAGCTGAGGTAGATTGCTTGCTCCAGCAACTGCAAAATATGAAAAAAGCAGTCACCATTGAGCCAGAAGACTAGGTTAACTGCCTAACTAAACCCCTAGAGTACCAAGCTCGCTATAGTAGAGATGTTAGCAGGAGGTTGCTACTCAAAGCGCTGTTTACTCTTTGACCAGCGTAAAATACTATAGCTTTTGGTATTCTCTACTAGTAAGACGGGAATTTCTATTTCAGCCAAGTTCGCGATCGCGATCAGGGTTTGTTCAGAGTTTTTACTGAATTCAGTATATAATATTTTACCATTTTCCGATAGAATCAGAGTGCGATTGCCTTGCCCAGTGGGTTTTCCCTTGGCTTGTTTGAGGTTAGCGATCGCGTCGGGAGAAATAGTTAAGAGGATTTCTGGTTGGCGATCGTCAGTAAAATCGATTTTCTGAATTGTCCAATTACCCAATTGCTCTACAAGTTGGTCAATACTAAGTGTTTCATCGGTAGCAATTTCACCGGAAGCTTGCAGAGATTGCCAAATTTGGGTCAGAATGCTTGCAGTTTTGGGGCGATCAAGCTGGGAAAGACTAATCGGTTGTGTTTGCACCCATGTTAAAGCATCCGTAGTTAAAGCTAGGGGGATGGGTTGACGGACACCTAAGTTTTTCAACTGGGTAGGTAGGGATAGGGAACTTGCAGTGGTGAGCAACCGCAGTTTACCTGCTTGCAACTGTACAGCTTGGATTTTGGCGATGGTGCTTTGCTGTTCGCCAGTATTTGACCAGAGAACAATTTGCAAGGTTGCATCCTTAGTCAAACCCAAACTATCCCAGAGAAACTTTTGGGGATTATTTTCAGGTACTTGCAGATTGTTAAAGGGAGCAGATAACCAATTTTTGCCATTATGGAAAGCTGTCACCTCTACCTGATACCACTGCTCCTCTGGTAATAGCTGAAGTTTACGAGTTGGATTGAGTTGCCACCATTCACCCTCAGAGATTGCTGTTAGAGGTTGGGCAGTACCAATTACCCGACTGCTATGGGGATAATTTCCCTGGGCAGGGTTTTGGCTTGTTCTGAGAATATTTTGTACATAGCTCGATTCCGGTTTGCTTTGCTTTTGTAACCAGGATAGAGCTGTTTGTTCACCCTGCTTCGCTGCTAGGATTAATACTGCCCAAGCTTGAACTTCCTTATAGCTAGGGTTAACTTGTAAAGCTGCTTCCGTACGACTCCACAACCTCCCAGTGTCTGCTTTCAATAAACTGGTGATTTCTTGGGCATTTTGGGGAGAAGAGGTAAATACTTGTAAAGCTTTTTGCCATTGCCCATCAATTAAATCTGCCAGTACCTGTTGACTTGGACTTGCCCAGGTGCGTTTTGCTTGGTTTTGGGTCAGTTGGGAATGTAAAGCAATCACATCAATTTGTGCTTGTGCTTTAGGAGAAAGGGTTTTTTGTTGTTGCTGCACTAACTTGAGTAATTCCCGTGCAGGTGTCCACAATCCAGTACGAGCAAGTAGCAAAGCTTTTTCGTAGGTTGCATCATTGAGAACCGGGAACTTCAGGGTAATTTCCTCCAACTCCACAGGATTGATGACAAACTTCGTGGCATTAACTTGATAGACTCGCAATAGCGGTTCTAAACCCACGGTTTCGTCCACGACTAATTCCGGTGTTTCCTTCCCCGTTACCTGTTGCCATTGGGGGAGTTGCCCAGAGGGACTTGTCCAAGAGTTCATCAGTTGCAGGTGACGACGTTTGGGAGAGTAGTGAACAATTTGCCCATAGGCGATCGCCCTAGTTCCTTGCTGTCGTTGTCCACGCAAATATAGCCAAATTCCAGGAGTGGGAGTCTTGCCAGTAAACTTTCCTACCTCCGTTAAGGGTAAATTCAGGCTCGAACCTTGGTTTTCATCCCCCGCAGCTACTAGGGGAGCAAGAACAAAGGATTCCTCTAGTCCCGTAACTGGCAACTGTGTCAGGCGATAGTAGTACTTCTCTGCATCCGAAGGTGACTCCCTATCGGGAACCTGCTGATAAACCCGTAACTCCGCAATCTCTTCGCAGTCAGCTTGACAATTTGCCCGTTGACGCAGAATTGGCATTAAAAAAGACTTCGGTTCTTGAGTATCTAAGGGAATTAATTTACCCACTACCCGCCCCGTATTACCCAAACCAGTTTGAATTTCCGGTAAACTCTGAGGTTTCTCCGCCTTGCCCAAAGGTATTTTTGCCCAGGTGGGTAAAATTTGATTCATCCAACTCACCTGATCCGGATTAAACATAAATTGCAAGCTAATCCAGACAAAAGCTGTCACCACACCGCCACTACTCAATAACAAGGCGATCGCCACCAACACAGCGAATTTACCACGTTGCTTTTGACTCGCTTCCTCTTCCTGAGATTTACTGATACGCCGACGAATTTTTTTCACAACTCGCTTAGTTGCTGCCACATTATCTGGACTAGGAAGATGGGTTTGAGATGCTGAATTGGGCGAACTTTTTGCCATACGAGTTATTGATAAATGACGGAGAAATCTTTATGAGTTTTTTCTTTTATACTCATCCTTCTGGGCTATTGCCCATAGGCAAAAAGTGTCCTTTGGTACAAAATACGTGTAAATACTCAAGTCAGAATCAGGAAATTTTGAATAAGCTCATCCTTTGAGTAGCTGTGTGAGTAAAGTCAAAGTGAAAAACGGTAAAGTTTGGGTAATTTCCTCCTTAATCGCTGCGGGAATCTATGGCGTACCGCAGCAAGTCTTAGCTGAAGAGATACCAACCCTAGAAGTATCAGAATTATCTACAGACCAATTGACTGATGGTACTTTTACTTCTATCTCTTCTCAAACTAGTGATTTCCCAACTTTACCTGATGAATCTATGGATCAGGTAACATCAGTATCTCAACTGCGAGATGTACAACCTACAGATTGGGCATTTCAAGCCCTACAATCCCTCGTAGAGCGTTATGGCTGTATTGCAGGTTATCCAGACGGTACCTATCGCGGTCAACGTGCTATCACTCGCTATGAATTTGCCGCAGGTTTGAATAACTGCTTAGAAAGAATTGACCAATTAATTAAAGAAAGTACCCAAAGTTTTGTCCAGCGTCAGGATTTGGAAACCCTACAAAAACTCCAATCCGAATTTGCCGCAGAATTAACCGCATTACGCGGTCGGGTGGATAAATTGGAAGCACAAACTGCGGAAATCGCTGCTAACCAATTTTCTACAACTACTAAGTTAACTGGTGTGACCGTCGTTGGTGTGCAAGCACGTAGCGACAACCGAGGAGATATCAACCCCCGCAATGGTGTTAAAGATACCGATGATGCTGGTACAAATGCTAATGTCATTTACCTCAATCAGTTATTTCTCACAACCCAATTTAGTCCTAGTAATTTCCTCGTAACAGGACTTTTGACAGCCAACGGTAGTTCTGCACCGAGATTTCCTAATTACCCCAGATACAACCACGATGTTCTCCTTGGTTACGAACTTTCTACCAACGGTGATGTCACCCTCAGTGATTTACATTACCACCAGATGTTGACTGATAAGTTAGCAATGATGGTGGGAGCAGCAGGGGTAGACATTATCCGCGCATTTAGAGGACCAAACCGGGTAGAAAGTGGTGCCACTGGACCGATTTCTGTATTCGCCCAAAGAAACCCAATTCTCAACATGGGTTATAGCGGTGCGGGGATTGCCTTTGACTGGCAGTTTGCCAAAAGTGCCAGTTTACAAGCTATCTATAACAGTACCAGCGCCAGCAACCCCGGAAAGGGTAAAGGATTGTTTAACGGGAATTATACTGCCGCAGCTCAGTTACTATTTACACCCAGTAATGCCTTCGATATCAGCTTGTATTACGTAAATAGTTATTCCAGTAATGGTTACTTGTCAAAGTTTGCTGGGGATGATTGTTTGACTGCGATCAATTGTTTTAATGGTACTTCTAAGCCTTTACAAACAAATGCTGTGGGTGCTTCTGTTAACTGGCAATTATCATCCCGGGTAAATTTAGGAGGTTGGGCAGGTTATACCAATTCTTACATCCCCGGTCGCTCAGGTAACGTAGAAACTACCAACTATATGGTGTATCTCAACTTCCCAGATTTATTTGCCAAGGGGAATTTGGCAGGAATCTATTTTGGACAACCGCCAAAAATTACCAATAGTGATTTACCTGTAGGTTTTAACGTTCCTGATTTACTCAACGGTGGTGTGGGTAATCCCGGTAGTCAACCCGGAACCACCAATCAAATCGAAGCTTTCTATCGTTTCCGAGTATCTGACAATATTAGTGTCACACCTGGTATTATCCATATTTGGGAACCAGGTCATACCCCAGAAAACGATCCAATTACTGTTGGTGTTCTCAGAACAAGTTTTTCTTTCTAGATTGTTTGCCATGGGAAGTAGGTGCAGATAATCCTGCTTCCTTTGCCATCACTAGTAAAATTTAGAGGTATTTTCATCCAAGATATTCACGTCCAATAAAGGCGATCGCCAGAAATATTAAATTCCCTAATTTTGGGATAAATCAAAGCATTCTCAGAGAAATTCCTCTAATCTCTATCCTGGAGCTGTTTTTAGCTATTTAAGCCTAAATAATGAATTTCATCAAACGCACAAAAGACCCATGTAATCAAGTATTTTTATGACATTTTTCTACATATTGAAATCTTTTATTTTTTGTATAAAAAATACTACATTTTGTAATAAATCCTAATTATTCGTTAATAAAATACTGGAAATCCGCATAACATATTTTATCCAATTGCAACAAGTGGCTTAAGTCTTATTGATGAAATAGAATATTTGGTATAAGTTATTAACTATTAATTAAAATTATTTGGGTATGTTCTGGGAAGGCAATATTTCTTCCCGTTGTGAATCTCATCGTAGATTCAATTGGAGATATTGTTCAAGACTTTATACAGGAGAAAATCTTGGTAAAGCTAGTATTTTTCGAGTATCTGCCAGCGCCACCCCAAGCAGTCTGGTCTTTCATCACCGACCCCCAATATATTAATACCTGGTCTACAGCCTTCATTGAAACACTAGAACCGGGCGATCGCTCCCAAGCAGCCAGTATTGGTGGAACCCGTCAAGTAACGATCAACATTCCTGGGGGAGATATTATTCTCAAAGAAGTTATTGAACATTGCCAACCACCAAAAAGGTTTGTCTATCGAGTCTTTCAAGGCAAATTTATCAGATACCATCGCGGCGAAATTCAGTTAATTCCCCAAGGAGAAAAAACACTCCTCAGGTGGGATGTTGATTATGAGTTTTTCTTGCC